>JBKHEF010000008.1:0-96064 GCA_046540955.1 Wenzhouxiangella sp.
ATGGTCATGATGATCGTGATGGTCAGCGGCATGCGCGTGGTCATGATGCTCTTCTTCGTGCGCGTGCCGGGCCGCATGGTCGTGGCCATGTTCATCGTGATCGTGGCCATCGTCCGCGCTGAAGCCATGGGTGTGCGCGCTCATGCTGGCCAGTTCGCAACCGGCCCGCGGATCGGTGGCCAGCCAGTCGACGCCGCGAAGAAAGGCCAGCGTCGAATCCAGGGCCGAGCGCTGCTCATCGGTGGCCGGTGGATGCTCGAACCCGACCAGGTTGATACCGGGAATCTCGAGTTCCAGGCGCAATTCGTTTTCATCCAGCGACAGATTCCCGGTCGCCGTACCGTGGACGTGGGCCTCGAGCTGACGCTCCAGCTGAGCCATCACCGGCCCGACCAACAGGGCGGCGCTGAGGGCGCATGCCGGGAAAAAACATCGAATCATCAGGTTGCTCCGGTTTTGAGGGAATACGTTTGTGTTATCTTATAACACCATGACCATCAGAAGTTTGCCCATCATGCGCTCGCCCTGGGCCGATCGTTTCGGCATGCTGGTTGCTGCCGGCTGCGGCCTCCATTGTGCCGCACTTTCCTTGTTGTTCATTCTCTATCCCGCCTTGTGGATGAAGCGCAAGTACTGGGAAATGGGTCTGTGGCAGAAACTGCTGTGGCTGGAATGGGGTCTGCTGGCCACAGCCTGGCTTTTGGTGATCGTCGCGATGTTCAGCGGCTGGCGCCACCATCGCCGCCTGGGACCAGGCCTGCTGGCCGCAAGCTCACTGCTCGTGATGACCACCGTGGTCACCACTTCATTGCATTTTGCCAGCCAGTGGATGAGCCTGGTCACCCTGGCCGCCGGCCTGCTGCTGGCCGGCGCGCACTTCTGGAACCTGAAACTGGGGGCGTGCGCCGTACCGCACCACCGTTCTAGCAGAATCTGATCGGCATGGTTTGCGCCACCGGGTCGCTTCAAGCACAATGACGGCCTGGTGACAACAACAACGCGGGACAACCCCAACACCGACCATGAAAACCTCTTCCATTCACGGGATGTGGTCATCCCGGCTGGCCTTCGTGCTGGCAGCCACCGGCTCGGCCGTGGGGCTGGGCAACATCTGGCGCTTCCCCTACATCACCTCCGAAAACGGGGGTGGCGCATTCGTGCTGGTCTACCTGATCTGCATCGTGCTGGTCGGACTGCCGGTGATGTTTTCCGAAATCGTGATTGGCCGGCGCGGGCGCATGAGCCCGGTCAACTCAATGCGCGAACTGGCCGATGATGTTGGCGCCTCGCGGGCCTGGATGGGACTGGGTTTTCTCGGCATTGTGGCCGGCTTCCTGATCCTGTCGTTTTACTCGGTTGTGGCCGGCTGGACGCTGCACTACGGCGTTCTATACTTCAAGCAGCTGTTCGGCGCCCCCGGCATTTCCGACCCGGCTGCCACCTTTGGCGCCCTGCTGGGCAACGCCGGAGAGTTGACCTTCTGGCATGGCGTGTTCATGGTGATGACCGTTGGCGTGGTCGCCCTGGGGGTGGAAAAAGGTCTGGAGCGGGCGGTCGGCATTCTGATGCCGGTTCTTTTCATCCTGCTGCTGATCCTGCTGCTGTACGGCGTCAGCACCGGCCATTTCTGGGAAGGGGCGGCGTTCATGTTCAAACCGGACTGGTCGCAGCTGTCCGGCGGAATGATCGTGACCGCCATGGGCCAGGCCTTTTTTACCCTGAGCCTGGGCATGTGCGCCATCATGACCTACGGGGCCTACCTGCCCGCCCATGTTCACGTACCCAAAGTCGGGACCGCTGTTGCCCTGTCCGACACGGCGGTTGCAGTGATTGCCGGCCTGGCGATTTTCCCGATCATCATCGCCTTCGGGATCGACCCGGGCAGCGGTGGCGCCGGGCTGATCTTCACCTCGCTGCCGCTCGCATTCGCCGAAATGCCCTTCGGCATTGCCTACGGCATGGCGTTTTTCCTGCTGCTGGCGGTGGCCGCCTGGACGAGCTCGATCTCGCTGATGGAGCCGGCCGTAGCCTATCTGGTTGAAGCGACCAACCTGTCGCGCAAGTCGGCTGCCCTGCTGGTGGCGGCACTAGGCTGGGTGATGGGTCTGGCCTCGGTGTTTTCATTCAATATCTGGTCGTCGGTCAAGATCGGCGAGAAGTCGATCATGGACGCGATCGAATTTGTCGCCGCCGACGTCATGCTGCCGATCGGTGGTCTGCTCACCGCCATCTTTGCCGGCTGGGTGCTGTCGAAAACCATCACCCGCGAAGAGCTGGATGACAAGATGCACGACTGGGCCTTCAAGGCCTGGCTGTGGCTGACCCGGGTGGTCACCCCACTTCTGATCCTGTTGGTGATGGCCGGGATTCTGGGAATCTTCTAGGCCTGGCCGATAGCGCTACTCGATCCGTTCGACCCGATCGCTGGAGGCCAGCGAAACTTCTCGCCCGTCGATGGTGCGGAACTCGCGCTCGCCCAGGTCGCGGCGCCGGACCTGGTAGACCGTCCGCGTGCCCGAAGCCGGCTCGACCACCTCGATCCGAATGACTTCGTTGGCATGCTGGTAGCGCATCCAGGTCACCCCGGCGCTGGAGACGATCACGATGCCGGCAAAGATAAACCCGATGATCGCGGTGGTGGATTGGTACCACGGCTCTTCATCCGCCGCCGCAGCCGGTCCGCTGGCTCTTCGTTCCTCGCCGGCGCGCTTGGCGCGTGCCACGATGATGACGATCAGGGCGACCAGCACGGTAATCAGGGCTTGTTTGATCATGGCAGCAAAAGGATATCAGCTGGGTCTACGGGCCAGCCAGATCGCGCGCAACGGTGCCGGTAACCCTTCTACCGTCAACCCCGGTCGATCCGGGTCAAGCGCTTCGCCCAGCGAGTGATATGGCATCCAGTCGGTACTGCGCTGTTCGTCGCTGGTGGTCCAGGTCTGGTCGATGCAGCGCGACTGCTCAAGCCCGCTATCGGTCAGCCATTGCTCGAGCAGGGGTGTCGTCGGCAGACCATACACGTTGCGCATGCCGGCGTAGCGACCCGGCGTTGGCAGCAGACTGGGTTCGTCTCCCGGTACCATCAGGGTTTCCAGCACCAGCAGGCCGCCGGGCCGGAGGCGTTGGTGAAGATCGGCCAGATGATCCAGCGCTCGGCGACGGTGATACAGCACGCCCATGGAAAACACTGCATCAAAGTCAGCCAGTTCCGGCGGCAGGTCTTCCAGCCGCCGGGCCAGCAGGTGATGCTCTGCCGGCCCGGCAAAGCGGGAAATCACGGCGTGCTGCAGGACAAACAGCGGTGTCGGGTCACAGCCGATGACCTCGGCGGCGCCCTGATCGAGCATGCGCCAGCCGAAATAGCCGTTGCCGGCACCTACATCAAGCACCCGGCAGCCGGTCAGATCGACCTGCGGGGCGAGACGGTCCCATTTGAAATCCGAACGCCACTCGGTATCGATATCCAGGCCGGCCAGCCGCAGCGGACCCTTGCGCCAGGGAATGAAACCACGCAAGGGGTCAATCAGCACCTCGGGCTGATCCAGCGCCTGACCGGCGATGAGCCGACCGTGTTCGATCCGCCAGTCAGGCTCGACCCGCGGCAGGGCAGCCAGTTGTTTTTGCCAGCGGGAGAAATCGCCGTGTTGCTGCAACTGGGCGGTATGGGCGGCGAGCAGGTCATCGACCACGGGTTCGGGGCAGCGGCGCAACAGCGCCGCTCGCAGCCTGTCCGGGTACTCAGTCAACGGCCAGCAGCGCGGCCTGGAGATGTCGATGCTGGCTGGCGCCAACGACCCGCGCCGAACCCACAGACAGGGCCCGGCCGCCCGACTGCACCACGCTTTCCAGCAGGGTCTCGTCGCCACTGATGGCGGTCAGCTGGCCGGTTTCGACGCCATACCGGCTGGCCGTACGGGCCAGATCGTCGGCCCGGCTCTGGCGGCGGGCGAACAGGCCGGTGGCCAGGTACAAGGTGCCGTCGAGTTCTGCCCCCGCGCGCCGAAAAACCTGATGCAGAACCTGCTGGAGGCCCAGATCGCTGTCCATGGAATTGCGCGTCGGTCGCCACCGTTGTGGTTGGCGCGCCAGCAACAGGACGCGGTGGCCGTGGCGTTGAAAGGCGACCAGTTCCGCCACCCGCTCCGGATCAGGGTTGCGCTCGGCATCGAGCAACAAGCCACGCTGAACCAGCACCGGCGCAGGCCTGGCCATCGTCAGCGGCCCAGGCGGGCGACATCGGCAACGCGCAGGAACTGCTCGCGCAGGCTCGACAGCAGGGCAAGGCGATGACGCCGCTGGTCGGCATCGTCGACCATGACCATGACCTCATCGAAGAAGCGATCGACCGGCTCGCGCAACTGGGCCAGGCGCTCGAGCGCGCCGCGATAGTCCCGGCGCGCAAGCACCTCGTCGAGCAGCGTCGCGGTCTCGGTCACCGCCCTGGCAAGCACCAGCTCGGCCGGTTCGTCCAGCACATCATGATCGACGAGGTTAGCGACCGGCTCGTCGGCCTGGCGCAGCAGGTTGGCGATGCGTTTGTTGGCAGCGATCAGACTGGCAAAGCCTGGATCGTCGGCAAAGTCCTGGACGGCGCGAGCGCAGGCCAGAAAGTCCGCCACGCTGCGACCACCGCTGGCTGCCACCGCGTGCACGGTATTGGTTTCGATACCGGCATCGGCGGCGTGAGAGCGCAGCCGCTCGGCGACGAATTCATCGACCTCAGCGATCAGATCCTGATTGATGATCAGGCGCTCGCCCAGGTCTGCAGCAAGCACCACCGCGGCCTGTTCGAGCAGCTCACGAACGGTCACCTCCACCGCCGCAGCCTCGAGGATGCGAACCACGCCGAGCGCGGCCCGGCGCAGGGCAAACGGGTCCTTGCCGCCACGGGGCTTTTGCCCGGCAGCGAACACACCGACCAGGGTATCAAGGCGGTCAGCCAGGGCCAGCACCCGGCCAGCCGGATCCTCGGCCAGGACATCACCGGCATGGCGTGGCAGGTAGTGGCTCTCGATCGCCGTGGCGACCGCTTCCGGCTCACCGTCGGCCAGCGCGTAATGGCGGCCCATTGTCCCCTGCAGTTCCGGAAACTCGCCGACCATTTCGGTGACCAGATCGCATTTGGCCAGCATCGCCGCCCGCCGGGCCGTGTCGATGTCGGCACCGAATTGCTCAGCCAGGGCACCCGCCAGCTGTTGCAGGCGAGCGGTCTTGGCCGCAACCGAGCCCAGCTTTTCCTGGAACTTGACGGTTTGCAGGCGCTGGCAGCGATCGGCCAGGCGGATGCGGCGGTCCTGGTCGAAGAAAAACCTGGCATCGGCCAGGCGGGGCCGGATGACCCGTTCGAAGCCGGCGGTCATGGCGGCAACATCGGTGCTCTCGAGGTTGGCCACGGCAATGAAGTTTGCAGCCAGACGACCGTCGGGATGACGCAGCGGGAAGCATTTCTGGTGTTGCTGCATCGATGAGATCAGGGCTTCGGACGGGACTTCCAGGAAGCGCTCGTCGAAGCGTCCGAGGATCGGCACCGGCCACTCGCTCAGGCCGGCGACCTCGTCGAGCAGGCGCTCATCGATCACCACCTGCAAACCGGCCTGGTCGGCCAGTTGTTGCGCGCCGATCCGGATCCGCTGCCGTCGTTGAGCAGCATCCGGCTCGACCGAGGCCTGCCTGAGGACAGCCAGGTAATCATCGGCGTGTTCAAGTGCGTAATCACCAGGCGCGTGGATGCGATGGCCACGGGTCGCGCGCCCGGCAGTCAGGCCAAAGGCCTTCACCGGGATGACCTGGTCTCCATGCAGAACCAGCATCCAGCGGACCGGCCGCAGGAAGCGCTCGCTGCGGTCGGACCAACGCATGCTGCGCGCCCCGGCCATGGCTCGAACCGTGGCCTCCAGCATCGCCGGCAACAGTTCGGTCAACGATTGGCCCGGACGATGAACCCGGGCAAACAGCCATCGTCCCTGGTCATTCTCGATTCGCGCCAGATCTTCAACCGCCAGGTTGACGCTGCGCGCGAAGCCCTCGGCCGCCCGGGTGGGCTTGCCATCGGCATCGAACGCGGCCGCCTCGGCCGGGCCCTTGCGTTCCTGGACCTGGTCGGGCTGGCTCGCCCGGACGGCGGGGAAGTACACCGCCAGACGGCGTGGGGTCCCGAACAGGGCCGCTGGCCGATCATCCTCAACCAGGCCGGCATCCCGCAGCCGGCTGTGCAGACCCTCGGCCAGCAGCTGCAACTGGCTCATGATCTGGCCGGCGGGCAGCTCCTCGCAGCCCAGTTCGATCAGCAGGGGAAAGTGCGGCTGGTCCGTACTGTTCACGCGGCCGCCTCCTGGTTTTGCAATCCCGGAAAGCCCAGCGCCTCGCGCCGGGCCAGGTAGGCCTCGGCGACCATGCGCGACAGGTCGCGCACGCGCAGGATGTAGCGCTGGCGCTCGGTGACCGATATCGCCTGGCGGGCATCGAGCAGGTTGAAGGTATGCGAGGCCTTGAGCACCTGGTCATAGGCCGGCAGCGGGAGATCGGCAGCGACCAGTTCGCGCGCCTGGCCCTCGCAGGTATCGAACCAGGCAAACAGGCTGTCGATATCGGCCCGCTCGAAGTTGTAGGTCGACTGCTCCACTTCGTTCTGGTGGTAGACCTCGCGGTAGGTCACCGGGCCGAAGGGTCCCTCGGTCCAGACCAGGTCGAACACGCTTTCGACCCCCTGCAGGTACATCGCCAGGCGCTCCAGCCCGTAGGTGATCTCGCCCATGACCGGCCGGCACTCCAGCCCGCCGGCCTGCTGGAAATAGGTGAACTGGGTGACTTCCATGCCATTGAGCCAGACCTCCCAGCCCAGTCCCCAGGCGCCCAGGGTGGGCGATTCCCAGTTGTCTTCGACAAAACGGATGTCGTGGACTTTCGGGTCAATGCCCACCGCATCCAGCGAACCGAGATAAAGCTCCTGGAAGTCCAGCGGCGAGGGCTTCATGACGACCTGGTACTGGTAGTAGTGCTGCAGTCGATTGGGGTTTTCACCATAGCGACCGTCGGTCGGACGACGGCAGGGCTGGATATAGGCAGCGTTCCACGGTTCAGGACCAATCGAGCGCAGAAAGGTGGCCGGATGAAAGGTGCCGGCGCCGACCTCCAGATCCAGCGGCGCGGTCAGGACGCAACCCTGAGCAGCCCAGTAGTCGTCCAGCGTGCGGATGAAATCCTGAAAATTCACGGTGGCGGGAATCCCGGATGGGGAACGTGGGGACAGCGCCCAGTATACCGGTCAAGGCCGTATCATTGGCTGCATGGGCAAGCGAGTGATGATCATCAAGACCGGCTCGAGCGTCGCGGCGGCCGGCGAGCGTTTCGGGGATTTCGATGACTGGTTCGTCAACAGCATCGGCCGGGAGCAATTTGAGTACCAGACCGTCAACGTGCACAACGGCGAAAAACTGCCCGCAAGTACTGCCGGTCTGGCCGGGGTGATCGTGACCGGATCGCCGGCCATGGTGTCACACCGCCACGACTGGTCGGAGCGGGCGGCGGCCTGGCTGGCCGACGCGCATGCGAGCAATCTGCCCATGCTCGGTGTCTGTTACGGTCATCAGCTGATCGCCCACGCCCTGGGCGGTCGGGTCGGGCCCAACCCGAACGGGCGGCGCATGGGCACCCTTGAGGTCAACATCACGGACCCGGACGACCGCTTGCTGGGTATGTTCGCGCCCAGCCAATACTTCCAGGCCACCCACGTTGAGGCCGTGCTGGAGCCGCCGGCCGGCGCCCGGGTCATCGCCCGCGGTGCCGGGGACGATCATCACGGGTTGTATTTTGGTCAATCGTCCTGGGGCCTGCAGTTCCATCCCGAGTTCGACATCGACATCATGGACTGCTACATCCGATCGCGCGCCTCGGTGCTGGCCGGGGAAGGCATTTACACCGAAAAGCTGCTGGCCACCCTGCGCCCGACGCCTTGCGGACCGCTGGTTCTCAAGCGTTTCGCCGAACTGGTCCACCAGACCGACAGAGCAGGCCTGCCGGCATGAGTGGCGGGCAGAAGCTGACGCTGGCCTTCCACGGGGCGGCCGGAACCGTCACCGGTTCGCGCCTTGTGCTCAGCGATGGCAAGCGCCGGTGTTTGATTGATTGTGGCCTGTTCCAGGGCTACAAGCCCCTGCGTTTGCGCAACTGGGCGCATCCCGGATTTGATGCGCGGGCACTGGATGCCATCGTGCTGACCCACGCCCACCTCGACCACAGCGGCTACTTGCCGGTGGTATGCCGTGATGGGTATAACGGTCCGATCCACTGTACTGCAGCAACCCGGGATTTATGTCGGCATCTACTTGCGGATTCGGGCTTCATCCAGGAGAAGGATGCCGCGCGCGCCAATCGCTACGGTTATACCCGGCACCACCCGGCCCGGCCGCTCTACACCCAGGCCGAGGCCGTCGACTGCCTGACCCAGTTCCAGACCCACCCGTTTCACGTCCCGATCAAGCTTTATGAGCACTGCAGCGCCACCTTCCTGCGCGCGGGACATATCCCTGGCGCTGCCAGTATCGCGCTTGCCTGGCACAACCGTCGCATCGTGTTCAGTGGCGACCTCGGACAGTCCGGCAGCCCAACGATGATGCCGCCCGAACCGCCACCGGCCGCTGACTACTTGATCGTCGAATCGACTTACGGAAACCGGAACCGAACCGGCGTGGAAGCCGAAGCCCGGATGGCTGAGGTCATCCGCGAAACCGTGGCCCGGGGCGGAACCGTGATCATCCCGGCATTTGCCGTGGGTCGGACCCAGTTGTTGCTCCATCACCTCAGCCAACTGCAAGGTGATGGTCGGATTCCGCGGGTCCCGATCTTTCTCGACAGCCCTCTGGCGATCAATGCCACCGAGGTCTTTGTCAACCATCCTGATGACCATCGCCTCAGCAAGGCGGAGGCCGAAGCAGCCTGCGCCCTGCCCCGTTACGTGCGCGATGCCGATGAATCCAGGCAACTGGATCATGATCCGATGCCCAAGATCATCATTGCCGGCAGCGGCATGGCGACCGGCGGGCGGGTGTTGCATCACCTCAAGGTCTATCTGGGCGACCCTCGCCACACCATTCTGTTTACCGGCTACCAGTCCGGCGGCACCCGCGGTGACAAGCTTGTGCAGGGCGCACCCAGCGTGCGGATCCACGGTCAGGACTGGCCTGTGCGGGCCGCAATCGAGAACCTCGACATGCTTTCTGCCCATGCCGATTCAGATGAATTGATGGCCTGGCTAAGAGCCTGCCCGCAGCCACCCCGGCAGGTCTTCATCGTGCACGGTGAAGCCGAATCAGCCGAATTCCTTGCTTACCGGATCAGCATGGAGCTGGGCTGGCATGCGGTCGTGCCGAAGCCCGATGAATCCTTCACCCTGAACTGACTTTCTACCATTCGGCATCGCCGTGGCCGGGCCGGCCGCACCGGACGGGTCAGGGTAGCTCGTTTTAGAATGCCTTCATGACTCAACGCGACCGGATTTATGCCGACGGCCCGGCAGAGGTGACCCCGTTCGAATTTTCCGAATCGGTCGTCCGGGTTTTTCCGGACATGATCGAACGTTCGGTGCCCGGGTATCGGCAATTGCTGGAATTGACCCCGCTGATGGTGCGCGATGCGGTCGTCGCCGGATCGATTGTTTATGACCTGGGATGCTCACTCGGAGCGGCGACCCTGGCCGCCCGGCGGGCCATCCAGACACCTGATGTCGAGATTATTGCAGTTGACCGTTCACCGCAAATGGTCACACGATGCCGACAGATCGTTGCTGAAGACAACTCGATCGTGCCTGTTCGCGTTATCGAGGCAGACCTGGACACGGTCCCCATTGAGCAGGCTTCGGTGGTTCTGATGTATTTCACCCTGCAGTTCATCGAACCCGAGCGGCGGGCTGCGCTGATGGCCAGAATCGCGGCGGGCCTGCGGCCTGGTGGGGTCTTGTTGCTGGCCGAGAAACTGCGTTTTCCGCTCCACCAGCAATCGTGGATGGACGAACACCACCACGCTTTCAAGCGGGCCCAGGGCTACTCGGATCTTGAAATAGCGCGCAAGCGTCAGGCGCTGGAGAATGTCCTGATCGCCGATGACCGCGCCACCCATCACCAGCGGCTGCACGCAGCCGGCTTCGGAGAAGTCATTGACTGGTTCCAGTGCCTTAACTTCGCCGCCTTCGCCGCCATCAAGCCGGGGTAGTGGGCCCGGTCTCAGACGTCCAGGTTACTGACGCTCAGCGCGTTGGATTCTATGAAGGCACGGCGCGGCTCGACCTCGTTGCCCATCAGGGTCGAGAAGATCTCGTCGGCGGCCACAGCATCTTCGATGGTGACCTTGAGCAGGCGCCGGGTCTCGGGATTGACCGTGGTTTCCCACAACTGGTCCGGATTCATTTCCCCCAGGCCTTTGAAGCGCTGAAAACTCCGGCCCTTGCGTGATTCAACCATCAGCCAGTTGTAGGCCTCGGAGAAACGGGTCATGCGGGTCGACTGATTACCCCGCTCGACCCGGGCGCCCGGACCTAACAAGTCGCCGACCACTTCACCCACGCGCATCAGGTGGCGATATTCGGGCGAGCGGAAGAACGTCGCATCGAGCAAGGTGTCCTGCACCACGCCCTGGGCATGGCGAGAGACCACAACACCGCCGGCACCCAGCGGCTGGAGACGCCAGACCACGCCAGGCGGGGTCGCCTGTTCCAGACGCGCCCGGAATCGCTCCGACCAGCTTTCCATCCGCTCCGGTGAATCCAGGGGAAATGGAATAAAATCAATAAGCTGGTCGATTACGGTGGCGTCATGACGCAACTTCAGTCGATCAGCCACCTGGGTCGCCTGCTGGAAATTGCGCAGCAATTCGGCCAGCGCCGAATCACTGATCGGCGGGGTGCCTTCATCCGGGTACAGGCGTGCGCCATCCAGGGCCCGTTCGAGCATGTAGCGGTTCATCTCCGCCTCGTCCTTGAGGTACCACTCCTGCTTGCCCTGCTTGATCTTGTACAACGGCGGCTGGGCAATGTAGACATGGCCGCGCTCGATCAATTCCGGCATCTGGCGGTAGAAGAAGGTCAGCAGCAGGGTACGGATATGCGACCCATCGACGTCGGCATCGGTCATGATGATGATGCGGTGGTAGCGCAGCTTGTCGGGATCGAATTCATCGCGGCCAATTCCGGTGCCCAGCGCGGTAATCAGGGTGCCGACCTCGGCCGAACCCAGCATCTTGTCGAAGCGGGCCTTCTCGACATTGAGAATCTTGCCCTTCAGCGGCAGGATGGCCTGGTACTTGCGGTTGCGGCCCTGCTTGGCCGAACCGCCGGCAGAGTCACCCTCGACTATGAACAGCTCGGACAGGGCCGGGTCTTTTTCCTGGCAGTCGGCCAGCTTGCCCGGCAGGCCGGCGACATCGAGCACCCCCTTGCGCCGGGTCATGTCGCGCGCCTTGCGGGCAGCTTCGCGGGCACGGGCGGCCTCGACCACCTTGCCGGTGATGACCCTGGCATCGGCTGGATGCTCAAGCAGGAAATCGCGCAATTGCTCGGCCACGACCGACTCGACCGCCGGCTTGACGTCCGAGGAGACCAGCTTGTCCTTGGTCTGGGAAGAGAACTTGGGGTCGGGCACCTTGACCGACAACACCGCGATCAGCCCTTCTCTACAGTCATCCCCGGTAGTCTGAACCTTGGATTTCCGGGCAATACCGGATTCCTCGATATAAGCGTTCAGGGTCCGGGTCAGCGCAGCCCGAAAACCGGCCAGATGGGTGCCACCGTCACGTTGTGGGATGGTGTTGGTGAAGCAGAACACGCTTTCCTGGTAGGCATCGGTCCATTGCAGTGCGGCCTCGACCTGAATGTCATCGGACTCGGCCTGGAAATGCAGGGTGTTGGGGTGGAGCGGGGTTTTTTTCTCACTCAAATGCTGGACGAAGGAGCGAATGCCACCTTCATAGCAGAAGTGGTCTGCCCGACCACTGCGCTCGTCGGCCAGATGGATCGCAATCCCGGAATTGAGGAAGCTCAACTCGCGCAACCTGCGCGCCAGGATGTCGTAGTGAAACTCGATATCCGAAAAGGTCTGGCGGCTGGGCAGAAAGCGAATGGTGGTACCGGTCTGGTCGCTCGGTCCGGTAGCGGCCAACGGCGCCAGCGGGACACCATCGGCGAACGTCTGGGCCCAGCGCCGACCCTGGCGGTGGATCACCAGTTCCAGGCGGGCGGACAGCGCGTTGACAACCGAGACCCCGACACCATGCAACCCCCCCGAAACCTTGTAGGAGTTATCGTCGAACTTGCCGCCTGCGTGCAGCACGGTCATGATGACCTCGGCCGCTGATCGGCCTTCTTCTTCATGCAGGTCCACGGGAATGCCGCGCCCGTTATCGGATACGCTGACCGTACCATCGTCGTGCAGGACCACCCTGATCTCGTCACAGTGGCCGGCCAGAGCCTCGTCGATGGAGTTGTCTACCACCTCGAAGACCATGTGGTGCAGCCCGGTCCCGTCATCGGTATCTCCGATGTACATGCCGGGCCGTTTTCGGACCGCGTCCAGGCCTTTGAGGACCTTGATACTGCCGGAGCCGTAGCTGTCTTCGGTCATTGTCATGTCGCTCTGAACAATTCTTGCATTATACCACCGGGGTGATTTTGCCCTGTTCCACGTGGAACACCCGGGCCGAGGGAGGACCTTCCCGGGTTGCCGTCACCCAGGTCTGAACCGGCTGCCCCTCAACCCAGGCCAGCAGGCGTGAAAAGTGGTTTTCATCCAGCTCGGAGACCGGATCATCAAGCAGCAGGATCGGGACCACCTCGCCACCGCGCAGACCCAGCAATTGCGCGAGCAGCAGCAGCAACGCAAGCAGCTTCTGCTGGCCGCGCGACAATTCCTGTGCTGCCGACCGGCCGCCACACTGGATGACCAGTTCGGCCCGATGCGGCCCCTGGCGGGTAAACCCCAGCTCGCGGTCCCGCTCGCGCGCCCCACTCAAGGCATCGGCAAGCCCCTCGTCGATCTCGTACCCGGGCCGATGGCGCAGATCGACCGGGCCTGGCAGAACAATGCCCACGGCTTCTGCCAGCCCCACCAGTGCCGCGCCAATCGCTGCCACCAGGCCGGATCTGAAAGCAGCCACGCGCTCGCCCGCCGCGGCCATGGGCTGCTCCAGCGCCCGCAAGACATCATTGCCGGCGCGCGCCTTGAGCGCGGCATTGCGTTGCCGCAGATAGCGCGCATAGCGCTGCCAGACACCAAGGTAGGAAGGTTCCACGTGAAACAGCTGCCAGTCCAGATACTGGCGACGGTATTCCGGACCGCCGTCAATCAAACGATGGCTGTCTGGCTGCATCAGAACCAGCGGCAGGGCGGCGGCGAACTCGCTGAGACGCAGGCAATCCTTTCCGCCGATTCGCCCGCGCCAGGCTTCTGCCGAACGTTCCATGCCCAGCATCCGCCCATCCTCGCTCCTGCGCGCAACCACTCGCAGGCTCGATCGCCCGTGCTGGATCACCGAGCTGATCCGTTGGCTACGGAAAGAGCGCCCACGAGCAAGGAGGAAAACAGCTTCAAGCACGCTGGTCTTGCCCGCCCCATTGTCGCCCTGGAACCAGTTCAAGCCGGGACCGGGCTGAACTTCAACCGGCGCGAGGTTTCTGACCCCCTCGATCTGCAGCTGGGCCAGGCTCATTGCCGGAGACGCCCATCATCCACGATTCCGTGGCTTCCCCACCCGGGCTGGACCGGAACAGGCCGGCTAAAGCTTGAGCGGCATGACCACCTGGCGAACCGATTCACCATCGGTAGCGGTCACCAGGCAGGAACTGTTGGCATCCCGCAACGCCAGGCGCACCTGGTCGCCATCGATCGAACCAAGCGCATCGAGCAGGTAATTGACGTTGAAACCCACCTTGAGGTTCTCGTAGGTGTGCTCGGCCTCGATTTCCTCGGTCGCTTCCTCCTGCTGCGGGTTGTGGGCAATGATCCGCAGCAGGCCAGGGGTCATTTCCAGGCGCACCCCACGATACTTTTCGTTCGACAGGATCGCGGCCCGCTGCAGGGCGTGGACAAAAGCGCCCCGATCGGCGACCAGGGATTGATCGGTCGCCATGGGAATCACAGCCTCGTAGTCGGGAAAGCGGCCGTCGATGAGCTTGGTGGTCATCACGATCCGCTCGCGGTCCACGCGCAGAAAACCCTGGCCGATGACCACGCTGAGTTCTTCCGGACTATCCTCAAGGACACGGTTAAGTTCCATGACCCCCTTGCGCGGGACAATCAGGCTTCGCACCTCGCCGCTGACGGGTGCCTCAATTTCAGCCAGCGCCAGGCGATGGCCATCGGTCGCGACGGCGCGGACCATGCCCTCACGAAACTCCAGCAACAGACCGTTGAGGTAATGGCGTACATCCTGGTGGGCCATGGCAAAACCGGTCTTCTCCAGTAGCCAGCGCAACCGACCCTGGGCAACGGCATAGGACTGCAGGCTTTCGGCCTGATCGCTGGCAGGAAACTCGCTGGCCGGCAATGTCGCCAGAGTAAAGCGGCTGCGTCCAGCGTGCAGGGCCAGTTTGTCCTGGTTGAGTTGCACGTGAATTTGCACGCCTTCCGGCAATGCCCGGCAGATATCGACCAACTTGCGCGCCGGCACGGTAATGCTGCCGGTCTGGGCGACCTCGGCCCGGGCACGGGCGACCAGTTCCACTTCCATGTCGGTGCCGGTAATGCGCAGCCCAGCGTCGACGGCCTCGATGAGAAAGTTGGCCAGTACCGGCAGGGTTTGCCTTCGCTCGACCACGTTGACCACCTGGGCAATCGGGGCAAGCAATGCTTCGCGCTGGATGGAGAATTTCATGACGGCTCCTTGCAGGTCCGAATCAGATGAAGACACGCGGTCAGAACATCATTGGTTATTTAATAAAAAATAAAGACTGTAGTAACAGGGCCTGTGCACTCTGTGGATTTTTCATTTTATTTAATAGTTTCAAGTAGTTGAGCGCCCTGATCGGGTTTGCCAGCCACCCTCGATAGCTGTGGGTGAATTGTGGATAAGTTTTCTGATTCGCATTATCCACAGCTTCTTCACCATTTGTGAAGCCCATCACGTGGATAACTCCCGGGTCAGTCGGGCCCTTTCCTCGCGCAGCCGGCCGTCGGTTTCGCACAAACTTTCGATTTTACGGCAAGCATGGAGCACTGTTGTATGGTCCCGGCCACCGAAAGCATTGCCGATTTCGGGTAGCGAGTGCTCGGTCAGGCTCTTGGCCAGAAACATCGCCATCTGGCGCGGACGGGCAATGGAGCGGGTTCGGCGCTTGGACAGCAGGTCGGCCACCCGCAGCTGGTAGAAATCGGCCACGGTTTTCTGAATGTTCTCTATCGTGATCAGGCGGTCGTGGACAGCCAGTACATCACGCAGGATTTCCTGGGTGTAGTCCAGATCGATCCGGCGCCCGGAAAAACGGGCGTTGGCGATCAGTGAATTGAGCGCACCTTCCAGGTCGCGCACGTTTGAGCGCATGCGCTTGGCGATCAGGCTGGCAACGGGTTCGTCAAGGTCCAGGCCTCGCTCGGCGGCCTTTTTCTGCAGGATGGCCACGCGGGTCTCAAAATCCGGGGGTTCGATCGAGACCGTCAGGCCCCAGCCGAAGCGTGAGCGCAGGCGCGATTCGATCCCGTCAACCTCCTTGGGATAACGATCGCAGGTCAGAATGATCTGTTGCCGCGACTCAAGCAAGCTGTTGAAGGTGTGGAAAAATTCCTCCTGGGAACGATCCTTGCCGGCAAAGAACTGGATATCGTCGATCAGCAGGGTTTCCACCGAGCGATAGCGGCGCTTGAACTGGTCGATGCTGTCGCGGCGCAGGGCCTGGATCATCTCCGAGACAAATTTCTCCGAGTGCAGGTAGAGAATCCGCGCCTCGGGATTGGACTCGGCGATGAACTGCCCGGCGGCATGGAGCAGGTGGGTCTTGCCCAGCCCGGTCGAGCCGTACAGCAGCAACGGGTTGTAGACCGTGCCGGGGTTCTTGGCCACCTGCCGGGCAGCGGCGAAGGCGAGCTCGTTGGACTTGCCCAGAACGAAGTTGTCGAAGGTGTAGCGATCATCCAGGGCCGGTTTTTCCCGCGCTGGACGGCCGCGCGTGCCGGGTCGTGCCGCGCGTGGCCCGTCGTCAACCGCGACGCTGACCGCCTCGCGGGCGACCCCCTGGCCGGCCAGGAAATCACGGATCATGCCCAGATAGTTCGCCTCGACCTGGTCGCGGACAAAGTCGTTGGGCGCCCGAAGCCGAAATCCCGTCGTCTCCTGGCCGGTCAGCTGGAGCGGTCGCAGCCAGGTGTTGAGCTCGTCCAGTGGGACCTGTCGTTCCAGCCGCTCCAGGCACAGTTGCCAGAGCTCGTGGGCGGAGGGACTGGTGACCGACTTGTTCATGCTGCTCCGGTTGGTTCCGTCAAAAGCGTTGACTGCCTGGCACGGAAAACGCTATGCTTGACGTCTTTTGTTGCGGGTTTGTGGTCGCCAGCCCGGCGGGCTGTGCACCGCGCTCCATCTTACATCGTAGAGTTCGTCAGGATTCAAGGACAAAGTTCATGAAACGTACATTCCAACCCAGCAGACTCAAGCGCGCCCGTAGACACGGTTTTCGGGCTCGCATGGCGACCCGCGCCGGTCGCGCCATCATCAATGCGCGCCGGGCCAAGGGGCGCAAACGGCTGGCGGCCAGCAACAGCCGCTAACCCCGCAGCGCGTGCTGGATCTGCCCCGCTCCGCCCGCCTGCTGGTTGGTCCGGAGTTCAAGCGGGTCTTCGAGAGTCGCCAGAGATACGGCAATGCTTTGTTCAGGATTCATTTTGTCGAAGCCAAACAGGCCCGGCTGGGCATTGCGGTTTCACGACGGGTTTCCGGCAGCGCGGTGGTCAGAAATCGAATCCGGCGCCAGATCCGCGAGAGCTTCCGCCTGAGACGGCCGCAGTTGGCTGCAATGGATTTCGTCGTCCTGGCCCAGCCGGCCGCGGCCGGTCAAACCCGCCCCCAGCTTCGTGCAGCGCTGGATCAACTGTGGCAGCGATTTACCTGACAGCATGAATACTCGGACTTTTTTCATTCTCGCGCTCGGCATCCTGAGCTTCCTGCTGTTCATGGAATGGCAGAGCCAGTATTCGGCCCCGCCGCGTCCGGACGGCGACTCTGCGGCTGAGTCGTTCAGCCAATCCAGCCAGCCGGCTGAAGAGGCCTCCGACCTGCCCGATCTGCCTTCGATCCAGGAGACACCGGCGGAGCAGACCAGCGCGCCGCCGGCTTCTGAAATCCGGGCCAGCCGCCGGATCGAGGTCGTGACCGACGTATTGCGGGTCGATCTCGATGCTACCGGCGGAACGCTGGTGGACCTGCGCCTCAAGGACTATCCGGTCGCCGTGGATCGTCCCGATGAACCTTTTGTCCTGCTGGTCGAGCAACTGCCCGAACTGTTCGTCGCCCAGGCCGGCCTGCTGGCTGACGGGATGCCCGCGCCCAACCACACCAGCCGCTGGGAGTTCGAGCGTGACTACTACGAACTGGCCGAGGGCCAAGACCAGTTGGAGGTGCCGCTGACCTGGCGCCACGAGTCCGGGCTGGAAGTGATCGCCACGTGGATCTTTCACCGCGGCGATTATGTGGTCGACCTGCAGTTCGACGTCCGCAATGCCACCGGCAGCGAGTGGCGCGGGGCCCGCTATGTCCAGCTGCAGCGCACCGAGCCGGACTTCAGCGATGCCGGTCCGGCATTCACCAATCCCGAGCGTTTCAGCTACAACGGCGGCGCCTGGTTCAGCCCGGCCGACGGTATGCGCAAACTGCCCTTTGACGACATCGCCGGCAGCAATCGTTCCGACACCTTTGGCGGCGGCTGGGCGGCGTTTATCCAGCACTATTTCCTCGCCGCCTGGATCCCGCCTGAAGACCAGGTCCACCGCTATACGACACGCCACGTCTCCAGTGATCGCCTGGCCCGTCACATCATCGCGGCCACTTCACCGCAGGTCACCGTCGCCGACGGCGACAGCCACCGTTTCAGCGCCCGGCTCTATGCCGGCCCCAAACTGCAGAACCGGCTCGACGAGATTGCCGACGGCCTGGTCTTGAGCGTCGACTACCGCTGGTTCCGCATCCTGTCGCAGCCGCTGTTCTGGGTGCTTGACAAGATCCATATCGTGATCAACCACTGGGGCTGGTCGATCGTGATCCTGACCCTGCTGATCAAGCTGATTTTCTACAAGCTGACCGAAGCGCAGTTCCGCTCCATGGGCAAGCTGCGCAAACTGCAGCCGCGCATCCAGCAACTCAAGGAGCGTTATGGCGATGACCGGCAGAAGTTCGGTCAGGCCATGATGGATATCTACAAAAAAGAGAAGGTCAACCCGCTTGGCGGTTGCCTGCCGATCCTGGTCCAGATCCCGATTTTCATTTCGCTGTACTGGGTCCTGCTCGAATCGGTTGAGCTGCGCCAGACCTCGTTTTTGTGGGTCCCGGACCTGAGCCGGCCGGATCCCTATTTCATCCTGCCCGTGCTCAACGGCGCTTTCATGATCATCACCCAGCGCCTGATGCCGACGGCCGGGATGGATCCGACCCAGCGCAAGATCATGATGTGGCTGCCGGTGGTCTTTGCGTTCATGTTCGCTTTGTTCCCGGCCGGGCTGGTCCTTTACTGGGCAACCAACGCCGGCGTTTCGCTGGCCCAGCAGTGGTACATCCTCAAGCGGCTTGAGCGCGAAGGCTGACACGATCTGCGCCATTGCCACCCCGCCCGGGCGGGGTGGCGTCGGCGTGATCCGGCTTTCCGGTCCCGACAGTTTTCGAATCGCCGAAGGCCTCGCCGGGTCACTGCCAGCACCGCGCAGGGCCGGCCTGCGGATCTTGCGCGATGCCGCTG
This sequence comes from Wenzhouxiangella sp., assembly GCA_046540955.1. Classification (GTDB taxonomy): domain Bacteria; phylum Pseudomonadota; class Gammaproteobacteria; order Xanthomonadales; family Wenzhouxiangellaceae; genus Wenzhouxiangella. Next base: position 18,917 of record JBKHEF010000008.1, read on the forward strand.
GTGCCGATATCGACCAGGGCCTGGTGCTGGCCTTCCCGGGCCCGGCCTCGTTTACCGGCGAAGACGTCATCGAGCTGCATGCCCATGGCTCGCCGGTGGTGCTGGAGCTGCTGATGGCCGCCTGTATCGCCGGCGGCGCCCGCCGGGCCAGACCCGGCGAGTTCTCGCAGCGGGCCTTTCTCAACGACCGCCTGGACCTGGCCCAGGCCGAAGCGGTAGCCGACCTGATCGCCGCCGGCACCGAAAAGGCCGCCCGGGCCGCCCGGCGCAGCCTGGAGGGCAGCTTTTCCCGCCAGGTCAACACGCTGGCCGATGATTTGACCGAGTTGCGGGTCTGGATCGAGGCCGCGCTGGATTTTCCCGACGAGGATGTCGACTTTCTCGCCGATGGAGATGTCCTGGCCAGGGTCGAGCGCCTGCGCGACCGCCTGGCTGATCTGCTCCACCGGGCCGATGGTGGTCGGCTGCTCACCGACGGGGTTCACATCGCCATCATTGGCCCGCCCAACGCCGGCAAGTCCAGTCTGCTCAACGCGCTCAGCCGGCGTGATTCGGCCATCGTCACCGCCACCCCCGGTACCACCCGGGATGTCTTGCGCGAGACCATCTCGATTGCCGGACTGAGCGTCACCCTGGCCGATACCGCCGGCCTGCGCGAGACCCGTGACCAGATCGAGGCCGAGGGCGTGCGCCGGGCCCGGCGCGAGATGAGTGCGGCCGACCTGGTGTTCTGGGTCATCGACAGCAGCCTGCCCGAGCCCGCCCCGCCGCCGGGCCTGCCGGTCGATGTCCCATTGATCCGGATTCATAACAAGATCGACCTGTCTGGCCTGCCGGCGCGGGCCGAACAACGCTCGGTCTGGCTGTCGGCTGCGACCGGGCAAGGACTGGCCTTGCTGGAAGCCCTGGTGGTGCACGAACTGGGTCTGGCTGATGGCCAGGACAGCGAGTTTTCCGCCCGTCAGCGTCACGTCGACCAGCTGACCACAGCGCTTGACCGGGTCGAACATGGCCGCCTGGAACTGGCTGCCAGCGGTTCGGGCGAGTTGCTGGCCGAGGACCTGCGCGAAGCCGCCGATGCGCTGGGCGAGATCACCGGCCGGATCAGCCCGGATGATCTGCTCGGCCGGATTTTCTCGAGCTTCTGCATTGGCAAGTAGGCTGACCCCGGAGCGGGCCGGGAGCGTGGCCCGGGCCCTGGCTATGCCGGCGCGAAGCTTGCGCGTGCAAGCGGTCGGCGGCGGCGATAGCTGCCAGTCCAGCCTGTTGATCAGTGGCCGTCAGGCGGTGTTCGTCAAGACCTGCCCGGTCGAGGACGAGGGCATGCTGGCCGCCGAAGCCGACGGTCTGGCGGCGCTGGCCAAGACCGGCAGCGTGCGCGTCCCCGGCGTGCTGGGCCGTGGGCTTTTCGACGATGCTGCCGGCAGCTGGCTGGCCCTGGAAGCACTGGACCTTCGTCCGCGCAGCCATGAAGTTGATGCGCGCCTGGGCGTTGAGCTGGCGCAGTTGCACGGCCGGACCGGCCAGCAATTCGGTTGGCATTGCGCCAATTTCATCGGTCGGATGCCACAGGCCAATCGCCAGTACGCCAACTGGACCGCATTTTTTCTCGAACAGCGCCTTTTGCCACAATGCAGGCAGTTGCTCAAAAGCGATCCGGAACGCAAGCTAAACCCACTGATTTCACGCCTGATCGAGGCCTGGAAGAGCACCAGCAACAATCATCATCCCGAACCCGCCCTGCTGCACGGCGACCTGTGGGCCGGCAACGCCGCAGCCCTGCCCGATGCGACTCCTGTGATCTTTGATCCGGCGGTGCATTACGGCGACCGCGAATGTGATCTGGCCATGGCCGATCTGTTCGGGGGGTTTTCGGAGGTCTTCTTCAGTGCCTACCAGCAGGCCTGGCCGCTACCCGATGGCTGGCAGCAACGGCGCGGCTTCTACCAGCTCTACCACTGGCTCAACCATGCCAATCTGTTCGGCGGCAGCTACCGCGCCGGTTTGGAAGCCCGAATGCGGGTTCTCATCGGATCGTGCTGATCCGATTGTTACACTGGCAACCAGTTTTTCTTTCCTTAAGGAGTGACCCGAATGGGATTGCTGGTAGATGGTCAGTGGCAGGATCAGTGGTACGACACCGATTCCACGGGCGGGCGTTTCGAGCGCTCGGCCGCCGCATTTCGCAACTGGATCACCGCCGACGGCAGTCCCGGTCCGGATGGTGTCGGCGGTTTCCCGGCGGAGCCGGGCCGTTATCATCTGTATGCGGCCTACGCCTGCCCCTGGGCCCACCGCACCCTGATTTTCCGCAAGCTCAAGCGGCTTGAGAACATGATCAGCGTCTCGGTGGTCAATCCGATCATGCGCGAGCACGGCTGGACCTTCCGCGAAGGCTACAAGGTCGTCCCCGACCCCATCCACGGGGCCGAGTTCATGCACCAGGTCTACACCGCCGCCAAGCCCGACTACTCGGGCCGGGTGACCGTGCCGGTGATCTGGGACAAGCACCAGGCCACCATCGTCAGCAACGAATCGGCCGACATCATCCGGATGCTCAATTCGGCTTTTGACGGTGTTGGCGCCGCGGCCGGTGATTTCTACCCGCCCGCACTGCGCGCAGACATTGATGATGTCAATGCGCTGGTCTACGACAAGGTCAACAACGGGGTCTACAAATCCGGCTTCGCAACCACGCAGGAAGCCTATGAAGAAGCGGTCATTCCATTATTTGAAACCCTGGACTGGCTGGAGCAGCGGCTGGATGGACAACGCTACCTGTGCGGGGATCGCCTGACCGAGGCGGACTGGCGCCTGTTTACCACGCTGATTCGCTTTGATGCAGTCTATGTCGGGCATTTCAAGTGCAACATCCGCCGGATTGACGACTATCCCAACCTGTCGAACTACCTGCGCGAGCTCTACCAGATGCCCGGGATTGCCGAGACCACCGAGTTTCACGCCATCAAGCTGCACTACTACGGCAGCCACGCCACCATCAATCCGCACTACATCGTGCCGGTCGGACCAGCGCTGGATTTCCACCGTCCGCACGATCGGGCGGTGCGCTTCCCGATCGGGTAATCCTTCAATCAGGCCATTGCCGGCGCCTCGTCATCGGCCACCACCACGGCGTCGCGGCCGGCCTGCTTGCCGCGATACATGGCCTGGTCGGCGGCATCGATCGCCTGATCAAGACGGTCACCCGCCGGGGCAATCCCGCAGGTCACGGTCAGGCCGACAGGTTCGGCAGAGGTCTTGATTGGCCGCTTTTTCAGTGCTGCCTGGATGCGCCCGACCATCTGCTCGGCGGCGGCCAGGTCGGTTCCGGGCAGCAGGCAGACGAACTCTTCGCCGCCCCAGCGGCCGACCAGGTCACCTTCGCGCAGGTTTTCGCGCAGGATGGATGCAAAACCTTGCAGCACCTCGTCACCGACCGCGTGGCCGAAACGGTCATTGATGGTCTTGAAGTAATCGACGTCCATCAGCACCACCGCCAGCGGGTGGCCATGCCGCTGCCGCAGACCGACTTCGCGCCGGCCCAGTTCTTCGAGCGCGCGCCGGTTGAGCAGGCCGGTGAGGCTGTCGTGGCGGGCCAGTTCGCTGATGTGATCCAGGGCTTTTTCCAGCGCTTCATTGCGTACGGCCAGATCCTGCTCCAGGGCGGCCTTGATCCGGTAGCTGCGCACGGCGCCGAGGACAGCCAGCAGCGCGACGACGAGAATCGCGACCAGCGCGATCAGCAGCTGGTTGCGCTGCCGGATCTGGGTGGTCTGGAGCTCTGACTGCAGGCGCAGCAGGTCAAGGTCGGCGGCGCTGCGCTCGACTTCGTAGCGCACCTCGAGTTCTTCGATCAGGTCACGGCGCTCGCGCTCGCGCTGCTCGTCGCGAAGGGCCAGGCGTCGCTGGGCCAGGGCCAGCGCCTCGGCCGGTCGGTCGAGGGCGATCAGGGTCTCGCTGAACGGTGCCAGGATGTCGTCCTCCACCGTCGGCACCGACTCCGACGCAATATCCAGCGCGGCCTGATACCAGCCAACCGCCTCTTCCAGCCGGCCCTGGCGTTGGCGCAGTTGTCCCAGGGTCAGGCGAATGCCGGCCTGCCAACGCGATTCGCCCATCGCGTCAATGTCCTCCAGCGCCTGCTGGCACATGACCTCAGCCTGGTCGCGCCGGTCGAGTACCACCAGTTGATCGCACAGGTTGGCCCGCGCCAGGGTGACCGTGCTGGCGCTGCCGGTTTGCTGGCCCAGCCGGAGGACTTCTTCCAAAAGAGGCAGGGCCGCCTCCGCCCCCTCCAGATCGGCCACGGTCAGGGCCAGGTTGCCCAGGTAGGTGGCCGCCAGCGGTTCATCGCCGACCGCTTCGGCGGTATCGAGGGCGCGCTGAAAATATTCCCTGGCGCGCGCCTGGTCGCCGGTGAAGTTGTGGGTCACTCCGATGGCGTTGTACAGACGGGCCAGCTCCCGCGGCCGGTCGATGCTTTCCAGTTGCCCACGCGCGGCGTGAAAGCGCTCCAGGGCGGCGGCGTAATGGCCCTGTTCGGCCTCGATGCTGCCGTGCATAAAGGCGGCCAGGGCCGCAAGTCCCGGATCTCCGGCGCTGGCAGCGAGCCTTGCCAGACGCTCGGCATCCTCGACGGCCGCCTCGTATTCAGCCAGTCCGCGCAGGATGCTGGCCCTGAGCTCGAGCAGCTCGGCGGTGACCTCGCGCGCCGCCTGCGGCACCCGATCCGGATCAATGTCGGCCAGGGCCTGGTCGAGCAGCAGCAGGGCCGCCTGCGGATCACTGCCTCTGAGCTGCTGGACTTCGGCCAGCAAGGCAGCGCGGTCCGTTTGTCCAAGCGCAGCATTGACGTTGAGCGCCAGGAACGTCCAGAACAACAATCGGGCCAAGACCATCATTCGGTCAGTCTGCCACAGCCGGTTTCGCCCCGGATGGCGGCCGTGCCCGCTGATCGGCGTTCAGGTCCCGCAAAAGGTTGTCAGGACGCGTTGTTCGGGCTGTGGTGGTTGGGCCAGTTCAGCGTTTTCGGGCTGGTCCTCAAAGGGGCGCGACAACACCTTGTGAAGCGTCTTCATGGGGGCAAAATCGATCCGCTCGATGGCGGCATCCACGGCCCACTGGGCGAGGTGGTTGCGCAGGATAAAAGCCGGATTGACCGCCTGCATGGCCGCCTGGCGCTCGCCGTCGGGACAGGCCTCGGCGACCAGCCGCGCCCGCCAGCGCTCGGCCCAGGCATCGAAAGCCGCCGGGTCGGCAAACAGCGCGCGGACCGGGCCGTCGCGATCAGGGCTTGCCGCGGGCAGTTCGCCCAGGCCGCGGAAAACCAGGGTCATGTCGGCCTCGCCGGCGGCCATCGCGTCCATCAGATCCAGTCCCAGCCGGGCATGTTCTTCACTGGGGCTCAGGCCGATCTTGGCCGCCAGCCCGCGATGGAAGTGTGCCTCGAAATGGCGCGGGAACTCGCCCAGAAGGTCGTTGGCCTGTTCCACCGCCTCGGCGCGGTTGCCGGCCAGCAGTCCCAGCAGGCACTCGGCCAGCCGGGCGAGGTTCCAGTGGGCGATGGCCGGCTGCTGGTTGTAGGCGTAGCGGCCACCGTGGTCGATCGAGCTGTAGACCGTGCCAGGGTGAAAGGTATCGATGAACCCGAACGGGCCGTAGTCGATGGTCTCGCCGATGACCGAGCAGTTGTCGGTATTCATGACCCCGTGGATGAAGCCAACCAGCAGCCAGTCGGCCACCAGCCGGGCCTGGCGCTCGACGACCGCGGCCAACAGGGCGCCATAAGGTTGATCGGCGTAGCAACAGTCGGGGTAGTGGCGCTCGATAACATAGTCGGCCAGCTGGCGGACCCGTTGGTCGCGGCCGCTGCGGGCGTAGAACTCGAAGGTACCGACGCGCACGTGGCTGCGCGCGACCCGGCACAGGATGCCGCCGGGCTCGATCTTCTGGCGCAGGACCTGCTCGCCGGTGGAAACGGCGGCCAGGGCACGGGTGGTCGGGATGCCGAGGGCGTGCATGAACTCGCTGCCCAGGTACTCGCGCACCACCGGCCCGATCGAGGAACGACCGTCACCGCGTCGGGAGTAGGGGGTCGGGCCGGCCCCCTTGAGCTGGATATCGCGCCGTTCGCCACCCCGGTCGATGACCTCGCCGATCAGGATGGCGCGCCCGTCCCCAAGCCGCGGTACCCACTGGCCGAACTGGTGGCCGGCGTAGCCCATGGCGATCGGGTCGGCACCGGGCGGCAGCGCGTTGCCCGACAGCATGGCCAGGCCGTCATCCCCGGCCAGCCAGTCCGCATCCAGGCCCAGCTCTTCGGCCAGCGCCCCGTTGAGCATAATCGCCTCCGGACGGGCCACGGGGGTGGGCCGGACGCGGTCGTGGAAGGCATCCGGCAGGCGGGCATAGCTGTTGTCAAAGCGCGGTGCGGTGGCCATTGCGGGCGCGAACCCCATGAATTTTATTGACTTGCCGCTAGCGTATCAGCGCAGGCCAAAGCGCGTCATCACGCCAGAGCCTGGAGATGAAAAGATGCATTCTTCACTTGACTTTCACTCCCGGCTGTTGGCACATTCCAGCATTCGAACCGAATCCAGCCAAAAAAACCAAGGGAGCTCACATGAATGCATCGCATCGTTTGCTGCCCGCGCTGACCGCAGCCGCCGGTCTGGCGTTGGCGAGTGCGTCGGCCCTGGCCGAAGACAACCGCTACATCATCCAGTTCGCACCGGGCGCGGCCGGCCAGGGCAAGGCGGCCATCCAGGCGCTGGGTGGGGACATCAAGGTCGACCTGACCGACCGGGCGGCCAATTTCATTGCCGTGGAACTGCCGGCGCAGGCAATCAAGGGCCTTGCAAGAAACCCGAACGTGCTGTCCATAGAACCCGACAGCCGGGTCTACCCCATGGCCGACCGGATTCCCTACGGCATTCCCATGGTCCAGGCCGATCTGGTCAGCGATGCCGATGCCGCCAACCAGAAAGTCTGCATCATCGACTCCGGCTACCACATCGGCCACAGCGACCTTCAGGACCTCAATGTCACCGCCACCAATGACTCTCGCAGCGGCGACCCGTTCATTGATTCCTGCGGTCACGGCACTCACGTGGCCGGCACCATCGTTGCCCTGGCCAACGGCGACGGTGTGGTCGGTGTGCTGCCCAGTGGCCAGGTCGGCCTGCATATCGTCAAGACCTTCGGCGATGACAACTGGACAGGCGGGTCGTGCAGCTACAGCTACAGCTCCGACATCGTCGATGCCGGTTACAAGTGCGCCGATGCCGGTGCATCCGTGATCAACATGAGTCTGGGCGGTGGGGCCTTCAGCAGCGCCGCTGCAGATGCCTGGAACGATATCCTCGTCAACAGAAACGTCCTGCCGGTGGCGGCCGCCGGCAACGACGGCACGACCAACCTCAGTTATCCCGCTTCTTACGACGCCGTGGTGTCGGTGGCCGCGATCGACAGCAACAAGAACCTGGCCAGTTTCTCGCAGCGCAACAGCCAGGTCGAGCTGGCCGCCCCAGGTGTCGGCGTGGAATCAACCGTGCCCTATGGGGCCGGAGGGGTGACGGTTTCGGGCCAGAACTATGCCGCCTCGCCGATGGAGCGCTCGGCCGCCACCACCGCCAGCGGCGCCCTGGTCGACGGCGGACTGTGCGACAGCGTTGGTGGCTGGTCGGGCCGTGTCGTGTTGTGCGAACGTGGCGGAATCTCGTTTTCCGACAAGGTCGCCAACGCCGAGGCTGGTGGTGCGGTCGCCACCATCATCTACAACAACGAGCCGGGTGGCTTTCTCGGGTCGCTGAGCTGCAGCGGCCCGTCGTGGCGGGCCTGTACCTCCGGTCCCGCCGTGTCGATGTCGCAGGAAGACGGCCAGACGCTGGTGAACTTCGAACTTGGCAACTCCGCCAGCGTCTCCTCGGTGACCGAAGCGCCGGCCAGCGGCTACGACACCTACAACGGCACATCCATGGCCACTCCGCACGTGGCCGGCGTGGCCGCGCTGGTCTGGAGCCAGTTCCCGACGCTGACCGCGGTTGAACTGCGTGACGTTCTGGCTGCAACCGCCGAGGATCTGGGGACCAGCGGCCGCGACAACAGCTTCGGATGGGGCCTGGTGCAAGCCAGGGCAGCGGTTGATTTCCTCGGCGGTTCCGAGCCGCCGCCGGCCGAGAATGTTGCCCCGACGGCCAGCTTTAGTGCCTCGTGCACCGACCTGGGCTGCACCTTCACCGATACCTCCAGCGACAGCGACGGGACCGTCGCCGGCTGGAGCTGGGATTTCGGAGACGGCACTTCGTCCACGGCGCAGAGCCCCTCGCATTCCTACGCTGCAGAGGGTACCTACACCGTCCGCCTGACCGTGACCGATAACGAGGGCGCGACCGACTCGGCCAGCCAGCCGGTGACCGTGACTGCCCCGGTCAGCGAGCCGGAAAACACGCCACCGACGGCCAGCTTTACCTTCTCGTGCGACGATCTGGGCTGTTCATTCGATGGTTCAGGTTCCGATGACACCGATGGCTCGATCGCCGGCTATGCCTGGGACTTCGGCGACGGAAATAGCGGGTCCGGCCAAACGGCCAGCCATACCTATGGCGCCGCCGGCACCTATACCGTCACCCTGACCGTGACCGATGATGACGGGGCGACCAACAGCTCATCGGAAAGCGTCACCGTGGAAGCCCCGCCGGTCGAAGAGCCGGGCGGCATCACCCTCTCGGCGACCGGTTACAAGGTGCAGGGCCGTCACCGTGCGGATCTGACCTGGGATGGGGCGACGTCCAGCAACGTCGACATCAAGCTCGGTGGCACCACGATCGCGACCACCGCCAACGATGGCACCTACATCTGGACCAGCAACAACCGCGGCGGTGGCAGCTATACCTTCCAGGTCTGCGAAGCCGGCACCAGCACCTGCTCCGACAGCGTGACGGTCGTCTTCTAGACCCTCGCAGCCGGCAAAGCCCAAGGCAAAGGCCCCGCCCTGCGGGGCCTTTTGCCGTCGGCACTCACCGCACGCTCACTTGACGCCGTCATTGCCTGATGTAAAAGTTCCGCTTGTTTCAAAAGACACCTTTGGAGGAGAATTACCTTGAACACCCGGATTGCATTGCCTGTGCTGCTCGCCCTGTCAGTTGGTCTGGTCACGATCGCGGCAGCCCAGCCCAGCGTCGAAGACCAGATCAAGGCCCGCCAGTCGGCCTATACCTTCATGAGCTGGAACATGGGCCAGATCAAGGCCCAGGTCGTCGACCGCGAGGTCGAGTTCAATGCGGATCAGGTCCAGGCCTGGGCCAACGCGATCGCCGCGGCGGCCAATTCCGGCATGAGCGCGATGTACAGCCCGGCCTCGGTCGAGGGCACCGGCTGGAAACCGACCCGCCTGAAGCCCGAGTTTTTTGATGAGCTCGACCAGGTCGGTGAAATCGCCGGCAACTTCGTGCGCGAGGCCAACGCGCTGGCCGAAGTGGCCGAAGGCGGCGACATCGACGCCATTGCCACCCAGTTCCGCGCCACCGGTGAATCCTGCAGCGCCTGCCACCGCAATTATCGGGCCGACTGACGCCAAATCGTTCAGCGGAGCGCGCAATTCGTGCCCCGCTCCGGCCGTAAAAAAAGCCGCCGGGCCCTGCGATGACCGTGCAGCGCCAGCCCGGGCTACAGGCCGCCCTCGCCCGCGTCGGACTGCCGGCGCGGGGCAAACACCCGCTCGGCCCGGGTTTCGCGAAAATGGCCCAGCGCCCAGTGCACCGAGGGGAAGGCCAGTTCGTCCCAGGGAATCTCGTCCCAGGTAAACAACCCCACCTCGCGCGACTCCGGACCGGCCGAGACCTCGGGTGAAACCAGACGGGCGCGATAAATCAACTGTACCTGGCTGATCCTGGTGATTGCGTAGGTGGCCAGCAGTTGATCGATCTCCAGTCTTGCCCGTGCTTCTTCCCAGGCCTCGCGCAGGGCACCGGCCTCGGGGCTTTCGTTCTGCTCCAGGTAGCCGGCCGGCAGGGTCCAGTACCCGTCGCGCGGCTCGATCGCGCGCCGGCACAGCAGGATGCGGTCTTCCCAGGTGGCCACCGCCCCGACCACGATCTTGGGGTTCTCGTAGTCCACGAAACCGCAACGCTGGCAGACCAGGCGTTCGCGATCATCCTCCTGCGGCCTGCGACGGTGGAAACGAAGTTCGAGTTTTTCGTCAGTCATGCCCTTGAGGATACTCCTGGCGGCGTGACCGATCCGCCGGGCCGGCTTACCAGCCCAGGTTCTGCGGCGGTGGCGGCGGCTCCGGCAGCAGGGCACCGTTGGCGACCCAGACCGCGCCGGCGGCGATCAGCACGGCGACGATGAAGGCGATCCAGCCGCCGCCGCGAATCTTGCTGGCATCAGTGGTGTCAGTGTCAACCGGCTTGCGCCCGGTGATCATCGGTTTGACCAGGCGCTCGCGCTTGAAGAACTCATGAAAAGCAATGGCGGCCAGGTGCAGCGCGATCAGGCCGTAGATCACGTATTCCATGCGCATGTGCCAGCCGGTCACCCAGCTTGACGTATTGCCCGAGACCAGGCTTCTGAGCGGCCCGGTATAGGCGATCACGTCGTCGGCGAACAGGCCGCTGATCGCCTGGAACAGCAGCAAGGCCAGGATGGCAAACACCGACAGCGCGCCGAGCGGATTGTGGCCCAGGCCGTGCCAGTGGCCACGGAGATAGGCAGCGAGGCTGGATGGTCGGGGGGCAAAGGACAAAAACCTCGAATGGGTTGAGCCCATGACACCCCAGGCCAGTCGGAAGACCAGTAGTCCCAGGACCGCCAGGCCAAAGCGGCCGTGCCAGTCCATCGCCTTGAGCTGCACCGTGATCAGGGCGCCGCTGACACAGACCAGCAGCGACCAGTGAAAGACCCGCAATGGCAGGTCCCAGACCTTGATCTTTTCCGGTTTCAGTGTCGAAACTCCACAATCCACCAAGCCGCAGCATAAACCCTGTGGGGTCAATGATGACGACCGGCACACGAGCTTGACAACCCGGCTGGGTTATGATGCCGGCTCGTTTTTCCTCGGATTCTTACCCCACGATGTTGTCGAAGCACACGCCTGTCCTTCTTTTTCTGATGATTTCGCTGCTGGCCGGCACGGCTGTTGCCGAACCCACTCACCTGCTGCGCCAGCCGAGCGTATCGGCTGATCATGTTGCCTTTGTTTACGCGGGAGACTTGTGGGTCTCCGACCGCGACGGTGCCAATCCACGCCGTCTGACCACCAGTCCGGCCGAGGAGAACAATCCGTATTTTTCGCCGGATGGTCAGCTCATTGCTTTTGCTGCCGACTACGGCAACAACACCGACGTCTACGTGATCAGCGTCAATGGCGGTAATCCGACCCGCCTGACCTGGCATCCGGGCAGCGACATTCCGGTCGGCTGGTCGGCCGATGGGCAAGCTGTCGCCTTCGCCTCGCGCCGCGAGACCGACCATGGTCGCTCGGCCCAGCTTTATCACGTGCCGGTGACCGGCGGTGCACCGATCAAGCAGATGGAAGCGCGCTTCTTCCGCGGCCAGTGGAACGAGACGGGTGAGCGCCTGGCCTACATCGATCACGGGCCGGCCTACAACGGGCTTTATGGCGGCAGCGCAGGCTGGCGCGGTTACCGTGGCGGGACGTCGCCGTCGATCCGCATCCTGAGCCCGCAGACCGGCGAGCTGCAATCGATTCCTGGCGATCGGGTCAATGATCTCAATCCATTGTGGTTTGGCGATTACGTGCTGTTTTTGTCCGACCGTGACGACAAGGTCTTCAACCTGTTCCTGTTCAATCCCGCCACCGAGGAGCTGGTGCGGCTGACCGATCGTGAGACCTGGGATATCCGCTGGGCCTCGCTGCGCGGCAATCACGTGGTCTACGAGGCCGGCGGTCGTGTGCATGAATTCGACATCGGCACCCAGACCGAGCGGACCCTGGAGATCGAACTCAATCCCGACCTGCCCCAGCGGCGACCCGGCTGGAAGGATGTGCGCGGCCAGATCCAGGATATCGGCCTGTCACCCCATGGCAAGCGCGCCGTGGTCACGGCTCGCGGTGAAGTCTTTACCGTCCCGGTCGAGCATGGCTCAACCCGCAACCTCACCGTCTCCGATGGGGTCAGGGAATACACCGCGCTGTGGTCACCGGGTGGCGGGCAGCTGGCCTGGGTCGTCGAGTCGCTGACCGGCCAGACGCTGGTTGTGGCCGACCAGGCGGGTCAGGACGAGACCCGCGAGTTTGACCTGGGACCGGATTTCTACAGCCTGCTGGCCTGGGATGCCGAGCAGGACCGGATCGTGCTCGAAGACAACCGCATGCGTCTGCATGCCATCGAGCTGGGCTCCGGTGAGGTGACCGAACTGGCCCGCAGCCCCCGTCAGGGCGGATTTGATGTGGCGTTTTCTCCCGACGGGCGCTACCTGGCCTACACCTTGCGCCAGCCCAACTACCTGCGCGATCTGCGCATCCATGATTTTGAAAGTGGTGAGATTGAGACGGTCAGCGACGGCATGGCCGATGTCGCCTCGCCCGCATTCAGCCCTGATGGTGCTTACCTGTATTTTGCTGCCTCGACCAACGCCGGGCCGACCCGGTTCAGTCTGGACATGACCAGCCAGGAACGGCCCTTCCGGGCCGGGCTGTATGCCCTGGTTCTACAGGCCGACGGTGAGTCGCCGCTGGCCCCCCGGACCGGCGATGAAGAGGTCGCCAAGGACGATGAGGAGGATGAAAAAGATGACCAAAACGGCCAAGACGCGGATGATAAGCCTGAGCCCAAAGCGATCGACTTTGATGGCCTGATGGCCCGCAAGGTCGCCCTGCCGGTGGCCCTGGGCAATTACGGCAACTTGACCGTTGCCCATGACGGCTCGTTGTTCTTCATGCATCGGGTCCAGCCGGGTGCAACAGTCGAATTGCCGGGTGAAAGTGCAGCACGCAATAATGAATTGAAGCGCTTCGACCTTGAAAAACGCGAAGCATCATCGGTGATGAGCGGGCTGAATGGCTACCAGATGGCAGCCGGCGGCAAGCATTTGCTGATCCAGCGGGATTCCGGCGGCCTGGCGGTGGCCGAGGTCGGCGAAACCCTCAAGCCGGAAAACCTGGACCTGTCCGATTTGCGCATGCACATCGACCCGGCCCGGGAGTGGGCCCAGATCTTTGATGAGGGCTGGCGTTTGCAGAAGGAGTTCTTCTACGCGGGCAACCTCCACGGACTGGACTGGGAGGCCGTCTATGACCAGTACCGACCCTTGCTGGATCACGTCGGACGGCGCGAAGACCTCAATGACCTGATGGTGCAGATGATCGCCGAGCTGCACGCCGGCCACAACCGGGTCGGCGGGGGCGACATCCACCGCGAGTCCGGACCCGGCGTCGGCCTGCTCGGGGCCAATTTCGTCATCGACAACGATCGCTGGCAGATCAGTCGCGTTTACTCCGGTGAGGCGTGGACGCCGTTCGCCCATGGCCCGCTGGCCCGCCCGGGCTCGGAAGCGTCGGCTGGAGAATACGTTCTGGCGGTCAACGGCCTTGACCTGACCGGCGAGGACAACCTGTTCAAGCATCTCCACAATACCGTCGATGAGCAGGTGACCCTGACCATCGGCCCGCGCGCCGACGGGCGCGATGCCCGCGAGGTACTGGTCGAGCCGATCGGCAACGAGGGTGCGCTGCGCCTGTGGGCCTGGATCGAAGACAATCGCCGCGCGGTGGACGAAGCCAGTGATGGCCGGGTTGGTTACATCTACCTGCCCAACACCGCCGGGCCAGGCTATACCTTTTTCAACCGGATGTTCTACGCCCAGTTGGACAGGGAGGCGGTCATCATCGACGAACGGGCCAATGGCGGCGGCCAGGCGGCCAACTACATCGTCGAGGTGCTGTCCAGACCGCATCTGTCGAACTGGGTCTACCGCGACGGCATGATGGCGACCACGCCGATGGGCGCGCTGCACGGACCGAAGCTGATGATGATCGATCAGGACGCCGGCTCCGGCGGCGATTACCTGCCCTACGCCTTCCGCGAGCTGGAGATCGGCCCGCTGCTGGGCACGCGCACCTGGGGCGGCCTGATCGGGATCTTCAAGAATCCGCCGCTGATCGACGGCGGCGTCATGACCGTGCCCCACTTCCGCTTCGTCGATACCGACAACAACTGGACGATCGAAAACGAGGGGGTGGCGCCCGACATCGAAGTCAGGCTCGACCCGGTGGCAAGCAATGAAGGTCGCGACAACCAGCTGGAAGCGGCCATTGATGAAATCATGGACATGCTCGAGGCCTACAGCGACGATATTGCCCGTGAGCCGCCGCCCTTGCCCACCGAACTGGGGCGCTGAACAAACCTGAGCCAAATGTGCGCGGTTTCACATTCTACAGACCGCAGCTATACTCCATCGCTTGCACGCTGACCCGCCGCTGGCGGGTCAGTCTTGCTCAGCGACTGCAGGACAGGGGGCAGTCAGAGGGATTCAAAATTCGCTGGAGCAGCGATGACGCATGACCCGGATCGGCCACGGCCTTAATCGCTTCCTGCGCGAACTCAAGCGCCGCCACGTATTCCGCGTGATGGGCGGCTATGTGGTCAGTTTCTGGGTGGTTCTGCAGGTAGGTGACGTGGTGCTCGCACCGCTTGGTGCGCCTGACTGGGTGATGCTGGTGCTGATTGGCATCGGCATCGCCGGCGCCCCCATCGTTTTTGCCCTGGCCTGGATCTATGACCTGACCAGCGAAGGCGTTCGCCGGACCGACGAGGTCGCCGATCTCGATACCGGCGCCGAGCCGGTTCGGCTGCTCGGCGGGCGCTGGGTGGACTACGTGATCATTGCCGCGCTGGTTCTGATTCTCGCTTTTGTTCTAATTCAGCGCGATGGCTACAGCCCGACCATCGGCTCAAGCATCGCCGTGCTGCCGTTCAGCGATCTCAGTGCCGACCAGGCCAACCGCTATTTTGCCGATGGGTTTGCCGAGGCGATCATGGACCGCCTGGCCCAGGTGGCCGGGATCCAGTTGACCGCGCGTACGTCCAGCTTTGCCCTGCGCGACGCCGGCCTGGATGCGCGTGAGCTGGCCAGCCGGCTGGGGGTGGAGTCACTGCTGGAAGGCAGCGTGCGGCGATCCGGTTCGCGGCTGCGGATCAGCACCCGGCTGATTGACGGCAACTCGGGCACCCAGGTCTGGAGCGAGACCTTCGAAGGGCCCCTGACTGATGCCTTCGAGTTGCAGGACCAGATCTCGCGTGCGATTGCCGGGGTGATGGAGGTGCAACTCAACCTGCCGGGCATCGATGAAATCGCGACCGGCAATGCCCAGGCCTACGATCAGTACCTGCGCGGTCGCGATCTTTTGCGCCAGGCTCCGTCGCGCAGCCGGCTCGATCAGGCCGAGCAGCATTTCCTCGATGCGCTGGCCATCGATGCTGATTTCGCCCTCGCGGCTGCCGGCTTGTGCCGGGCGCGCTGGGAGCAGTACGAACTGCGGCTGGATCCGCAACGGGCCGAAATCGCGCTGGAGCAGTGTCTGGATACCGAGCAGCGATTTCCCAATCTGGCTGAAACCCAGATTGCGATCGGCTCGCTGCTGCTGGGCACCGGCAAGCCGGATGAAGCCGAGCAGGCGTTTCGCAATGCCCTGGCGCGCGAGGCCAACAATGCCGAAGCCCATGCCGGGCTGGGCATGGCACTGCTGCGCCGCAACGCGCTGGCCGCGGCCGAGCGTGAAACGCAGCGGGCGATCGAGCTGGATCCGGCCTACTGGCATTACCAGGCCCAACTGGCGACCGTGCTGTACTTTGATGGCCGGCTGGACGATGCCTTCGAGGCCGTGCAGCGAGCGATCCGGCTAAGCCCGAACAACCCGGCGCCATTGAACCTGCTCGGGGCCATCTACTTCGCCCAAGGGCAGTTTCTCAAGGCCGGTGATGCCTTCGAGCAGTCCATCCAGCAAGAGCCCAATGCGCTGGCTTATTCCAATGCCGGCACCAATTACTTTTTTGCCCATGAACTGCCGCGGGCAGAGGCGATGTTCAGCCGCGCCGTCGAACTGGCACCGGATGATCCGCGCTGGGCGGGCTTTCTGGCCTGGTCGATACGGGCCCAGCCGAACCGCGAGGTCGAGGCTGCGCCCCATCACTGGACAGTGGTGCGCAATGCGACCGAGCGTCTGGCGATCAACATGCGCGATCACGAGGCTCGTTCGGCCATGGCGCTGCACCTGGCAGCGCTCGAAGAAGACATCGCTGCGCGCGCGGCGCTGCAGGGTCTGGGTGATTACGGGCAACTGGACGAAAACACCCTGCTGACGACGGGCTTTGCCCACTTTCTGCTCGGCCAGACCACCCTGGCGATCCAGGCCTTTGATCTGGCCGTCGGCAAGGGGCTCCCGTTTTTTCTGATCGAGGCCGATCCCCGTCTGCGCAGTGCCTGGGCAGATCAAGATTTTGCCGCGCTTGCGGCCCGGCACAGCGATGCCACCCCCCTCACCCAAGGAGAAAGCCGTTGAACAATCCCATCCAAACCCTGGTCCCCGCCACCCTGGGGGTTTTGGCCTGCCTGGTCGCCGCGCCGCTTTCTGCCCAGCCGACCGATCGTGATATGTGCCCGCCGCGCTGCGGTGTCAACATCGAGGTGCCCGACAACCCGAATCAGGAACCGAATTCATGGCCGGTCACGCTGGAAGTCGATGCCGGCGAGACGGTCACCTTCGTCACCAACGTCGCCTCGAGGGTCATTTTTACCGGCCGCACGCCCTTTGTCGACGAGCGCGGCAACCGGGTGTTCAATTTCCGGGTTGGCGAGTCCGGTCAGATCCAGCTGCGTGTGGCCGACAGCGATGCCTGCAGCGCCGAGCCGGGCTGCAAGTACATGATCATCGACGCGACCAATCCCGGTCGTCCGGCGCGAGACCCCTATATCGTTGTACGCCGCTAGCTGGCACTTCCCCACCTGAGCACTCATGGCGGGCGCTGGGATTCAGCGCCCGCCCGGAGGGTTTCCGGATCCGGGCTGCCGGTTTACCGCTGCCCCCCCCAAAGTTATACTCCCCGGGACATAATTCCACGGATTCTCAGGAAGTTGGACACGACTCGCCCGCATCGTTTTCCGGTTGTTTTTGTGCTGGCCGCGCTGCTGCTGGCGGTCTGTGTCCCCCAATCGGCCTTTGCCGACAGGGTCACGGTCTTTGCCGCCGCCAGCATGACCAATGCGCTGGTGGAAGTGAAACAACGGTTCGAGGCGGCGACCAGGCATGAGCTGGTGGTATCGCTGGCCGCCTCTTCGGCGCTGGCGCGCCAGATTCAGCAGGGCGCGCCGGCCGATATCTTCATCCCGGCCAACCCCAGCTGGATGGATGTGCTGGAACAGGACGGCCTGATCGAGCCGGGTTCGCGCTTTGATCTTTTGAACAACACCATGGTCCTGATCGCCCACGGTACCCAGGCAGCGCCGGTAGCGCTTGGTCCAGAACTCGATCTGCTTGAGCTTCTTGCCGGAGGTCGCCTGGCCATGGCCCTGGTCGAGGCGGTGCCGGCCGGCATTTACGGCAAGGCGGGACTGGAAAGTCTGGGACTATGGGCGGCGGTGGAAGCCAGCGTGGCGCAGACCGATAATGCGCGCGCCGCACTGGCCCTGGTCGCGCGCGGCGAGGCGCCCTTCGGCATTGTCTATGCCACCGATGCAGTGGCCGAGGACCGGGTCTCGGTGGTTGCGACGTTCCCGCCCACCACGCATCCACCGATTGTCTATCCGGCTGCGGTGGTTGCGGATCGGGCCACTCCGGCCGTCAACGAGGTGATGACTTACCTGCGTGGACCTGAGGCTCGCGCGGCCTTTCAACGCCAGGGATTCGTCGTTGTCCCACAGTAGCCACTTGCCATGAACTGGCTGGGTCCGGAAGAGTGGGCAGCAGTCGCGCTGTCGCTGCGGGTGTCGTTCTGGGCGACGCTGGTCAGCCTGCCGCTGGGCATATTCGTGGCCTTCGCCCTGGCCCGCTGGTCATTTCCCGGCAAGCAGTTGCTCAATGGCCTGGTCCACCTGCCGCTGATACTGCCTCCCGTGGTCACCGGTTACCTGCTGCTGACGACTTTCGGGACGCGCGGTCCGGTCGGCAGCGTGCTGGCCGATGCCGGCATCGTGTTCGCATTCCGCTGGACCGGCGCGGCGCTGGCGGCGGGAGTGATGGCGTTCCCGCTGATGGTCCGAGCGATTCGCTTGTCGATCGAGGCGGTCGACCCGAAACTCGAGCAGGCCGGCGCCACCCTGGGTGCATCGCCGTTGTGGGTGTTTGTTACGGTGACCTTGCCGATGATTCTGCCGGGCATCGTGGCTGGCACCATCCTGGCTTTTGCCAAGGCCATGGGTGAGTTCGGCGCCACCATTACCTTCGTCTCCAACATTCCGGACGAGACTCGTACCGTGCCTTCGGCGATCTATGCCTTTTTGCAGGTGCCGGGTGGAGAGGACTCGGCCATGCGGCTGGTGATCGTATCGGTGGTGGTGGCCATGAGTGCGCTGCTGCTGTCAGAACTCATCGGCCGGCGGGTGGCCGCGCGCGTGGGTGGAACCTGATGCTTGAGATCGACTTAAGCCACCGGTTTCCGGGCTTCACCCTCAATGCCCGCCTGCAAGCGCCACCAGGTCTGACCGCGCTGTTCGGCCGTTCCGGTTCGGGCAAGACCACGATCATCAACGCCGTGGCCGGCCTGCTTCGGCCGGATCGCGGCCGGATTGCGGCTGGTGACTGGGTCTTGCTGGATACCGAAGCCAGGCGACGGCTGCCACCGCATCGCCGCCGGTTGGGCTATATTTTTCAGGAAGGCCGCTTGTTCCCGCACCTGACCGTGCGCCAGAACCTCAAGTATGGCGCCTGGTTTGCGCCCAGAAACGCCCGCCGAGAGAGTCTGGACAGGGTGGTTGAACTGCTTGGCGTCGGCCATCTCCTCGACCGCCGCCCCGGGGCCCTGTCGGGTGGCGAAAAGCAGCGCGTGGCGATCGGCAGGGCGCTGTTGTCGGCACCTCGCCTGATTCTGGCCGATGAGCCGCTGGCCGCTCTCGACGAGGCGCGCAAGGCCGAGATCCTGCCCTACTTCGAGCGCTTGCGTGACGAGGTTGCAATCCCGATTCTCTATGTCAGCCACTCGGCCTCCGAGGTGGCTCGCCTGGCCACCACGGTGGCGGCTCTGGAAGACGGCCGGGTGATCCGCCAGGGTCCGGCCGCGGATGTGCTGGCTGATCCGGCTGTCCAGCCTTTGGGACCGCGCCGGGCCGGTGCCATCCTCGGCGTGACCGTGGCCCGGCATCATCCCGATGGCCTGACCGAATTGAAAGCCGGCGGCGAGAGTCTGTTTCTGCCGACGGTGGACAAGACGATCGGGACCATTCTGCGGGTCCGGATCGCAGCCCATGATGTGATTCTTTCGCGCCAGCGCCCGGAAGGCCTGTCGGCGCTCAACATCCTGCCCTGCGAGGTCGTCGAGGTTCGGGTCGGTCAGGGTTCGGACGCGCTGGTCGCGCTGAAGACCGAGGCCGGAAGACTTCTGGCGCGGGTCACCCGCCGCTCGCTGAAGCGTCTGGATATCGCTCCACAAGCGCGCTTGCACGCGATAATCAAGACCGTCTCGATCGCGCCGTCAGATGTCGGCGCGGGTTGATTCCGGATCGCCTTCCGTTACCGAGGGTGCCAGCTTGAGGATTGAATACCTGGTTTCAGCGCGACCGGCAAAACGTCCAGTCACCGGTCAGCTGGCGGAACGCTCCTGCTGGTCGGAAAAGCGCTGCATCATATCCAGCGTCTTTTTGCTGACGTGGTGCTCCACACCTTCGGCGTCGATACGGGCCGTGGCGTCATCAACGCCCAGGGCGCGCAAAAAACGCAGCACGATGGCGTGTCGCTGGCGCGACCAGTCGGCCATTTCACGGCCCTTGTCGGTCAGAAACAGCGACCGGTAGGGTTCGTTGGAGACATAACCCAGTTCGTTCAGCCGCCGAACCATCCGTGCCACCGTCGCCTGGCTGACCCCCATGCGGGCGGCCACATCCGTGGCCCGTGCCTCACCGTTGTGCTCGAGCAGATCGCCGATCAATTCAACGTAGTCTTCGATCAGCTCGGTTTCGTGGGCATTGCGTACGGCCGCGTACTGGCGCGCGTGCTGGTCCGGCGGCGGCAGAGCGTCGGCAGCAGGGTTGGCCTTGTTGCGGGCACGGATCGGTCCGGAAGAATTCATTCCACCATCTTAGCCCAGGGCGTCTGAGGCCACAATGAGCCAATCGCAATCATTCCCGTTGACATTTAGCTTGACGCAATGAAGTTAGCATGTGGTAAAAAGATTGCTGCACCCTAACTCCATGCCTTACGCTCTCATTGAAACAATCCGGCCGTTGACTGACCACGAATGCCGAACATGACGCTCAGACCACCGATCATTCTGCTGTGCGCCGTCCTCATGGCGGCTCCGGGATGGGCTGAAGAGCGGCCTGTCGTGGTCGTCAGCTTCAGCGTTCTCGAGGATTTTGCTGTCCAACTGGCCGGACCCTACGCCGAAGTGGTCAGCCTGGTCCCGCATGGTGCCGAAGTCCACGAGTATGAACTCCGCCCGGCTGACTTCAAGGCCCTGGAGCGGGCTGACCTGGTGTTTTACAACGGCCTGGCCCTGGAGCAGTGGATGGGCCAGGTGCGCGCTATCGTCGGGGAACATGTCCCGGTTGTGGCGGTGGCGGCCGACAGCGGCCTCGAGACCCTGCCCATCGCATCCGGCGACTACCGGGGCGAGCCCGACCCCCATGCCTGGATGGATCCGCGTCGGGCCAGCGCTTACGTAGACGCGATGGCTGTCCACCTGGCCGAGTTGCTACCCGCGCAGGCCGCCGCCATCAAGGCCCGGGCGGAAGCCTATCGGGCGGAACTGAAGCGGCTCCATCAGGAGATCAGCCGGATGCTGGATCCGATCCCCTCCGAGCAGCGCGTGCTGATCAGCAGCGAGGCTGCTTTCATCTACTTCGCCGACGCCTTCGATTTCTTCCATGACGGCATCTGGGGCAACAATGCCGAAAGCGAGGGCGCGCCGCGCCAGCTGATGCGCATCATCGACATCATCGACCAGCGTCGGCCAGCGGCCCTGTTCTGGGAAAGCACGGTGTCGAGTCGCGCCGTGGAAACGGTCTCGCTGGATGCCGGGGTGCCCCACTTCGGCCCGCTCTACGTCGATTCGCTGGGTGAGCCCGGCAGCGAGGCCGACAACTATCCCGGCATGCTGCGGGCCAATGCCCGCCTGCTCATCCAGGCCCTGCTCGATGATCGATAGCCAGGCCCGGGGTTCGGCTGCCGCCGTCCAGATCGAAGGCCTGTCTGTGGCTTATGGATCGAGCCTGGTGCTCGACCGGATCGATTTGACCCTGCCAGCCGCCTGCCTGATCAGCGTGGTCGGGCCCAATGGGGCCGGCAAGTCCACCCTGCTGCGTGCCCTGGTCGGCAGCCTGAAACCGGTCGCCGGCCGAGTGCTTGTCCACGGCCGTGATGCCGAGAGCCAGCGACGTCGCGGCCGGATCGCCTACATGCCCCAGCACGAACAGATCGACTGGGACTTTCCGCTCTCGGTCCACGATGTGGTGCTGTCGGGCCGCTTCGGACGCATCCGGGCCGAGGACGGCTGGCGCCGGTTTCTGCCGCCTTCGCTGGTTGCCGGTCGGCACCGTCAGGCTGTGCGCGATGCGCTGGATTCGGTCGACATGCTAAGCCACCGCCATCAGCCCATCGATACGCTGTCCGGCGGGCAACGCAAGCGTGTGCTGCTGGCCCGGGCGCTGGCCCAGGATGCCAGCCTGCTGCTGCTCGATGAGCCTCTGGTCGGCGTCGACCGGCGCAGCGAGGCGCTGATCATGGAGGTGCTCGGACGGGCCCGCGACCAGGGCCGAACCGTTGTCATGGTTACCCATGACATCGCGGGTGCGCGGCGCGACGCCGACTTTGCCGTGCTGATCAACCGGCAAGTGGTCGACAGCGGTGATCCGCGCGCCATGCTGACCGAGGAGCTGCTCTCGCGCACGGCCACCGCGGCCTGGCTGAGCAATCGTGGCCAGCGCAGCCAATCCGAAGCGCTGGAGTTGACATGAGCGAGGGTGTCCAGGGCGCCGGCCAGGCCGTCATCGATCTCCTGATCGCCGGCTTGATGGTGGTCGTCAACCTGCTGCCCGAAGCGTTGAGCGGGCCGTTCCAGTACGCATTCATGCAGCGCGCTCTGCTGACGGCCGTCCTGGTCGGCGCGGTCTGCGGACTGCTGTCGAGCTATGTCATTCTCAAGCGCTGGTCGCTGCTCGGTGATGCCATCTCCCACGCCGTGCTGCCCGGAGTGGCGATCGCCTACCTGCTCGGCTGGCCGTTTTTCGTCGGTGCCTTCGCGACCGGCGCGCTGACCTCGCTGGGGATCGGGCTGATCGAGCGCAACAGCCGGATCAAGTCCGATGCCGCCATGGGCCTGATGTTTACCGCCGCCTTTGCCCTGGGGGTGGTCATCATCAGCCAGATCACCACTTCGACCCACCTGATGCACATCCTGTTCGGCAACGTCCTGGGGGTCCGCTATCCGGCCCTGATGCTCACGCTATTTGCCGGGGGGTTGACGCTGGCCGTGGTCGCCCTGTTCTACAAGGAACTGCTGATCTATGTGTTTGACCCGGTCCAGGCCCGTTCGCTGGGCCTGAACACCAGCGTGATCCATTACGGCCTGATCCTGTTGTTGACCCTGACCATCGTCGCCAGCCTGGAGACCGTCGGCATCATCCTGGTGGTCTCGATGCTGATCACGCCGGGTGCCACTGCTTACCTGCTGGTCAACCGGCTACCGGCGATGCTGCTGCTGTCGACCCTGCTCGGGGTGGCAGCCGCGGTGATCGGTCTGTACCTGGCTTTCCGCTTCAACGTCGCCTCGGGCGGTGCCATCGTGCTGGTGGTCACCGGATTTTTCCTGCTCGCTTTCCTGTTTGCTCCGCAACGCGGGGTCGTGGCCCGCCGGTTGCGCCGCCGCCGGGTCCAGCCAGCCTGATGGCTGACCGGCAGGGCAAGAACCGGGCTCCGGCCCGCAGGTCTTTCGGGCCGGGCTCTTGACCCGGTCGAAGAGCATTCAACGGGTGCTGCCCGAGGCGCCTGCCGGCGCCAGCCTTGATCTGCCATCGTGATTCAAACCCGGCTGTCCTCCGGCGCTGCATCCGCTGTCCCTGCTGGCTGGTCTGAAACCCGTCGAATGGCCTGGGTCAGCGACCGCGGAAGAATCCTGAAAACACCGAGTTCGTTCAGTCGCGCGCGGCGTCCTGGACCCACTGGAAGGAATACCAGAAGAAATCGCCACTGCCATCGGCGGCCGGCGCGGTGCAGTTGATCTTGTTGCGACCGGTCGAGCCGGCCCCGGCCATGTGCACCTTGAGCCGGTGCGGTGACCCCATCACCAGCTCGGTCTCCAGCCGGGTGCCGGTGCTGCTGAAACAGCCCACCTGATTGACCCGGTAGTCACCTTCTGCGATCCGAAGCCGCAGTGACTGGAGCGGTCCCCGTACCCCGTCACCCGGCGGTACGGGGTCGACCTTGATCACCGGCAGCGCCCGGGAATGAACGGCCAGGACGAAGCGTTCGGGATCGTCGAAGCCACTGGCCATGGGAAAGCGCGGTACAGCCAGCGGTTCGGTGTGCTGGCCGACCGCACCGGATCGCTGGACCAGGGCATAGCGATGGTCTTCGCCGACCAGCTCTGCCAGTTCGGCCGAATCCTCGCCGTAGGGATAGGCGAACAGATCTGGTATTGCGCCGATTTCCTCGCCAATGCGCTGGCGTGCCTGGTCCAGATCGGCCCGGACCCGGGCCCGCCAGGCACTGCCACTTTCGCCGGGTTCGCGGGCGATGAGATGGGCGTGGCTGGCACTGTGATTGCCGATGGTCACGCCATCGGCATGCAATTCGCGCAGCGCGTCCCAGTCCATGTAGGGCGCATGACCGGCATCGATGGCATCGGTATTGACGAACACCGCAAACGGCCAGCCGCGTTCCTTCAGCATCGGCCAGGCGGTCTCGTAAACGGAGGCATAGGCATCGTCGAAGGTGATCGCCACGACCCGTTCGGGCACCGCCTCGGCTCTATCGATGACCGCCGCCAGCAGGCGCTCGACCGGCCAGACGGCAAAGCCTTCGCCATCCAGGTAGTCGAGGTGGGCGGCAAAGCGGGCCGGCGTGACACTGGTCGAGGCCGGGGTCGACTCGCTGACGTGGTGATAGACCAGGACGACCGCGGACCGGCCGGAGACCGGCAGGGCCAGCAACACCGCGAGCAGCAGTCCAAGCGCCCATCCATACCTCATGTGCCGGTCTCCAGGGTCGTTTTCGCTGACCCTGCGACGGCGCCCTGTGCGGCTCGAATCAGGCTGTGGTTGGCGTGCAGCATCGCTTTGATGTCTTCGACATAGGCCTCGCGCCGCTCGGAATACAACACCAGTTCCTCGGCCAGCTCGAGCGCGCTGGCGGTGGTGCCGGATTGCCGCGCTGCCCGACGACGGGCGCGCAGCGGTCGGTAGGATTCATGGCTATTGAGATTGTTGAGATAACGGCGCACCGATGCCCGGGCCGAGTCGAAGGCAGCGACCTCGTGACTGGCATCGGTCAGGCGGCGGGTCGGGACGATGCCACAGCCTGGCTCGTAACACCATTGGCCGAACAGGTTGTTGCCCTGGCGGGCAAAGCGCGACTGGCCCCAGCCCGATTCCTTGGCCGCCTGGACCAGGGCCAGGCCGATTGGCAGTGCATCGACGCGCTCCAGCAGCTCGGCGGCGGTCGCCTCCGGCGATGAGCCCGGCCATTGCAGTTCATATTCGCGGGCCAGCTCCTCCAGCCAGTGCCGACTGAGCGGCGCGAGGGCCTGGCCGGCCTCGATCTGATCGATCAGATTGGTCAGTCGCTCGCGTTGGCCGAGGATGCGCCGGTTCTCCGCGGCAACAAGCGGGGCCAGGTAGCCGAAAAACGCAGCCTTGCGTTGCTCGACATCTTCGATTGCTGAAAACTCGGGCAGCGGTTGCACGGACGGGTCTGTCCACCGGTAAAGGGCGAAAATCAGCCCGGCCAGCAAGACCAGAACGATGGCGGCTCTTCCCTGCCCTTTTAAGTCCATGGTCATCATGAGTCCTATTTTCGCACGTCGGTCGAGTCAGGCCGCGGACCGCCTGCTGCCGGGCAGGCAGACCCATCGTCCCGATTCGGTTTTTTCTACCAAGACATCGACACCGTAGACCCGGCGCAGGTTTCCGGAACTCAGCACGTCCTCCGGTGTCCCGCTGGCCAGGATGTGCCCTTCGTGCATCAGCACCACCGAGGCATCAAGCGCGAAGGCCTGGTCCGGATCGTGGGTGGACAGCACCACGCTGTGCTCGCCGGCCCGGGCCAGCTCACGGATATGGCCGAGCACCCGGGCCTGGTTGCCGAAGTCAAGACTGGCGGTCGGTTCATCCATGACCAGGACGGGAGCAGCCTGGGCCAGGGCGCGGGCAATCATGACCAGCTGGCGCTGACCGCCGGACAGGCGCGAGTAATCCGAATCGGCCAGCGCGCCGATTCCCAGGCGCTCGAGTGCCTGTCGGGCGGCGGTCCGATCGCCCATGCCGGGTGCGGCAAAAGCGCCGATCCGCGCCGTCCGCCCCATCTCGACCACTTCCGAGACCTGATAGGGAAATGGCGGGACATGGGCCTGCGGCACATACGCCAGACAGCGCGCGATCTCGGCACGCTTGAGTTCGGGCAACGGCCGGTTGTCGACATGAACCGACCCGGCGATCGCCGGCAGCAACCCCAGCAGGGTCTTAAACAGGGTGGTCTTGCCGCAGCCGTTGGGGCCCAGCAGACAGACAATCTCGCCGGGCGCGACGGTCAGCGAAAGATCGCGGCCGATGGCCCGGCCGTTGTAGCCGATGCTTAACCCGCGCGCCTCGATCTTCATGTCCAGCCCCGGCGGCCGCGGGCCAGCAACCACAGGAAAAACGGCGCGCCAAGCACGGCGGTCAGAATGCCCAGCGGAATCTCCACCGCCCCCAGGGTGCGCGACAGGGTGTCGACCAGCAGCAGGTAGCCGGCGCCGATCACCGCAGCCATCGGAAGCAGCACGGCGAAGCTGGGGCCGACCAGCATGCGTGCGATGTGCGGAATGACCAGGCCGACCCAGCCGACGACGCCGGCAATCGCGACCACGCTGGCGGTGATCAGCGTCGCCGCGGCGATCACGATCAGGCGCAGCCGCGAGGCATCGATGCCCAGCGCGCGGGCCTCTTCGTCACCCAGCGACAGTACATTGATGCGCCAGCGCAGCAGCACCAGCGGGACCAGGCCGAGGAAAACGGCGGGCAGGACCGGCAGCAGGTCGCCGGAAGTGACCCGCGCCAGGCTCCCGAGCAGCCAGAAGGTGATCGCCGGCAGCTGATCATAAGGGTCGGCAATGACCTTGAGCAGCGACGTGGCCGCGCCGGCCAGCGCGCCCATGACCACCCCGGTCAGGACCAGCACCAGGGTGGTGTCGACGCCGCGCACGGCCGAGGCAATCGTACTGACCAGGGCAACGGCCAGCAGCCCGCCGGCAAAGGCAAAGCCCTGGATGGCCAGGATCGGCAGCGACAGGAAGATGGCGCACACCGCACCCAGTGCGGCACCGGACGAAACCCCAAGAATATCCGGCGAGACCAGCGGGTTGCGAAACATGATCTGGTACGAGGCTCCGGCTGCGGCCAGGGCTGCACCGACGAGCATGGCCGCCAGGACCCGCGGCAGGCGGATGTTCCAGATCACCAGGCCGGCCTGCCCGGTATCGCGACCGATCAGCGTGGCCAGGATGTCGCCAGGGCTGATCGGAACCGGGCCGATGGTCAGGGCATAGCCGGCCCCGGCCAACAGGGCCAGCAGCAGAATGCCGAGCAGCGAGAGACGGACCGAAGCGGGACGAGCCAGGCGTTCGGCAGGTGCGTTCACTGGAGCAGGCGGTCGAGCTGGGTCTCGTCGAGTTCGACCTGGTACCAGAGTCGATAGAATTCGCGGGCCCGTTCGCGCAGATCGATCTGGTGGCGGTCCGGATAGAGATGACTGGCCATCCAGTCCAGGCCGATGAGGCGGTTGAGCGACGGCGGCCGGTCGATCCAGCCGAACGGCAGCATCGGCGCCAGGTAAACCCGGCCGGCCTGGACCGCCGCCAGCTGTTGCCACAGCGGATCGTCGCGGTGGGCCCGGTAGAACTGGTCGTCCCAGGTCACCACCAGGTCGGGGTCGGCGGCCAGGATGGTTTCAAACCCGACCTGGACCAGGCCGCGGGCGCCGGCCGAGCGACCCAGTACGTTGATGGCGCCGGCCCGCTCGATGATCTCGGTGTTGATCGAGCCGACCACACCCGATTCCAGGCCGTCGGGACGGCGGGCGAAATAGACCCGTGGACGCTGGTCTTCGGGCACCACGGCCTGCAGTGCATCGATGCGCTCGAAGGTGGATTCGGCATCCTGCGCCAGTGCCTCGCCACGCTCCGGCACCCCCAGCACGTCCCCGAGCAGCCGCAGGGCGGCGGGGGTGTTCTCTAAACTGCCATCAATCAGCAGGTAGGGAATGCCGGTCTGGGCCTGGATGCGGTTGGCCAGGTCGATGTAGGTCTCCCTGAGCGAGCCGAAATCGATGATCAAGTCCGGTTGCAGTGACAGCATGCGCTCGAGATTGGCCTCCCCGCCCTGTCCGGTCAGACCGCCGATGCCGGGCAGCCCGGCATAAGGCTGGGCGAGGAACTCCATTTCGGCGGCCCGGTTGGCCCGCGGCCAGCCCAGCATGCGATCCGGGGCGATGATGTACAGAGCAATGGCGGCCGGTCCACCGGCGGCGAACACCCGGTCGATGCGGTCCGGAACCGTGACCGCGCGACCGGCGCTGTCGGTGACGATACGCTCGGCTTGAACCGGGTGAGTCATGGCGGTTGCGAGAAGACAGCACAGCAAGCTCAGTACTTTCATCGACTCCAGGTCTCTCCCATGCGGTCGCAGTCATAGCCGGGCAGTTGTTTGATGTTCCGGCGCAACTCCCGGTCGTCTGCGAGAATCTTCAACAGGTCCTGACACCATTCGGCCGCCTCGCTGGGCTTGCGAAAGGCAAGCAGGTAGTGTTCGTGGGCCATGGGCACGAAGCCCAGACCGAACCGTTCGGCGGCGGCCTGGACGCCGAACCCGATATCGGCCGCGCCGCTGGCCACCATGGCAGCAACGGCCAGATGAGTGAATTCCTCAACCTCGTAGCCAAGGATGTCACCGGGGGCAATACCGGCATCGGCCAGCAACTGGTCCAGCAGCAGCCGGGTGCCCGAGCCGCGCTGACGGTTAAGAAAGCGCAGCCCACTGTCGGCCACATCGCGCACACTGGCGATCCTGCCGACAAGGTCCTTGCGCAGCATCAGGCCCTGCTGTCGGCTGACAAAGGAGACGGATCGATACTCGTCGGCCGGCATCAGACGGTTGAAACCGTTCTCGATCTGATCGCGGTTCGAGAGAGGTTCGGGCACATGGTAGCCGGCCACATCGCAATGGCCGGCGACCAGTTGGCGCACGGCATCCAGGCTGCCGCGATACTGGATATTGAGCAGCCCACCTTCGCGGGCATTGAAACGCTCGCGCAGTTGATCGAGGGCCAGGTCGTGGCTGGCCACCATCTTCAAAGGCGTTGAGCGGGCCAGCAACTCGCCCAGTTCATGTTCGACCTCGGCGCTGAGGCTGTCGAGCATCGGGGCCAGACGGGCCTCGGTCCGGCGCTGTGCCCACAGCAGGCAGCGTCCCACCCTGGACAGGCTGGCCCCGCGGCCGCGCTCGAGCTCCAGCAGCGGAGCGCCCAGGCGGTCTTCCCACTCGCGCATCAGGCCCCAGGCATGACGGTAGGACGCCCCGCAACGGGCAGCGGCGCTGCGCAGCGAGCACCCGCGCTCGACCGCCTCGAGCAGTGCGAAAACCAGCGGGTCCAGGGGCGTGGGTGTTTCATGGCCCAGCCCCCAACCGATATCAAGTTTCACGTCCATGTCCTGATTCTCCGGGATCGCGCGTATCGCTGCAACGGGCCCTTGCCGGCTGCCCAGGGCTTGTTGGTGCAGGATCTGGATCCTGTCACTCAAGCACAGTTATGTTTATCTTTACGCCAATGTCAAGCTGTTTATTTTAGAGCAAGCAGATATACTAAGGATTATTGATTCATTCCTGCAGCATATTCGCACGCTTGAGCATCACTTTGAGATGGGAGATTTTTCCGAAGCCTTCGCGTTGATGGTTCGCCTGCTCGGCAGCGGCGATCCTGAATTGCTGGGCATCATCGAGTTATCGCTGCAGATCAGCTTCGGCGCCACGCTGCTGGCGGCGCTGATCGGTTTGCCGCTGGGCGCGGCGGTGGCGGTGTTTCGCTTCCCCGGGCGTGGTGCGCTTTCGGCGACCCTGAACGCTCTCATGGGTCTGCCGCCGGTCGTGGTCGGGCTGGTGGTTTACCTGGGACTGTCGCGGGCCGGGCCGTTGGGCGAGTTGGGACTGCTGTTTACGCCCCAGGCCATGGTCGTGACCCAGACCATTCTGGTCCTGCCGATCATCGCAGCGCTGACCCGCCAGACCATTGCCGATCTTGATGAGGGTTGTCGCGAGCAGTTGATGGCGCTCAATACCTCGCCGGTACAGATGGTGTTCACCCTGTTGTGGGAAGGCCGGTTCTCGGTCCTGACCGCCATTGTGGCCGGATTCGGTCGGGCCATTGCCGAAGTCGGCGCGGTCCTGATCGTCGGCGGCAACATCCGCGAAGTCACCCGCGTCATGACCACAACGATTGCCCTGGAAACCAGCAAGGGCAACCTGGCGCTGGCCATGGCTATGGGCCTGGTGCTGCTTTTGATCACGCTCCTGGTCAACCTGCTGGCGACCGGACTGCGCAATGCAGCCGCCCGCCAGTACGCCTGAATCGGGATTCTTTTCAGCCGCGCCATGTCTAGATCAGGAAATCGCCCAATGCACATTACGCAAAGGATGCTGGCTACACCACTGCTCGCGCTGAGCCTCGTCATGCCGGCATGGGGCGAGGCATTCATCGTGGTGGCGTCAACCACGTCGACCGAAAATTCGGGTCTGTTCAGGCATCTCTTGCCCGCCTTCGAGGAGCAGGCCGGTTTCGAGGTCCGGGTGATCGCTGTCGGCACCGGTGCAGCACTGCAGTACGGGCGTCGTTGCGACGCCGATGTCGTTGTCGTGCATGCCCCGGCTGCCGAAGAGGAATTTGTCGCCGGCGGCTACGGTGTCGCCCGCCATCCGCTGATGCACAACGACTTCGTTCTGGTTGGCCCGGAAGATGATCCGGCCGGTATTTCGGGTCTCAAGACGGCAACTCTCGCATTGGCCCGGATTGCTGCCACCGAGTCTGTCTTCGTCTCGCGCGGTGATGACAGCGGGACGCACAAAAAGGAACGCTCGCTGTGGCAATCCGCAGGAAACCTGCTGGCCCCTGGTGCCGGTCGCTGGTATCGTGAGGTTGGCGCCGGGATGGGTCCGACGCTCAATATCGCCCGCGGCATGGGCGCTTACACCCTGGCTGATCGGGGCAGTTGGTTGAGTTTCGGCAATCGCGGCGACATGGCCATCCTGCTCGAGGGCGATCCGGAACTGTTCAATCCCTATGGCGTCATCCGGGTGAATCCCGAACGTTGCCCGAACGTCAAGACCGAGAAGGCCCGGCAGTTCATCGACTGGCTGCTGTCGGATGCCGGCCAGCAGCAGATTGCCGACTTCCGCCTGGAAGGACAGCCGCTGTTCACGCCTCACCGTCAGCCTTGATCGACGGCGCCCCGGGGGTCGGTCCCGGCCGGCTCCGGGGTATCGAAGGCTTCGCGCACCCAGGCCAGGTATTGCTGGTTGGTCGAGACCACCTTGCCCGGTGAGTCCGACAGCTTGACCACCGGCTGACCATTGCACTCGGTCATCTTGATGACGATATTGATCGGCTGGATGCCGGTGTCGTGGGTCAGGTTGGTGCCGATACCGAAAGTGACATTGGTGCGGTCGCGAAAACGCCGCCAGATGTCGGCGGCTTTCGGGATGTCGAGCGAATCGGAAAAGATCAGGTTGCGGGTCTTCGGGTCGATGCGATTGGCGCGGTAGTGCTCGATCATTGCCTCCCCCCAGGCAAAGGGGTCGCCCGAGTCCTGGCGCGCGCCGTCGAACAGCTTGCAGAAATACAGATCGAAGTCGCGCAGGAAAGCCTTGAGACTATAGGTGTCCGACAGCGCAATGCCCAGATCGCCGCGATACTCGCGCGCCCAGACCTCGAAGGCAAAACGCTGGGTCTCGGCCAGCCGGGGGCCGAGGGCCTGGCAGGCCTGGATGAATTCGTGGGCCATGGTGCCGATCGGCACCAGGCCGAGGGTCCGGGCCAGGTGGACGTTGCTGGTGCCGCGCAGACTGTCCGGGATTTCGCGGGCCAGGGTCGTGACCACCTCCTCGTGCCAGGCGCGCGTATAGCGTCGGCGGGTGCCGAAGTCGGCGAAGATGAATGCCCCGGGTTGATCCAGGGCGCGAACCTGTTCGATCTTCTCGCTCAGCCGCCGGCGGCCCTCGTCCAGGTCATGGTCGGGATGGGCATGGCGGGCGTAGAGCTCGCTGATGATGGCCAGCAGCGGCACCTCGAACAGGATGGTGTGCAGCCAGGGGCCGCGGATGACCAGGCTGAGCTGACCGTCTTCCTCGCCGACTTCGATGAACCGCGCCTGGAGATGAAACAGGCGCAGGAATTCGATGAAGTCGGATTTGAGGTAGCGCAGGCTGTGCAAGAAATTCAGCTCTTCGGGCTTGAGCTTGAGGGTGCACAGATGGGCGATTTCGCGTTCCAGCTCGTGTTTGAGGGGACGCAGGTCGACCCCCTCGGTGCGGCAGCGAAAGCGGTATTCGACATTCGCCCCCGGGAACTGATGCAGCACCGCCTGCATCATCGAGAACTTGTAGATGTCGGTATCGAGCAGCGATTGAATGATCATGCCGACCAGTATCGCCTATTCGAATCGCAGCGCCTCGATCGGGTCCAGGCGCGAGGCCCGGCGGGCCGGGTAGTAGCCGAAGAACACGGCGATAAAGACCGCGATGCCGACCGCGCCGGCCAGGGTCCAGGGGCTGATCAGGACCGGGAACTCGCCGAGTGCCGCGGCCAGGTAGGTACCGCCGACGCCGACCAGCATGCCGAGGATGCCGCCGATCAGGCCGAGCACCGTGGCCTCGACCAGAAACTGGGTCAACACATCGCGCTGGCGCGCGCCGACCGCCCGGCGCAGGCCGATCTCGCGGGTGCGCTCAGTCACCGAGACCAGCATGATGTTCATGATGCCGATGCCGCCGACGACCAGCGAGGTGGCCGAGAACGCGGCCAGCAGAAAGCCCAGCAGGGCTTCGGTCTCGTTGCGCGCGCGGATGAATTCGGCAAAGCTGAAGACGACGAAATCATCGTCGGCCCCCGGTGCGATATTGCGGCGCAGGCGCAGCAGGTCTTCGACCTCGCGCTGGACCTCGAGCACGTTCAGATCATCCCAGACCTTGATCGACACCGAGCCTGCATTGTCCGGCACGCTGCCGGCTTCACGACTGATCCGGGAACGGACTGCGGCCAGCGGCATCCAGACGGTGTCGTCCTGGTCCTGGCCGAAGTTGCTGGCGCCGATTTCCTCGAGCACGCCGATGATGGTGACCGGCGTGCGGTTGATGCGGATGCGGGTGCCGACCGGGTCATTGCCGTTGAACAGCTCATTGACCACGGTCTGGCCGACAACGGCAACGGTCGCGCCGCGCCGGGCTTCGGCATCGGAGAAATTGCGCCCTCCGACCACCTCGCGGTTCTGGGTGACGGCGAAGTCGGCGTCCACGCCCTGCACGGTGGTCGGCCAGTTGCGCCCGGCCGAGACCAGCGTGGCGGCAGTCTGGATACGCCCGGAAGCCGCCTCGACCCACTCGCCCAGCTCGGCGATGGCCTCGACATCGCGGTCGGTCAGGGGAGCCGCGGTGCCGGCACCCTGGCGGCGTCCGCCAAAAAATCCTGAACCGGGGCGAACCTGCAGGACGTGGGTGCCGAAGGCCTCGATCTGTTCCTGCAACTGCTGGCCGGCGCCCTGGGAGATCGACACCGAAACGATGGCTGCGGCGATGCCGATGATGATGCCGAGCATGGTCAGGGCGCTGCGCACCGAGTTGGTCCGGATCGCCTTGAGCGCGATCGCCAGGCTGGCCGACAACTGGACGCCTGCGGCCGGACGAACCGGTTGGTCGCTCATGCCGGGCCAGCCTCGGGCGGGTTGATCTCGTCGGCAATGATGCAGCCGTCGCGAAAGCGGATGATGCGCCGGGCATGGGCGGCGATTTCTTCCTCGTGGGTCACCAGCATCACGGTCACCCCGTCGCGATTGAGTTCGGCCAACAGCGCCATGATTTCCTCGGCGGTCACGGTATCCAGGGCGCCGGTGGGTTCGTCGGCCAGGATCATCTCCGGCTGGTTGACCAGGGCCCGGGCAATGGCGACGCGCTGCTGCTGGCCGCCGGAAAGCTGGGCCGGGGTGTGGTCGATGCGCTCGGCCAGGCCGACCCGTTCGAGTGCGGTGCGCGCACGACGGTCCTTCTCGGCAGCATCCATGCGGGTGTACATCAGGGGCAGCTTGACGTTGTCGATGGCCGTGGTTCGGGCCAGCAGCATGAACTGCTGGAAGACAAAGCCCAGGGTTTCGTTGCGCAGCCGGGACAATTCATCGCTGTCCATGCCACCGATGTCGCGCCCGGCGATGGTCAGCGTGCCGGTGGTGGGGGTATCGAGCGCGCCGACCAGGTTCATGAAGGTCGACTTGCCCGAGCCCGAAGGGCCCATGATCGCGACCAGTTCCCCACGCCGGATCTCGATGTCCACATCGCGCAGGGCATGGATGACGTTCTCGCCCATGATGTAGTCCTTGCCCAGGCCGGCGCACTGCACGAGCACGGCCGCCTGCGCCGACGCGCGCTGCGTCATCCGCGACCGCCCGGGCGGCGAATGCGAGTGATCACTTCTTCCCCTTCGCCCAGGTCGCCGGACACGACTTCGGTGTAGCGGCCGTCGCTCAGGCCGAGCCGAACCGGACGGGGTGTCAGCGTACCGGAAGCATCGGCGGTGTAGAGCAGCGCCCGCCGGGTCTCGGCCCGCTCGCGCTGCAGCTCGGTCAAGGCGGCGAGCTGGTCGCCGTCAAGATGACGCTCGAGCACTTGGCGACTCATGTCCTGGAGGCGCTGGCGGATGGTTTCGGGGTCGGCGCCGGACTGGAACATGCCGCGCATGGCGCCGAAGGCTTCGCGCATCTCGGACTGGATGGTGGCGATGGTGTCGGCCGGCACGTCGATCTCGGCCAGATTCTCGGCCATTTCGGCGCCGGCGTTGCGCCCGCCGCCAGGGCCGCCGCCGGACGGCGCCGGAGTCGCGTCGGCCGCTGCGATCAGATCTTCCGGCGGCCGAAAGCGCACCGCCTGGTTTTCCACCCGCAGCACGTTTTCCTTGCGGCCGGTGACCAGGTCGATGCTCGCGGTCATGCCGGGCAGCAGTCTCCGGCCGGGATTGGCGGCGTTGATGACCACGGTGTAGGTCACCACGTTCTGCGCCTCGACGGGGGCCAGGCGGACCTGGGCGACCTGGCCGGAGAACGCGCGCTCCGGAAAGGCATCGACGGTAAAGCTCGCCTCGGCGCCCTCGCGCACGTTGCCGATGTCGGCCTCATCGACACTGGCCTCGATCCGGATCTGGCCCAGATCCTGAGCGATGGTAAACAGCACCGGGGCCTGCAGGCTGGCGGCCACGGTCTGGCCCAGGTCCACCGCCCGGTCGATGACCACGCCGTTGATCGGCGAACGGATTTCAGTCCGTTCCAGATCGATGCGGGCGGCTTCGAGCGCCGCCTCGCGCTGCAGCACCGTGGCCTGGGCGTTGCGCAGCTGGGCGCGGGCGATTTCGACATCGGCCCCGGCGTTGCGGAAATTCACCTCGGCCAGCTCCAGGGCTGATTCCGACACACTGCCGCGGTCGACCAGCGAGCGCTGGCGCTCGAATTCGCGCCGGGCGTTTTCACGCACCACCTCGGCCTTGCCGATGTTGGCGGTCTGGATCTCGACATTGGCCCGGGCCACGGCCAGGTTGGCCTCGGCTTCCTGGGCCCGTCGCTCGAAAGTCTGCGGGTCCAGCCGGGCCAGCAGATCGCCGGCAGCCACCGGGGTATTGAAATCCGCGAACAGCTCCTCGACCTGCCCCGACAGCTGCGAACCGACCTCGACGGTGTTGAGCGCACGGACCGACCCGACCGCGGATACGATCTGGACAATGTCACCGCGGTCGAGGCTCACATATTCAATCTGGACGGCCGGATCGGTCTCCGCGCTGCCGAAAAACCACCAGCCGGCAACCATGGCCACGGCGACCGCGCCAGCGGCCGCAATCCATAACTTCATCAGCTCGCCTCCTCAGAAGAGCCTCAAAACCTGTTCAGCTCAGGCGGCAAGTGTAGAGGGTTTTGTCCAGGTCATTCAGGCGATGTGGGGAGTGTGCCGATGCAGACGGATCAGCCAGGGCAGCGCGAGCAGGACACATCCGATCTCGAACAGACCGAAGACGACGAAAACCGCCGGGTAGGGGTCCAGGCCGAGGCTGCGCAGCCCGGTCAGTATGGCCACGCTCAGCAGCGGTCCGAGCATGAAGCCCAGCGATCCGGTCAGATGAAAACCACCCATGCCGGTGGCCTGGGCGGTCCCGGCCAGACGCACCGTCAGGACCAGTGAAGGCGCCAGCATCAAGGCAGCGATGATCCCGCCGGCGGCCATGACCGGAAGCAGGAAGTCGGGACGGGTAAAACCCAGGGCAATCAGGAAGCTGCCGTAACCGAGACTGCCCGCGGCCATCAGGGCGACCGGGCTGACCCGGTCGCACAACCAGCCGGCCGGGTAGGTCAGCACGGCGTAGGGCAGAAGAAAGGCCGCCATGGCCAGTCCGATCCCGGCCGGCGGCAGGTCGAGCACCGTGGCGAAGTACAGCGACACCGTCGAGATGATGAAGCCCACGGTCAGTCGGTCGACAAAGGTAAACGCATAGGGAATCAGCAGGTCCCTGCGCTTCAGCGCCAGCCGCGCCATGTCGCTCAGTCGTTCGGCCGGGCGATGCAGTTCGGCATCCTTCAGGACCCGGGTCGCTGCGAGCGCCACGATCAGCATCAGCAGCCCGCCGATCAGGAAGAGGCTGGTCGCCGACCCGGGGCTGATCCGTCCCCCGAGCACGGTGCCTGCGGCCACGCCCAGGCTCAAGGCGGCGCCGGCCATGCCCATTGCCCTGCCCTTGTGCTCACCGGCGGTCTGGTCGGCGATCATGGTCATGGCCAGCACCAGCGCGGTCATGTGGGCTGCGCCCTCGATGAAGCGCAAGCCCAGCTGGACCGGGTAGGCCCACGGCCCGTACATCAGCAGCAGGCAGCCGCCGTAGACGTACAACGCCGGCACGATCAGCGGCTTGCGCCGACCGACCCGGTCGGAAAGCAGGCCGGCGAACAAGGCGACCAGCAGCGAGCCGGCCATGTTGGCCGACATGAACAGGTGCCGGTCCAGTTCCGAGCGGCCGGGAAAACGGCCCTCGGTGAGCTCATAGAGCAGCGGGACCACGGCCGTGACCGGCAGCATGATCAGGAAAATGCCCACGGCAATGGGCCAGGTGCGCATGGAGTTCAAGGCCAATTTCGATGCAGTAAGACCGTCGGGCAGGATAGCCTTGCGGCGGTTAACGGGCTGGCATGATACGGCCTTGGCCACAGTCTCAGTTGAAAGCCGTTATCATCTGCGTGTCCTGTCCGCTCCGAGACCCTGCTTGACCATCCTGTCCCGAAACGCCGCTTTACGGCAAGCTTCACGCATTCGATGGCGCGTGGACGGTTGGATTGTGCTGACCGTGGCGGTGGCCGCCCTGGTGGCCCTGCCGGTCATCACGGTGCTGGCTCATGTTCTGGTCCCCTCGGCTGAAGTCTGGTCGCATCTTGCCGACACCGTACTGACCCGGTACCTGGGTAATACGCTGGGCCTGATGCTGGGGGTGGGTACCTGTACCCTCGTTCTGGGCGTGGGTACTGCCTGGCTGGTCGTGATGTGCCGGTTCCCCGGCCGGCGCGTTTTCGAGTGGGCGCTGCTGCTGCCGCTGGCGGTTCCGACCTACGTGATCGCCTACGCCTATACCGATTTTCTGCAATTCGCCGGGCCGCTTCAGACCGGTCTGCGCGAGCTGTTCGACTGGGGCCGGGCCGATTACTGGTTTCCCAATGTGCGCTCGCTGGGCGGGGCGATCGTGCTGATGTCGCTGGTCCTCTACCCGTATGTCTATCTGCTGAGCCGGGCGGCATTCATGGAGCAGTCGGTCTGTGCGCTGGAGGTCGGACGGAGTTTGGGGCGCGGTCCGTGGCGCCTGTTTTCGTCGGTCGCCATCCCGCTCGCGCGGCCGGCCATCGTCGGCGGCGTGGCGCTGGCTTTGATGGAAGCACTCAATGACTTCGGTGCGGTGCAGTTTTTCGGTGTTGATACTTTTACCACCGGCATTTACCGGACCTGGTTCGGCATGGGTGAAGCCGCAGCGGCTGCCCAGCTGGCCGCCTGTCTGCTGGTCTTCGTGCTGGTGCTTTTGCTGCTGGAGCGCTTTTCACGCCGCCGGGCGCGCTTTCACCACACCACCGGCCGCTATCGTGAACTGCCGCAGTACCGGCTCGGCCGGGGTGCGGCCAGCCTGGCCTTCGGTGCCTGCGCGTTGCCGATCCTGGTCGGTTTTGTGGTGCCGGCGGCCCTGCTGGCCGAGATGCACTTCCGGGTCGGTGATCCGCTGATGGGCAGCCGTTTCTGGGGTTTTGCCTGGAACAGCCTGCAGCTGGCCACGGTCACCGCGGTGGTGGCGGTCAGCCTGGCAGTACTGATCGGCTA
Source organism: Wenzhouxiangella sp. (assembly GCA_046540955.1). GTDB lineage: Bacteria > Pseudomonadota > Gammaproteobacteria > Xanthomonadales > Wenzhouxiangellaceae > Wenzhouxiangella. The sequence goes on from JBKHEF010000008.1 coordinate 56,921, forward strand.
CGGGGTGCGCCTGCGGCCGCGCATCCTGACCCGGACGGCTGCGCGCCTGGCCTCGGTCGGCTACGCGATTCCGGGTTCGGTGATTGCGGTCGGTATCCTGATCCCGCTGGGCTGGCTGGACCAGCAACTGAATCTGTTTGCCCGGGACCATTTCGGCGTCCTGCCGGGCCTGCTGCTGACCGGCACCATGGTCGCCCTGGTCTACGCTTACGTGGTGCGGTTCCTGGCGGTCTCGTTCAACACCGTGGAGGCCAGCCTGACCAAGGTCACCCCGAACATGGATGCCGCCTCGCGCACCCTGGGCAAGACCGCTGGCAAGACCCTGGCACTGGTCCACCTGCCGGTGATGCGATCCAGCTTGCTGGCGGCCGCCATCCTGGTGTTTGTCGATGTGATGAAAGAATTGCCCGCGACCATCATCCTGCGACCTTTCAACTTCGACACGCTCGCTGTCCGGGCGTTCGAATTGGCCTCCGACGAGCGCCTGGCGCAAGCTTCAACTTCCGCTTTGGGCATCGTGCTGGTCGGCATCATCCCGGTGATATTGCTGAGCATCGCGATGCGCAAGGCCCGCCCCGGCAGCGGCTGACGGCTTGCCTTCAGCGATCAGCTGGAGGCAGCCTCGAGCGGATAGACAAAGGCCTGGGATGGATCAAGATGCAACTCGACGGGCTGGTTTTCCTGGGGCAGGAACACCCCGGGCATGGTTGAATGGAGATGGAACTCACGGTTGTCGCGGTCGTGCAGACAGATGTGAACCATGCTGTTGCGGCCGAGCAGCCGTGACATGATGACGTGGCTGTTACGATGCTGGCTGCCGGGCTGACCAACCACGACGACCCGGATGGCTTCCGGACGAATCATCACCAGGGCCGGGCTGCCTTCGGCAAGCCCGGCGGCGTCCACCCGGCCCAGCGGGGTATCGACCGCGCCGTTGCGCACCACGCCTTCCAGCCGATTGACTTCGCCGAAAAAGGTGGCGACAAATGGATCTTGCGGCCGGCAGTAGAGATCGACCGGTCGGTCCATCTGCAAGATCCTGCCGTCCTTCATCAACGCGATGCGGTCGGCCATGAACATCGCTTCTTCCGGGTCATGGGTGACCAGCAGGGTGCCGGCACCGGCTTTCTTGAGCAAGTGCAGGGTGTCGTCGCGGATGCGGTCGCGCAGGCGGGCATCCAGGGCCGAAAACGGCTCGTCGAGCAGCATCAGGCCAGGCCCCGGCGCCAGCGCGCGGGCCAGCGCAACGCGTTGCTGCTGGCCGCCTGAAAGCATGTGCGGATAACGCTCCGCAGAACCGGCCATGCCCAGTGTCTCGAGCAGTTCCATGGCCCGGGCGCGACGCTCACGCGACGGGAGGCGATCGAGTCCGAAGGTCACATTGTCGAGCACGGTCAAATGGGGAAACAGGGCCGAGTCCTGGAACATCAACCCGACATTGCGCCGCTCCGGCGGGACCAGCCGGCCGGATGGCGTGCGCATGTCCTCACCATTGATGAAGACCCGGCCATGCTGGAGTTCTTCGAGTGAAGCGGCAATTCGCAGCAGGGTCGACTTGCCGCAGCCGGAGGGTCCGAGCAGGCAGACGACTTCGCCGGGCTGGACCTCCAGACTGACCCGATCGACCGCACGCAGGCTGCCGAAATCGTGGCTGATGTCTTCCATGGACAGCATGGCCGCCCGCGCTGCAGGCGGCGAAGCGGTTTCATACAGTTGCTGGGCGGTCTGGCTCATGGGTGCTGACCATACTCGTGACCCCCCAGTCTAGGCAAACAAGAATCATTTGTAAACCGAGGAATGTTGTGCCATGATAATGCGAATGATTGTCGTTGCCGAACCTTATAAGGAGAAATCTTGCATGAATAGAGTGTTACCCCGCCATTTGGCCGCAATTGTGGCGGTTCTGACGTTTCTGGTACCAGGCGGTTTCGCCCTGGCCGATCAGGTCAACGTCTATTCCGCCCGCCACTATGACGCCGACCAGATGCTTTACGACGCATTTACCGCCGAAACCGGGATTGAGGTCCAGGTGCTGGAGGGCAGTTCGGACCAGTTGGTCGAGCGTATCCGCCGCGAAGGCGTGGCCAGCCCGGCCGATGTTCTGGTCACGGTCGACGCCGGTCGCCTGTGGCGGGCCGAGCAGGCCGACATTCTCCAACCCGTTGATTCCGAAGTGCTCGACGAGCGGGTCCCCGATTACCTGCGCCATCCCGATGGGCTCTGGTTCGGGATCAGTCAGCGCATTCGGGTGATCTACTACAACAAAGAACAGTTCGATCCGGCCCTGATCAGTCGTTACGAAGACCTGACCCGACCGGAACTTGAAGGCCGCATCTGCATTCGGTCCTCGAACAACATCTACAACCAGTCGCTGGTCGCTTCGCTGATCGAGGCGCATGGCGCCGAGCAGGCCGAACAGTGGGCCCAGGGGCTGGTCGCCAACCTTGCCCGCGACCCCGAAGGCGGTGATACCGACCAGATCCGGTCCGTGGCGGCTGGTGAGTGCGACGTTGCCGTCGGCAATCACTACTACTACCTGCGCCTGCTCAATTCGGACAACCCGAACGATCGGGCTGTCGCCGAACAGGTCGGGATCATTATCCCCAACCAGGACGATCGCGGCGTCCATGTCAACGTCAACGGGGTTGGCATGGTTGCCGGCGCGCCGAATCGAGACAACGCTGTTCGATTTCTCGAGTTCCTGGTCTCTGACCAGGCCCAGGAGCTGTTCGCCAACGAAACCTTTGAGTTTCCGGTGGTTGAGGGCGTGGCCAAACATCCTTCGCTTGAAGCCCTGGGCGAGATGAAGTTTGACGAGATCGGCATGGATGTACTCGGGCGCAACAACCCCGAGGCAGTGCGGGTGTCTGACCGCGCCGGCTGGCGCTAGGCACAAACCTGCCGGGTGGGCCGCATCAGGGTTCTGGTGCGGCCTTTCCTTCAGCCAACGCCTGCTCGGTCCGGCGGTTGACCACCAGGATCGAGATGCGGCGGTTGATCGGACTGAACACATCGTCCTCGTCCAGCGGCACGGTCGAGGCCAGACCCACAATGCGCAGCACCTTGTCCGGATTCAGGCCAGCGGCGATCAGCTGCCGGCGGGCGGCATTGGCCCGGTCGTTGGACAGTTCCCAGTTGCTGTAGCCGCCTTCCCCGCCGGCAAAGGGTGCTGCATCCGTGTGCCCGGTAATACTGACCCGGTTGCCGACCTCGTTGAGCAGCCCGGCCAGTTCGCCGAGGATTTCGGCGGCATAGGGCTGGAGGCGGGCACTGCCCAGCTCGAACATCGGGCGGTTTTCCTGGTCGACGATCTGAACGCGCAGGCCTTCGTCGGTAATGTCGATCAGCAACTGTTCGCTGAACTGGCTGAGCGATGGTGAAGACTCGATGGCCCGGCGAATGGCGTCCTCAAGCGATTCGAGTTGCAACTGCTCCTGCTCACGCAACGCCTCCTCGGCATCCTGGGGCAGCGGGTCCCCCCAGCGCACCTCGCCGTCGCTGAGGCTCAAGTCCTCGCCGCCACCCGGCAGAGGTCGGGTCTGTTCACCCACACCCTCTCCACCGGTCATCGACACCCGCAGCGGGTTTTCGAAGTAATCGGAAATGCCGCGCCGCTGCTCTTCGGTGGCCACGGTCAGCAGCCACATCAGCAGGAAAAAAGCCATCATGGCAGTGACAAAATCGGCATAGGCGATTTTCCAGGCCCCGCCATGATGGCCATGGCCCTTGACCTTCTTGACCCGCTTGATGATGACCGGCTTTTCGTCGCTCATGGCGGGTGGCCGTCAGCGAGCGCCACGCACGGCTTCGTCGAGTTCCTTGAAGCTGGGTCGATGGGCACTGAACAGCATCTTGCGGCCATGCTCGACGGCCACCGCAGGTGGTGCCCCGGCGATGCTGGCCAGCAGCGTGGCCTTCACCGCCTCCAGCGCCTTGGACTCGTCGGTGACTTTGTGTTCCAGGGCAACCGGAATCGGGCCGATGATGGCGTAGCCGAACAAAATGCCGACGAAAGCGCCGACCAGCGCTGCCCCGATCATCGGGCCGAGCTCCTGCGGCGGCAGGTGCAGCGAACTCATGGTGATGACCACGCCCATGACCGCCGCGACGATGCCGAAGGCCGGCATCGAATCGCCCATCTTGGTCAGCAGGTTCAGCGGCACTTCGGCCTCCTCATGATGGGTGTCGATCTCCTGGTCCATCAGCGATTCGAGTTCATGGACGTCCATCGATCCCGACAGCATCAGGCGGAAGTAATCGCAGATGAAATCGATCAGATGATGCTCGGCCAGCAGATTGGGATACTTGGAGAAGAAGGCGCTTTTTTCGGGTTCATCGATGTCGCCTTCGATCGACATCAGGCCGTCGCGGCGGACCTTGTTGAGCAGGTCATAGAGCAGGCAGAGCAGCTCGGTATAGACTGCCTTGGTGTAAGTCGCCCCCTTGAGTACCTTGGGCAGGACCTCCTTGACCGCCTTGAGCGCGCCTGGACTGCACGAGGCGATGAAGGCACCAATTCCGGCACCAACGATCATGATCATCTTGATCGGATGGATCAGTGCGGCGATGTGCCCGCCGGACAGCACGAAACCGCCGAAAACGACCACCAGGACGATGACCCAACCAACAATCAGCAGCATGAGCGCAACTCTGGCTCGTTGATGATGGCGACAGTGTACCGTCTATACGATGGCTTTCCTATCTTGTAACCTTGCCCGGGTGTTGCTCTGGCCGTCCACGCTGCTATAGTTCAAGCACCGATCCACCTGCCGCGCTGCCATGAGCCTGAGCATTTCAGCCAATGCCGTCCAGTCTGCCGTCGAGCGTTTCACCAGGGCCGCCGAGCAAGTCGCTCGTGGTCCCGTAGCGCCTGATTTTCCCGCCGATGTGGTGGCCCTGAAGACCGCCCGGCTTGAGGTCGAAAGTGCGGTCCAGGTGCTCGAGACTGAAAACGAACTCCTCGGCTATCTGGTCGACACACTCGCCTGAGCAGCGCGCTTCTGCTGCTTTCTGGCGTACATGGCCTGGTCAGCGGCCTCGAACAGCTCCTTGCCTGACATCCCGCGGCGCCATTGTGCGACCCCGATCGTGGCCCGCACCACTGGATCGTTGCACTCGTTGATCAGCCTTTGGTGGAGGCGTTCGCCGATTTCACGCCCGGCGCTGGCGTCGGCATCCGGCAGAATGACCACGAATTCATCGCCGCCGTAGCGAAACAACTGGTCACTGTCGCGGAGGTGCTTCCTGAGCACCCGGGCAAACTGGCGCAGCCCCTCGTCGCCGACCAGGTGGCCGAGGCGATCGTTGAGTTCCTTGAACCCGTCGAGATCGAGCAGCATCAGCGCCAGTGGCGCACCGTCTTCGCGCCGCTCGGCGCGGGCGATTTCATGACCCAGCGCCCGATTCAATGCCGCCCGGTTGCCGACGCCGGTCAGGTCGTCGAGCATAGCCTGACGGCTCAGGCGATGAAAGCGAATGGCGTTTTGCAACGGATGAATCAGGCAGGCCAGCAAACGATCGATAATGCGCTGCTCGCTGGTGTTGGGGGGTGTGGACGAAAAGATTTCCATCCAGCCCAGTTCGTGGCCGCCGACGTGCAGCAACATGCGCCGGCAACGCCCTCCCGATTGCCCGAACATGAACTCGCGCGCCGTCTCGTCGGCGTCGGCCCAGAGTGTTTCCAGACGTACCCCGCGGTGCGCATAGTCTGCCTGGAGCCTGAGACTGAAGGTCTCCAGCAATACCGGCACCTCCAGCGAGGTCTGCAGGGCAATGAGAAAGTCAAACAGGTCGGCCCGATCAGGGTCATTGCCGATCAAGCCGGCCGGCTCGAAGCCGCGGGTGGCGGAGTAGCCGGTCATCGAAATTATGGGGTTGGCGCTCATGTCGGTACCGTCTGTTGGCCGTTAATTCGGGTCTCACTCCGCTTGCAGCAAAATATGTGCCTGCCTGCCGGGGCGCGCGCAACCGGCTGGTTTCGCCGATGTCGCCGGCCAAAAAATGCCGGGCCGGCAAGCGCTGGCCTTGATTCGTGAAAATAGTTATGAGAACCACTTGCATATGCAAATAGGTTTCGTTATCATGAACACGCGTTCAGACAACGCACTGGGTGCCCCGGCCGGCTCTCCTCCCTTTCCTCCTCCTCAATCTCCAGGCCGGGGCCCCACCTTTCCCTGGCCAGAAAGCCATCTGAAGCCCGCGTGAATCCACCGACCGGTCTTGCCGCTGCGGTTCGCGCCATGGCCCACACCGGCTGGTGGCGCGTGCCCCCTGGCTTTGCCCTGGTTGTCGCTCTGCTTGCGCTTGCGGCAGGCTGGCTTCCCGAAGCAGTCCGCGGTCTGCTGTACTTCTTGGTCATGACCGCCACGTGGCTGATGTTGTTCTATCTGGCCGGTCGCTTCCTGTTGGAGCAGGCTGTTGATGCCCGGCGGCCGGGTGAACGCAACGCCGTGGCGGTGCCCGAAGGGCTGGCTTTGCGTCAGATGGCCCTGTGGCTGTTGTTTTCGCTCCTGCTGGCCGCCGCCCAGGCCACGGCCGGCACCCCGGGCCTGCTCGCGGCAGGGCTGTTGATCGCGCTGGTCGCCCCGGCCGCCACCTTTGCGCTTGTCTCCGGCCAGACCCTCAGTGATGCCCTGTACCCGCCGGAGTGGCAAGCTCGGGTTCACAGCGTGGGCTGGTCGGGGTATCGCGCCCTGAGTCTCTGGCTGGTTTTTTTTGCCCTGGTCTACCTGTTGATGGCCGAAGTGCTGACCGGCGTGCCGTACGGTTTGCGCAACGGCGTGCTAATGGGCTGGTGGAGTTTTGCCCTGCTGGCCTGGTCGGGTGCTGCCGGACAGTTACTGCGTGCGCCCCGCCGGCCGGGGGCAAATCAGGCACACCCGGCCGCCGAGCCGGTCGACCCCGTCAAGCTGTTCGACCAAGTGATGCGCCAGGGGGGAGATATCATGCAACACCGCAAGCTGGCCCGCCTGCTGGCGGCTGCAGGTGACCGCCGGCGAGCGCTGGTTCACGCGCAAGCGCATCTTCCGGCACTGCTGGTCACTTTCCAACGTCCGCTAGAAGCGCTCGAGCAGGCCGACCGCCTGCTTGGCCTTCAGCCTTCCTTCTGCCTTGAGGATCCAGTCATGATGCGCGGTCTGATCGGGCAAGCCCGGGCCCTGGCACCCGCGGCGCTCACGCTGAGCCTGTGTCATAACTATCTGCAGCGATTCCGCGCTTCGCTGGTTCGCGGGGAGATTTTGCTGATCGCCTGCGAGGTGCTGGCTGAGAACGATAGTCTGGATGGCCCCAGCGGTCAGGCGTGGCTTGAAGCGGTTTCGGCCGAACCACTGGATGCAAAGCAGCGGGTCCGGCTGGAGGCGCTGAAATCGCTCTGAGCCTCAGGCCTTCGCGGTCATCAGTGAATCGGCTTGAGGTGCCGCTGGAGCCGTGGCCGGTTGCAGCTGGTCGACAAAAATCTGCGTGCAGTGGCGCCATGTGAACTCGCCGGCGAAGACCCGGCAATCACTGCGGTCAAGCTGCAACGCGCCTTCCATGGCCAATTGCAGATTCTCGTCAAGACAACCACTGACCCCGTTCAAGACCACGTCAATCGGCCCGGGGACTGGAAAGGCCGCAACCGGCACGCCGCAGGCCATCGCCTCAAGCATCACCAGGCCGAGGGTGTCGGTGCGGCTGGGAAAGACGAACACGTCACTGGCAGCCATCCGCCTGGCCAGCCCTTCGCCGTGGTGATAGCCCAGAAAATGCGCCTCGGGAAAACGCCGCTGCAGGGCCGGGCGGGCAGGACCGTCGCCGATGATCACCTTGCTGCCCGGAAAGTCGACCGCCAGAAAATCCTCCAGCGATTTTTCCGGTGCCACCCGACCGGCATACAGCGCGATTGGCCGGGGCAGGTCAAAAAACCGCTCCCGTCGTGGTCGAAAAAGCTGGGTGTCGACACCACCTGGCCACACAGCGAGGTTGGAAAAGCCGTGCTGGGCGAGGAGATTCATCTGGGTCCGGGTACGGACCAGGGTGCGTGAGGCAGCGGCATGAAAGCCTCGCAGCCAGCGATAAGTCCAGCTGGTCGGCACCGGTGCCCGCATGCGCAAATACTCGGGAAAACGGGTGTGATAGGAACTCGTGAAGGTCACATCATGACGCTGACACCAGCTGCGTGCTGCCTGCCCCAGCGGGCCTTCGGTCGCGACATGAATGCAGTTTGGCGCAAACGATTCGATCAGTCCGGCGAGTCGCCGCGCCGGGCGCAGAGCGATCGGAATTTCAGGATAGCCCGGACAGGGCACCGTGCGAAAACGGTCCGGTCCGACAACGAGGACATCGTGGCCCATCGCCGTCAGTTCGGCCTGGGTGTTTTCCAGGGTGCGCACAACGCCGTTGACCTGCGGCTTCCAGGCATCGCTAATCAGCAGGATCTTCATGAGATACATGCTGTCTGTTGTCAATGACGTGCCAATGACCGCTGGGTCAAGGAGTGGTGACAACATGCGAGGTTTCACCAAATTGTTATCGTTCTGCCATCGGACAGTTGTCTTGCAGGGGCAGTCTACCTGGCAGAGACGCTGGAATCCCGGTGGGAGCCCGTAGATGTTCGAGCCAGGCCGAAATTTCGAGACCATTGATCTGCTTGAACACCGCCTGTGCACTTTCATCCACCGTGCTGGACGCTGGGTGGCGGTTCGACGTTTTTTCCGGGTTGTCAGTTGGTTGGGTGATGGCCCGATCTGGTACGCGCTATTGCTTGTGATGCCGGTCGCAGCCGGCAGGTTTGGCCTGGAAGCCTCGATGACCATGGCGCTGGGTGCGCTGTCGGGTCTGGCCATCTACAAGGCTCTCAAGGCCGTCCTGGTGCGCGAGCGGCCGTATATCTCTCATGCAGATATCACTTGCCTGACCGCCCCGCTCGATCGATACAGCTTTCCATCCGGACATACGCTGCACGCCGTTTTCTTCGCGGTGATGGCCTCGGCCTGGTTCCCGATTCTGGCACCGGTTTTGTTCCTGTTCGCCGGCCTGGTCGCCCTGTCACGCCCATTGCTGGGCCTGCACTATCCAACGGATGTGTTGGTCGGCGCCCTGATCGGCTGGAGTCTGGCTGAAGTGATGCTGGCCATGTTTCCGCCGGTCATGACGGGCTGATCAGGCGATCTGTCAGGCCAGCAGTTCCTTGAGGGCCGCCTGACCGGCAGCAGGCAGCCGATCGCGCACACGCTCCGGACGCAGCAGTTGCCGAGCGATCAGGCGCGTGGCGAACGGCTTGGCCGCCTCGATCAGGTCCAGATCCGGGTAAATGGCCTGCGAGACGCCTTCAACCGTGACCAATGCCTTGACCAGCAACCCGTAGCCGGCCGGGATGGTAATCCGGTGGTCAGCCAGCATGGCCAGAAATCCCAGTGCAAACCCGCGCACGTCAGCGATCGTCGGCTCAAGCAGATGCCGCCTGACCAGCACCTCGATGGCCTGGCGCACCCTATCTTCGAATTTGTCCGGTACCACCAGGCCAAGTTGCCGCGAGTAGCGCAGCGCGCGTTCGGCATCGCCATAGACAAGCCCCACCATCACCTGGGCAATGGCTTCGCGCTGGGCTGATGTGGTCTGGCCGACGATGCCGAAATCCAGAAAACACAACTGACCCTCGGGGGTGACCAGCAGGTTGGCCGGGTGCAGATCGGCGTGAAAGTAGCCCAGCACGAGAACCTGGCGCATGAACACATCGGCGCCGTGCACGGCCAGCGCCCGGGCGTCTATGCCGGCCCGCTCGGCCGGGCCGAGCTCGTTGTGGCGCCAGCCGGCGACGTATTCGCTGACCAGGACCCGGCGAGTGCTGTGCCGCCAGACCACGCGTGGTACACGCACGAGTCGATCGTGTTCGAAGTCGCTGGCGAATCGATCCGCAATCCGGCCTTCGTGGCGCAAATCAAGCTCGCGTCCAAGCATGGCGCTGAACTCATCGATCAGGCTGGCAGGCTGCCAGCGGGCCAGCGCCTGGAGGCGGTTCAGTCGCCGGGCCCAGCGCCTGGCGATGGCCAGGTCAGCCTCAATCAGCGCTTCTATCCCCGGTCGCAGGACCTTGATCGCGATCGGAGTTCCGGTCGCCAGCCGGGCGCCGACCACCGGCCGGTACGCCCGTCGCAGCCGAGCCCGATGAACCTGGGCAATCGAGCCGGCCGCGAGCGGTTCATCCTCAAAGTCGAGGAACAACGCATCCGGATCCGAGCCCAGCTCTGCCTTCAGCACGGACCGAATCTGCTCACCTGGAACGGGGCTGACCCGGTCTTGAAGCCATTCGAGCTCAAAAACCGTTTCGGGGGCGAAAATGTCCGGACGGACCGAGGCCAGCTGGCCGAGCTTGATGTAGGCGGGGCCGAGATGCTCGCACAGGCGGCGCAGATGACGCGCGGTCAACTCGCGCCGGCGCTGGCCACGAACCAGGCCAAAGCGGCTCTGCCAGGCAATGCTGAGGGCGCATCTGCCGACGGCCAGCAGCAATTGTCGGCCGCGCGCCGAGCGCTTTTCAGCCATTTTTGCGCGCGACTAGCCCGTCGACCGTGGCCTGCAGCGATTCCAGGCAGCCGCGCAACTCGCGGATCTCGAAAGTCAGCTCGTTGAGACGCTCAGCAATCTCCGGCGATTGAACACCCGGCTCCTCAGCAGCGCCCTCGGCCAGGCGAGCCTTGAGCTTTTCCTTTTCCTCGTCGACCAGCGCGGCCAGGCCATGGACAAAGGCCTCGGGCCCATCGCTCATATTGCCGGGCTGTTGCCGTTGACCCTGGGCCACGGCCGCCTTCCAGCCTTCGTCGGCACTCTCGTGAAACAGTGCCCAGGCAGCCAGCAGCTTTATGAAGTCCTGGTTCACAACCCGTACCCTTGCATTCGGTTCGAAGGCCTCAGTATAGCCAGCCATGGCCAGGGCATTTTTTTAGAGCAAGAAGCGCAAAAGGCCCGGATGTCCATGGACATTGGTTGCCCGATCGATCCAGGCGTGGGGGCATGGCTTGTCCTTGTCGATATAATCCTCGGCGTGGAACCGACCGACCTTCCGGACGAAGACCGCACCCAAGTCGATCAGGTTCTGGGTGCCGGCGAGCCGTGGCCTGAAGACAGGCCGGCCCGGATCGGGCCATATCGATTGCTTCATCTGCTCGGCTCGGGCGGCATGGGCGAGGTCTACCTGGCCGAGCAGACCGAGCCGGTGGAGCGCCAGGTCGCGATCAAGCTGATCCGGACCGAGTTCAGCCAGACGCGCGGTCGGACGCTGTTTGAGGTCGAATGCGCGCTGCTGGCGCGGATGCAGCATCCCTACATCGCCCAGGTGCTCGACGCCGGCCAGACCGATGAGGGCCGGCCATGGTTTGCCATGGAATGGGTCCAGGGGGAGCCGATCCTGACCTTCTCCCGACAGCACGCACTGGACCGGGTGGCCCGATTGCAACTGTTTCTGCGGGTCTGCCAGGGCGTTCAGCATGCTCATCAGCGCGGGATTCTGCATCGCGACCTCAAGCCGGCCAATATCCTGGTCAGTGAAGTCGATGGCCGGGCCTTGCCGAAGCTGATCGACTTCGGTGTCGCCACGACCCTGCTGGCCGAGGGTGAGACCGAAGCGGTGCATACCGATCGTGCCGGCACCCGCGCCTACATGAGTCCCGAACAGCTGGCCGGTGATCCGGCCAGCCTCGATACCCGAACCGACGTCTACGCGCTCGGCATCCTGTTGTTCGAACTGCTGACCGGACTCAAGCCGCTGGCCGACAGCACCGGCGATGCGCTGACCTCGTTTTGCGGGTTGCTTGAAACCGGTACGGTCGCTGCTGGATCGGTGCCGCACACCGGACTGTCAAGCGAGGCGACGGCGGCGGCACGCCAGTTGCCGGACGAACTGCGCTGGATCATTGCCCGGGCCATCTCGCCCAACCGCGAGCGCCGCTATCCATCGGCCGCTGCGCTGGCCGATGAGGTCGGTCGCCATCTTGCCAATCGGCCGGTCGAAGCGGTGCCGGCCACCCTGGCTTATCGCTGGCGCAAGTTCTTCAGCCGCAACCGGCTGCCGGTCGCGGCCGGCACCGCGGTCGTTGTGGCGCTGGTGGCCGGCCTGGCGCTGGCGACCTGGGGACTGACCCAGGCCCAGGCCGAAAGAGACCGGGCCCGGGTCCAGGCCGAACGCGCTGAGCAGACCGCCGGGTTTGTCCAGAATCTGTTTCGCTCGGTCGATCCGGTCTGGGCCGAGGGATCTGATACCGCGCTGCTGCGCCGGCTGCTCGACCAGGGCGCCGAGCGGGCAACGGCCGAACTCGGCCAGCAACCCGGGGTGCTGGCCGATATCCAGTACACCATCGGGTCGGCATACCGGGCTGTCGGCGAACTGGAAAGTGCCCGCGAGCAGATCGCCTCGGCAGTCCGGCTGAGCGAAACAACCGGTCCACTGGCAGTCCATCTCGGAGCCCGGGTCGAGCTGGCCCAGGCCGAGCTGATGCTGGGTCGTGACGAGCAGGCGCTGGCGCAGATCGAGCAGGCGCTTGGGCCGATCCGGTCGGAATTTGGGCCGTCGGACGCACTGACCCTGGCGGCCCTGATCGTCAAGGGCAGTGTTCTCCAGGCGCAGCGCCGCTTCGCCGAAGCCGAGCCCCTGCTACTCGAAGCGATCGAGCATTCCGAGGGGGTCAGCGACAACACGGTGATCGCCGAGCGCCTGAGCGGACTGCGCATCCTGGCCCAGGTCTACTCCGATGATTTCCGCTTCGATGCTGCGATCGAACGCTATCGTCAGGCGCTCGAGGAACTGGCCGACTGGTCCGACCCGCGTGCCGAAGCTGCCGAGATCAGCACCCTCAATGATCTGGCCGTGGTCTACCTGCGCCAGCAGCAATACGCCGAAGCCGAACCGCTGCTGCGTCGTGCCCTGGAGATGGGCGAGGCGCTGTACGGCCCCGATCACCCGACGGTCCTGCCGGCCATCGGCAACCTGGCCGGCAGTCTGCGCCAGCAGGGGCGGGCTGCCGAAGCGCTGCCGTTTTACCAGCGCGCGCAACGCAGTGCACACGAACTGTACGGCCCTGATCACCCGCAAAGCATCGTGACCGACTACAACCTGGCCAACTGCCTGCGCGATCTGGGCCGGACCGGCGAAGCCCTGAATCTGCATCGCAATGCCCTGGCCCAGGCCGAGCGGCAGGATCCGGACAATCAGTTTCGTCTCGGCATGTTCCGCCTCGGCCTGGGGCGCAGCGCGCATGACGCGGGTTTGCTGGCAGAAGCCCAACGCGTGCTGACGCAGGCGCTTGAGGATCTCGAGGCTACTGCCGGGGCCGATTTTCACCGCACCATAGAGGCGCGCGACACCCTGATTGCTGTTGAGGCAGCGCTGGCTGAGGAGTAGCTGGCAGCGGGCTGTTGGCCCGAACCGGGGCGGCCGCGCGCGCTTTAAAGTCCCTTTGGAATCGCTGCCAGCAGCTGTCGGGTGTAGTCCTGCTGCGGGGCGGTGTAGATCTGCTCGGCGGTCCCGTATTCGACCAGCCGGCCCTGGTTCATCACTCCGACGTAGTCGGCGATGAAGTTGACCACGCTCAGATCATGCGAGATGAACAGGTAGGTCAGGCCGAAATCATCCTGCAGATCCAGCAGCAGGTTGAGAATCTGGGCCTGGACCGAGACATCCAGGGCCGAGACCGATTCGTCACAGACCAGGAATTCAGGCTCCACCGCCAGCGCCCGGGCGATGCCGATGCGCTGGCGCTGGCCGCCGGAGAACTCGTGCGGGTAGCGGCCGAGGTGACTGGGTGGCAGGCCCACCCGCGCCAGCAGTTCGCCGGCCGCGTCCCGATGCTCGGCGCGACTGGCCTTCGGCCGTACCTCGCGCAGCGCCTCGAGCAGGATGTCGGCCACGGTCATGCGCGGATTGAGCGAGGAGTAAGGGTCCTGGAAGATGATCTGCATGCGCTTGCGCAAGGCGCGCAGTGCGACCGCGTCGGCTTTGGTGACATCCTGGCCGGCAAAGATCACCTGTCCATCGGTCGGTTCGGTCAGGCGCAGCAGGCTGCGCCCCAGGGTGGTCTTGCCGCAGCCGGACTCGCCGACCAGGCCGAAGGTCTGGCCGCGGCGGATACTCATCGATACCCCGTCGACGGCCCGGACGTGATTGATGACCTTGCCGAACAGGCCGCCGGTGACCGGATAGTGGGTGCGCAGATCGCGGACCTCGAGCAGCACCGGATCGCGGTCCAGCTCGGCCGGGGCGCGCTTGACCTGGGGCGCCAGGCGCGCTTCGGTCACTTCGAGACGGTCACCGTCGGGGGTCATGAAGTCGGCCACGGTCAGCAGCCGGGCCGGATTGGCATCCAGCTGCGGACGACAGGCGATCAGGCCGCGGGTGTAGGGGTGTTCGGCGCCGCGGAACAGGTCGGCTGTCTCGCCCTCCTCGACCTTGTGGCTGCGATACATCACCACGACCCGGCTGGCAACCTCGGCGATCACGCCCAGGTCGTGGGTGATGAACAGCAGGCTCATGCCGTAGCGGGCCTGGAGTTCGCCCATCAGGTCCAGCACCTGTTTCTGGATGGTCACGTCCAGCGCGGTGGTCGGCTCGTCGGCAATCAGCAGGTCGGGCTCGCAGGACATGGCCTGGGCAATCATCACGCGCTGCTTCTGGCCGCCGGAGAGCTGGTGCGGATAGCTGTCGATCAGCTGTTTCGGGCGCGGCAGCCCGACCTGGTCAAGCAACTCCAGGGTGCGATCGCGCGCCGCGCGGCGCGACAGGCCCTCGTGCTGGCGCAGCACCTCGGCGACCTGCTCACCGACCCGGTAGACCGGGTTCAGGCTGGTCATCGGTTCCTGGAAGATCATGCCGATGCGTTTGCCACGGATGCGGCGCATCTGCCGTTCCGAGAGCTTGAGCAGGTCCATGCCGTCAAAATCGATCGTGCCGGCGCTGATCTCGCCCGGCGGGGTCGGGATCAAGCGCATGATCGTCATGGCGGTCACGCTCTTGCCCGAACCCGACTCGCCCACCAGCCCGACGGTGCCGCCCCGGGGAATGTCGAAACTCAGGTTCTCGACCGCGCGCACCCGCCCGTCCTCGGTCTGAAAATCGACCGTAAGACCATCAATCCGGACCAGCGCCGATGTTCCAGCATCGGCTCGGCCAGGTTTTTCCTGAACCCCGAACCCCGAACCCCGAACCCTCTCCCCCATCTCAACGATCCTTCGGATCCAGCGCATCGCGCAGGCCGTCGCCGAGGAAGTTCAGGCAAAACAGCGTGGCAGCGAGGAAGGCGGCCGGAAAGAACAGACCCCAGGGCGCGAACTCCATGTCCTGGGCGCCGGCGTTGACCAGCGCACCCCAGGAGGTGTTGGGTTCCTGCACGCCCAGCCCGAGGAAGCTCAGGAAACTCTCGACCAGGATGACCTTGGGCACGGTCAGGGTCACGTACACCGCCACGATGCCGAGCAGATTGGGCACGATGTGGCGCCAGATGATCACCCAGGAGCGCACCCCGAGCGCCTCGGCCGCCTCGACGAACTCCTTTTGCCGCAGGCTTAAGGTCTGGCCGCGGACGATGCGCGCCATGTCCAGCCAGATGTAGGAACCAATGGCCACGAAGATCAGCAGGATGTTGCGCCCGAACACCACCATCAGCAGGATGACCAGGAACATGAACGGCAAGGCGTAGAGAATGTCGACGATACGCATCATGAGGTTGTCGACCCGGCCGCCGACAAAGCCGGCGATCGCCCCCCAGGCCACCCCGATCAGCAGCGCCACGCCGGTGGCAACCAGGCCGACCATCAGGCTCATGCGGCCGCCATACAGGGTGCGCACATACAGGTCGCGGCCGATCGAGTCGGTGCCGAAAAAGTGGCCGGTCGCCAGGCTGGGTGGTGCCGATATCGAGTCCCAGTGGGGTGTCGAGTAGTCGTACTGGCTCAGCAGCGGCCCGAATACCACGATCAGCCCGATCAGGCCCAGGATGACCGCCGCGGCGAGGGCGGCACGATTGCGTTTCAGGCGCAGCCAGGCCAGGTGCCACAGGCTGCGACCGCTGGCGGCCGCGATGTGATCGAAGGTCGGCAAAACCGGTGCCGGTGTGCTCATTCGTAGCGGATCCTCGGGTCGATCAGGGCGTAGATGATGTCGACGATCAGGTTGAACACCACGATCAGCAGACCGATGACGATCACGACACCCATCACCAGGGTGTAGTCGCGGTTCAACGCCCCTTGTACGAAATAGCGGCCCATGCCCGGCAGGCCGAAGATCTGCTCGATGACCACCGAGCCGGTGATGATGGCCGCCGCCGCCGGCCCCAGGTAGGACACCACCGGCAGCAATGCGACTTTCAGAGAATGCTTGCCCAGGATCTTCCACTCCGGCAGGCCCTTGGCCCGGGCGGTGCGGACGAAATCAGAGCGCAGGGTCTCGACCATGGAGCCGCGCGTCAGGCGGGCGACGTAGGCCATGTAGGGCAGCGCCAGGGCGATGACCGGCAGAACCATGTTGCGGATTTCGCCGCCGGCCCAGCCGCCGGCCGGCAGCCAGCCGAAGTAGACGGCAAACACCAGGATCAGGATGGGTGCGAGGACAAAGTTGGGAATCGCAATCCCGGTCATGGCCGAACCCATCAGAGCGTAGTCCAGGCGCGAGTTCTGACGCCAGGCCGCGATCGTGCCGATCGCAACCCCGAACACCAGGGCCAGCACCAGGGCGCTGGCGCCCAGCCGGATCGAGACCGGAAAGCCTTCCGCGATCAGTTCGTTGACCGTGAAATCGCTGTACTGGAAGCTTGGGCCCAGGTCACCGCGCAGGACCGAACCCAGGTAGCGCACATACTGTATGAACAGGGGCTGGTCGAGGTTGTACTTGGCGTCCAGGTTGGCCTGGACTTCGGCCGGCAGGGTCTTTTCGGCATCGAATGGCCCGCCCGGCGCGATGCGGATCAGGAAAAAAGCGATCGTGACCAGGATGAACAGGGTTGGAATGGCGCCGAGCAGGCGCCTGAGAATATAGCGCGGCAGCATCAGCCCTCTCCGTCCTCGACCGGGTCCTGGCGCAGGATGAACATGTAGCGGGTCGGGTGCTGGTCGACCAGGTTGGGCTCCCAGCCGCGCACGTAAGGTTTGACCAGGCGGCGGGTGACGTAGGTGTAGACCGGTGCGATGGGCTGGGTTTCCAGCAGCAGACGTTCGGCCTGCTGGAACAAGGCGAACCGCTCATCAGGATCCGGTGTCCGGGCCGCGCGGGCCAGCAGCGCGTCGTACTCATCGTTGAAAAAACCGACGTCGTTTTGCTGGTTGTCGCTGTGAAAAAGCTCCAGGAAGTACATCGGTTCCAGGTAGCTGCCGATCCAGCCGGAGCGAAACACCTCGGTGATCGCGCGCGCCCGGCGGGTCGCCAGAAAGACCCGGAATTCTTCGTTGATCAGCGAGGCGCGCACGCCCAGCACCTGCTCCCACATCGCGGCAATGGCCAGCGAGACGCGCTTGTGGTCTTCGTGAGTGTTGTAGCGAATCTCGAGCTTAAGCGGATTGTCCGGCCCGAAACCAGCCTCGGCCAGCAGCTGGCGGGCATGGTCCTCGCGCTGCTGCTGCGTCCAGCCGGCCCATTCCGGTTGCGGCGGGTCATAGCCATCCAGGCCGGGCGGGGTAAAGCTGAAGCTGGGCTGTTCGCCGAAGCGCCTGAGCCTGGTGGTGATGATGCCGCGATCGATGGCCAGTGACAGTGCAATGGTCACGCGCGGATCGTTGAACGGCTCGCGCTGGGTATTGAAACCGAAATAATAGGTGCCAAACCAGTCGCTGATGACCAGCTCGTCGGCCAGGTTGGCTTCGATCCAGTTGAACTGGGTGTTGGGGACCTCGTAGGTCCAGTCGATCTCGCCGGCGCGGTAGCGCAGCAGTTCGGCGGCCAGGTCTTCGGTGGGGTAGTAGTAGACCTCGTCGATGATGACCCGGTCGTTTTCGCGGAAATAGGGATTGCGGACCAGCCGGATATGCGACTGCATGGCCAGTTCTTCGAGGCGGTACGGGCCATTGCTGACCATGGTGCCGGGACGCGCCCAGCGGTCGCCATGGGCCTCGACCGTGGCACGGTGGACCGGGTAGGCGACGCTGTGGGACAGCACCTCGACCAGCAGCGGGTTGGGCGCTTCCAGGGTCAGCTCAAGGGTGTAGTCGTCGATCACCCTGACGCCCAGTTCTTCCGGGGGCATCTGCCCGGCGATGATGGCCTCGGCGTTGCGGAGGGGTTTGAGCAGGATGGATGTGCGCGAGCCGGTGGCCGGGTCGACCGCCCGGCGCAGGCTGAACAACCAGTCCTGCGCGGTCAGCGCATCGCCGTTGGACCAGCGCGCGTCCTCGCGCAGGAAAAAGGTCCAGGTCAGGCCGTCCTCGCTGACCTCCCAGCGTCCGGCTGCACCCGGGATGATCCGGCCATCGGGCGAGCGCACGACCAGCGATTCAAACAGATCGCGTTGGACATGGGTGCTGGGAACGCCTTCGGTGATGTGCGGGTCGAGGCCCTGCGGCTGGGTGCCATTGCCGCGATGGAGGATCTGGACCGGCGCCAGGATGGACGGATCGGGCAGCCCGTCATCGGTGTAGACCACCTCGGGCAGGTTCCAGCGCGGTGGTGCCGGCCCGGTATCTTCATCGCCCTGTCCGGCACACCCGGCCAGGGCGGCGACCAGCAGGGCCAGGCAGCTGGCCGTCAGACGAGTATTCATGCCGCGAGAATAGCAGAAGATCGAAAGTGGCCAGACTCGACCGGGTCGGGCATTGGTCGGTCGTGCAGAAGGCTCTGGCCGGGCAGGCGTCCAGGGCGTTCAGTCAAGCTGCCTGGGTGCGGTGATGATGCCGTTGGCATCGGCGTAGATCCACTCGCCCGGCTTGAACAGCACTCGCCCAAAAGAAACTGGCAGCCCGGTCTGGCCCTCGCCGCGGCGCACGCTCTTGATCGGCACTGCACCCAGCGCCATCACCCCGAACTCGATGCCGGGCAGCACATCGACATCGCGGCAGGCACCATGGATGATCGTGCCGGACCAGCCGTTGTCGGCTGCCATGGCGGCGATCTGGTCGCCGATCAGGGCATGTCTGAGCGAGCCGCCGCCGTCGACCACCAGCACCTGGCCGCTACCGGGTTGAGACAGGCACTCCTTGACCCGGGAATTGTCCTCAAAGCACTTGACGGTTGCGATCCGGCCGCCGAATGAAGTCCGGCCGCCATAGCTGTGCCAGTGCAGGCCGGTGACCACTTCGACCAGCTCGGGGTGGGCGTCACACAGATCCGGGGTGGAGAAATGCATCGACAGCGCTCCGGCTTGGGTCCGGGGGTCAGTATGCCTGATGGCGGAGTTCTGCGAAAATCAGGCCTCGTCCGACGCCTGTTCCCGACCATGCCTGAACCCTTCACCTTGCTGCAATTGTCCGATTCCCACCTGGCTGCCGATCCGGCCGCCGACTATCGTGGTCAGAATGCCGATGCCAACCTGGCCCGCCTGCTGCCGGCCTGCCGGCTGCTCGCACCCGACGGCGTGGTGCTGAGTGGGGATATCGCCGAGGATGGCTCCGGCGAGGCCTATGCGCGTGCCGGTGAGTTGATCGAGGGGCTGGCGCCGCGCATGGCCTGGATTCCGGGTAACCATGACGAGCGTGCGGTCATGGCCGAGGTGTTCGGGACCCTGGGCTACGAGACCGGGCCCGGGCTGGAGTGGGGCGGCTGGCAGATCGCCTTGCTGGATTCGGCCGTTCCCCATCGCCCCGAAGGTCATCTGGATGAAACACGACTGGCGCCGCTCGAGGCGCTGGACGAGGAGCGCCCGGCGCTGGTCTTCGTCCACCACCAGCCCGTGCCGGTGGGCTCGCCCTGGATCGACAAGTACCCGCTGGTCGAGCCCCAGCAATTCTGGGCTCGGCTGAGGCCCGAGACCGTGCGCTGCGTGGCCTTCGGCCATGTCCACCAGGTCTTCAGCGGCGAGCACAACGGTATTGCCTGCCTGTCCGCGCCCTCGACCGTGGCCAACAGCCAGCCCGGCATGGTGCGTTTCACCCTCGACCCGACCGGGCCCAAGGCGCGCTGGTTTCGCCTGTGGCCGGATGGCCGCTGGTTCAGCGGCATCGTGAGCGCCGGCTAAAGGCGGAGATTCAAATTTCGACCATCTCGAAATCTTCCTTGCCTGCGCCGCAATCCGGGCAGACCCAGGATTCGGGTACATCTTCCCAGCGCGTGCCGGGCGGAATGCCGTCGTCCGGGGCGCCTTCTTCCTCGTGATAAATCCAGCCGCAGATAATGCAAAGCCAGCTTTTGAATTCCTGATCCTCGCTCACAGGTATCATTCCTCTATTGATGCGTCATAACAAAGCGCGACATTGTAAAGGAATGCTGCGGCATTCCGTTTTCGGTAGATCAGCGCTGCCACCCATGCCAAGATCAAATCACGGAGTCAGATTGCCATGAGCCTGAGCCACGACCTGTTCGCCCGCGCCCGCGTCCACATGCCCGGCGGCGTCAACTCACCGGTGCGCGCCTTTGCCGCCGTCGGCGGCGAGCCGGTGTTCTTCGAGCGCGCGCAAGGCGCCCACATGTGGAGCGTGGACGGCCAGCGCTACATCGACTACATCGGCTCCTGGGGTCCGATGATCTGCGGTCATGCCCACCCGAAGATCGTCGAGGCGGTGCAGGAAGCCGCCGCCAAGTCCTTAAGCTTCGGCACCCCCTCGCCGGGCGAGGTCACCATGGCCGAGATGCTGTGCGAGATGATTCCGTCCTTGGACCAGGTGCGCATGGTCAACTCGGGTACCGAGGCCGCCATGAGCGCCATGCGCGTGGCCCGCGCAGCGACCGGCCGCGAGCGCTTCATCAAGTTTGAAGGCTGCTACCACGGCCACGCCGACAGCTTCCTGGTCAAGGCCGGCAGCGGCGCCCAGACCCTGGGCGTGCCGACCTCGCCGGGCGTGCCCAAGGCGCTGGCCGAACTGACCCTGAACGCGCGCTTCAACGACCTCGACTCGGTTGAGGCGCTGTTCAAGCAGTACCCGGACGAGATCGCCTGCGTGGCCGTGGAGCCGATCGCCGGCAACATGAACTGCATCCTGCCCGAGCCGGGATTCCTGGAAGGCCTGCGCGCGCTGTGCGATCGCTACGGTGCCGCCCTGCTGTTTGACGAGGTCATGACCGGATTCCGCGTCCACCCGCAAGGCGCGCAAGGCCTGTACGGCATCACCCCGGACCTGACCTGCTTCGGCAAGGTGATCGGCGCCGGCATGCCGGTCGGCGCCTTCGGCGGCAAGGCCGAATACATGAAGCTGGTCGCCCCGTCCGGACCCGTCTACCAGGCCGGCACCCTGTCGGGCAACCCGGTCGCCATGGCCGCCGGCATCGCCAACCTGGAGCTGATCGGCCAGCCCAATTTCTACGAGCATCTCGGCCAGATCACCGCCAGCCTGGCCGACGGCTTGCAGGCCAAGGCCGATGCCGCAGAGGTCCCCATGACCACCGTTGCGGTCGGCGGCATGTTCGGCTTCTTCTTCACTGACGCCGAGCGGGTGACCAACTTCGACCAGGCCGCCGCCTGCGACCTGGAGCGCTTCAAGAAATTCTTCACCGGCATGCTGGCCGAGGGCATCTACCTGGCCCCCAGCGCGTTCGAGGCCGGCTTTGTTTCCAGCGCCCATTCCCCGGCCGACGTCATCGAAACCCTGGCTGCGGCCGAGAAAGTCCTGGGGGTCATCGCCGGCTAGTGCCCACCCCGATCGCGCTGGATTCCGCCCGCCCCCGCGGCTAGACTGCGGCCGGGGCGCACGGCGGACAAACAGGATTTCGGAAACCGCACCCGACCAGCGCCCGGTCAGCGCGCTGCGGTAGCGTGGAAGATCCACAACCATCAGGTAGTATCCAGCAGACTGCGCGCGCCCAGGGCGCGCTCGATTTGCGCCCGCAAGCTCTCGCGGCAGTTGTCTGGAACCACTGTGATGCGGTCCTTGGCCCCTTTGCCGTCGCGCACGGTCAGGCATCGTCGATCAAGATCGATATCCTTGACACGAAGACGCAGCGCTTCGGAGATCCGCAAGCCTGAGCCGTACAGAAGGCTGACGATCAGATGATACGATGGCGACAACAGCGCAAGAATGCTCCGAACCTCCGCACGACTCAAGACAATCGGCATTCGTACCGGCCGCTTTGCCCGCACGACGTCATCCAGCCAGGGCAGCTCCATTTCAAGCACCTCCCGATACAGGAACAGAATCCCGTTGAGCGCCTGGTTCTGCGTGGCCGCCGCCACCTGCTGTCGAACCGCAAGATCTGTCAGGAAGGCCTCGATTTCGTGTTTGCCCATCTCACGCGGATGCCGCTTGCCATGAAACAGGATGAAGCGCTTCGCCCACTGGACATACGCCTGTTCAGTGCGGTAGCTATAGTGTTTGGCCCGAATCACCCCGCGCATACGATCCAGCAACTTTTCCGCCATGGATTGCTCTCTGACCCAATTTCGGCCAGTATTGGTGTCAGGGTCCTGACTCGGCCATCGCAATCCTTCACTGATGTTTGTAGGAAATCAGCGCGCTATGAAGCGGAAGTGCAAGGTATCTACAAGCTCTGATATGAAGAAGATCGTGGAAATACAGGTAAGTGGCGGCGTTCCGACAGCGGTGCCGGGCTGCTACAGAGCAAAATGCTCGCCTGTTCGATACGGTGTCAAAACGCTGAAGATTTATTAGTTAGA
Organism: Wenzhouxiangella sp.; assembly: GCA_046540955.1. Lineage (GTDB taxonomy): Bacteria > Pseudomonadota > Gammaproteobacteria > Xanthomonadales > Wenzhouxiangellaceae > Wenzhouxiangella. The sequence continues at coordinate 79,633 of JBKHEF010000008.1, forward strand.
CATCAATATCCAATTAGGAGTATCGCTATGCGAACAACCATGAATATTGCAACATTTCTAATCATTTCGCTGATTGCTTTCCCCGGTCACGCCTGTGACGTAGATACCGGCGAACGGCAGCAGCATGTGTTTCTGTCTTGGAATGGGCAGCAGATCTCTGAGTGGATGGTAACAAATGGAGAAATGCAGCAGATTTCCTTACCAAATGGCTTCGAGTTAGGAGTCAGCCTGGATGAGCCTGGTCCAGATGTATATGAGCAGCAGGCTGATCGCAACGCCTACGTCTGGGAGCTGGTAGAGATAAAACTGTTTGATCTCAGTGCTGAAGAACCGCAGCTTCTGTCACGTACCTATGGCGGCACAAACTCCAGGCAGGGTTTTGGTGCCCGAGGAGGTGCAAACCGGGTTTCTGAGCTGGGCGATCCTGGCATTCTGCTTACCCTTTTAAAGCCTGTATGCCTGGAATCAAAATCAGTAGCCGCTGCACCCTGATGTCTAACAATGCATTCAACTCGGACGCCGGTAAAGCCGGCGCCGGTTAACCTAGACGTTAGCTCTTCTATCAAATGCCATTGCTTCGAACGAGAGGTCCCAGAACCGGCAACTGCAATATTTGTGGTCAGTTTGGTCCTTTGACAGAAGATCACACGCCACCGAAGTCTTGTGTTCGGCCGACAAATATTCAGTTGCAAAGCCTCATCAATAGACTGGCGGACGGAGAGCCAGTAGGGAAACCGGTCTTCTCGCAAAATGGGGTGAAGTACCGGACACTCTGTTCGAGCTGCAATAACCAAATGTTGGGCCATAAATATGATCCAGCTCTCTCAAGCTTCACAAATCAAGTTGCATCTATCGCAAACTCACCTCTCGAAATCCCAGACATCATCAAAGTTTCGGGGTATCCTTCAAGAATTATGCGCGCGGTTTTCGGTCATCTATGCGCACAGGGTGTAGACAGATATCAAAAGGGACCCACGACCGAACCATGTCGTGACTATTTTCTCGATGAGAATTTACCGCTTCCAGCTGAAATGAAGATCTACTTTTGGTTCTACCCCTACAGGACCCAAGTATTAGTGCGAGATTGTGCATATGTAAACTTAAGAATTCAGTCACCGAGAATCATGTGGCTTATGAAATTCTTTCCACTCGCTTTCGCAGTAGTTTGGGATAAGGAAGATACTCTTAATCTTCAAGTGCAGGAATTATCCATCCATAGGAATTGCCCCGAGGATTTCGAAGAGGAGATTCCTGTCAGAATGCGCCCTGTTGTTCATCCGTATTGGCCGGAAGCACCGACCAATGAACATATTATGATGTTTGGACAGGAGGCTGTATTTGCCACTGCGAGAAAGAGCTAACAATGAGTTCAACTCGGACGCCGGAAAGGCCGGCGCCGGTTAACCCAAACGTTATGCGGCAGGTGCCTTCTAGATCTGAGCCGGAATGAAAGTCAAGGAACTCATCAAGATTCTGAAACGGGATGGCTGGTATCAGGCCCGCCAGCGGGGGAGTCACCGGCAATTCCGCCATCCGGTAAAATCGGGGACTGTAACCGTATCCGGGAAGCCTAATGTAGATATGCCTCCGGGCACTATGAACAACGCTCTGAAACAGGCCGGACTGAAGAAATAGGTGAATTTATGCAATATGTCGTCATTCTCGAAGAAGGCCCCGAGAGCTGGGGCGCTTACGTCCCCGATCTCCCCGGTTGCGTCGCGGCAGGTGAGACCCGAGAGGAAGTCCTGAAGCTAATCCGGGAGGCCATTGAGTTTCACCTGGATGGGATGAAGAAAGATGGAGACCCAATCCCAGAGCCCCACTCCCACACCGAGGTGGTCCAGGTAAATGCCGCATAACCAAGGGTTCAACCGGAAGCCGGCAAGCCCAAGGGCGGCAAAGCAGGTCAAGCTAGGTGGCGGCGCCGGTTAACCCAAACGTTAGCTTTCAGGGTGGTTGCATTTAGCTTTGTGATACTTTAGTATCACTTTATGCGAACTGAACTTGTCACGACTCTAAAACGAAAAGCCACCGAACTGCTGTCGGAATTGGCCAAGGATAAGGAGCCAATCCTGATCACGCAGCATGGGCTGCCTTCGGCGTATCTCATTGATGTAGACAGCTACGAGAGGCTCCAGGCCAGGATGAAGCTACTTGAAGGCATAGCCCGGGGAGAGCATGCTGTGGATGAGGGGCGCACCGTCTCGAACGATCAAGCCAAGGCCAAGATGGCCCGATGGCTGAAGTAATTTGGTCTGCCCCCGCGCTGGCAGACCTGGATGCTATTGCAGATTACATAGTACTTGAGAATCCGGCGGCGGCAAAAAAGCTCGTTGGGCGAATTTTCGGGCATGTGGATCAACTCGAAGCACACCCGGACAGTGGATCGAAACCCCAGGAATTTGATGGGTGGCGTTACCGTCAGATTATCGAGCCTCCATGCCGCATCATCTATCGACACGACAAAGCGCAGGGTCGCGTATACATCTTGCACGTCATGCGCAGTGAGCAAAGGCTCCGGCACAGCAAGCTGGTGAGAGATTCGAGCGCTGAAAGCTAACATAACGCTCAAGTTCGCTCCGACCCTGACGGGCCTCCGCCGGACGGCTTTTCCGCTGCGCTCCAAAGCCGCCGCTTAGCTAAGACGTTATGTAGCTCTATGAGGGAACTGGAGAGTGACCTTTGAGATCATCAGCGAAATGGAGGGAACCGAGACTTTCGCGGTAGGTCGGTCAATCCATGAACTTCCACGCCTCCAGAAAATCTACGGAAAAGGAAGGTGGCGAAAGCGCAAGGGAATTGCCACGGTCCGCTTCCCGAGTGGTGCGGAACGCGTAGCGGAGATACACTGGTATGAAGCTACGGGCATAGGCCGCAAGGAATTCAAAATCAAGCGTTTTTCGGAAAATTGAAATGAATCAGAATTTTGTAATCTGCATTGACAACGAGGAATATCCCGCCTCGCTCGAGCGCCGTAAGCTCTATGAACTAATTCCCGACGGAGATGCGGAGAGTCTCGGGCAGTTGCGAGTGAAGGACGAGTCTGGCGAAGATTACCTCTACCCCAAGGAACTATTTGTTCACGTTGATCTGCCCTCCAGCACTGAAAAGGCGGTTGTTTCCGCTGCATAACAAAACACTCAAGTCGTTCGTTTCACGCACTCGGACGCGGATAAAGCCCGCGCCGCTTAGCTAAGACGTTAGAGGCTAGTACGATTGCGCCAATAGCCAGGCCTCCGGGAATGATGAGCAAAAGCCAAAATGATCCGGTCACCCCCGTGATCGAGGACGACAATGTCGTATGGGAATCTACGGAGAATCAGGCGTTTTGCTCCATGTTTGCCGGAAGCTCCCGGCATGGGAGAAAGAGGGAGAAAGCCATCCTCTATTACATCAATCGCAGCTTCAATTGCCTCAGCAAACTCGGCGCCGAGACCGCGCCGTTCTTGCTCGTACCAACCAGCCGCAGCTTCAGCCTCTTCCGCAGCCTGACGGAGAATTCGTACTTTCAAATCTATCGCTGCGCTAGCTTTGCGCGAATCCTTTCCCGAAGCTCTGTGCGTTCAACCAGTTCAGCTTGTCCGGCATCGATTTCACGGATTCGCCGGGAAACTTCCCGCTCCCAGGCATCTTCAACCCCATTGTCGCGGGGGGCATCGAGGCTTTGGATTAGATCATGGGCCAACTCAGCCCGTTCGGCTTCGGAAAGTGCCAGAACTTCGGAACGTAGGCGTTGCAGGGGCTCAGCGGTCATGGGGCCTCTAGAATTTACGACTTGCGTCATTTTATCGCCAGCGGCCGCCCCTAACAATGGGTTCAACTGGACGCCGGATAGCTCCGCGGCGGCAGAGCCGGTTAACCCAAAGGTTAGACGCCCGGAAACGAAAGATGCATGTCGTTTGCTTTGACATAGACGGGACATTAGTTGACTCCGCAGGTTTTGACGGAGATCTGTACGCGGAAGCGATCCAAGATGTCCTGGGTGTTGCTATTGATACAGATTGGTCCCGGTATGAAAACGTCACAGATAGCGGAATTCTGGAAAAGGTTCTGGATGTCCACTCATCTCCCGGACAACGAGCACATTTTGCGGGTGAGATTCAATCCACCTTTATCGAACGCACTGAGCGCTATTTGGCAGAGAATTCTCATGCCATTCGTGAAGTCCCGGGTGCAGTGGCTTTGGTGGATGCTCTACATAAATCCCCTGGAGTCCGCGTTTGCGCGGCTACCGGTGGCTGGAAGGCGACTGCACTACTGAAACTTCGGGCTATCGGGCTGGAACCAAACAACCTCCCTATGGCTACGGGCTCAGACGCAGTGCGGAGAACAGACATTATGCTGCTGGCGGAATCTCGAGCGGCAGACGGAGTAATGGTAAGAAAAAGAACATATTTCGGTGATGGCGTCTGGGATCAAAAGGCAGCCGCTGAACTCGGGTATGACTTTGTAGCGGTTGGAGCTGGCGTGGTCCATCACGTAGCTTTTTCAGACTTACAAAACCGTGATGAGATTTTTTCCCAGCTGGGCGTATAACAAATCTCTCAAGTTCGTGCCGGCCTTCGGCCTCCACCGGACGCGCTAAAGCGCGCCGCTTAGCTAAATCGTTGGGCGATGTTGACTGGTATGCATATTCTATGCATACTAGGCGCATGGACGTCGAATTCGACCCGGAAAAGGCGGCCTTAAATCTACGTAAACACCGCGTCAGCTTCGCGCATGCCGAACAGGTGCTCCGAGATCCACTTGGCATCACCATTGAGGACCCAGACTCGGAAGGTGAGGCGCGCTTTATCACTCTTGGCGCTGATTCCCTGGGTCGAATTCTGGTCGTAGTCCACACACCGCGGGATGATCGAGTCCGAATCATTTCCGCGCCTAAAGCCAGTAGAAACGAGGCAATCAACTACCATGCGTAAGGAGTATGACTTCAGCAAGGGCAAACGAGGCTCTGCCATCGAATCGCCCGGAAAGACCCGCATTACCATCATGCTGGACAACGATATTATTGAGGCGTTTCGGGTGCGGGCCGAAGCCAGGGGGATTGGGTATCAAACCGCGATTAATGAGGCCTTGCGGTCCGCTCTTAACGACGAAAACGTACCGTTAACTGCCGGCAAGCTCAGGGAGATACTCCGGCAGGAGTTGCACCATGCCGACTAAGCGCCCAACAAAATGCTCAAGCGGACGCGGGATAACTTCCGGGCCGGCAAAGCCGGGATATCTTGGTGGCCGCGCCGCTTAGCATAGACGTTAGCCACACAGGGGAACACTGATGGACGTTGACCAGCATCTGCCAAATCCCCGTAAAGGGCTGCCGGGGATTCTGGATCGGTTCGCAGGCCCTGGTGCAACGTCGGCTGAATTGGCACTTCAGTTCCTGTTGCCCATGGTGGCATCCGGCGCAGCAGTGGCCTATGGAGCTTATGCTGTCGGGACTTGGTCAGCCTTGCAGTACATCGTTTGCGCGTTGCTGGCGTTCGATATCGTAGGCGGCATCATCACCAACGGCACTTCTTCGGGAAAGCGATGGTATCATCGCGCAGGCCAAAGATTTCCGCAGCACTTCGGCTTTGTCATGCTGCACCTCGGACATCTGACCGTTGTATGGTGGCTTTTTTTCACACTTAATCTACTGTGGCTGGTCATGGCCGGAATGTATCTCTTTTCCGCGGGCCTTGCGATCATCTTGTCTCCCCTCTACCTCCAGCGACCGGTTGCGCTGGTAATGTATGCAGGCAGTGTTCTGCTGTCCCTGTACGTGCTTGCGTCACCCCCGGGAATGGAGTGGTTTTTGCCGTTGTTCTACCTGAAACTACTAGTTGCGCATCTTCCGAGGGAGGAAGCCTACCGGCCGGAGTGGGAGGCTAACAATGGGTTCAAGCAGACGCCGGAAAGCTCGGGGCCGGCAACGCCGCGCGAGGCAGGGTCTGCCGATCGGCGCCTTCATCAACCGTCACCAAGGTAGCCAACAGGCGCGGGCCATCGTCGCTGCGGAGCCTCGTGAAATCGAGTTGTTCGAAAAGTTCGGCATGAGGGGGAATGCGGTGCTCTTTGTCTATCTCAGGGCCGAACCGGCTGTTGGCATTTTTGCCAACTCAGCTCAACCAGGATTGAATGCACCTGACCGGTGGGGGTGCTACTCTTCGCGTTGATGTTTGGATCCTTGCTTGCAGCGATTACCGGCTTCGTGTGCGCCACGGTGGTGATTGTGGCAGCCGGCAGCCGGCTGGCGCGAACCGCCGATGAACTGGCTGACCGCACCGGTGTGGGCGAGGCCCTGTTCGGTGTCCTGTTGCTGGCCGGCGTCACCTCCCTGCCGGATCTCGCCGCGACCTTGAGCGCCGCCGTCGATACCCGACCGGAACTGGCCATGAGCAATGTCATGGGCAGCATGGCGGCCAACCTGATGTTTCTGGGCATTGCCGATATCATCTATCGCAAGGCCAATCTGGAACATGCTGCGGCTTCCTCGGCGATCCTGATGCAGGCGGCCTTGCTGGTCGTACTGTTGACCCTGCCGCTGCTGGCCCTGATGGTACCGACTGTCAGCATGTGGGGGATCCATCCGGTCACGCCGATCATCATCATCGGCTATCTGGCCGGGCTGGGGTTGATTCGCAGTTCCCATGATCATCCGATGTGGCTGCCGCGTCGGACCAGGCAGACCGTATCCGATGAGCCAGAGCCACATCGCCATGGCAGCTTGACCGCGGCGTGGATTCAGTTTGTTGTGCTGGCTGCCCTGACCGCCAGCGCCGGTTGGTTCCTGATGGAGGCAGCAAAAGTCATCAGCGACCACACCGACCTGTCAGATACCCTCATCGGCGGGCTGCTGACCGCTCTGGTGACTTCATCGCCGGAATTGGTCACCACGATTGCGGCCATCCGCCACGGTGCGCTGACCCTGGCGGTCAGCAATATCCTGGGCACAAACTGTTTCAACATGCTGGTGGTTGCGGCGGCCGATGTCGGCTATCAGGAGGGGTCCATTTACAGCGACATCGGCCCGGTGCAGATGATCTGGGGCCTGGTGAGCATCCTGATGACCGGGATTCTTCTGCTGGGCATGGTGCGCCGTCAGACATACGGGTTCGGGCGCATCGGCTTTGAGACGGTTTTGCTCCTGGCGGTGTACGGTTTTGCCCTGTTGGTTGCCGCCGCGCGTGGCTGAATCGCTTTTGACCGACAATAGGCTCATGGATATCTTTTCCTCGCCCTTGGGTCCGGAGCAGCTCTGGTTTCATAACCTGACGACTGCCGACGGCCGCGCGGTCGCCTATGACCCCTTGAGCCGGGTATTCGTCACGGCCGTGCCGCACTGCGCCAACCGCACGCTCATTGGCTGCAACTGGACCGCCCCGGAAGCGGGGGCCTTGTGCCGGTCGTGCACGCTGACGGCGCTGGCACCGGACCGCTCCATGGCCAATGCCATCCCCAACTGGGCCAGGACCGAGGCGGCCAAGCGCTGGGTGCTGGACAATCTTGGCCGCTGGGGCTGGTTCCGGCCCGAAGACCCGGGCACTCGCCCGGTCTTCCATATGCTCGCCGAGGGCCCCACGCCAGTCTCCATGGGTCATATCGAGGGGGTGGTGACCATCAGCGTGGCGGAAGCCGACGAGGTGATCCGAATCAGCCGGCGCCAGGCTCTGGACGAACCGCATCGGAGCCTGATCGGCCACATGCGCCATGAAATCGCTCACATGCTGTGGTGGCGGCTGAGCCTGAGCAACGAATTTCTTGACGCTTTTCGAGCGCTGTTCGGGGACGAGCGGAGCGATTACCCGACCGCCCTGCAACGCCACTATCGCGATGGACCGCCCCCGGACTGGCGAGATCGCCACGTGACCGCCTACGCATCGGCCCACCCCCACGAAGACTGGGCCGAGACCGCCGCCAATCTGCTGCACCTGACCGATATCGCCGACAGTTTCGTGGCCACCGGGTTGCGCTCACCCGATCTGCCCGATCCGGACTGGGATGCTTACGCCGAACCCGACCCGGACCGCCTGATTCACGTTGCTGTCAGCCTCGCGCTGGGACTCAATCACGTCAATCGCGCCATGGGCCTGTCGGATCTCTATCCTTTTGTATTGTCTCAGGATGCCCGACGCAAGCTGCAGTTTGTCCACCAGTGCTTGTATCAAGGCGCATCGGGAAACTGATCCACACGGAGACCCTGGATGACCTCACTGCTCAACGCCCAGACCCCGATCTCTCCAGCGGCTCTGGCCGCCATCGCCCACATGCCCACGCCCAGCCTGCCGGTGCTGCTCGATGATGGTTTTGCCCGCGCGCTGAGCGATGCCGATTTCATGCGCATCGCGGTCCTGCTGGCCGAGAAGAGCCATGCCGAAGGCGGCTGCCCGATCGGCGCGGTCATCGTCGACAATGCCAGCCGGCGCATCGTCGGCAAGGGCCACAATACGCTGGTCCAGGAAAATCATCCCTACAACCATGGCGAGACAGCCGCCATCCGCGATGCCGGGCGCATCGATTTCAGCCAGACCACCCTGTTTACCTCTCTGAGCCCCTGTGACGTCTGCGCTACCCTGCTCCATATGCGCGGGTTCAGCCGTGTCGTGGTCGGCGATATCACCAATGCCTCGGGCAATGAGTCAAAGCTGCGGGAAAAGGGAATCCAGGTCGACATCCTGGAAGATCAGCGTGGCATCGAACTCTACGCCCGCTACCGCGCCGAACGGCCCGATCTGGACATTGAAGACTGGAAGGGCCTGGCCGCGCTGGATGCCAAAGCATGAAAACCATCGGTCTGATCGGTGGTATGAGCTGGGAGTCCAGCGCGCTGTACTACCGATTGCTCAATGAGCAAGTAAGGGATCGCCTCGGGGGCCTGCATTCCGCCCGCCTGGTGCTATACAGCCTTGACTTTGCCGAAGTCGAAGGCCTGCAGTCGGCTGGCCGGTGGGACGAAGCCGGCCAGTTGCTGGCCGGCGCCGGCCGCGCCCTGGCCGCAGCCGGTGCAGATCTGCTGGTGCTGTGCACCAATACCATGCACAAGATCGCGCCCGCCTTGGAAGCGGCCTGCCCCTTACCCCTGCTGCATATCGCCGATGCCACGGCCAGTGCGATCCATCGGGCGGGCCTGACCCGGGTCGGACTGCTTGGCACCCGGTTCACCATGGAAGAGACGTTTTACCGCGACCGCTTGGTCCACGATCATGGTCTTGAGGTGTTGATCCCGCCGGCCGGTGCGCGCGAACGGGTCCATCGCATCATCTACGACGAGCTGTGCTGCGGCCAGATCCGCGATGAATCCCGACAAACCTACCAGGACGTGATGACAGGCCTGGTTGCGCGCGGCGCTGAAGGCATCATTCTGGGCTGCACCGAGATCAGCCTGCTGGTCGACGGCCGCAACACGAGCGTGCCGCTGTTCGACACCACCGCCTTGCATGTTGCCAGCACCGTTGACCTTGCCCTGGCAGAGGCTGGGCCATGAAGCAGCTGTTCCTGATTCGTCACGCCAAATCCAGTTGGTCCGATCCATCACTGTCAGACCATGAGCGACCGCTCAATGACCGCGGAAAGCGCCAGATCAAGGTCATGCGTCGCTTGATCCATGCCGGTGGTGCCTTCAGGGGGGCGGTCTTCTGCAGTACGGCAGCCCGGGCCCGGGCGACCCTGGATGGCCTGCTCGGCAACACTCGGTCGGCATCCGTCACCTTCGAGCCGGCGCTCTATACTTTCGATCATCAGGATCTGCTTGAGTGGCTGGGCGAGCGTGAGGAAGAGCGAGTGACGGTCATTGCCCATAATCCGGCCCTGGAAGACCTTGCCGATCTTCTGCTGCGACCCGGTCCGGCCCATCTGCCGACCTGCGCTTTCCTGGCCATGGTGCTGGAAGGGCAGCGCTGGTGCAAACCGGAGTCGGTCCGTCTGGTGCAGTTTGCGACGCCGAAATCAGTGGCTGCGGCTGGATGATGACTGAATCCGGACAACCCAATCATCGATAAAGGAGGATGGCAGGATGCGAAGGGTGATCGTGGCCGTATTGCTGGTGCTGACCGGGTGTGCCGGTCTTTCGCCCTATCCCGATCCGCCGACAGTGAGCGTGACCTCGTTTGCCCTGGCACCGGCCACGGCGGGTTCAACACCGCGTTTCCGGGTCGGGTTGACCGTGGTCAACCCCAATCGCCGTGAGCTGTCGCTGGTCGGGATGAGCTATTCGATCGAATTGGAAGGTGCCCGAATTCTCAATGGCGCCACCGCCGATCTACCGCTGGTGCCCGCCTACGGATCGGCTGAGTTCAGCGTCGATCTGAGTCCGGATTTGCTCGGTAGCGTAAGATTGCTGGCAGACCTGACAACCCGCCAGCGCGAGCGTCTGAGCTATCGCTTTCAGGGCCGGCTGGACGTTGGAGGATGGACCCCCGATATCCGGGTTGAGCAAAGTGGTGAAGTTCGGCTTGGCCCCCGGTAACCTGCTAAACAAGGCCATTGATGGCTTGGCTCGTCGACCGAAATGCAGCTAGAGATATTGGTCATCGGCCTGGTGGTGGCCATCAACAACATGGTTGTGGCACTGGCGCTCGGGGTGCTCGAGCAACGCCGTTACCGGCACCGCATCCTGCTGGTGTTCGGCAGCTTCGAATTCTTTGTTCCGTTGATCGGGGTCTGGCTGGGCTCGCGCCTGGCCCGGGTGATCACCGAGCATACCGAATGGCTGGGTGCCGTCCTGCTGATCGGCCTGGGTGTGTTCACCTTGCTGTCGGCGCGGGTTTCGCAACGCGACCGGGCCCGGCTGGCCAACGCGGTGACCACCTGGCGTGGGCTGGTGCTGCTCTCGGCGGGGCTGTCGCTGGACAACCTGCTGGTCGGATTCAGCCTGGGCCTGGGCGGTACCTCACCGCTGCTGCTGGCGACCACAATTCTGATCTGTTCGGTCAGCGCCGCGGCCATTGGCCTGCAGATTGGCCATCGCGTCCAGAGGCACTTCGAAACCCCCGGCGCCGTGGCGTCGGGCCTGCTGTTGACCGGCCTGGGGATCGGCATGCTGGTCGGCTGGCTGTGAGCGCGATCAGCGCACCGATCGCCGGCCATGCAGGGCAGCCGTCGTGAAAAAAGCCCTCAATCCGGCCATACGGCCGGCCCGGCCCGGTGATGCCGGCGCGGTGGCCGCCATCTACAATCATTACATCGAGTGGACGACGACGACCTTTGAGGAAGAGCGCCTGTCGAGCGAGCAGCTCGCCGCGCGGATGGTGGCGGTCGACCGGGCCGGCCTGCCCTGGCTGGTGGCCGAGCACGATGGTGCCGTGGCTGGCTATGCCTATGCCACGCCGTGGCGTGAACGCAGTGCTTACCGCCATTCGGTGGAAGTCAGCGCCTACGTCGCTGCTGAGCGGGTCGGCATTGGCCTGGGCGCGGGGCTTTATCTGGCACTGATTGAGCAGCTTGCCGCGCTGGGCAGGCACAGCCTGATCGGGGTCGTCACCCTGCCCAATCCTGCCAGTGCGGCCTTCCATGCGAAGATGGGATTTGTCCAGGTCGCTCACCTCAAAGAGGTCGGTTTCAAGTTTGGACGCTGGCTGGATGTGGCTTACTGGCAGCGGTTGCTGACTTATACAAGCAAAACCTAATATAATGGGCCGATGATGACAATGAATCTGTTCAAGAACACCTCCCTGATGATTGTTGCCATGTTGTTGGCGGGCAGTGCTGTGGCGGCCGAATCGATCACCGTCGAGCGCAGTCCGCTGGTCGAGCATCTGCGCCTGGACGGGGTGATCGAGGCGGTTCAGCAAAGCACGGTCTCGGCCCAGACCAGCGGCACGGTGGTTGAGTTGCCGTTCGATGTTGATGACGTGGTGGATGCTGGCGAGCTGATCGTCCGTTTGGAAGACAGCGAGCAGCGGGCCCGCTTCAACCAGGCCGAGGCCGCGCGCGTTGAGGCTGAATCCAGCCTGGATGATGCCGAGCGGCAATTCGAGCGCATCGAGTCCCTGCTCGAGCGCGGGGTGGCCACGCAGGCCGAGTTCGACAATGCCCGCAATGCGCTGGCCGCTGCCCGTGCCCGCCTGACCCGGGCCGAGGCGGCAGCGACCGAAGCTCGCGAACAGCTCGATTACACCCGGATCAGCGCACCCTACAGCGGCATCGTGACCGAGCGGCACGTCGAGCTGGGCGAAGCGGTCTCCGCCGGGGCGCCGCTGCTCAGCGGTTTTTCGCTCGAGGAACTGCGGGTGGCGGTCTCGATTCCGCAACAGTACGCGGAACTGGCCCGGCGGGAGCGGCGAGCTGAAGTCACCCTGGACGATGGTCGGGTCTTGTCGACCGGACAGATGACCTTCTTTCCATATGCCGACCCGGCGACCCACACCTTCCGCCTGCGCATGGACCTGGAAGAACCCGACGGAACCCTGTTTCCGGGCATGCTGGTGCGGGTCAATGTCCCGCTGAGCGAGCGCGAGGCCCTGTTGATCCCCGAATCCAGCCTGTTCCGGCGGGGAGAGCTGCGCGCGGTGTACGTGTTTGACGACGCCGACCGGCCACGCCTGCGCCAGGTACGGATCGGCAGCCGGATCAACGGCCAGCTGGAAGTGCTGGCCGGACTGGATGCCGGTGAACGGATTGCCCCCGATCCGCGCCGGGTCTTTGAGCAGAACGCCCGGGGAACAACACCTTGAACGATGGCTTGAAAGCGCTGGGCATCTCCGGGCGCATCGCGCGCCTGTTCCAGGATGCCCATGTGACGCCTTTGCTCGCCCTGGTCGGATTGCTGGCCGGATTGCTGGTGGTGATCATCACCCCCAAGGAAGAAGAGCCGCAGATCGACGTGACCATGGCCGACGTGATCGTCGCCTTTCCGGGTGCCAGCGCCCGCCAGGTCGAACACCTGATCGCCACGCCGGGCGAGCAGATTCTCGACGAGATCGAGGGGGTCGAACATATCTACTCGATGTCGGCCCATGGCCGCGCGGTGATCACGGTCCAGTTCGAGGTCGGCATTCCGCGCCAGGAGGCCCTGGTGCGGCTCTATAACCAGGTCTTTTCCAACCAGGACTGGTTCCCGTCCGACCTGGGCGCCGCCCCGCCAGTGGTCAAGCCGCTGGGCATCGACGATGTACCCATTCTCAGCCTGACCCTGTACGACCCGGAAGGTCGCCAGAGTGCCGAGGACCTGACCCGGCTGGCGCGGGCGCTGGAAGTCGAGCTCAAGCGGGTGCCCGGCACGCGTGATGTATTCACCATCGGCGCGGTTCCCGACCGCGTCGATGTCCGTTTCGACCCGGCCCTGCTGGCCGGTTTTGGCCTGACCGTGGCTGATCTGAGCGAAGCCATCCGGGCGGCCAACGCGGCTGGCTCCGAGGTCCGCATCACCCGCGACGGGGTATCCATCCCGATCGAGCCCGGTACGCCGCTGCGCGAAGTGGATGCGGTAGAGAATCTGGTGGTCGGCATGCGCGATGGTGCCGCTGTCTACTTGCGCGACCTGGCCACCATCGATCGCGGCGAGACCGTGCCCGACAGCATGGTCCAGGTCGGTTTCGGACCCGGAAAGCCGGAGTACCGCGGCCAGGTGTTCCCGGCCGTGACCCTGGCGATTGCCAAGAAGCCGGGCGAGAACGCGGTCGTGATCGCTGATCTGATCCAGCAACGGGTCGAGATGCTGCGCGATCGGGTCATCCCCGGTCATACCGGCGTGCTTGTGACCCGCGACTATGGCAAGACGGCGGGGGCCAAGTCGCGCAAGCTGATCAGCGACCTGATCATGGCCACGGTTTCGGTGGTGTTGCTGGTGCTGGCAGCGATGGGTTGGCGCCAGGCCCTGATCGTCGGGCTGTCGGTGATCGTCACTTTGCTGGTCACGCTGGTGTTCTCCTGGGCCTGGGGCTTTACCCTCAACCGGGTCTCGCTGTTTGCCCTGATCTTCTCGATCGGCATTCTGGTCGACGATGCCATCGTGATCGTCGAAAACATCAGCCGGCGTCTGCGCGTGACCGGTCGGGGCCTGCGCGAAGTCATTCCCGAGGCGGTCGACGAGGTCGGCACACCCACCATCATGGCCACCCTGACGGTGATGGCCGCGCTGCTGCCCATGGCCTTCGTGACTGGCCTGATGGGTCCGTACATGAGCCCGATCCCGATCAACGCCTCGGCTGGCATGGTGGTGTCCCAGATCGTCGCCTTTGTGCTCGCGCCATGGCTGGCGGTACGCCTGCTGAGACATGAAAAGGGTCAGGATCGTGGTGATGGCGGTGGCGGCAGTTCGGCAGCGCGCGGCGTCAACAAGCATGTCCTGCGGTTCTTCCGCCGTAGCCTGACGCCATTTTTGGGCCAGCATGTCTGGCGCCGGCGCGGGCTGGCGGCCGGGATCGTGGTCCTCACCCTGGCGGCCGCCTCGCTCCCGGTGTTCATGGCCGTCGTGCTGAAGATGCTGCCGTTTGACGACAAGTCCGAGTTGCAGGTCGTCATCGACATGCCCGAGGACACGCCGGTCGAGCAGACCCTGCGTGTGCTGACCGAAATGGGCCGCTTTCTCGAGGATGTCGATGACGTCTCCGACTGGCAGGCTTATGCCGGGACCGCCGCGCCGATCAACTTCAATGGCCTGGTCCGACAGTATTACCTGCGTTCCGAGCCCTGGCAGGGGGACTTGCAGGTCAACCTGATCGATGATCGTGATCGCCAGTCGCACGAAATCGCCTTGGCCCTGCGCGGCCCGCTGAGCGAGATTGGCCAGCGCTACGGTGCCGCGGTGAAAATCGTCGAAGTGCCGCCGGGGCCGCCGGTGCTGTCACCGGTGGTGGCCGAGGTCTATGGACCCGACCATGCCGCCCGCACCACCCTGGCGCTGGAGTTGGCCGAGCGCATGCAGGGCATTGATGGCCTGGTCGACATCGACACCACCGTGGTGGCGCCCGCACAGCGCTGGCAGGTGATCGTCGACCGCGACCGTGCGGCCCGGCTTGGCGTCAGCCAGGCCCAGGTGGTTGAAGTCCTTGAAACGGCGCTGGGCCGGCGCAGCGTCAGCTACCTGCATGACCCTTACGCCAAACACGCCGTACCGATCCGGGTCATTCTTTCAGAAGGCCTCAAGGCCCAGACCGCCGCGCTGGAATCGCTGGCCGTGCGCAGCCAGGATGGCCAACTGGTTCACCTGGCCGAGATTGCCCGCTTTGACCCGATCGAGTGGCCAGGGGTGATCCACCACAAGAACCTGCTGCCAGTGACCTACGTGACCGCCGACATGGCCGGCGAGGTCGACTCTCCGCTCTACGGCATGTTCCGCCTGGCCGCTGATCTTCGCGCCGATGCCGACGGGCCCGAGCAGTATTACATTCGCCAGCCCGACTGGCCCGACCGGCCGGCCCTGAAGTGGGACGGCGAGTGGCAGATCACCTACGAGACTTTCCGTGACATGGGAATTGCCTATGCGGTCGGTGTATTCGCCATCTTCCTGCTGCTGGTAGCCCAGTTCCGCGCCTACGTCATGCCGTTGATCGTCATGGCCCCGATCGCCCTGACCCTGATCGGGATCATGCCCGGCCATGCGCTTCTCGGCAAGGAATTCACCGCCACCAGCATGATCGGCATGATTGCCCTGGCCGGCATTATCGTGCGTAATTCCATCCTGTTGGTGGTCTTTATCCGCCAGTTGCTCGAGGAAGGCAAATCCCTCCACGAAGCGGTCATTCTGGCCGGTGCCGTGCGCATCAAGCCGATTGCCCTGACCGCCATTTCGGCCATGGTGGGGGCCGCCTTCATCCTGACCGATCCGATCTTCAGCGGCCTGGCGATCTCGCTGATCTTCGGGCTGGCAGTCTCGACCCTGCTGACCGTGCTGGTCATTCCGCTGCTGTACTATGCGTTCATCGGCGAAAGCGAGGTGGCTCACCTGCGTCGCCACTGATCTGGCTTCAGACGACGTGACCACCAATGACCGACCGCATCCGGGCGTCCTGGCGCGCCCTTCTCTCTGGCTTCGCACTGTGGCTGGCCTTGGCGACCGGCGCGCTGGCCAATCCGGATGACCAGGACTACTGGCACCTCGGCGTCTACGGCGGCAAGGCCGGCGAAGAACGCCTGCTCGACATCCTGACCCGCCTTGATACCGGGTTTCGTGATGCGTGGCTGGTGGCCGTAGCGCCGGGTTATGTGTATCGCAGGACCGAACGCTGGCGTTTCGAGGTCGAGGGCCAGGTGGCCAAGCACTTCGGCGACCAGGACCACTGGGAATTCAACCTCGCCTGGCTGGCCCGCTGGATGCGCTTTCCGTGGGATGGGTATGTCGATACCCGGGCCGCGCTGGGCGTGGGCGTGTCTTATGCCACCGAGATCCCGGTGATCGAGCCCCGGGCCAAGCTCGATACGGGCGAGAGCCGAAAGTTGCTCGGCTATGTGGCGATCGAAATCGAACTGGCACCGCCGAACAGCGCGGACTGGTCAGCTTTCGTGCGCCTGCACC
>JBKHEF010000009.1:0-86178 GCA_046540955.1 Wenzhouxiangella sp.
ATGGTGGCTACGGGTGGACTTGAACCACCGACCTCAGCATTATGAGTGCCGCGCTCTAACCAGCTGAGCTACGTAGCCACGAGGTAGCCAGCAATTATCTGATAGACGCTGGCAGTCGTCAAGGACTGGCGGGCCCGTGAATCAACACGACCGGGCTGTCGTGCAGCGCTTGGTGTAGTTCCGGTTCGATAAGGTTGACCGCAGGAGCATTGGGTATATACCCATACCCGTGATATGGTTTTCCATATGAAAACAACGCTGAATATCGATGACAGCGTGATGCAGCGCCTGCGCGAGGAAGCCGCGCGCCGGGGCCGCACGATGTCGGAGCTGGTCGAGGCAGGCTTGAGACGGGTGCTTGACGAGCCCGAGCAGGAAACAAGTCAGGTGCGTGAGCCTTTGCCGCAGTGGCACAGTGGCGGCGCATTTGTCGACCTGGCCGACCGCGACGCCCTCTATGAACGAATGGACAAGGGCGGCTGAGCCGTTCGAATGTTCGTCATCGACACCAACGTGTTGCTGCATGCGGTCGATGCCGACAGTGAAATTCATCGGCCGTGCCGGGAATTGATCGAAAGCGCGCGTGGACAGGCAAGCCGCGCCTTGCCGACCTCCTGACCCCGCAAGGGCTTGAAACCTGCCACCCAGACCTGGCCTCGCTGCATGCTCAATCCCACCACTGCTCGTCAGGATTGATCCCTGAGGCCCGCTCTTCGCGCTCGATACTCTCCAGCCAGTCGCTCAGCCCCACTCCACCGCATGAATCTGACGCCACCCCAGGCACTCCACACCGCTTCGTTGCTGCCTGCGATCACCGCCATAGACCAGCCTCAGATCAAGCTCGGGCTGCGGCAGTAGAGTGCTGACCCTCTCGCTGAAGACCCGCAGATGATTCATGAAATCTGGTTGAAGGGTGGCACCTGACTTCGCTTCGCAGGCGATCAGGCCTGATGCGGACTGGAGCAGGATGTCGATTTCAACACCGCGTGCCTCGCGGTAATGAAAGCACCTTGGATTGTTTCCGCGGTGGCTAAGGTGCTTATAGATTTCGCTTGCAACCCAACTCTCAAAGATCGGGCCGCGCAGCGGATGATGACGCAACTCGTCAGCACTGCGGATCCCAAGCAAGTGGCAGACAAGACCGGAATCGAGAAAGTGAAGCTTGGGGCGCTTGACAAGCTGCTTGCGCAGGTTGCGGTGCCAGGCTGGACAGCGCACGATCAAAAAACTCGTTTCAAGGATCGAAAGCCAGGCTTTGGCGGTGTTGTGAGACACACCGGCATCAGCACCCAGCGCGGAAAGATTGATCTCCTGGGCCGTATGGGAAGCGCAAAGGCGCAAGAACGTTGAGAAAGCGCCAAGATCCGAGACGTTCGCGATTTGACGAACATCTCGTTCCACATAGGTGGCCACATAGTCAGCCAGCCAGCGCTCCGGGGCAATCGAGCGATCATGAATCCGCGGGTACCCCCCGGCAAACAGCACGTCGAACAGACTATCCAGAGGAATTGAGAAATCAGCGTACTCTTCAAGACTCAGCGGCAGTAGTTGAAGCACCGCAGTGCGCCCAGCCAGCGACTGGCCAATAGACGCTGACAAGGAAAAGTGCTGTGATCCGGTCAGCACGAAACGACCCGGCCGGCCATCCTCGTCAACGGCTTCCTGGATGTAGCCAAGCAATTCCGGAACGTGCTGGATCTCATCAACGATCACGCCTCCAGGGAACTCGGCCAACAAACCGCGCGGATCTTCGCGCGCGAACTGGCGTTGGTCCAACGGCTCGAGGTTGACGTAACCGTAATCGGGAAACACCGACCGGCAAAGGGTTGTCTTTCCGGATTGGCGCGGCCCGGTCAACGTTAGGACCGGATACTGATCGGCGAGATCAAGCAGGACCGCTGCGAATTTCCGAGGGCGAGGCATGCATAAATTGTAAGTCTCAGTTACATTTTATGCAATCCTCTGCCGATTAAGCGCATCCAGCGGCTCCAGGCCAGCATGCATTTAATCGGGAAACACGGACCGGCGCAAGGATGTCTTGTAGGACTGGACCGGCCCGGGATGAGGCCGGGTCGCAGTTTCAGCGACCCGGACCTCCTCGATCTAGAGCCTTAAAACCGCACTTCGAGGCCGAGTTCCACGGTCCGGCCGAATTCGTCGTACTGGTTGGCGAAGCGCTTGTCGCCGAGGAAGGCATAGAACGGCTCGTCGGTGATGTTCGATACGTTCAGTATGCCCGTGACATTTTCGGTGAACTGGTACTTGGAGGTGAAGTCAAGGCGGGTTTCGGCGCTGACGTAGCGGTCCTGGCTGGGGTCGTCCTCTTCTTCGATTTCGTCGAAATATTCCCCGCGATGATTCAGCGCCAGGCGCAGGGAGACCGGGCCGCCGTCGTAACCCAGGGCGATATTGGCAATGTTGTCAGACTGCTGCGGGAACGGCAGTTTGGTATCGCGGAAAGGCACTTCGGCCTCGGAATCGATCCAGGTGTAGTTGGCGATCAGCAGCAGCCCGTCGAACGGGGCGGGCAGGAAGACGAACTCCTGGATGTAGTTGAGCTCGACGCCGAAAATCTCCCCCTTGTCCCCGTTGACCACGGCCGCAACCTCGTCAAAATCCTCAAACGGCGGCTGCCCGGCGATATTGGTGCTGACGAAAAAGTCCTCGACATCTTTGTAGAAGATGCCCACCGAAGCCGCGCCCAGGGCGCCGTCGTCGAAGTAGCTCAACTCGAGGTCAAAATTGTTCGAATAAAACGGCTTCAGGTCCGGGTTGCCGATCTCGGCGACGATCTCGCCACCTTCGATTTCGACCACCTGGCGGGCGCCTGCGTCCTCGAAACCCGGCCGGCCCATGCTGCGGGTGAATGCTGCTCTGAGCTGCCAGTTGTCGTTGATCGTATACAGCGCCTGCAGGTTGGGAAACAGGTCGGTGTAATCGTTGTCGGCTGCAAACGGCTCGATGGTGGGAATGCCGTCGCCTGAGTCCTCGTTGACGATCGCACGGAAGCCGGACTGGGAAATATCGGTGGACTCGACCCGCAGGCCGGCCAACAGGTCGAGTTGACCCAGGGTGACATCGGTCATGACGTAGGCGCTGTAGATGTCTTCTTCCAGGCGGTAGTCCTCGCCTTCACTGTCGAGCAGGAAGTCCACCGGATCGATTTCGAAGTTGGCGCCATTGGCCCGGTAGAAGTCGCGCAGGATGCTGGTGCTCACGTAGGGCCCGAAGCGGCCCAGCGGGTAATCACGCTGGCCCGGTCCGGCCAGGTCGGCCAGGGTGTAGTCATCATCGAAATCCACGAAGTTGGAGTTGTTGGCATCGTTGAATTTCTCGCGCGATCGCACCTTGCCGCCGAACTTGAGGCGCCCGGGGTTGTTGCCCCAGGACAACTCCCGGGTAAAGTTGAGCGCAAGAGAAAGCTCTTCTTCTTGCGTTTCATCGCTTTCCAGTTCGACCAGATCGAGTTCGTAGGCGGTGAGGTCCTCCAGCGAACCGAGATCGGTTCCGAACAGGTTGGGAGCCTCGCGTCCGCCGCTGCCGGTAAAGTCGTAACCGATGTCCAGGCCTTCGGCGATCAGCGCGGTGCCGAGCGAAAACGGCTCGGAGGTGCTGGCCTCGGCGTAGCCGGCCTGGTAGTCGACCAGCCAGCGGTCGAGGCGGTTCTCACCCCCCAGGCTCAGCGAGAAGATCTCGCGGGTGGCGGTGGTTTCCTTGCCGCGGCGCTCGACCTCGCCGTCGCTGAACAGCCCGCCATCGGCGCTGACCTCGACCGGGGTTGCATCTTCAAAGATGTACTCGTGCTCGAGCTCGATCTCGTTGTCGGAGAACTCGCTGTAGAGCGTACGCAGGTAGTACTGAGATTGGTCATCGGGGCGGAACTCGACGTTGAAGACCCCGCCCACGCGCTCGCGGCTGAGCTCGTAGTCGCGCTGCTCGGCGGCTTCGGGCACACGAACCACGCTGCCATCGGCAAGTTCGAATTCCGGCCAGATGCCGGCCTCGACATTGTCCACCGCGAACTTGCGGTCGAAGTAATTGACCGAGCCGGAAATGGCCAGGTTATCCACGCCGTTGCCGACGCTGAGCAGGCGCGTTCCGGTCAGCGAGGCCCGGGGGCTGGTTTTCTCCAGCTTCTCGTTATAGCTGCCTTCGACCGAGGCACGCAGCGAATTGCCCAGATCAAAGCCGCTGAGCGTGCTGATTTCGATATTGCCGCCGACGGCGTCGGCGTCCTGGTCCGGCATCAGCGATTTGGAGATCTCGACGCTGTCGACCAGGTCGGCGGAAACCACGTCAAGATTGACGGCCCGACTGTCATCTTCCGGGCCGGGAATGCGCAGACCGTTGACGGTGGTGGTGTTGAAGTTGGCATTGGCGCCGCGAATGATGGCGAAGCGGCCTTCGCCCTGGTCGCGTTCCAGCGACAGGCCGGAGACGCGCTGCAGCGCCTCGGCCACGTTGCTGTCGGGGAACTGGCCGATGGCGTCGGCCGACAGCACGTTGATGTTGTTGATCGCAGCCCGCTCGCGCGACAGGGCAGCGCTCTGCCTGGCCTTCTGGCCGACCACCATGATCCGGTCCAGATCCTGATCCAGCGCCACGGCCAGCTCGGTGACTTCACCGGCCGCAACACTGACCGAGACGGTCTTTGCAGGCACGCCGACGTACTCGATTCTCAGCTCATAGTCGCCCGCGGCAAGATCACCAAAACGGAAGCGGCCGTCCCGGTCGGTGGCGGTGCGACGGTCGGTGCCAACGATTCGGACCGTCGCACCCTGAAACTTGAAGCTTTCGGTCGCGCTTTCGACGGTGCCGGTAATGCGGCCAGTAGGCTGCTGGGCAAACGCATGCAAGCTGACGATCAGCAACAGTGCGGTCAGGATCAGACGAAGGAAGTACATAGCGAGCAAACCGTGTGAATTCATCTTCACAGGCTATGGCTCGAGTGTTTCAGTCAGATGTCAGGGGTTTGAAGATTTATGACATGACAGCATCAGGGGGCCTGAACGGCAACCTGGCCATATCGATTCTTGCCTGAACCCCCATCGGCGCCGCCATCGTAGACAAAACCGTAGACAAGCCCACCGTCGGGCAGATTGACCAGACCGCCGCGCACCCACTGAACCTGCTCATCGTCGACGACGACACCAGCCTCTTCCCAAGCGTGCGCGCGTCGGGTGACATGGACCAACTGGCCCGAGCCCTGCTCGATCAACAGCACATGCACGGTATCGCCGATAACGACCGCGTCGGCACCGGCCTGATCGGAATCCACCGAGTTCTGGACCACGGTGCGATCAGATACCCGGACCGGATCGCTCCACTGCCCTTCGGCATCCACGCGCCGCTCATGGAGCAGACCCTCGCGGGTGCGGTAGATGACACTGGCCGAATCGCTGTCAGGCAGGTACAGCAGCGGCAGGATCGCGCCGACGTCCGTGCTTGTGCGGCCGAGTTGATCCGATACCCGGACCCGGTCGGTCAAGGTATTGTCGGGCAGGATTTTTCGGTACCAGGCGTTGCCGTCGCTGTCGGTATAGGCCAGGTGCACTTCGTCAGCTGCGCCGAGAACAACGGTCGGGCCGGACAGGACTGCGCTGCTGTCCGGGTCGATCACGCGCTCCTCGCCCCACTCGCCTTGCCCCGAGCGGACGCGAAAACGAAGCTTGTCCGGGCCGCCGTAGACCGCCACCACGCTGCCGTCCGGGCGCACGGCAAGGTCAGCCACCTGGGTTGGCGGTTCCGGCGGTGAGGCGACCCGTTCATCCGTTATCGCCCAGGCATCCGGGGCGTGCGGATGATCGGCGGTATTGAAGGCGTGGTACCAGACATCATCGGAGGTCTGATGCAGCATGTGGATACGATCATCGACCAGCACCGAGCCGAAGCCCTCGAGATCGCCGGTCTGCGGTCGATGGGCGCCGTCCATTTCGCGCCACGATTGGCCGCCATCGGCTGACTTGACTACCATCAGCGCGTTCCAGGTCTCGGCTGGCTCCATCAGGAAATACAGCGCGCCGTCTTGGGCCTGCCAGGGCCCGATGCGCATCGGCGTTTCAACGAAAGTGCCGCCGAGGTGGCCTTCGGGGACTTCCAGCGTCACCGAGGCCATGGATTCGGCCGGCAGAACAGCCCCGCTCGTATCGACCAGCCGATAGTCGAAGCGATCCCCCGTTTGGTTCATGGCCGCATCGTCGGAAAAGTAGCGAATCACGACCGGAAACTCCCATTCGCCGTGGCCGCCGGCACCGTCCCACTGCGGCGTTTGCTCAGCAAAGCTGACCCCAGCCCCACCGGAAAACGCTCGCTCGGAGCCTGCCAGCACATCCCGGGCTGGCGCCTCGTGCTCGAACACATCGCTGGCGATAATGCTTGTGCGCGGTGTGCGCGGCTCGCCTTCAATGACGACCGATCGGATATCGGCCAGCGTATTTTCAGGCACAAACAGCCCGAGCATGGGCCTTAGTGCCGAAGCCAGCGTTTCGCTGAAAACCAGGCGGTCGTCATCAAACTCAACGGTCAGTTCCGCGCCATTGAAAAGCATCTTCAGCTCCAGCCATCGATCGGCGGAGACTTCGGCCTGGTGTTCGGCCAGCACGGTCTCCGTGCCGTTGGCGCGTTGCATGATCCGAACCGTGCCCGGCCTTACCACTTCCAAGCGTGAATGGTTTTCGCGGTCCAGATAATCGAACACCATTCCAGCCCCGGCCCGGCGATCACCGCTCAAACGCAGTTCAAGGGCAAACTCGACCGGCTGCCAGGGGATCCGGTAGCGGCCCAGCGCCAGCAGCGGCGCCTCGTCGGTCTCAACGCGCAGATACCCGCCCTCCTCGTCACGCCAGCGCATCGCCGAAGGCGCGCCTTGGGCAAACTGCCATTGGCTTTCGATCGGACCCATGAGCGAAGGATCCAGCCCCAGCTCATGCAGTTTCGCCGGCTGCGGGAAATTCTCCGCCGGCAGCGGCATCCACTTACCATTATTGCGCCGGAATTCGAGCCGGTACTGTCGGGGCATCTTTTCGTGCTCGCCTGCCTCCACCTCGAAACGCAGGCGAAACGGACGGTCGGCGTAAACCGTGGCCGCCTGATTGATTTCAGCAGCCCAGCCTTCATCCGCGTTGAGCCCGGCATCGGCATCGCCGCGGATTCGAAAAGCGGTCTGGCGGTCGACCTCCGGTGCATCCATCAAGGCTGACGCAGCCTGTCGCGCCTGCAATGGCTGGTCATGGCTAGATGCATCGCTTCGGCTATCACAGCCAGAAAGCATAAAAGCGGCCAGCACCAGTAAAACCTCGCAGGACCGTTCCAGGATATATCGCACGTCAGACTCCAGAGACTGCGGGGCAAGATGATAATTGCAACAAGGGCCCTGGGTTTGTAACAGACACCCGGGCCCTGCTCGGTTCAAAAGCTGACGGACTTTCTTTCAGTTCATCAGAACTGACCGCGTAGTCCCAGGCTGAAGCTGACCCCGTATTCCTCAAGCTGCAATACGTTGCCCGACTGACCCTGATACAGCTGCAGGGGTTCATCGGTGATGTTGATGACTTCCGCCAGGCCCACCAGACGTTCACTGAATCGCCAAGAGGCAGTCAAGTCAAGTTGCGCATGGTCATCCACATAGATATCAAAGTTGGCATCGTCACCGATTTCGGTCAGGTATTCTCCCCGCCGCGACCAGGCCAGTCGAGTCGACAGCGGTCCTCGTTCGAATCCAAGGTAAATGTTTGCGACCGTCTCGGAGGAGTCGGGCAACGGGAAGGACTCATCGGGTCGCTCGGCAACCTTGAATTCATTATCCATCAGGGTAAGGTTTGCGCCCAGCAAGAAACCGTCCAGCGTCTCGCCCCAGACCCCGAGATCATGCTGGAGGTTGAATTCGATACCGGTGCTCTCACCGCTGGTGCCGTTGACCGGGCGCTCGACCTCAAAACCGGGATACAGCGGGTCATTGTCGCTGACAAAATCGACGACAAAGTCATCGATGTCCTTGTAGAACAATCCGACCGAAAGGACCCCGGCCCTCGGCAGATACCAGTCAAACATCAGGTCGAGATTGGAGGAAGTGATCGGATCCAGCGCAGGATTTCCGGTTTCAACCTCCATGTCTTCACGCAGGATAATGGTGCCCGGGGACAGGTCGCCGAAACTGGGACGCGCAAGCGTATTGGTCCACGCTGCTCTCAACACGATGTCTTCAAAGCCGTTATAGCGCACGAGCAGCGCCGGCAGCAATTCAGAGTAACTGTTGGAGGCGCTGATGGGGGTAATACCGGCGACCTCGTCGTCTTCATTGAAGTCAATCTGGTTCCCACGCGTGCTGAAATCCGTGTCTTCAAGTCGAACGCCGGCGATGATTCGCCAGTCATCGATATCGAAGGTCCCCATGATGTAGGCGGCCAGGACATCTTCGGAGGAGGTGAAGTCACCCGAAGCAGACAACAGGATATTTTCTCCGATATCCCCCGGGCGTTCGCCGAAGTCACTACGGTTATCGGCGAAATAATTTCGGAAAGCCGAAGAACTGATACCGTCACCGAGGCTACCGAAGGGGAAGGAGAACGGCGCAACCGTGAACTGTGACAGATTCAGGTCCGGCACCGCTCTCAGCTCGATCTCGTTGACGTCGACGTCCTTGTCCTTGTAGCGGGCATCGGCACCGAACTTCAGTGAAAAGCGATTTCCGCTATCGAACTGGAAGGCACGTTCGAAATTCAGGCTGAAGTTCAAGTCCTCTTCGTCGACGAACTTCGACTCCAGCACCACGCGATCCAGCAGGGAGTTTTCGTTGCGCAGAATATCGTCTGCTGCCGAACCGTTGCGGGTCACGCCAAAGACAGGAATCCCGGAACCAAAGACAACATCGGCATCAACTTCAGCGCCGTCAAACTCGAAGCGTCCTTCAATTTCGTCCGGGGACGTCTCGCTGGCTTCAGAATAGCCCGCGCGGTAATCGATAGCCCAATTTTCAAGGCGATGCTCGCCGCCCAGGGCAATTGCGAAAGTCTCTTGTTCCTTGGTGCGGAAGCGGATACGGCGACGCACGCCATCGGCGGCGATATCCTGGAAGCGGGCGGTCTCGCCGTCGAGTGAAGCCAGATCCCCGTCTTCCCAGATATTAATCGAGCGCTGCCGGGTTTCAGCGTCATTGAACTGGCTGTATAACGCGTTGAAGAAATAGCGGTCACGGAAGGATGGACGGAAATCCAGGTTCAGGTGCGCTCCGAGACGGTCCCGCGTCATGAAGTACTTGCGTTGCTGTGTCTCGATCGGCACGAAGCTCTCGCCACCGGTTGCTTCATTGTCGAGGAAGTCGTATTCGGTCTCGATGTTGTCAGACTGGAAATCACGTTCGAGGTAGTTGATCCCCATCGAGACACCGACATTACTTTCGCCACCAAAAGCGTCGAGCACGTTGCTGTAGGCCAGCTCTCCGCGAGCGCCGTTCTCACTGCCAAGATCCGCGTGCAGACCTTCGATGCGGTATCTCAGCACCTGGCCTTCAGCGTCGAAAGCCGAAGGAGAAACGACGTTGATTGCACCCCCGATGGCGTCTCCCGGCATGTCCGGGGTCGGCACCTTGACCACCTCCAGGCGTTCGATCGATCCGGTCGGGACAAGATCCAGGGGCAATTCGCGATTGCCATCCTCCGGCGTGCCAATCCGCATCCCGTTCAGGCTGACATTGTTGAGATTCGAATCCAGGCCGCGGATGCTGACGAACCGGCCTTCGCCCTGGTCACGCGTGATTGAAATCCCGGGCACGCGCTGCAGCGCTTCAGCAACGTTCTGATCCACGAAGTTTCCGATATCATCGGACGAGACCACATTGGTGATCGCATCGGAGTTCCGATATTGATTGAGTGCGCTGGCGCCTGCCTGGGCCTGGCTGCGCACGAGAATCCGATCCATGTCCGCATCTGATCCAAGGTCTATGTCAAGGCGCGCACTTTCTCCGGCTGCCACGATCACGTCTTCAGACCGGGACTCGATACCCAGGTAGTCAAAGGTGATTTTCAGGGTTCCAGGCGAAAGACCGGGCAGAAGATAACGACCAGCCTGATCGGTTGCCACCGAGGGACCATCTGGCTCCACCGTGACACGAACACCCTGCACTGCGCCACCCTTGGCATCGATAACCCGCCCTTCCACGGTTCCGGTGGTTTGCCCAACGGCGTGGAAGGAGACAGACAGCAGGACGATCAGGGCGATGGTGCGGATCGACTTTGGCATGGCTCGGAACTTTGGTTTTTAATTGACGCCAGACGTTAGCGACGCCTCATGGTGTTATCGCTACGGTTCTGTTACGTTTTCATTACAGGGCGGCCGGCGGTTTGATGCATAATCTTGCCCTTCCCGAAGCAGTCACGACGGATCCCTGATGACCGATCGACAACCCGCACGCCTGCCGGAAGACCAGCTGATGGCGACATTCCGCGCCGCATCCGATCTTTCGACATCAGTGCCAGTCCCACTCGACGACGGAACCACACTGCTGGTGGGGCCGGGTGATTCCGGAAAGGCGGCCCGTCTGCTGGCGACCGGCGCACCCTACGGCGAGCGCTTTTTCTTCCACCATGCCGGCCTTGGCGGTGAGTCGGGCAAGCCGGATCTGTTCGTCTGGCGATTGATGAACTGGATTCGGCAGACCAGCGGATTTCCCGACCCGGTTCCGACCGATGCCGAGGTCCAGCGCGAGGCCTTGCCAAACTGGCTGGCGCGGATCGCGGCCGGTGGAGACGTCTGCATCGCCATAGCCGATGCTCAAGACCTCTCCCGCAACGGCCTGGAACCGGATCTGGACTGGCTGCCAGAGTGGCTGCCCACGGGGGTCAAAATCATCTTCTCGGTCAAGCCGGGCCCCATGGCCGAGCTGTGCAAGGAACGCACCGATGCGATCGTGGAGCATGCAGGAACCGGTGGCTCGAAAACCCTGCGCGAGATTGGCCGGGAAATGCTCCTGGACCCGCACGCACGGGAACTGACCGAGTGGCTGTGGGCTTCGCGCAGCGGTCTGAGTCAGTCCGATCTTGAGACCTTGTGCGGAGCCGCCGTGACTTCAGCGCCCGAAAGGATTCAGCCTTTGCTGGCGCATGCGGCAGGGCACTTCATCCTGAAAAGCGCAACCGCCCGGGAGCTCGCCGCGGCCGGCAGCCTGGCCGATCACGGGGCCCGGCAGCGTCTCCACCTGAAACTCGCTGCGCACCATGCAAGCAAATCTTCTCCTTCATCGAGATTGCTGGCACGATGGCACTACGCTCAGGCCGGCCATGCCGGCGAGCTGCTGTCAGGACTGGTCGATTCAGCCTGGCTGGTTGATGGACATGATGCGGTGTATCGATTCGAAGCCCTCTCGCTGTGGCGTCGCCTGGGCGATCAGCAGTTCATGGTCGATCATCTTGCTCAGGCTTTTGGGCGAGATGCATTCCGTTCAGATGTGCTGGGTGGCGTGATCGCTCTGGTCGAGGCGGCCAGCGGCCAGGCCGTTCCCCGGGACTGGCTACAGGCCGGACTGGCAGCGGCCGTGGCCAGTGGGGATGCGGATGAACAGGCCGGGCTGCTGGAAAAACTGGGCATCCATCCAGACACCCCGGACGACGACCGCCTGAAACTCCTGCTGCAGGCGCTGTCCATGCGCGAACAGTCGGGCGGAGCCGGGTTGCCGGAAACCGAAAGCGTGCGCCATCGTGTGGCCTGTCGCTACGAGGAAATCGGTGACCTGGCCGCAGCAGCGCAGAACTACACGGTTGGCATCGGGGCGCTGGAAGGGGTTTATGGAAAAAATCATGGTCAACTGATTCCGTGGCTGAACAATCTGGCGGCCGTGCACAAGGCGGCCGGTGAACTCAAGCAGGCTGCTGCCTTGTGCTCGCGGGCGTTGAAGCTTGCGCGTGAAACGCTCGGTGCGCGTCATCCGTCAACCGCTGGTGCCTGTGACCAGCTCGGTAACGTCCATTACATGGCCGGCAACTATGCCGAGGCCGAACCTTTCTATCGGGAGGCCCTGGAGATGACCGAAAGTGCGTTTGGTCCGGACCATGCAGCCACGGCGGCGTGCATGAACAATCTGGCCACCCTGCTCGATGCCCGGCAGCAGTTCAAGGAAGCCGAGCAGTTGTATCGACGGGCCTTGAGCATCCGGCTGGCCCTGCACGGCGAACATCACTCCGACACCGCCAGCAGCCTGCACAATCTGGCCACCGTGCTCGAAGCGGCCGGCAAGACCGACGAGGCCGAGCAGCTGTTCCGGCGGGCGCTGGACGCCTGGGACAAGGTTAGCGGCAATGACAGTCCGGCCTTTGCGACCACCCTGCTGAGCCTGGCCGACCTGCTGCGCGATCGCGGCCAGTGGGGCGATGCCGAGGCGCTGTACCGCTCCGACATTGAAATCTGGCGTAGCTTGGTCGGGCCGGAACATCCGCATACCCTGAATGCCCTGGAGGGCCTGGCGCGGCTGTATGCCGAGGGCGGCAAACCAGAACTGGCCGAGCCATTGCTGCGGCATATCATCGACATCGCCCAGCGCGTGGTCGGCAAGACCGATGCCTTGTACATGGAAAGCGTCGGGGTACTCGCCGCCCTGTTACGGGATGGTGGCCGCCGGGAGGAAGCGCATCAATTGCTCGACCAGGCACTGGCCGCTCATGACCATACCCTGGGCATGATCTCGGCCCCCGTGCAGAAGCTTCGACGTCTGCTGGACTCACTCGACCCGCAATCTCCAAAACTGCACTGATGATGGATCCAACAACAATCACCCGGATCGAACTGCCGGCGGCCTACGAGGCCGTCGCGCTCGACGGATCAGGCAACGTCCTGGAGGAAACCGTCAGGATGGCCCGCGACGGCAGTGGTGAAGGCACGCTGGTCTGGGCCACTCACCAACCGGCTGGCTGTCTGCGTCCCGGCAAGCCCTGGTTCTCTCCTGAACAGGGGCTGTATCTCGGGCTGATCCTGGAGCCGGAATTCGAACCCGCGCGGGCCGGTGAAATCGCCCTGCTGGGGCTACTCTCCATGGGCCTGGCCACCGCCGAGGCGGTGGTGCCGATGACCGATCTTCGCTACCGCTGGCCCAACGACCTGCTGTTGAGCGGTGCCAAGGTCGGCGGCCTCGCGCTGCGGCGCGACCTGGAGGAAGGCTGGCTGGTGCTGGGCCTGGCCGTCAACGTGGGCCAGGAGCCGGTCGAGGTGATCGACGGCGGCTGTGTGGCCATTGAAGGGGGCAATCCGGAACTCGAACCCGGTACTCTGCTGCAGAGTTTTGCA
Source organism: Wenzhouxiangella sp. (assembly GCA_046540955.1). Taxonomy (GTDB): domain Bacteria; phylum Pseudomonadota; class Gammaproteobacteria; order Xanthomonadales; family Wenzhouxiangellaceae; genus Wenzhouxiangella. The sequence continues at coordinate 13,270 of JBKHEF010000009.1, forward strand.
CGCGAGTTCCTGCACTGGATCAACCGCTGGGACTCCGAAGGCCTGGCGCCCATCCTGACAGCGCTGCGCGGCCGTTGGGGCCAGCCCGGGGAATCAGTCCTGATCGAGTTTGATGACGGCTCAACCACCGCCGGCGCCTTCAAGGCCATCGGGGACCAGGGCGAACTGGTACTGGAGACTGCCGAAGGCGAGAAAGCAGTCTCACTCCACCAATTCTTCGGCCTGGAATGAAGATCGCCGGCTGCTGGCCGGCGATCCTGTTCTATCTCGACTGCCCGGACTGTGCAGGCCGGGCGGGTTGAAACGTCTGAGCTTATGGTGCCGGCGTTTTTTCGCGCTCGTCGTAAAACGCCTCGTCCTTGGCTTCTTCGTACCAGGCCGAACGATGCACCTTGACCCATTCGCTGCTGACATGGCCCTTGGTCGTAATATCGATGCCGCCAGGTGCGCCCAACGTGGCCATGTAGATGTGCGCGAAACTGACACCGATCCAGACAACGGCCACAACAGCATGCAAGATCAGGTTGATCTGGAACAGGGTGCGGTTTTCAAAGATATCCGGCAACAGCAGCAGCACCCCGGTGATGCAAACGATCGCGCCGGCCAGGACATTGACCAGGAACCAGATTTTCTGGCCGCCGTTGTAACGGCCCGACGGCAGATGCTTGCCAAAGGCACCACCAAACAGCAGCCAGCGAATATCCATCATCGTTGGCTTGTTATGGTGCAGCCAGGCCACGCTCATCACGATGATGCCCACCACGAAGAACGGGCCGCCCCAGTCATGGATGAACTTCGATCCCCTGGCCAGGGCTGAAAAGGCCTCCGGACCGATCAGCGGGAGCAACACCGCGCGCCCGAACAGCAGGGTCAGACCGCTAAAGGCCAGGACCAGGAAAAGACCCGCGATGTACCAATGCAGGATGCGGTCAAACAGCGACCATGCCGGATAGCGCTTGCCGGACGGGTTGCCGAGCTTCTCGCCGCCGCCGGTGAAGATATGCAGCATAAGCATCGCGCCCACCATAAAGGCAAGCCACCAGGGCAGATACGTCGAAACCGGTCCCATCCTGACCTGGCGGAACGTTTCTCCATCGCTGCTCACCAAAACATTGGCGCCGGGCGCATCAACGGCGGTGTAACCCTCGTCGGATTCCCGGGCCTGGCGCCAGAGGTCGGATTGAGGATTGGTCTCGCCCTGGCTTTCGGCTGCCTGGCTTGACTGCACTTCCTCGCCGTCCTGGGCCATGGCGACATTGAACTGGCCGCCGAGCGGCACGACCAGCCCCGCGACAAGCACCAGCATGGTCATCCAGCCGATCCGAGCTGCGGGCTTTCGACCCCTGTTGTGCTTTAGTTGATTCTCCATCTTGCTTCTCCGGTCTGGCGTCGCAACTCACTGGTATTCAATGGTTCGCGTCGCAGCTGTATTTTGGTTCCCTGGCTTGCGCTGATTTCAATCGCCGAGAGGCTCTTAGCGATCTCTCTGGTGATTGAATCGTCGGTCCAACTGGGCACGAAACTCCGGATCCTCCAGCTTGGCGATCAAGGGGTCATTGCTACCCTTGTATTCACCGGCTTCAAAGAACGTTGCATCGGGTGATTCGTAGCACCCGGCCAGGCCGACCGCCAGCACAAGCATGCCGGCGTAACAAAGCAGGCGACGGGCCATCATGACAAACCGGTCCGGTAGGCCTGACTCCAGCCCCAGGTCTGGGCCGCGCCGTCACGGCTGGTTGCCCGATGGCGATAGATGTCGGCCACCAGGTCGCCGTCGCCGGCCAGCAGCGCCTTGGTCGCGCACATTTCGGCACAGGCCGGCAGCATGCCTTCGGCAATCAGGTTGGCACCATACTTTTCAAACTCGGCATCGCTGCCCGGTTCTTCCGGACCACCCGCGCAGAAGGTGCACTTGTCCATCCGGCCGCGCGAGCCGAAAGCCGTTGCGTTCGGGAACTGCGGCGCGCCGAACGGACAGGCAAAGAAGCAGTAACCGCAACCGATGCACAGGTCCTTGTCATGGAGCACGATGCCGTCGGGCGTGGTGTAGAAGCAGTCGACCGGGCATACCGCCGCACAGGGCGCGTCATCACAATGCATGCAGGCAACAGACACGGACTTTTCGCCGGGCTGACCGTCATTGAGCGTAACGACACGGCGACGGTTCACGCCCCACGGCACTTCGTTGGCGTTTTTGCAGGCGGTCACACAACCGTTGCATTCAATACAGCGATCTGCATCGCACAGGAACTTCATTCGAGCCATTTTCTAATCTCCTTCAGCCTCAGGCGGCCTTCACGATCTGGCACAGAGTCGCTTTGGTTTCCTGCATCTGCGTTATCGGGTCGTAGCCATAAGTGGTGGCCGAATTGGCCGCTTCGCCGCGCGAATAGGGCGCGGTGCCTTCGGGATAACGATCCTCACGATCTTCACCGTTGAACCAGCCACCGAAATGGAACGGCATCCAGACGACGCCGCGTCCGACACGGTTGGTGATCATGATCTTCATCCGCAGGCGCCCGCCTTCCGGGCTTTCCAGCCAGACCCAGTCATCAAGGCGCAGCCCGCGATCGTTGGCATCGGCAGGGTTGATCTCGACGAACATCTCCGGCTGCAACTCGGCCAGCCAGGCCGTTGAGCGGGTTTCGCCGCCGCCGCCTTCGTGCTCGACCAGGCGTCCGGTCGTCAGGACCAGCGGGAAATCACCGGAATAGTCATCTTTCTGAATCGACTCGTAACGGATCGGAATCCGGAAGACATCCTTCATGTCCTGATAGGTCGGGTAGTCGGCAACCAGGTCATGACGCGAGGTATAGATCGGCTCGCGGTGGACCGGAATCGGATCGGGGAAGGTCCAGACCTTGCAGCGCGCCTTGGCATTGCCGAAGGGAGCCACCTCGTGCTTGAGGCAGATACGCTGGATGCCACCGGAGATATCCGTATGCCAGGCGACCGAATCAAGGCCGGCCGATTCCATGGTGCGGAAGCGCGCGATCTCTTCTTCGCTGACCGATTCAGACGGTTTGTCAGCCTCACCCCCGACCCAGGCGATCGTGGCCATTTCAAACGGGGTCAAATCCTCGTGCCAGCCCAGGCTGCGCAACATGCCGTAGGTCACCGGCGGGTGTCCCTCCTGGATTTCCGATTCGGCCGGCCATGAGTTCTCGGCAAGAATACTCACGCCTTCGTGTTCGGTGCCGAAGCGGGCACGGAACGGCAGGCCGCCCTGGGAGAGCGGCAGGCTGGGGTTCCACAGGATATGGGTGCCGGGGTGCTTCTGCTCGGGGGTGCCCCAGCACGGCCACGGCAGGCCGTAGGTCTCGCCATCGCACGGACCGCCGACTGCCTTCAGCGTTGTGGTGTCGAAGGTTTGCTTGTTTTTCATATGGAGCTTCAAGCGCTCCGGGCTCTGTCCGCTGTAACCGATGGTCCAGGCACCTTTGTTGACCTCGCGCAGGATGTCCTCCCAGACCGGCTTGGTGCCGTCCGCGATCTCGATGTGCTTGAACATGTCATCGGCAAAGCCGAATTTCCGCGCCATGAGATACAGGATCTCGGTGTCGGTCTTGGATTCATAGAGCGGATCGAGGATCTTCTCCCGGACCTGGATCGAACGATTGGATGCGGTGACCGTGCCGGCTTGCTCGAATTGGGTCGCCGTGGGTAACAGGTAGACACCATCAGTGCGTTCAGACAGCGCCACCATATGGGTCGGGAAGGGATCGGAGACGATGACCAGGTCGAGCTTGCCCAGCGCTTCCTGAAGTTCAGGACCGCGAGCAACAGCGTTGGCGGAAAGACCCTGGAAGAACACGCCGCGGAGTCTGTCGCGCTGGCCAAGGTTTTCGGGATCCTCAAGAATGCCGTCGACAACCCGCGATACGGGAATACCCGAGACGTTCATCCGATGCACGCCGTCTTCGGTATACGTGTCGAACCGGCTGCGGATATCGTCGTAGTCGACGTCCCAGACGCGGCACCAGTGCTTCCAGGCCGCATCGGAAAAACCCATGTACGCCGGCAGGGTATTGCAGAGCGGGCCGATATCGGTGGCACCCTGGACATTGTCATGGCCACGGAAGATATTGGCGCCGCCACCGGACTTGCCCATGTTGCCAAGCGCTAGCCAGAGGATGGAATAAGCGCGGGTATTGGAATTGCCGACGTGGTGCTGGGTACCGCCCATGCACCAGACGATGGCGCCGGGTCGATTCTCGGCCAGCGTTTTGGCAGCCTGGTAGAGTTCGGACTCGGTGGCACCGGTGACATCTTCGACCCTGTCCGGGGTCCAGTTGGCGACTTCCCGGCGCACCTCGTCCATGGCGAAAACGCGCTGCTGGATGAATTCCTTGTCTTCCCAGCCGTTTTCGAAAATGTGCCACAGAATGCCCCAGATCAAGGGAATATCGGTGCCCGGGCGCAGACGGATGTATTGATGGGCGTGGGCTGCCGTCCGGGTGAACCGGGGATCGACAACAATGATTTTGGCGCCGTTTTCCTTGCCGCGCAGAACGTGCTGCATGGCAACGGGATGCGCTTCGGCCGCATTGGAGCCAATGAAGAACATCGACTTGCAGTTGTGCATGTCGTTGTAGGAATTGGTCATCGCACCATAGCCCCAGGTGTTGGCAACACCTGCAACGGTGGTGGAATGACAGATTCGGGCGGAATGGTCGCGGTTGTTGCTGCCCCAGAAGGCGCAGAACTTGGCCTGCAGGTACGAGGCTTCGTTATTGGCCTTGCACGAACCTGAAAACCACATCGAATCGGGTCCGGACTGTTCGCGAATCGCGAGCATCTTGTCGCCGATTTCGTCGATCGCCTGTTCCCAGCTGAGCCGGCGCCATTGGCCACCCTCGAGTTTCATGGGGAATTTGATGCGCTTTTCGCTCGTTGCATGGGCGCGCAACGATGCGCCCTTGGCGCAGTAGCCGCCCAGGTTGATCGGTGAATCGAAATCCGGTTCCTGGCGAATCCACACACCGTTTTGAACGCTGGCAATCGTGCTGCAACCCACCGAGCAGTGCGAGCAGATGGTGCTGCGCTTCTCGATCGGCGCGCTATTGGCCGTCGAAGAATCCTGCGCCTCTACCCGGCGCATCATGCTCAAAGGCATGCTGGCGGCCAGGGCGGTTCCTCCTGCGGTCAATCCCGAACGCTTGATGAAGGCGCGACGGTCGAATGGCTTGCCCAGCGAACCCGGTAAAGGATTGGATGCGGCGTTCTTGCGAATCAATTTCATGAATAGTCCTCTTGAGCGGTGTACGTCGCCAAACTGGGCGCTAGATCTCGCGGGCGCTGCGATAGTACCGACGGATGTGATCGGTCTCGTGGTAGCCCGTGGTCCTGGTTTTTATCTCCGGTTCGGCCGCGGGAGCAGCCTGGGCAGTCAGGCCGGTCAGGCCCAGTCCGGCTGCGGCACCGACACCAATTGCACCCGTCATCAGACGCCGTCGCTGGGTATCTACGCCGGCAGGCTTTATCGTTTCGGCCAGTTTCCTCATTTTCATCTCCAGGCTTCGAAAGTCCCTGCCAGGCGGACCGGCAGGCTTATGGTAGGCAACGTGGGTCAGACAGTAGCAGGATGGGTGCGGCCTGGACTTGAGCCAGATCAAGAAACATTAGTTTTGTCTGAAACTAGCGCGAGGGGCGGGTGTGGGCCCTGCGCTGCCCGGACCGCTGTGCTTGAGTCCGGCCAATGGGGATGCAATACGGGGACAGTTTCAGGCTGCAGCGCCTAAAAAAACAGCCGGCGCTGAGGCCGGCTGTTTGATCGATCATGAGTGGGGATGGATCAGGCAGACGAAGTCGATGCTCCGGTTCCCGGAGCAGACCGGGTCGTATCGTCGCCATCAAATTCCTGATCCTTGACTTCGTCGTACCACAAGTCATGGTGAACCTTGGCCCATTCGGAACTGACGTGGCCCTTGGTCATGGCGTCCATGGAGCCCGGCGCACCCAGGGTTGCCATGTACATGTGGCCGAAGCTTGCTCCCAGCCAGAGGATCGCCACCACAGCGTGGATGATCAGGTTCCACTGGAACAACTCGCGGGTTTCGAAAAACTGCGGGTTGATCATCATCACGCCGGTTGCGCAGACAACGATGCCGCCGCCGACGTTGACCCAGAACCAGGCCTTCTCGCCCCCATTCATGCGACCGGCCGGCAGGTGCTTGCCGAACGCACCGCCCTTGAGCAACCACTTCACATCGGTCGCGTTGGGGATGTTGTAGCGGGTCCAGGCCACGATCATCAACAAAATGCCAACGGTGAAGAAAGCACCACCGTAGTTGTGGATGTTCTTCGAGGCCAGCGCCCAGGCAGCAAAGCCTTCCGGACCAAGCAGCGGAATCAGCACCGCTCGCCCAAACAGCAGACTCAAGCCGGTGATCGCCAGCACCAGGAACAGACCGGCGACGAACCAGTGCAGCGCGATATCAAGCCGCGACCAGCGCGGTACCCGCTTGCCGGAGGTCGCCTCCAGCTTTTCGCCGCCGCCGGAGACGATGTAGAACAGCACCACTGCGCCGATCATCAAGGCGAGATACCACGGCAGGTAGGTTGATACCGGCCCCATGCGGATCTGGCGGAAGTTCTCGCCACCACTTTGCATCAGAACATTCGCACCGTAAGCCTTGATCACGCTGACACCCTCGGTGGCCTGACGGCCATCACGCCAGACCTCCGAGCGCGGGTTGATTTCGGCGGCCCATGGGTCGCTTGGCGGGGCGGTCTGGGCGACCGCGCTGTCCTGGGCGAATGCGACATAAACGTAGCCACTCAGGGGCACTACCATGGCGGCCACCAGAACGAACGCCGTCATGGCGAAGATTCTGCGGCCAGTCTTTCGGGTCTTTTCCGATTTTGCAGATTGCTCTGTTTTCATGATTTCCTACTCCAAGCTAACGCTGCGCCTGACCCGAATGCATCCGGTCGCGCAGTTGTTCAGCCGTTTGCTGGTCCCGCTCATATTTGCCGGCCAGTCGCTCGGCCTGGCCCTCATTGATCCAGGGCTCGGCCGTCTTCTGGGTGCATCCGGCCAGCGCGAAAACCGCGCCCAGGGTCAACGCGACCGGCAAACGCGCTCGACGCAACAAGGTACCGCTCATCAGCGATCCCTCTGCCCATCGAAGCGCTGGTCAAGCGAAGCCCGGAATTCCGGATCTTCCAGCTTGGCCAGCAGCGGGTCTTCCTTGCCCTTGTAGACACCCGGTTCGTAAACCGTCACGTCCGGATCCTCGTAACATCCGGTCAGGACAACGGCCAGCGCAAGAGCGCTGGCCGTCATGAGGACGCGGCGGGCCATCATGCCCCGGCACCGTAAGCCTTGGCCCAGCCCCAGGTCTGCGGACGGGAATCACGGGTCATGGTGCGCTGACGATAGATGTCAGCCACCAGGTCACCGTCTCCGGCCAGCAGGGCCTTGGTCGCACACATCTCGGCGCAGGCTGGCAGCTTGCCCTGGGCGATTCGGTTGGCACCGTACTTCTCGTACTCCGATGCCGTGTTCGGCTCATCCGGACCACCGGCACAGAAGGTGCACTTGTCCATCTTGCCGCGCACCCCGAAGGCCTCGGTGGTCGGGAACTGTGGCGCCCCGAACGGGCAGGCGTAGAAACAGTAGCCGCAGCCAATGCACAGATCCTTGTCGTGCAGCACGATGCCGTCGGTCGTGGTGTAGAAGCAGTCGGTCGGGCAGACCGCGGCACACGGCGCGTCGGTACAGTGCATGCACGCCACCGAAATTGACTTCTCACCGGGCAGGCCGTCGTTGAGCGTCACCACCCGACGACGGTTGACACCCCATGGCACCTCGTTGGCGTTCTTGCAGGCCGTGACACAACCGTTGCACTCGATGCAGCGATCCGCATCACAAAGAAACTTCATTCGAGCCATTGTCTTGTCTCCTCCTTCCTAAGCCTCAGGCGGCCTTCTGGATCTGGCACAGGGTGGACTTCGTCTCCTGCATCAGGGTGATGGGGTCGTATCCATAGGTCGTGGCGGTGTTGCAAGACTCGCCACGGATATAGGGGGCCGTGCCTTCGGGATAGCGGTCGACCAGGTCTTCGCCCTGGAACCAGCCGCCGAAGTGGAACGGAGTCCAGACAACACCGCGTCCGACACGCTCGGTCACCATGGCGCGAATCTTGATCCTGCCACCCTCCGGCCCTTCGAGCCAGACCCAGTCGTTGTCGCGCAGACCGCGGTCATTGGCATCGATGGGGTTGATCTCGACGAACATTTCCTGCTGCAGTTCGGCCAGCCAGCTCATCGAGCGGGTTTCCTCCCCACCGCCTTCGTACTCGACCAGGCGACCACTGGTGAAGACCAGCGGGTAGTCCTGAGAAAAGTCGTCGGCCTGGATCGAAGCATACCGGGTCGGCAGACGCCACAGCGACTTCATGTCCTCGTGGGTCGGGTACTGATCAACCAGGTCATAACGCGGGGTGTACAAAGGCTCGCGATGGATCGGCACCGGATCCGGGAAGGTCCAGACAATGGCACGCGCCTTGGCGTTGCCGAACGGGGCCACCTCGTGCTTGAGGCAGATGCGCTGGATTCCGCCCGACAGATCGATATGCCAGCCTACACCGTCAAGCGCATCGGACTCCATGGTCCGGAACTCGGCGACATCGGCCTCGGACACGCTGCCGTTGGGCTTGTCGGCCAGGCCGGCGATCCAGGCAATGGTCGCCATTTCATCCGGGGTCAGTTCGTTGTGCCAGCCCATGGCGCGCAGCATGCCAAAGGTCACCGGCGGATGACCATCCTGGATTTCGGAGTCCTTGCTCCAGGAATCCTCGGCCAGGATATTGTTGCCGTTGTGCTCGCTCCCGAAGCGCGCACGGAACGGCAGGCCACCCTTCGAGACCGGCAGGTCCGGGTTGTAGAGCACGTGCGAGCCGGGGTGCTTGACTTCGGCCGTACCCCAGCACGGCCACGGCAGGCCGTAGGTGTCGCCATCGCAGGGACCGCCCTGGGCCTGGAGCGTGGTGGTGTTGAAAGTGTGCTTGTTTTCCAGGTGCAGCTTGAGCCGCTCCGGGCTCTGGCCGGTGTAGCCGACCGTCCAGACGCCGCGATTGATTTCGCGCAGCGTGTCTTCCGGACTTGGCATGCCGTCGGCGCTGACCGAAATATTCTTGAACATCTCGTCGGCAAAACCGAACTTGCTGGCCAGCAGGTACAGGATCTGGGCATCGGTCTTGGATTCGTAGAGCGGGTCGATGACTTTCTCGCGCCACTGCAGCGACCGGTTCGAGGCGGTGCAGGAGCCGGATTGCTCGAACTGGGTGGCCGTCGGCAACAGGTAGACGCCGTCGGTGCGCTCGGACATGACCGCCAGATGGGTCGGGTACGGGTCGGAAATGACCACCAGGTCGAGCTTCTCGACCGCCTTTTTCATTTCCGGGCCACGCACCTGGCTGTTGACCGCGTGACCCTGGAAGAACACCGCGCGGATGTTGTCGCGCTGGGAGAGGTTCTCCTTGTCTTCCAGAATGCCATCGATCCAGCGCGAGACCGGGATGCCCGGGATGTTCATCGGATGGGTCGGATTACCGGCATTGTCTGCATACTGACCGTCATCGAAGCGGGCCTTGATCCAGTCGAAGTCGACATCCCACACCCGCGCCCAGTGCTTCCAGGCCGCTTCGGCCAGACCGTAGTAGCCCGGCAGGCTGTGGCAGTTGGGACCGACATCGGTCGCGCCCTGGACATTGTCGTGGCCGCGGAAGATGTTGGCGCCGCCACCCACCTTGCCGATGTTGCCCAGCGCCAGCTGCAGCACGCAGTAGGCTCGGGTGTTGGCGTTGCCGACGTGGTGCTGGGTTCCACCCATGCACCACACGATCGTGCCCGGGCGGTTGTCGGCCAGAGTCTTGGCGCACTGGTACATTTCAGCCTCCGGCACACCGGTCACATCTTCGACCTTGGCCGGCGTCCAGTTGGCCACTTCGCGGCGAATCTCGTCCATGGCGTAGACCCGCGTGCGGATGTATTCGTTGTCTTCCCAGCCGTTTTCAAAGATGTGCCACAACAGGCCCCAGACAAACGGAATGTCGGTACCCGGACGGATCCGGATATGCTGATCGGCGTGGGCGGCAGTGCGGGTCAGGCGGGGGTCGACCACCACCAGCTTCGAACCGTTCTCCTTGCCGCGCAGGACATGCTGCATGGCGACCGGGTGGGCTTCGGCGGCGTTCGACCCGATGAAGATCATCGACTTGCAGTTGTGCATGTCGTTGTAGGAGTTGGTCATCGCGCCGTAACCCCAGGTATTGGCAACGCCGGCGACCGTGGTCGAGTGGCAGATGCGGGCCTGGTGGTCGATGTTGTTGGTGCCCCAGAAGGCGGCGTACTTGCGCTGCAGGTAGGCACCCTCATTGCTGGCCTTGGACGAGCCGCAGTGCCAGACCGCATCCGGGCCCGACTCCTCACGGATCTGCATGAACTTGTCACCGATCTCGTCGATGGCCTGGTCCCAGCTCAGGCGCTTCCACTGGCCGCCTTCGAGCTTCATCGGGTACTTGATGCGCTTGGTGCTGTGCCCATGCGAGCGCAAAGCGGCACCCTTGGCGCAGTGACCGCCCATGTTGAACGGCGAGTCAAAATCCGGTTCCTGGCCAATCCAGACACCGTTCTGGACGGTGGCCTTGGAACCACAGCCCACCGAGCAGTGGCTGCACACGGTGCGCTTGACTTCAACCGGACCTGAATTGCCTTCCGGCGGCTGCTGGGCGTCAACCCGCTTCATCATGCTCAGCGGCATGGCAGCGGCCAGTGCGGTACCTCCGGCGGTCAGACCAGACCGCTTGAGGAAGGTGCGTCGATCAAAACCCTTGCCGCGGGCGACGCGATGGGCGTCGTTGGCAGCTTGCTTGCGAATCAGTTTCATAGTTCTCCTCCAGACTGGATTCGGCGCTTGTCGGCCTTGTTATTAGAAGCGGGCGCTGTCGTAGTAGCGCCGAATATGGTCGGTTTCGCGGTAGCAGTTGCTGTCCGCCTTGGGCTTGACCGGCTCGGGCGTGGCCGCCTGGCCGTTGATGGAGACCAGGCCGAGACCGGCCGCAGCACCGGCACCGATGGCACCGGTCATCAGTCGACGGCGTGCCAGATCAATGGATGGCTTGGGTGAAGATTCACGTGCTCGTTTCATGCTTTCTCTCTCCAAAGATAATTATTCCGGCAGACTCAGCCAGACTCTTTCAAACTCCATGAACGCTTCTCCCAGTCGACCGACGGGCCGGTAGAAGTCAGCGCTCTTCGCGCCCTGAACGTCACTGAAAAACCGGGGCATCCAGTTGCCCACATACTCGCTGAAAAACTCGCGCTGGCCGGGCAGCGCAATGCCGTGATCCGGGTCGGCCAGCAAGGCCATGGTTTCGCACAGGGCGGCGGCATGGTCCTCCGGCTCGGACACACCCTCGGCGCGCTGGATGCCCAGCCGCGCGAGCTCGTCACGCAGGGCGGCCAGCGGCTTGTCCATCAGAAACCCGGTCAGGTAGTAACTGCCATAGGGCAGCAGTTCACCACGCCCCAGGCCAATGAAAAGGTTGTGATGCTCGCGTTCGACCACGTCCGGGTCGGCATCCGCGGCGGTCGCCGCCAGAGCGCTCCAGGCCGACTTCAGGTCGGTCGGGCGCTGGGCCTGAGTCTCGGTGTCATTGACCCCGGCCAGCATCTGCAGCACCTGGCCGTCCGGCGCATCACGCAGCAATGCCGCCAGCAACGCGTAGGTTTCCACACGTGCCCGGGCCCCTTCGGCCTGACTTGCCGTTGTCGAAGAGCGGTGCTTGTCCACCGCGCTTTCCGTCAATTGTTGCATTCTCAATCTACCTTTCCCCGAACAGGCACTGTATTCCGGGTTTCGCAATCAAGTCAAGCCCGGTCGACCAAAGTCGTATCGCCGGGCAGATGGGCGCGCTCAATTGCGGCGCTGCGGCGGATGGGCGACAACCCCACCCTCGTCTTCGTACATCCGCTGGATGCGGCAGTCCTCGCAAAGCCGGATCCGGGCAATGGCTTCGGCGTCCTGGAACATCCAGTGGCCCTTGAGCCGACGCTCCATGCTTTCCATCATCTTGCGGGTCGCAAACGGCTTGCCGCAGCCATCGCAGTGATGCATCTCCTCTTCGTTGAGCAGCCGCCGGGCGGGTTCGAGATGGGCCGGGAAATGCATCCGAGCGGCCAGGCTGATGGCATCTTCCGGGCAGGAGGCCTCGCAGATGCCGCACTGCACGCAGTGATCCTCGCGGAAAAACAACTGCGGGCTCTCACCGCCGCCCTGGATCGCCGAAACCGGACAGACCGACACGCAGGCCATGCACAGGGTGCAGGCGTCGGCATCGACCCGGATCTCTCCGAACGGCGCCGAGGACGGCAGGGCCACGGTTTCGCTGACCTCGCCTTCGGCCTCGGCATGGAGATGGCCGAGGGCCTGGCGGATGATCTCGCGCTTGGTACCGAGCGCGGCGAAAGTCGCCGGTGTCCTGACCAGGGCCGGGAGCGGCTCGGCGACGGCCTCGGGGGCGACCGCACCCGGCCAGAACAGCATCCGCTGCTCGGCGCTGCCGTCACCCAGGCCGGCCACAATCGCTCGATAGATGGCGATCTGGCGGGTACTGGCGTCGACCAGGGTCGGGGCCGGTTCGGGACCGCTGAGCAGAATGATCCGACCGACACCGTAAGCCAGGCTGGCCAGCCAGGTATCGGCCCCGACCGAGCCGACATCCTCGACCGCCACCGGCAAGACGTGCTCGGGCAGATCGGCGGCTGCGGCGGCCAGGGTGTCGGCCGCGCTGTCGGCACAGTAGAGCAGCACATCGGGCGCGACCGCGTCTGCCCCGGCGTGGCGCCGGAACTCGACCAGCAGACGGCGCAGGGAATCCAGCAGATCCTCCGATGAGGGCGCGGCATAGCGCATGGCGCCGGACGGGCAGACAGTCACGCAACTGCCGCAACCCTGGCAGAGATAGGGATCGACCTCGATCTTTTCGCCAATGCTGAACACCGCCCCGGTCGCGCAGGCATCGACGCACTTGCGGCACCCGGCCAGGCCGCGCGAGCCATGGGCGCAGATATCCGGATCGTAGGCGAAAAAGCGGGGCTTCTGGAAATCGCCCTTCATGTCCGGCAACTCGGCCAGCGCCCGCTCGCGGTCGGCATCGGTGCGCACCCGGAAGTAACCGACCGGCGGCTCGTCGACACCCGAGTCGGCCGAACCGTCAAGATCCAGGACCAGATCGAAAGTGCCCGGATCGATGCCGAAGGCCGGACCGGCCTCCAGCACCCGGCCGCGATCGACCTCCACTTTCAGTGTGAACGCGCCAAGATAGCCGGTCAGCTCGACCGGGCGGCCGTCAAGATAGCGCGCAGGCGGCGCCCGATCCGGGGGCTCGCTCGGCGGCTCGGTGGCCAGCATGGTGCACTTGAGATCGCCTTTGAGCTGCTCGGCGATCGGCCAGGCGGCATCGGCCGGCCCGATGATCAGCAGTCGACCCTCGGAGTGATATTCGACCCACTCCATCGGCTCGGGCGGCGGGTCGAACTCGGCCAGGGCCGCGGCGCGCGCGCGCCCGATGGCGCTGGTGGCGCTTAGTTGTTCCATACTTCGGGATTCCTCCTCCATCATGCTCCTCGGCTTGTTCAGACCGGCTTCGGGTCTGACCCCTCCGGCGTCTCCTGGTCAGATGAGGCTGGCTCGGTGGCTGGGTCTGCCAGCCCCTGCTCGTCGGTGACAGCAGCATCCTGCTCATTGCCGTCGGCCGCGTGGCCAGACTCGCCAGCAACACCAGACGAGGCCTCGTCGACCAATGCTTCGTCGCTATCGGCCGCGTCCTTCTTGGCCAGCGACTCCTTATATAGGCGTTCCACGCGTTTTGCTGCCTGTTCGGCACGGTAGCGCATATCTGCCGTGACGATATTGCCCAGCAAGGCGGGCTTGCTGTAGTCCTCGGCGTAATCGTCGAGCATATCGACGACGTTGTACTTGGGCTGCCGGAACAGGCGCCGCAGGGCGGCCTGGCGCAGGGCGTTGCTGACCCGCGGCGAGAAAAACGGCGAGACGTCACCGGTCTTGTCGATGGACTCCAGCGGCGGCATGTCTTCGTCGCCCGGCGGCTCGGGTTCGGGTTCGGCGACCTCGGCTGAAGCGGCATCAAGTTGTTCTGATGCGCCATCCGAAGGCGCCGTTTCCGGCACGGCCGGATCGTCGGACGCCTGGGCCGAATCGGCCCGCTCCGCCTCGTCCGGTTCGTCGTCTTGCAGCGCGGCCTGCTTGCGCCGCGACCAGCGCTGCAGGAATCCTTCGTCTTCGCTCATGGCTGCTCCGCGTCGAACGGCTGGCGGTACTTGTCGCCCTGCTTGCCCTTGATCTTCTGCTTGCGCGGACCCGGTCGATAGTGGGCGGCCACGTAGTCCTTGATCCAGACCACGATCGGGGCCGGCATGGCGGCCTGGTAAAACAGCTCTTCGACCTCCTCGGCGGCGACCGAGTCATCCTGGTCGGCGGTGATGCGCAACGGTTGGGGCTCACCATTGGCGTCCAGCTGGCAGATCACGTACAGGCGCGGCTGGGCGCTGGTCAGGTTGAACCAGTAATCGTCGCAGGCGTCCGGGGTCAGCCGCAGGTCCAGGCCTTCCCAGCGATAGATGCAGGTCTCACCGCCGTCCCGGACCAGTTCGCGGCGCGGCGCGCCTTCGCCCGGCCGGGCCGAGGGGAGAATCCCGATGACCTGCCAGCGCGTGCCGGTCCGCTCCATCATCACCGTCATCGGCCGACGGGCGTAACGTTCGATGTTGGGTTTTTCCATGGTCTTTTCTGAGATCCTGGGAGTCAGGGCTTGATGACGATCTTCGGCATCTTGTGAGTGAAATCGGTGGCCTGCATCGACAGCTTGGCCGCCATGCGCACCGCGATGTCGCGATACAGGCCGGCGATATCGCCATCCGGATCGGCGACCACGGTCGGGCGGCCATTGTCGGCATGTTCGCGGATCGACAGGTCCAGCGGCAGCGATCCCAGCAGCGGGACGCCGTAGTCATTGGCAATGCGCTCGCCGCCGCCGCTGCCGAAGATGTGTTCGGAATGACCGCAGTTGGAGCAGGTGTGGATGCTCATGTTCTCGACAATGCCGAGCACCGGCACGTTGACCTTGCGGAACATCTGCAGACCCTTGCGGGCATCCAGGGTGGCGATGTCCTGGGGCGTGGTCACGATGACCGCCCCGGCCACCGGGACCTGTTGCGACAGGGTCAGCTGGATGTCGCCGGTTCCCGGGGGCATATCGATGATCAGGTAATCCAGATCCTTCCAGCGGGTATTGCCCAGCAACTGCTGCATGGCCTTGGTGACCATCGGACCACGCCAGATCATCGGTTCTTCCTCGTCGATCAGGTAGCCGACCGAGATCGACTGGATCGAATAGCTCATCATCGGCTCGAACGAGGTCCCGTCGACCGAATCCGGTCGACCGCTGACCCCGAGCATGCGCGGCTGGCTGGGACCGTAGATATCGGCATCGAGCATGCCGACCTTCGCCCCCTCGGCAGCCAGGGCCAGGGCCAGGTTGGCCGAGACGGTCGACTTGCCGACCCCGCCCTTGGCCGAGGAGACGGCAATGATGTTCTTGACCACCTGCAGGCGCTGCACATTGGGCTGGACCTGGTGCGGGGTGATCTTCGTGGTCACCTTGACGCTGGCCTGGTCGATGCCGGGCAGGGCCTCGATGTCCTTTTTCAGCGCTGCGGCCAACCGGCGGCCGAAGCGCCGGGCCGGATAGGCCACCTCCAGGCTGACGCCGGCCTTGCCGTCACGGAGATCGATATCGGGCTTGACGCAGGCACCGGCGTATTCGGCGCCCAGCGCGTGTTGCTGGCCATCGAGCACAAGCTGCTCGATGCGCTGTTGGAGTGATTCGTTCATTTCATCCATTCGATATACTGGGGAATCCTTTCCATGCTAGACCATTTCGCATGTCGACAGTGCCTGCCGTGGCCGTGCTCATCGCCACCCGCAAGGGTCTGTTCATCGCCCGCAGCGATGCACGGCGGTCATGCTTCGAACTCGAAGGACCACACATGGCCGGGTTCGAGATTCAGCGCGCCTTCCTCGATCCGCGCTGGGGCGGGCAACGCGGTTTCGCAGCCGCCCATCACCCGATCTGGGGCATCCATGTTTATCGCACCGACGATGGTGGCCGGCAATGGTATCCGCTCAGCGCCGTGCCGAGCCACGGCGAGGACGATCATCCCGATCACCTCAAGACGATCTGGAACCTGGCACCCGGTCCCGAGCCTGAACCCGAAGCAATTTTGGCCGGTATCGAACCACCGGGCCTGTTCAAATCGCGTGACGGCGGCCACTCCTGGGATTGCCTGCCCGGTTTTCACACCCACCCCACGGCCAGCCGCTGGCACCCGGCCAAGGGCGGCTGCGCGGTCCACTCGCTGGCTGCCCGCGGGACGCGCCTGTTCGCAGCACTGGCCGCCGGCGGCATCTATCGATCCGACGACCAGGGTGAAAGCTGGCAGAACTGCAACAGCGGCATTCGCGCCCCGTACCTGGCCGAAAGCGATGCCCCGGCCGGACAGAACGATCACACCCTGCGGGTCCATCCGGCCGACCCCAACCGGCTCTACCGCCAGAGCCACTGCGGCACCTGGCGCTCCGACGACGGCGGCGAACACTGGACCGAAATCACCGCAGGCCTGCCGAGTGATTTCGGTTACGCGCTGGGCCTGGATCCGGCCGACCCGGACACCCTGTTTACCATCCCGGAAGAATCCAGCCAGTTCCGGACCACGGTCGGCGGCCGCCTGCGCGTGTACCGGACCGAGAATGCCGGTGCCGACTGGCAGCCACTGACCGACGGCCTGCCGCAGGCCAACTGTTTCGTCACCGTCCTGCGCGACGGGCTGGATACCGACGGCCTCCAGCCGCTGGGCGTGTATTTCGGTACCTCCAGCGGCCAGGTCTATTACAGCATCGACCGCGGCGATCACTGGCAGGCGCTGCCGGCCACCCTGCCGCCGATCCTGTCGATCCAGGCCGGGACAATCACATGAGCGAACTGCTGAGCGAACTGCAACTCGACGGCATCGTCGCCGCGATCGGCGCCGGCGGCAAGAAGAGCGTGCTCAACGAACTGGCTGCCGGCGCGCCCGGCCGGGTCGCCTGGACCGGGACGGTGTTCACCGCCCGGCCACCGCGCTGGACCGGGGTCGAGGTGCATGTTGGCGAAGAGACCGAACTGCTCGACCGCGCCGCCGGCCTGGACCGGCCCGGCCGGCATGCCTTCCTGCTGCCCAGCGACAAGCCCGGCCGCTACGGCGGCATGAGTCCCGAAGGCGTGGACCAGCTCCACCAGGTTGGCCGGTTCGACCTCACCCTGGTCAAGGCCGATGGGGCGCGCATGCGCGGACTCAAGTGCCCCAGGCCGGGCGAACCGGTGCTGCCCGACACCACCGGCACCGTGCTGCTGATCCTGTCGGCCCGGGTCATCGGCCAGCCGTTGACCGAAGAATTCGTCCACCGCCCCGAGCGGGTGGCCGCGGTCACCGGTCGACCCATCGGCCAGGCCCTGACCCCTGCCGATCTTGCTGCCGTGTTCACCCGGCCCGGCGGCATCAGCGAGGGCACGGCGGGCCGGACGGTCATCCCGATCATCAACCAGGTCGACGACGACGAAGTGCGCGCGCACGCCAGCGAGACCGCCCGGCAGGTCCTTGCGGCCAGCCCGCGCTTTGACCGTGTCATCCTGACCTGCCTGCATCGCACCAGCGCGCGTCGCGCGGGCGTGGTCGATGTCATCCGGAGATCCTCATGATTCGAATCGTGCTGCCCGCCGCCCTCCAGGCCCTTGCCGACGATCAGGCCGAACTCGAAGTGCGGGGTCCAACGGTTGGCCAGGCGCTGATGGATCTGGGTCAGCGCTACCCGCTGCTGCTGCCGCGCATCCTCACCCGGGGCGGCCAGCTGCGGCCGCACGTCAACCTGTTTGTCAACGAGCGCGACGTGCGCGCCGGCGGTGGCCTGGACATGCCGCTGAAGGCCGGCGACACCGTGCTGGTCGTCCCCTCGGTGGCCGGCGGGTAAGGTTCGGCGATGTCGCTGGATCAGCGCCTGGCGCGGCTGCGCCGTGAAATCAGACGGGTCAGCCCGGCCGATGCGCTGGCCCGGGCCCGGGCCGGGGCGGTGCTGATCGATGTGCGCGAAGCCGACGAAATTGTCCACGGCCTGCCGGCCGAGGCCCGGGCGGTGACCCGCGGCTACCTGGAGATGCGCATCGCCGACCTGGTGCCTGAACGTGACCATGAGATTCTGATCCTGTGCGCGGCCACTACCCGCTCGCTGCTGGCCGCCGACGATCTGCGCCAGATGGATTACCCGAACGTGGCTGCGGTCGAAGGGGGGTTCGATCGCTGGAAGGCCGAGGGCCTGCCCTACGTCATCCCCGCTGCCAGCGACAGCGACAAGCTGGCCCGCTATGCCCGCCAGATCGCCCTGCCGGAGCTTGGCCCCGCCGGCCAGAAACGGCTCGGCAAGGCACGCGTGGTGCTGGTCGGCGCCGGCGGTCTCGGATCGCCGGCCGCGCTGTACCTGGCTGGTGCCGGCATCGGCACGCTCGGCCTGATCGACCACGACCGGGTCGATCGCTCCAACCTCCATCGCCAGGTGCTGCACCGCGATGACCGGGTCGGCCTGGCCAAGACCGAATCGGCCCGGCTGACCCTGGAGGCGCTCAACCCCTCGGTCCGGGTCCAGACCCACCACGAGCGCCTGACCGCGGGCAATGTAGAGTCGATTTTTTCCGGCTACGACATCGTCGTCGACGGCTCGGACAATTTCCCGACCCGCTACCTGGTCAACGATGCCTGCGTGCGCCTGGGCCTGGCCAATGTCTACGGTGCCGTCCAGGGCTTCGAGGGCCAGGTCTCGGTGTTTGCGCCGGGTGGCCAGCCCTGCTACCGCTGCCTGTTTGCCGAACCGCCGCCGCCCGAACATGCCCCGTCGTGCAGCCAGGCCGGCGTCCTCGGCGTGGTGCCCGGGATCATCGGCTTGCTCCAGGCGCTTGAAGTGATCAAGCTGGCGACCGGCATCGGCGAGCCGCTGATTGGCCGCCTGCTGCTGTTCGATGGCCGCAGCTCGCGGCTGAGAGAAGTCCGTCCGCAAGCCAACCCTGATTGCCCCTGCTGTGCGCCCGGCCGTTCGTTTCCGGGTAATGCCCCTTCAAGCGGCGGGTGCCGCGATCTGCTGGAGACCGATCATGCCGATACCGACTGAACAGATCACCGCCGCAGTCCTGGCCGGCGGCATGGGCCGACGCATGGGCGGGGTCGACAAGGGCCTGGTCGAGGTGCTGGGCCGGCCGATGGTCGCCTGGACGCTGGAGGCCATCGCCCCCCAGGCCGGCCAGGTCCTGATCAATGCCAACCGGTCGATTGAAGAATATGCCGCCTTCGGCTGGCCGCTGGTGGCCGACCGCCATGCCGGTTTCCAGGGACCACTGGCCGGACTGCATGCTGTCCTTGATGCCGCCACCACCCCGTTTGTTGCCATCGTGCCGTGCGATACACCGGGTCTGCCCGCTGACCTGATCGCCCGCCTGGCGCAGGCACTGGAGCGCGACGACAGCGAACTGGCCGTGGCCGAGGCAGGCGGGCGGATGCACACCCTGCATGGCCTGTTCCGGCGCGAACTGCTGGGCGACCTGGCCCGAGCGCTGGCGGCCGGTGAGCGAAAACCGGACGCGTGGTACGCTACCCGGCGCTGGTCGCGGGTGGATTTCAGTGACGTCGCACCAGCCTTCGACAACATCAACACGCCAGAGCAGCGCGATGCGCTGGCCGAACACCTTCAGCAACGGAATCCTTAAAAGTCATGAGCATCAAGGCACGCAAGGCGGCCGGCGGCCACGATACGCCGGCGCTGCCGCTGGAAGAGGCGCGCGCACGCATCCTGGCGGCGGTTGAACCCCTGACCGACATCGAAACGCTGACCCTGCACAACGCCCTGCACCGGGTGCTGGCCGAACCGGTGGCCGCGGCCATCGACGTGCCCGCCCACACCAATTCGGCCATGGACGGCTACGCCCTGCGCGGCGCCGACCTGAGCGCACCGGGCACCCGCCTGAAACTGGTCGGCGAGAGCTTTGCCGGCCGGCCGTTCCAGGGCCGGGTCGGCCCCGGCGAGTGCATCCGCATCATGACCGGCGCGGTCGTACCCGAGGACACCGACACCGTGATCATGCAGGAGCAGACCGAGCGCGACGGTGACCAGGTTTGCTTTACCAAGCCCGCCAGGCCCGGTGCCAATGTACGACCGGCCGGGGAGGACCTGGCCGCCGGTGAGACCGCGCTGCTGCCGGGGCGCTGGCTGACCGCGGCCGACCTGGGCGTGCTCGCCTCGGTCGGCGTGCCGCGGGTGCAGGTGCTGTGCAAGCCGAAGGTGGCGTTCTTCTCGACCGGCGATGAACTCAAGCCGGTCGGCCAACCGCTGGAACCCGGCCAGATCCACGACTCAAACCGCTACACCCTGTTTGGCCTGTTGACCGAACTGGGGGTGGAGATCGAGGATCTGGGCATCGTGCCCGACCGCCGCGAGGCGCTCGATGAGGCCCTGCAGCAGGCCGCCCGCTGCGATGCGGTGCTGAGCACCGGCGGCGCCTCGGTGGGGGATGCCGATTTCGTGGTCGAAGCGCTGGAAAAGCTGGGCAACGTGGGCTTCTGGCAGGTGGCGATGAAACCCGGCCGCCCGCTGGCCTTCGGCCGCATCAACCAGGCGTGGTTTTTCGGCCTGCCGGGCAACCCGGTCTCGGCCATGGTCACGTTCCTGCAACTGGTCCGCCCGGCCCTGGTCCGGCTGGCCGGCGCCCGGCCGATGCTGCCGGTCCAGGTCGCGTTGCCGGTCACCACGAGCCTGCGCAAGAAACCGGGCCGGCGCGAGTTCCAGCGCGGCCGCCTGATCCAGAGTGACCAGGGCCTGAGCGTGGCGCCCTTCGGCCACCAGGGCTCGGGGGTACTGCGTTCGATGAGCGAGGCCGACTGCCTGATCAACCTCGGCCCGGAGATCGGCGATGTGGCCGCCGGCGAACTGGTCATGGTCGAGCCTTTTGCCCAGCCGGTGTGGAACGGCGCCTGAACCCAGGCGCCGCAGATAAAACCCGAATCCGGTTGCCGGATCAGCGCGCCTCGAGCTGACCGTCGACCTCGTGGGTAAGTCCCAGCTGCGGGCACTCGAGGACGACCTTGACCTCAACCGGCCCGTCGGGCAGCGTGCCGGCCTCGGCAGCCGAGCGAACCGCCAGCTCGATCTCGCGCTGGGAGGTCACCCCGACCTGCTTGAGAAACTTGCGGATGGACTGGTTGAGTTTTTCTTCGTTCATGAACTACTCCTTGAAGGGTATGGGCCAGTGAATCAACGGGACGTCTGTCTATACTACGCCAGGTGAACGAACTGTCCGAAGCGCTGCGCCTGACCCGGGGATTACTGCTGGCCATGGAGCCGGCCCTGGTCGAAATCGTCAGCCTGTCCCTTTGGGTCAGCCTGAACGCGACCGTGCTGGCCGCACTGGCCGGCCTGCCGCTTGGGGCCGCCGCCGCGGTGCTGCGCTTTCCGGGCCGTCAATGGCTGGTGGCGCTGCTCAATGCCTCCATGGGCCTGCCCCCGGTGGTCGTTGGCCTGGCCGTCTACCTGCTGCTCTCGCGCGCCGGCCCGCTCGGCGAGTTGGGGCTGCTGTTCACCCCCGAGGCCATGATCATCGCCCAGTTCCTGCTGATCACGCCGATCATCGCGGCCCTGACCCGGCAAACCCTGGCCGACCTGGACGAAAAGAGTCGCGAGCAGCTGCAGGTCCTCAACACCTCCCCGAGCGCGATGCTCCTGACCCTGTTGTGGGATGGCCGGTTCTCGCTGATCACCGCGGTACTGGCCGGTTTCGGGCGGGCCGTGGCCGAGGTCGGGGCGGTGCTCATTGTCGGCGGCAACATCAGTGGGGTGACCCGGGTCATGACCAGCGCCATCGCCCAGGAAACCAGCAAGGGCAACCTGGCCATGGCCCTGGCGCTGGGCCTGATCCTGGTCATCCTGGCCATCACCATCAACCTCCTGATCATGAGCGTGTCGCATGTCGCCAACCGCCGCTACGCCTGAACCTTCGCCAGCCAGCAACCCGTTGCTGCCGCTGACCGTCCAGGGGCTGCGCTTCGAACGTAATGGCCGCGCGCTGATCGACGACGTCGGTTTCGTCCTGCACGGCGGTCGCATCCAGGTCATCCTCGGCCCCAATGGCGCCGGCAAAAGCCTTCTGTTACGGATCCTGCATGGCCTGATTCCGGCCGATGCCGGCACCATCGACTGGGGTGGCCGACCTGCCGCGCTGGCCCAGCGCGAGCTCGGCATGGTCCTGCAACGTCCGGTCATGCTGCGGCGCTCGGTGCTGGCCAACCTGACCTTTGCCCTGGCGCGCAACAGGGTGCCACGGCATCTGCGCCGGGAACAGGCCATGGCCGCGCTGCGCCGGGCCGAACTGGACCAGCTGGCCCAGCAGCCGGCCCCGCGGCTATCGGGTGGCGAGGCCCAGCGACTGGCCATCGTGCGCGCCTGGGCCCAGCGGCCGAAGGTGTTGTTTTTCGACGAGCCCTGCGTCAATCTCGACCCGCGCAGCACGCTCAAGATCGAACAGCTGATCCGCGAGATCCACGCCAGCGGCACCCAGGTCATCCTGACCACCCATGATCTGGCCCAGGCCCGGCGGCTGGCCGAAGAGGTGTTGTTTGTCGCCAACGGGCGAATCCAGGAGCAGGGCTCGGCCGAAGCCTTCTTTTCTGCCCCGGCCAGCGCTGAGGCGGCCGCCTACCTGGACGGACAACTGCTGGCCTGACGATTTGTCGCACAAGGGTTTGTCTTTGCGGTCGTTTTAGGCCAGACTGCTCCCCCAATGCAAGACGAACCCAGCGCAATGGAACAGCAACAAGATCGCAACGTCCTCGACCTGTTGTGCCAACAGGGTCGTTCTTCGTCCGAACCGCTGGCCATTCTCGACGAGCATGGCGAGGTCGCCTTCATGAACGAAGCCATGCGCGCGGCGTTGCCTCAGGGCGCGCTGTCGACCAGGGCCCGGAGCGCGCTGAGCGGAGAGGCGGCCCGGCGGCTCTATGTGCTGGAGGCCGGTGCACAGGGCAACCGTGTCGGTCGCCAGCTGTTCGGGATCAGCCTGGGTGCTTACCGCATCATCACCCTGATCGAGCGCGACGATGACCCGCGCATCCAGCGCCTCCAGGCGCAGCTTGAAGAAGTGCGGCAACGCAGTATTACCGACCCGCTGACCGGTGCCTGGAATCGCAACCAGTTCAACGAGTTCATCCGCATGGAAGTGCCGCGGGCCCAGCGCTATGGCCAGCCCGCCTGCCTGCTGGTGCTGGATATCGACCACTTCAAGAGCGTCAACGATCAGCACGGTCATGCCGCCGGCGACCAGGTGCTCGAGCAACTCAGCCACCTGATCAGACAGCAGATCCGGCTGGTCGACAGCCTGTTTCGCTGGGGTGGCGAGGAGTTCGTGATCCTGCTGCCCAATACGTCGCTATCGGCTGCCCGATTTATCGCCGAGCGCCTGCGCCAGGCCATCAGCCAGGCGAACTTCAGCCCGGTCACAGGCGTGACCGTCAGCATCGGCGCGGCCGAACTGGAACGCAACGAGACGGTCGAGTCCTGGTTCGAGCGCGCCGACCAGGCCCTGTATGCCGCCAAACGCCAGGGACGCAACCGTGTGCTCTGCGCGGCCGCCGATCCGGACAAGGTTATCGGTGGCCCGGACGGTGACAACCCGATCCTGCTGCCGTGGAAGTCGGCCTATGAAAGCGGCCATCCGCTGATCGACGAGCAGCACCGCGAACTGTTCAGGCTGGGCAATCGACTGATCAACGCCAGTCTTGACCAGAACACCGGGCAGGAGGCGTTCCTCAAGCTGGCCGATGAACTGATCGAACATGTCGCCCAGCACTTTGCCGACGAAGAAAACATCCTGGCCGAAATCGGCTATCAAGACCTCGATCAGCACCATCGGGCCCACAACGGCCTGTTGATGCGGGCGCGCAAGCTGCGCGAACAGGCGTGCAACGGCACCGTCACCACCCGTGATGTCATCGATTTTCTGGTCAACAACGTGGTCAAGCAGCACATGCTGACCGCCGACATGGCCTTTTTCTCCCAGCTGACGAGCTCAGCCGGCGAGCCGCACTGAAGCGATCGGCGATGTTGCTGTCAGGTTCGCTTCGTCCCCGTCAACTGCGGACCCCGACCGCAGCACTGGGGATCGTGGTGATCTACGTGGGCATGGCGGTGGCCTGGATCACCCTGTCGGACCTGGCCGTCGAGGCCCTGTTCAGCGACCCGGCCGATCAGATCCGGGCCAGCATGATCAAGGGCTGGCTGTTCGTGGTGGTCACCGGCATTGCGCTCTATGGCCTGGTCACCCGACTGGTGTTCCAGATCAATCAACTGGTCGATCGCGAAAAGGAACTCTCCGACCGCCAGCAGGCCCGGCTGGAAACCGAAGTCGAGCGGCGCACCGCCGAGCTGCGCTCGGCCAACCAGGAACTCGACAGCTTTGCCTACGCCGTCTCGCACGACCTGCGCGCCCCGCTGCGGGCCATGAACGGGTTTTCCGAGGCGCTGATTGAGGATCATCTAGACGAGCTGTCTGAACCGGCCCGCCAGCATCTCGACCAGATCCGGATTGCCAGCACCCGGATGAATGCCTTGATCGATGGCCTGCTGGTGCTCTCGCGGGTCACCCGCGGTGAACTGGATCGCGCACCCGTCGATCTGTCCATGCTGGTGCGCGAACGCATTGATCAGCTCCGCCAGCAGCAGCCTGAACGCCAGGTCGAAATCGAGATCGAGCCCGGGCTGATCGCCCATGGTGACCGGCGCATGCTCCAGGCAGCGATCGGCAATCTGGTCGACAATGCCTGGAAATACAGCGCCGGTGCCCATCCGGCCCGGATCTCTTTCAGCCAGACGACCCTGGCCGGTCAGCCGGCTTTTGTCATCCGCGACAATGGCGCCGGCTTCGATCAGCGCCATGCCGACAAGCTGTTTCAGCCGTTCCAGCGCCTGCATCGCCAGGACGAGTTTCCCGGCATCGGAATCGGTCTTGCGACCGTGCAGCGGGTGATCCACCGCCACGGCGGGCAGATCCAGGGCAGTGGCAAGATCGACCAGGGGGCAGAATTTCGTTTCACGCTCGGCCAGTCGCCCTGTGATAATGTCGCGCCCAAGGCAGTAGGATGGATGCATGACTGATCGCAAGCTGCTCCTCGTAGAGGATGATCCGCAGGATGAACTGCTGACCCTGCGCGCCCTGAAAAAAGCCGGGGTGGGTAATACCATCGACGTGGTCCGCGACGGCCAGCAGGCGGTCGACTACCTGTTCGGCGAAGGCGAGTTTGCCGACCGGGCCGGCCAACCGCTGCCGGCGGTCGTCTTGCTGGATATCGGGCTGCCGCGGCTGTCAGGGCTTGATGTGCTGGCCCGACTGCGCGCCAATCCCCGCACCCGGCTGTTACCGGTGGTCATGCTGACCTCGTCCGATGAGCCGCAGGATCGGCTGCGTTCCTACCAGTCCGGTGCCAACAGCTACGTGCGCAAGCCGGTCGGATTCGCCGAATTCGCCGCCACGGTCGCCCAGCTGGGTGTGTACTGGATGGCAACCAACCAGCCCGGGCACGAGGATGGCCATGCTGGCTGAGGAGCGCTTCGAGCTGCTGCTGATCGAAGACACCGAGGCCGACGCGCTGCTGATCCGGCGGCGCCTGGAACAGTCGGGCCTGCCAGCCCATACCGAACGAGTCGACCGCCTTGAAGAACTGAAGGCAGCACTGGACAGACAGGCCTGGTGTGCAGTGCTGTACGACTACACCGTCCCCGGACTGCACTTCGACGACACCATTGCCCTCCTGCGCAGCCGCCGGCCGGAAACCCCCATCATCCTGGTGTCGGGCACGGTCAGCGAGGAAATGGCAGTCAAGCTGCTCCAGCACGGGCTCAACGACTTTGTCCTCAAGGACAATCTGCTGCGCCTGCCCAGCGTCATCCGGCGGGCGGTCGACAATGCCCGCGAGCGCCTCCGCCGACATGCGGCCGAGGAACAGTTGCGCAAGCTGGCCATGGTCGTCGAGCAAAGCCCGACCAGCATTGTCATTACCAACACCGAGCCGGCCATCGAGTACGTCAACAAGGCTTTCATCGCCAACACCGGCTACAGCGCCGAGGAGGTGATCGGCGGCAATCCGTCCATCCTCAACCAGGGCCTGACGCCCGACGAGACTTACACCGACCTGTGGGACACCCTGACCCGGGGCGAAGTCTGGAAGGGCGAGTTTCGCAATACCCGCAAGGACGGCTCGACCTATCTGGAGATGGCCACGATCGCGCCGATCCGTGCACCGGATGGCAACATCACCCACTACGTGGCGGTCAAGTCCGACATCACCGACCTGCGTCGCTCGGAGTCCAGAATCCATGAACTGGCCAACTTCGACGACCTGACCGGTCTGCCCAACCGCTCGCTGCTGCTCGACCGGCTCGACCAGGCCGCCCGTTCCAGTCGTCGCACGCACCGCCACGGCATGATCCTGGTCCTTGACATCGACGGCTTCAAGTTCATCAACGATATCCATGGCTACCAGGTCGGCAACCAGGTGCTGGTCTCGATCGCCGAGCGGCTCAAGGAAATCCTCACCGATGATTCCACCATCGCCCGGATCGGCGGCAATCGCTTTGCCATCGTGGTCGAAAATCTCTCGCGCAAGCGCGACCAGGCCGCAGCCCAGGCCCATGACCTGGCCGAACTCATCCATGAAGAACTGCAGGCCCCGCACACCGTCGAGCGGGCCGAAGGCACCATCCGCCATGCCACCACCATGGGCCTGTACCTGGTCACCCCGAACCGCGAGGATGCCGACCGGCTGCTCAACAAGGCCGAGATCGCCCTCCAGCGCGCCCGCGACGATGCCCGCAACACCTGGCGCTTTTTCAATGCCGAGATGCAGACCCTGGTCGAGTCGCGCGCGCGCATCGAGGCCGGCCTGCATGAAGCGCTTGAGCAGGATCACCTGGCCTTGTTCTTTCAGTCTCAGTTCGATGCCCGCGGCCGCCTGACCGGGGCCGAGGGGCTGATCCGCTGGAACCGGCCCGGTGAAGGCCGCATTTCCCCCGATCAGTTCATCCCGCTGGCCGAGGAAACGGGCCTGATCCTGCCGATCGGCAGCTGGGTGCTCGAAAACGCCTGCCGGTATCTGCAGGACTGGGCCGGTGACCCGCGCACCCGCGGACTGCACCTGTCGATCAACGTCAGCGCCCGCCAGTTCCACCAGCCGCGCTTCATCGACCAGTTGCTCGAGGCGCTGGACCGGTTCAAGATCCAGCCGGGCCGGCTGAGCCTGGAGCTGACCGAGTCGGTGGTACTCAATGACCTGAGCCAGACCGAGCAGCGCATGCTGGCCGTGCGCGACCTGGGCATCGGCCTGGCCCTGGATGATTTCGGTACCGGCTTCTCGTCGCTGTCGTATCTCAAGCACCTGCCCTTTGACACCCTCAAGATCGACCGCTCGTTTGTCTCTGACATGATCGCCACGGCCAGCAGTGCTGCGATCGTGCGCGCTACCATCGCCATGGGCCATGCGCTGGGTCTGACGGTGATCGCCGAGGGGGTGGAAACTTGCGAGGAATGGAAGCTGCTCAAGGACTTCGGCTGCGATGCCTTCCAGGGCTACCTGTTTGCCCGGCCGCAGTCGGTCGAGGAATGGCGACCGACCGATTTCGCCGTGCCAGCGGCCTGAATCCACACGCCAGCATACGGTAGCGTATGGTAGTCTTGGCGCTTCGCCGATCCGGAGTTCGCCATGCCCAGCTACAAGGCCCCCCTGGAAGATTTCGACTTCCTCTATAACGAGTTTCTCGACCTGTCGGCCTGCACCGATCTGCCGACCATGGCCGAAGCCAGCCCGGATGTGATCGAAGCGGTCTTGAGCGAGGCGGCGAAGGTCGCCGAAAATGTCCTGCAGCCGCTCAACCCGGTCGGCGACGATATTGGCTGCCAACTGGAGGAAGCCAGCCACGAAGTCCGCATGCCGGAAGGCTTCGGCGAGGCCTACCGTGACTGGTGTGACAACGGCTGGACCGGACTGATTGCCGATCCCGAATTCGGCGGCCAGGGCCTGCCCAACTTTGTCGGCCTGGCGGTCTCGGAGATGATCAACGCCGCCAACGCCTCGTTTGCCGCCTACCCGGGGCTGACCCTGGGCGCCTACGAGGTCATCCACCACCACGGCAGCGACGAGCAGAAGGCCACCTACCTGCCGAAGATGGTCAGCGGGCAGTGGGGCGGGACCATGAACCTGACCGAACCGCACTGCGGCACCGACTTAGGCCTGCTGCGCACGCGCGCCGAGCCGCAGCCGGACGGCAGTTACCGGATCACCGGCAAGAAGATCTGGATTTCGGCCGGCGAACACGACATGGTCGACAACATCATCCACCTGGTCCTCGCCCGCACCCCGGATGCACCGGCCGGCACCCGCGGCATCAGCCTGTTTCTGGTGCCGAAATTCCAGGTCAACGCCGACGGCTCTTTGGGCGAGCGCAACGGGGTCAAGTGCGTTGGCCTGGAAAAGAAGATGGGCATCAAGGCCTCGGCGACCTGCGAGATGGAATACGAGGACGCGGTCGGCTTCCTTATCGGTGCGGAAAACCGCGGCCTGGCCTGCATGTTCACGATGATGAACGCGGCCCGGCTGGTGACCGGCATCCAGGGTCTGGGCATGGCCTCGGCCGCCTACCAGGCCGCCGTCACCTTTGCCCGCGAACGCCACCAGGGCCGCAGCCTGAATGGTCCGAAATTTCCCGACAAGCCGGCCGACCCGATTCTGGTCCACCCGGACGTACGCCGCATGCTGCTGATCTCCAGAGCCTCGATTGAAGGGGCGCGCGCGCTTGGCCTGTATACCGGCGTGCAGCTGGAGATCGAACAGCATCATCCCGACGAGGCGGTCCGGCGCCAGGCCGGCTACTGGGTCGCGCTGATGACCCCGATCATCAAGGCCTACTTCACCGATTTGGGTTTCGAGGTCGCCAACCTGGGAATGCAGGTCCACGGCGGGGCCGGCTACGTGCGCGACACCGGGGTCGAGCAGTTTGCCCGCGACGTGCGCATCACCCAGATCTACGAGGGCACCAACGGCGTCCAGGCCCTCGACCTGGTCGGGCGCAAACTGGTTGCGAACTCCGGCGAAAATCTCAAGGCCTTTTTTACCCCGGTCACCGCGTTCATCGCCGAACACGACGGCCGCGAACCGGTTGCCGAGTTCATCGACCCGCTCAAGCAGGCGGCCCGGCTGCTGCAGGACACCACCGCCTGGGTCTACCAGGCCATGAGCAAAAACCCGCTCGAGGCCGGTGCCGCCGGGGCCGACTACCTGCGCCAATTTGCCCTGACCGCGATGGCCTTCATGTGGGCGAAGATGGCGGTCATTGCTCACCAAGGTCTCACCGCCGGCAGCGAACGGAAGCTGTTTTACCAGGCCAAGCTCGACACAGCGCGGTTTTTCATGACCCGGATGTTGCCGGAAATCACCTCACTCGACGCCCGTATCCGCGCCGGCGCGGGGCCGATGATGGACTTCGACGACGAGGCATTCTAGGGCACCGCATCAGTCTCAGGCTCGAGGATCCGGCTGCCAAAGGCTCTTTAAGCACAAGGCGGCCGGCTTACAGCCACCAGCGCCGGACCGGCGATGCGGCGTCGAGGTGCCAGGCGACCTGGGCCTGGAACAGTTCGGCGGTCGCCAAAGCATCGGTCATCGCGTGATGGGCCGCATAGACCGGCAGATGATAACGCTCCCGGCAGGCCGCCAGGCGCAGCGAGGCATGCCGGCGAATGCCCAGCCAGCTGCCGAGACGGTCCAGCCAGCTGCGCTGCTGGTGCAGACACCAGGCTTCGATGGTCATCGTGTCGATCAGCGGAAACGCCAGGCCCTCGCCCATCCAGCGACGGCAGACCTGATCGAGAAACGGCCGTTCGATGCGCCGGTAGTGGACCACCACCACCCGGCCGGCCAGCGCTTCGAGCAGATCCGGCAGGACCGCCGAAAAACGCGGTGCTTCAACCAGCTCCTCGTGGGTGATGTGATGGATCAGCACCGACTCGGCGGCCAGTTCACGGCGCGGTCGAACGACCCAGTAACGGGCCTCGGCCACCCGGATCCTTTGCAGGGTAAACGGCACCAGGCCGATGCTGACGATCGCCCCGGTCTGCGAATCCATGCCGGTGGTTTCCAGATCCAGCGCAACAAAGGGGGTTTCGGCCAGCGGCGTGTCACCGCCGACCGTTCCGGCGCCGTAGAAGGCGGCGAACATCGGGATGGTGCTCTCCCGGGCCAGGACTTGCAGCCGGGCCGGCCAGTCCACCCGGCTCAGTCCGGATGCGGATGCTCGTGCCATCGCTGGTTCAGACCTGCACGACCCGGTACCGCAGCCGCAAAAAGCGCTGGGCGTTGCTGAGCACGCGGAAGGCATCTTTCAGGTTGCGCCGGTCGAAGGTATTGAGGGTGACCGGGTTGAGTTTGTTGTCCGGCCGCTCACCCTGCTCGAGGCGGCGGGCGTGATGACGATACTGGGTGGCGGCGAGGAATTCCAGCGCATCGCGCAGATCGGCGGTCATGCTGCTGGTCAGGAAACCGGCGGCGCGAATATCATCGAGCCGCCGAAAGGAGTTCTGGGCCAGCGACCCGCTGGCCATGGCATGCACCCGGATGACATCGACCATGGGTGCGGTGCCGCGCCGCTTCAGGTCCAGCGAATCCTGGTGACGACCGCTTTTTTCCAGCACGAAGTCGCGGAAGAATCCCAGCGGCGGGGTCCGCGTCTGGGCGTTGTGAGCGAGACAGCCCAGGAAAGCCGGCGCTGCACTGGCCTGCTGGGCGACCTGTGTCTTCAGGGCGTCGGCAAAGCGTGTTTCGCCGTAGACGCCGTCCAGATCGAAAAAGATCGAGCTGTTGAGCAGGGCCGGCCGGTCCGGTCTTGTGATCCAGCCGGCGAAGCGCTCCTTCCAGGCTGACAAGGGCTGGCGCAGGTCGGGGTTGGTCGCCATGACGTTGCCCTTGCAGTAGCTGTAGCCCAGCTCGGCCAGGCCATCGCAGACGAACTCGGCCAGCTTGCCGAAGTACTCGTCGTGCTCGGCGCGGTCGAAGCCATCGTCGAGGACCAGCGCATTGTCCTGGTCGGTGACCAGCGACTGCTCGTCGCGCGCCATCGAGCCCAGGGCCAGAAAGCAGTAAGGCACCGGTGCCGGGCCGAAGCGCTGTTCGGCCAGCTCCAGCAAGCGCTGCTTGAAACTGCGCCCGATCATGGCGATGGCGCTGCCGATCATGCGCGCGGTGGCACCTTCGTTGACCATGCGCACGAAACTGCCACGGACATCCGGCATCAGCTGCTTGAGGCCGTCGATGTCGGGCTGGTCGTGAATGCTGCGGGCCACGAACAGGCTGTTGCGCGTTTCATGACCGGCCAGGTCGGACAGGTCGATCACGCCGACCGGCCGCATCCGTTGCAATACCGGCAGATGGTGGACGTTGTGGCGCAGCATGGCCATCATGGCAGCAAACAGGTAGTCATCGGCCTCCACGCAGACCAGCGATTCCGACATCACCTCGCTTAACGGCGTGTCGTAGGGCAGGCCCGGGGCGATCAGGCGCCGGCGCAGATCGCTGTCGGTGACGATGCCCAGCAGGCGGGGATGGTCCGGATCGCCGTCGTCGGCACAGACCAGGATCGACGAGACGCTTTCCTCGCTCATCTTGCGCGCGGCCTCGCCGGCCGTGCCCGAGGCGGCCATCATCACCGGCTCGCGCTGGACCAGCCGCTCGACCCGGGTGGTCATCAACTCGGCGCCTTCACGGCTGCGCGCGCTGGCCTGGCGAAGGCGGGCGCGGTCCTGGATCTCGACGAAGTCGGCAAAGTCCTCGACCTGGTCGAACAGGACACGGAACTGCTCGGCCGGGATGAAATAGATCAGCGTGTCTTCAAGCGCACGGACCGGAAAGCGGGTGGTGCGACCGCTGATCAGGCTCAACTGGCCGAAGATATCACCCTCGCCGAGACGATTGTAGAACTCGCCGCTGCGCCGGAACACTTCGACCGAACCCTGGCGGATATAGTGCAGGTCGGTGACCGCCTGGCCAAGCTGCAGGATGTCGCTGCCGGCCCGGAAATAGGCGATCTCCACCGTCCCGGCCAGCCGGTCGAGCACCTCCTGTTCGAGAAAGCTGAACGGCGGGTGGCGGCGCAGGTGCTCGCGGATCTCGAGTTGTTCGACTTCCATGGCCTGCATCCTGATGATGTTTGCCCGGCCAGTCTAGCGCGCTCTGGGCGCCGGGCCAGCCATTCGGGGCCGATCGATTGCCGGGTGAAAACTTACTGGCGATTGCCGCATTCTGCTACATTGTTGCCTTCCCGAGGCCGAAACGAGTACGGCCATGTCCCTGGAACGGAAGCTGCTGCTGACGATCTTCGTCCTGGTCGGACTGGGCGTTGCCGTGTTCCAGGTGCTGCTCTACCAGGAAACCCGCGAACAGGCCGAGCAGGATCTGCTCGAGCGCGCCGAGCAGATCCGCAACGTGCTGATGGCGACCCGTCGGGTCTACCACCATCAGTTCATCGACAGCGGGATCGAGCTGACCGAACGCACGCTGGGCTTTCTGCCGGCGCATGCCATGTCGCGCATTTCGGCCGATTTCGGCAACTGGGACAAATCCGGCCTGTCGTTCAACAATGTCTCCGACGACCCGCGCAACCCGATGCAGAAAGCCGATGTCATCGAGGCCGACGCGATAGACCATTTCCGTGCCAACCCCGACAACGAATACCGCTTCACCGCCTTTGACGGCGAATCGGGCCAGACCTTTTTCCACTATGCCCAGCCGATCTGGATCGAACCTTACTGCCTGCAGTGCCACGGTTCGCAGGCCAGTGCGCCGCAAGCCATCCGGGCCGCCTATGACAGCGCCTACGATTACCAAGTCGGCGATCTGAAAGGTATTCTCAGCATCCGCGTGCCGGCCGGCCAGCTCGAAGCCCGGGTCGAGCGCAACCTGATTGCCCAGCTCGGCTGGGGGCTGGTCCTGCTGATGCTGGTCGTGCTCGCCATCAGCTGGAGCATCCGCCGTTTCGTCACCATTCCGCTGACCCGGCTGGGGCGTGGCATGGAGCGTCTGGCGGCCGGCGATCTCGCCCATCGCATCGATCGCCTGCACGGCGAATTTCAGGATATCGGCGAGACCTTCAACGACATGGCGTTGCGGCTGGATCAATCGCGCCGTGCCATCAGCCGGTCCGAGGAGCGGTTCCGCAAACTGGTCGAAACCGCCCAGGATGGCATCATGCTGACCGACCAGCACGGCCGGATCCTGCTGTGCAATGACAGTGCAGCGACCATTTTTGGCTACCGCGCTGAAGATCTCGAAGGCCAGCCCGTTGACCAGCTGATCCCGGAGCGCCATCGCGATGCGCACCGCCTGATGCTCGAGCGCCTCTCGCGCGGCGAAAAGGTCGGCCATATCGGTTCCATGGCCGAAGTGGTGGGACTGCACCGCGACGGCTACGAATTCCCGATCGAAATCTCACCCAATTCCTGGCAGGCCGACGATACCCGCTACCACCTGGCCATCCTGCGCGACATCACCGAGCGCAAGGCCGCCGAGCAGCAGCTGATCGACAGCGAACGCAAGTTCCAGACCATGATCGACTGGACCCGGGACTGGGAGTACTGGATTCTGCCCGACGGCAGTTTCCACTACACCACCCCCTCAGTGCGGGAACTGACCGGCTACGATGCCGGTGAATTCACCGCCGACCCCGGCCTGCTCGATCGCATCATCCATCCCGATGACCGGCGCCGCTGGCAGGACCACCTGGCCGAGCACGTGCCAGAGAATGATGACGATGCCTGCCTGGACCTGGAATTGCGCCTGATCCGCAAGGACGGGGCCGAAATCTGGATCCAGCACGCCTGTCGGCCGGTGCGTGGCGAGAGCGGCGAGTACCTCGGCCGCCGGGTCTCGGTGCGCAATATCACGGCCCGCAAGGACGCCGAACAGCGTGCCTATCACCTGGCCTTTCATGATGCGCTGACCGATCTGCCCAATCGTCGCATGCTGATCGACCGCCTTGAGCGTGCGCTGGCGCGCAGCCGGCGCTCGCACGAGTTCGGCACGGTGATCATGCTGGACCTGGACCACTTCAAGAAAATCAACGATACCCGCGGCCATAGCCTGGGCGACCGGGTGCTGGTCGAGGTCGCCCGGCGCCTGACCAGCGTGCTGCGCGAGAAGGACACCGTGGCCAGGCTGGGCGGGGATGAGTTCATCGTTGTGGTCGAGGACCTGGGAACGGATAGCACGACCGCCGCGGCACATGCCGAGCGGGTCGCCATCCAGCTGCGCGATGCCCTGGCCCGGAAGATTGTCCTGGATGACGATCCGACCGCCTATGACGTCAGCGCCAGCCTGGGCCTGGCCCTGTTCGGCCAGAACGGCGACAGCGTGGAAAGTCTGCTGCGCCAGGCCGACGTGGCGATGTACCAGGCCAAGGACAGCGGTCGCGACCGGCTGCGCTTCTTCAATCCCGAGATGCAGGCGCTGGTCGAGCGGAGAACGGCGCTGGAACAGGCGTTGAAACGCGCCCTGGAGAATGACGAATTCCAGCTGTACTACCAGCCGCAGGTCGACCGCGATGGTCGCTGGATCGGGGTCGAGGCGCTGCTGCGCTGGCATGATCCCGACCACGGCCTGATCTCACCCGGTGAATTCATTCCGGTGGCCGAGCAAAGCGGGCTGATCATCCAGATCGGCCAGTGGGTGATGGAAACCGCCTGCCACCAGATCCGCGCCTGGGCGGACGATGCCCGGACCCGCGCCTGGACGGTCGCGGTCAACGTCAGCGCGCGTCAGTTTCACCAGGACGATTTCGTCGACCTCGTCCGCGCAATCCTCAACCAGACCGGCGCCGACCCGGCCCGGCTGAAGCTGGAACTGACCGAAGGCATCGTCCTCGACAATGTCGATACCGTCATCGAGCGGATGCATGCCCTGGCGGGGCTGGGTGTGTCTTTTTCGCTCGACGATTTCGGGACCGGCTACTCGTCGCTGAGTTACCTCAAGCGCCTGCCGATCCAGCAGATCAAGATCGACCAGAGCTTCGTGCGCGATGTGGTCAACGACCCCGACGATGCCGCCATTGTCAGAACCGTGCTGGCCATGGCCGAGTCTCTGGAAATCGAAGCCCTGGCCGAGGGCGTGGAAACCGAGGCCCAGCACCGCTTCCTCGAGCAGCACGGCTGCCCGGCCTTCCAGGGCTACCTGTTTGCCCGGCCGATGCCGCTGGCCGAACTGATGGCCCGGCTGGACGGCTAGTGCGCCACGCGGCTCATTCGGGCGGCTTCAGGCCGCATCGGTGAGGCGCCCGGCGCGGTAGTCGTCCATGGCCTGCTCGATTTCTTCGCGGGTGTTCATCACGAAGGGGCCGTACTGGACGATCGGCTCGCCGATGGGGCGTGCGGCCATGAGCAGGGCACGGCCGCCGCCGGGACCGGCGCTCAGCCCGATTTGGTCTCCATCCCCGAGGATGCCGGCCGACCGCTCGGGCACTGCCTGGCCGGCCACCGACATCTCGCCATCATAGACGTAGAGCAAGGCGTTGTAACCCGGCGCGATCGGCACATCGGCGCCGGCATTGGGCAGCAGGCGCAGATCGACCAGCAGCGGGTCGGTCGCCATGCTGCCCGGCACCGCATTGACCGGACCAGCACGGCCCTGTCCGTCGACGACCAGGGTCCCGGCGATGACCCTCGCCTGGCCGCCGGCAAAAGCCAGTTCGGGGATGGCGGTGGCCGGAATATCGCGGTAGGCCGCCGGCTGCATTTTCTCGGCCGCCGGCAGGTTCAACCACAGCTGGAATCCCCGCAGGCGGCCCTCGGCCTGCTGCGGCATTTCCGAGTGAATCACACCGCGCCCGGCGGTCATCCACTGGACCGCACCCGGCCCGAGATCGCCGGTATTACCGAGATGATCCTTATGCTGCATGCGCCCGTCGAGCATGTAGGTCACGGTCTCGAAACCGCGGTGCGGATGGGCCGGGAAGCCGGCGATGTAGTCGTCCGGGTCGTCGGAGAAGAACTCATCGAGCATCAGGAACGGATCAAGCCGGGCAAAAGCGCTGGACCCCAGGCTGCGGCGGAGCTTGACCCCGGCACCGTCCGAGGTGGCCTGCGACGCAATCACCCGGACAAGCTCGCGCGCGCCCTCAGTCATGGCGCTGCTCCCGCAACTTCAGCGGCAGTTGGGCCAGCCGTTCGGCAGCCTGTTGCCGGGCCGCATCGGCTGCCTCTTGACCCAGAGCCAGGCCCTCGGCATAGGTGAAATGGATCTCGGCAAAACCGAGCATGCCGAAAAACATTTCGATCAGCCGGGTCTGGGTGTCGTTGGCCGTGCCGCTGTACTGGCCGCCGCGGGCACAGAACACATACAGCGGGCCGGTATCCAGCAGCCCTTCGGGTCCGGACTCGGTGTAGCGGAAAGTGACACCGGCACGGGCGACATGATCCATCCAGGCCTTGAAAGTCGACGGGACGGTGAAGTTGTACATCGGCAGGGCCAGCACGACCGCATCGGCCTGCCGGAGTTCGGCGATCAGCGCATCCGAGACAGCCACCGAAGCCTGCTGGGCCGGCGAGCGCTCGGTGGCCTCGGCCTGGAAACCGGCGAATGCCTCGGCGGTCAGATGCGGTAGCGGATCGGCGGCCAGATCGCGGCACAGCACCTGGCCTTCGGGGTATTGCTCCCGCCAGCGGGCGGTGAAGGCATCGGCCAGCTGGCTGGATTGGCCGTCACTGCCGAACAGGCTGGCCTTGATCACGAGCAGGGTTTGCATTGCAGACTCCATCGGGGAAACGAACGGTTGACGCACAGCGTAGGATAAATTTGCCCCTTTCGAAAGAAAAGCGCAAAATATCGCCTTAATCCATCTAATATTTCGAATGATGGGCCCAAGAATCACGCTGGAGCAGTGGCGCGCGCTGATCGCCGTTCATGACCATGGCGGCTACGCCCAGGCGGCCAGCGCCTTGAGCAAGTCGCAATCCACGCTGAGCTATGCCATCGGCCGGATCGAGCATCTGCTCGACCTCAAGGCCTTTGAAATCCAGGGCCGCAAGGCGCAATTGACCGCGGCCGGGCACATGCTGGTCCGGCGCGCCCGGGCGCTGGTCGAGGAAGCCGAGCGCCTGGAGCGCGCCGCCGACCTGGCGGCAGCGGGCTGGGAGACCGAGTTGCGGGTGGCGGCAGAGATCATCTTCCCGGCCTGGCGCATGCTGGAGTGCCTCGATCAACTGTCGGCGCAGCAACCGGGCCTGCGCATTCAGCTGCACGAATCGGTCCTCGGCGGGACCGCCGAGCTGCTGACCTCCGGGCGGGTCGATCTGGCCATCGCCTCGAGCATTCCGGCCGGCTTTGTCGGCGACCCGCTCACCCAGGTACGCTTCATCGCCGCTGCCGCGCCCGACCATCCCCTGCACCGGCTCAACCGCCCCCTGACCAGCGAGGACCTGCGCCGGCATCGTCACCTGGTGGTGCGCGACAGCGGCACCCAGCCGGCCGGCTCCCAGGCACCCCGGGTCAGCGAACAACGCTGGACGGTGACCGCCAAGGCCACCTCGATCGCCGCGGCCTGTCGCGGCTACGGCTTTGCCTGGTATGCCGAAGACATCATCCGCAGCGAGCTCGCCAATGGCGCGCTCAAACCCCTGCCGCTGGCCCATGGCAGCGAACGCTGGGCCACTCTCTACGTCGTCTTTGCCGACCCGGACGGGGCCGGCCGCGCGGCACGCAGCCTGGCCGAACTGCTGCGCCGCGCCAGCCGCAAAGAGCAGACCGTGACCTGGTCAGCAGGCTCGCGCAACTCCGCTCAGATACCCCGCCGGGGCGATCGCGACCCGGCTTCCTGACCAATCCGTGCTGCGCGATTTGCGATAATTCCGCAATCGTCACCGCACGCTGGGCAACGCCATGGCCAAGACCACCTCGAGCATGCTGCCGCTGGGCACTCCGGCGCCTGACTTCCGCCTGCCGGACACCGTGAGCGGCCGCATCCTGAGCTATGCCGATATCGCCGGAAACAAGGCCACGCTGGTGATGTTCATCTGCAACCACTGCCCTTTCGTCAAGCATGTGCTCGATGAACTCGTCCGGCTGGGGGTCGACTACAGCCTGCCGGAGGTCGGCATCGTGGCCATCAACAGCAACGATGTCACCGGCTATCCACAGGACCGGCCCGAGCGCATGAAGGCGCTGGCCGAATCGCGCGGCTTCGCGTTTCCCTACCTGTTCGATGAACCGCAGAACACCGCGCGCGCCTACGGTGCCGCCTGCACCCCGGACTTCTACGTCTTCGATGCCCATCATCGCCTGGCCTACCGTGGCCAGCTGGATGACTCAAGGCCAGGCAACGGGATCGAGGTCAGCGGCCGCGACATTCGCCGCGCCCTGGACTGCCTGCGCGAAGGCCAACCGGTACCCGCAGACCAGAAGGCCTCGATCGGCTGCAACATCAAGTGGAAGCGCTGAGGCCGCCCACCCGGTCCGATCTGCCCATCGAAGATCTGCTGCCCAGGCTGGCAGCAAACCTTGATGACCACGCCACGGTCCTGCTGACCGCTCCGCCGGGCAGCGGCAAGACCACCCGGGTGCCGCCGGCGCTGCTGAGCGCCGCCTGGCTGGCAGGCCGCAAGATCCTGCTGCTCGAGCCGCGCCGCCTGGCGGCGCGCTCGGCGGCGCGCTTCATGGCCAAGATGCTGGGCGAGGCCGTGGCCGAGACAGTCGGTTATCGCACCCGCACCGAGACCCGGGTCTCTAAGGCCACCCGGATCGAGGTGGTCACCGAGGGCATCCTGGTGCGGATGCTCCAGAACGACCCCGCTTTGAGCGACATCGGCTGCGTGATCTTCGATGAATTCCACGAACGCTCGCTGCATACCGACCTGGGCCTGGCCCTGGCGCGCGAGTCCCAGCAGGCCTTGCGCCCGGACCTGCGGCTGATCATCATGTCGGCCACCCTGGCGGTCGAGCCGCTGCGCGCCATGCTCGATGACCCGCCGCTGCTAAGTGCCCGCGGCCGCAGTTTTCCGGTCGATGTGCATTACCGGCCACCGCCACGCGAGCGGGCACTGGCTGAGCAGGCCGCCCACACCATCCTCCATGCCCTGGCCCATCACCCCGGCTCGGTGCTGACTTTCCTGCCCGGCATGGGCGAGATCCGCCGGGTCGCTGGCTTGCTCGACAGCCGCCTGCCGGCCGATGTCCGGCTGTGCCCGCTGCACGGCAGCCTGGCACCGGCCGACCAGGATGCCGCGATCGCGCCGGCACCGGCCGGGCAACGCAAGCTCGTGCTGGCAACCTCGATTGCCGAGTCCAGCCTGACCATCGATGGCATCCGGATCGTCGTCGATGCCGGCCTGGCGCGCAGCGCGCGCTTTGATCCCGGCAGCGGCATGAGCCGGCTGGTGACCGGACCGGTCTCCAGGGCCAGCGCGGAGCAACGCGCGGGTCGGGCCGGGCGGCTGGCGCCCGGCGTCTGCTACCGCCTGTGGAGCGAGTCGACCCACCAGCGTCTGCAGCCGCATGCTGCTGCGGAAATCCTTCAGACCGATCTGGCCGGCCTGGTGCTGGAGCTGGCCCACTGGGGCGTGCGTGATCCGCATGACCTGGTCTGGCTGGATGCGCCTCCGGCCGCACATCTGCATCAGGCGGCCGATCTGCTGGTCCGACTGGGCGCGCTTGACAACGATGGCGGCATGACCGCCCATGGCCGTGCCCTGCTCAAGCCCGGCCTGCATCCTAGGCTGGCTCATCTGCTGGTCCAGGGTCGGGCACGCGGCCACGGCCGTCTGGCTGCCGAGCTGGCCGCCCTGCTCAGCGACCGCGATCCGCTGCCGGCCGGCAGCGGTGCCGACCTGGTCCTGCGGCTGCGCGCCCTGCGCGCGGGCCCCGCCCGCGGCGGCCTGGGCACCGCCCGCCGGCTGGCGGATCGCATTGCCGGCAAGGCCAGCGCTGGTCAACCCATCGACAGTGCGGCGGTTGGCGAACTCCTGGCGCTGGCATTTCCCGACCGCATCGCCCAGGCCCGCGATGCCCGCGGCCGGTTTCTGCTCAGCAACGGCCGCGGCGCGTTCCTGCCCGAACAGGACCCGCTGGCCGGTGAGGCCTGGCTGGTTGCCGTCGAACTCGACGGCCAGGCGCGCGAGGCCCGCATCCACCTGGCCGCGGCGCTGACCCCGGTAACGCTGGAAACGGCCCTGGGCGGACACATCAGGCAGACCACCACGGCCGAATGGGACGAGCGGCGCGGCACGGTTGTGGCCCGCCAGCGGCGCTGCCTCGACGGCCTCGTCCTCGAAGAACACGAGCTCGCCCGGCCGGATGCGGCCATCCTTGAGGCCGGCCTGCTCAACGCCGTGCGCCGGCGCGGTCTGAACAGGCTGCCGTGGACGCCGCGCGCTCGCCAGTGGCAGGCACGGGTTGCATTGCTTCACCGGCTGGAGCCCGCGACCTGGCCCGCAGTTGACGATGCCGCACTTGAGGATGGACTGGAGGAATGGCTGGCGCCATTCCTGGCCGGGGCAACGCGCTGGCGCGATATCGAGCAGCTGGACCTGCACGCCATCCTCAACCAGCGGATCGATTTCCGGCAGCAAAACCGCCTCGACCAACTGGCCCCGGAGCGGATCAGAATCCCCACAGGCCGCTACGTGACCCTGGATTACACCGCCCCGGGCGGGCCGGTTCTGGCGACCAAGCTGCAAAGCGTGTTCGGCTGGCAGCAATCACCGACCGTGGCCGATGGCCAGGTTCCGCTGACCCTGCACCTGCTCTCCCCGGCCGGCCGGCCGCTGGCCATCACCAGCGATCTTTCCAGCTTCTGGCGCCAGGCCTATCCACAGGTGCGCAAGGACATGCGCGGTCGTTACCCGAAACATCCCTGGCCGGAAGATCCACTGACCGCGCCGGCCAGCGACCGCACCCGGGCACGCCGGACAGGCTCCTGATGGCCGAATCAGTCCTCGGCGATGGCTTCGAACTCCAGCATCAGGCGCACCTCGTCGCCGACCAGGCCGTCTTCCAGGGCATAGTCCATGCCCCACTGGCTGCGGCGCAGGCTGGTTCGGGCCGACATGCCCACGGTGTAGCGTTCGTGGCCGAAAGGATAGACCCCGCGCCGGTTGATGGTCACCTCCAGGGCGACCGGATGGGTCTGGCCGAGCAGGGTCAGATCGCCATGCAAGGTACCGCGATCGGCGCCGTCCGGCGCCCAGCGGGTGGCCTGGAAGCGGACCTGGTCATGCCGGCGGGCATCGAGGAAATCATCACTGCGCAGGTGGCGGTCGCGGGCCCGATGATTGGTGAACACGCTGGCGGCTTCGACGACCACTTCACCACTGTGCAGTTCATTGGCCTCCTCATCCCAGACGAAACCACCGCTGGCCTCCAGGAACTGGCCCAACTGGTCGGCATAGCCGACATGATTGATCAGGAAACCGATGGAAAAATGCTCGCCATCGATGACGAATTCGCGCGGTTCGGCCTGGACCGGAGCCGCCAGGATGAGCAGGAAAGGGAGACAGACCAGCGGGTTTTTCATGACGACTCCGGGAACAGGTGGGGAATGGGCCGGTGGCGTTGCAGCCAGGCCACGTCAATGGCAAAGGACAATACCAGTCCGGCCAGCGCTGCCAGCAGCAAGCCGGTCGCCATGGACGGACTGACGATCGGGCTCAGCGCCAGCAGCAGCGCGCTGACCTGCCAGACACACACCAGCTTGCGCCGGAAGCTGGGCGGCAAGGGACGCCCCAGCCAGGGCAGGAAGCAGGCCGCTGCGACAAAGCCATAGCGCATCAGGCCGATCAGCAGCACCCAGGGTCCGGCCAGGCCGGCGGCGATCACGCCCAGGCACAGCACCAGGATCAGGGCCGCGTCGACTTCCATGTCAAAGCGTGCACCGAAAGCACTGCATTCATCGAGCCGGCGCGCCAGCCAGCCATCGATGCCGTCGAGCACCAGGGCCAGCAGGGCCAGCCCGGCGACCAGCCAGCCATGATTCTTGTACAAGGCGGGTTCAAGCAGCCCGGCGGCCAGCACCGCCACCAGCCCGGCCCGGGCCAGGGTCACCCGGCTGGCCCAGCCGATCGCAGCGCCATGGCGACCGGCCAGGTGCAACACCATGGCTGCGGTCAGCATGGTCAGCGCGGTCGCTGCCAGCAGGGCGCCAAGGCCGGCATCGAACAGGCCAAGCAGCCCCAGACCCGCGAGCAGAACCAAGCCCGGCAACGCGGCGGACCGCAGGATCGACGGTTTTCGCGACCCGGCGACCCCAGCGCTGGAAGAAAACGACATTGACATGGCCTTGACAATGCCACGCCGCTGGGAAATTCCCGTCAACGTGCCCGTCACCGCGTATCCTCGACGATGGAGATCAAGCAGATCAGTGACAGCATCATGCAGCGCACCGCCAGGGCCTTCTGGGTCCGCACGCCCGGCCAGGGCGACATCTTCGAGCAGGAAATCGCCGAGCCAGGCCCCGGCCAGGTCCGCGTGCGGACCCTCTACAGCGGCATCAGCCGGGGCACCGAAGCACTGGTGTTTCACGGTCAGGTGCCGCCGAGCCAGTATGCCGCCATGCGCGCCCCGTTCCAGGAAGGGGACTTTCCCGGCCCGGTCAAGTACGGCTATGCCAGCGTCGGCCGGGTCGAGCACGGTCCGGCCGAGCTGCTGGATCAGACCGTGTTCTGCCTCTACCCGCACCAGGACCGTTACGTCGTGCCCGCCGATGCCGTGCTGACCGTTCCAGCGATGGTGCCAGCTGGCCGGGCGGTGCTGGCCGCCAATGCCGAGACTGCGATCAATATCGTCTGGGATGCCGGGATTGGTCCCGGCGATCGGGTCTGCGTGATCGGCGGCGGGGTGGTGGGCTGCCTGGTGACCTGGCTGGCTGCCCGCATCCCCGGCACGGTCGTCACCCTGGTTGATCTGGAACCCTCGCGCGCCAGGCTGGCCGAGTGCTTCGGCTCGGACTTCGCCCAAGCCGATCGGGCGCCGGGGGATCAGGATGTGGTCATCCATGCCAGCGCCAGCCAGGCCGGGCTGGCCACGGCCCTGGCCTGCGCCGGCAACGAAGCCTGCGTGATCGAGGCCAGCTGGTTCGGCAGCGCGCAGCCCAGTACGCCGCTGGGCGAAGGCTTCCACGCCCGGCGCCTGACCCTGCGCTCCAGCCAGGTCGGCCAGCTGCCGCCAGCCCGCCGGCCACGCTGGGATCATCGCCGGCGTCTGGCCCTGGCCCTGGCCCTGCTCGACGACCCGCGCCTGGATGTGCTGATCAGCGGCGAGAGCCACTTCGACGAGCTGCCGCAGGTCATGCTCCATCTGGCCGGCGGCGGCGGCAAGACCCTCTGCCACCGCATTGCCTATTCCTGAAACGCCGCCAGATTTTCGATTGTTCTCAAGGAGATGTCTCGATGTACGAACTGACCGTTCGCGACCATTTCATGATTGCCCACAGCTTCCGCGGCGAGATCTTCGGTCCCGCCCAGAAGACCCACGGCGCGACCTACGTAGTCGACGCCAGCTTCCGGCGCGAGGCGCTGGATGAAGATGACCTGATCGTCGACATCGGCCTGGCCAGCCAGGTTCTCGGCGAGATCCTGAGCGACTACAACTACCGCAACCTCGATGACATCGAGGCCTTTGCCGGCCGCAACACCACGACCGAATTCATGGCCCGGGTCCTGTTCGATCGCCTGGCCGAGGCGGTGCGCGACGGCCGCCTCGGCCCGACCGCGACCGGCTTAAGCGGCCTGAAAGTCTGCCTGAAGGAATCCCACCTGGCCTGGGCCAGCTACGAGGGGCCGCTTTGAGCCAGGCCGTGGTCTTCATCGTGCCGGGCGATCCCGACCAGCGTACCGGCGGCTACCTGTTCGATGCCCGCATCGTCGCCGAACTGCGCCGGATGGGTTGGTCGATT
This sequence comes from Wenzhouxiangella sp., assembly GCA_046540955.1. Taxonomy (GTDB): domain Bacteria; phylum Pseudomonadota; class Gammaproteobacteria; order Xanthomonadales; family Wenzhouxiangellaceae; genus Wenzhouxiangella. The sequence goes on from JBKHEF010000009.1 coordinate 57,392, forward strand.
GAGGTCATCGGTCTGGACGGCCGCTTTCCGCTGGCCGATGCGACGGCCCGCTCCAGCATGGCCAGCGCGCTTGCCGGACAGTCGGATCAGGCACTCATCGTCATCGACGGGCTGGCCCTGGGCGCTGTGCCCGAGGTCGTCGCCGGGCAGGCCGACCGCCTGCGCCTGGTCGCGCTGATCCACCACCCGCTGGCCGACGAAACCGGGCTGGATCCGGCCACCCGCGAACGGCTGCTGACCCGGGAGCGCATGGCCCTGGACCACTGCCGGCAGATCCTGGTGACCAGCCGCTTCACCGCAAGACGGCTGCAGGCCCTGGCCCTGACCCGGCGTGCGGCGGTCGTCATTGAACCCGGCGTTGAACCGACCGATCTTGCGCCCGCCGCCCGCGCGTGTGCTGAAGGCCGGGCAGAGCCCGGACCGCAAACCCTGCTGTGCGTGGCCAGCCTGACCCCGCGCAAGGGTCAGGATGTGCTGGCCTCGGCGCTGGGCCGCCTGACCGACCTGCCGTGGCTCTGCCGGCTGAGCGGGTCGGACCAGCGTGATCCGGCGTTTGCCGCCGCGCTGCGCCGGCAGATCGCGCAAGCAGGACTGGGTGCGCGCATCTCCATCCCCGGCGAACGCGATGCCAGGCAGCTTGAAGCCGACTACCGCTGGGCCTCGGCCTGCGTCCTGGCCTCGCACTACGAAGGCTACGGCATGGTCGTCAGCGAAGCCCTGGCGCGCGGGCTTCCGGTCATCGCCAGCACCGGTGGCGCGCTCGCCGATACCGTGCCGGGCGATGTTGGTCTCAAAGTGGCACCTGGTGATGTCGATGCCCTGGCCGCGGCCCTGGAGGCCTGGCTGACCCAACCGTCGCTGCGCCGGCGCTGCTTTCGGGCCGCGCTCGCCCGGCGCGGGCAGCTGCCAGCCTGGCCCGACAGCGCCCGGCGCTTTGCCACAGCGCTTGCCGCTGCATGAGCACGGATGCTGTCTTTGCCGCTGACTGGTTGAGCCGGCGCGAGCCAGCCGACCACACCGCCCGCTCCAGCGCGCTGGCCGCGCGGCTCAACGATCATTTCGCCGGGCGCACTTCACTGGCCGTGGTCGACCTGGGAGCCGGCCACGGCAGCAACCTGCGCTGGCTGGCACCGCGGCTTGCGGCCCGCCAGCACTGGCTGCTGGTCGACCATGATCCCGGCCTGCTGGCCCACGCCCGGATCCACCTGCCCGATGCCGCTGCTGCCGGCCAACTGACGATCGACACCTTGACCATCGATCTGGCGACCCTGCGACCGGACGTGCTGGCCGGCTGTGATCTGGTCACCGCCTCGGCCCTGTTCGACCTCGTCTCCGAGGCCTGGCTGACCAGCCTGGCCCAGGCCTGTCATGCCCACCGCTGCGCGGCGCTGTTCGCCCTGAGCGTCAATGGTGATTGGCGACTGATCGATGCCGATGGCGCCATTATCACCGACAATGAAGACCATTTCGTGCGCGATGCCTTCAACCGGCACCAGCGCCGAAACAAGGGCCTGGGGGCAGCCCTGGGCCCGGAAGCGGCTGCAGCGCTGCCATCCATTCTGACCTCCAACGGCTTTGTCGTCGACACCCGGCCCAGCGACTGGCTGCTGCCGGCCGGCGCTCGGCTGACCCTTGATCTCGGCCGGCCGTTGCTGGCTGGCTGGCGCGATGCCGCGATCGAGCAGGCGCCGCAAGCCGCAGCCCGAATCCGGCACTGGCATGATCAAAGGAATCAGGCCCTGCGCGCGGGCAAACTGGGCCTGGAGGTCGGCCATGTCGACCTGCTGGCCCTGCCGGAACAGTGATCCGGGGACCCATTGCCCGCTGGCTGGTCAGCCTGGGCCTGCTGACCAGTCTGATGCTGTGGCTGGATCCGGCCCGCATCGTCGGCCAGCTCGGTACGCTGGCACCCGCCTGGCTGTTCCTGGCGCTGGCCGTCAGCATCGCCCAGACCGGATTGTCGGCGTGGCGCTGGCGCTTCACCGCCCACCGCCTGGGACTGACATTGAGCCCGACCCGCGCCATGGGTGACTATTACCTGGCCGGCTTCGTCAACCAGATCCTGCCTGGTGGCGTGCTGGGCGATGCCTGGCGCGCCCGGCGCCACGCCCGTCAAAGCGGTCGGGCCGGTGCGGCATGGCGGGCGGTCATTCTCGAACGGTTCTCGGGACAGGTCGCAGTCATCGGGCTGGCGGTTATGGCCGTCGTCCTCTACCGGCCGTGGCGGGATGCATTTGCCCCGGCCCTGGTTGGCCTGGGCCTGGCCGGTGCACTGGCAGGCCTGGTCGGCGCCGCCATGTGGCCGCGACTGGCGCAGCGGGCAGACTGGGTTAGGCAATTTGGCCGCGACCTGGATCGGGCGTTGCTGGCCGGGCGTGCCTGGCCGCTGCAGCTGGGCAGTTCCGTGCTGATCGTGCTCAGCTACCTGCTGATTTTTGCCGCTGCCGCCCGTGGCATCGGCCTGAGCCTGCCGGTGCCACAACTCATGCTGCTGGCGCTGCCCGTCCTGCTGGCCATGCTGATCCCGATCTCGGTGGCCGGCTGGGGTCTGCGCGAGGGCGCGGCAGGCGCCGTCTGGCTGCTGAGCGGCATGCCACCGGAGCAGGGCGTGGCCGCCTCGATTGCCTACGGCCTGGTGGTCCTGCTGGCCAGCCTGCCGGGCGCTGTGGTCCTGGTCATGCCGACCTCATCGAAAGCGCACATCCACCAGTAATTCATCGCCCAGCCGAAAGCTGCGGATCGGCGGGCGGCGGGCCTGGCTGAGACGGTCGATCGGTGGCAGGGCCAGACCCGGCCGGCCGGAACCGATGATCAGCGGGGCGATCAGCAGGTGCAGGTGATCCAGGCAATCGGCCTGGACGAAATGCGAGACTGTCACGCCGCCACCTTCGACCAGCAGCCGCTTGAGCCCGCGTTCGGCCAGAACCCGGATGACCGCCCGCGGGCAGACGCGCCCGTCGCCATCGGTGGCAACGACCAGTCGCTCGACACCGACCGGGGCCGCCGGCAGATCAAGCCCCGGGCCAACCAGGTGGATGACCGCCGGCTGGCCGGCCTGGCGCTCGAACAGCGGCCCGATCGGCTCGACCCGGCCCCGCGGGTCAAGAATCACCGCCACCGGATCGGGCCCGGTGACGTGCCGTACGGTCAGGGCAGGCAGATCCCCGGCGGCCGTCCCGGCTCCGACCAGTACCGCATCGACCAGTGCCCGCAGGCGATGCAGATGGGTTCGGGCAACAGGGCCATTGATGTACCACGAATCACCACTGGCGGTGGCGATACGCCCATCCAGACTCTGACCAAGCTGGCCGATCACCAGCGGGCCCGGTCGCGTCACCAGCGGCAAGAGCGAATCAAGCAGGGCCTCTTCTTCGGCAGCCAGGGGCGAGTTCGACTGCCAATGGCCGTCTGCGGCGATGTCGACGATCACCGAACCGAGGCCAACCCGACGGGTTCCGATCGCCGCCCAGTCCAGTCCGCGCAAGGCCAGCAGCATCTCCCAGGCTGACGAATATGACATCATGCAGCAACTTCACAGTTCCACACCGGCGGTCACATTACCGTAATTATGTCTCCAAGCATCGACGTCCTCCACATGCACCAGACCGAACGGGCCATATTCGATCTCCGCCGCGGCGTGGCAGTCGTCATCGATGACGACTGCGGCAATGGCAAGGCCCGTGCCCCCAGCGTGCTCGTCCAACCGGTCGAGGGGCTACCCGAAGAGGAACTCAATGGTTTCTCCCGGCACGCCGAGGCCCACCTGGTGGTGACCCGCCATCGCCTCAAAAGCCGCGGCGTGAAGATTCACGGTGCGGCCGCCAGCCTGCCACTGCGCGCTGGTGCCAAAAGGGCAACCGCCAGCCGGGTGATGCGGGCGGCCTGCGCCGATGCGCCGCTGGACCAGGACCTGTTTGGCGAACCGCAACCGGCCACGGTGACCGAGCGGGCTGCGCTGGCCCTGATGCGCCGCGCGCTGCTGATCCCGGCCGCCCTGGTCGTGCGTCTGGACGAACGCCAGCGCCGGGCCGTGCAGACCCAGATCGACCGCGGCGAGTGGCTGGCCGTGCCAGCGCGGGCAGCCGAGCACTGCTTCGAACTGGCCGCCGGACTGCTCAAGCGGGTCAGCGAGGCACGGGTGCCATTGGCCGATGTGAGCGAATCGAAATTCGTCCTGTTTCGGGAGCCTGATGGACTGCGCGAACACGTCGCCGTGGTTATCGGTGAGCCCCGGCAGTGGCCGCGGGCCGTGCCCGTGCGCCTGCACTCCGCCTGCCTGACGGGCGATCTGTTCGGCAGCCTGCGCTGCGACTGCGGCGAGCAGCTGCGCTCGGCCGTGCGCACCATCGAGCAGATGGGCGGCGGCGTGCTGCTCTACCTGGCCCAGGAAGGACGCGGCATCGGCCTGGCCAACAAACTGCGGGCCTACAAGCTCCAGGACCAGGGCCACGACACGGTCGACGCTGACCAGGTGCTGGGGTTCGGCGAGGACGAGCGGCGCTACTGCGTGGCCGTGGACATGCTCGCTGCCCTGAACATTCGCAAGGTCCGCCTTTTGACCAACAACCCCGCAAAGATCAGGGCCCTGGCCGAAGGCGGGATCGAAGTCGCCGGGCGGGAAAAGCTCTACGGGCTGGTCACCGAGGAAAACCGGCGCTACCTGTCAGCCAAGGCCAGCCGATCCGGGCATATGCTTGACGAAGTGCTCGATGCGGCCAAGTAGCCGTCCCTGAGCGCGATCAAATCCGTGCACAGGCGTCAGTCCTCAATGACTGGCATAGCCGTTGCCGCCAGCGCTTTGGCCTCGGCGCGCGAGCGGGCACGTTTAACCGAGAACCCGGCCGTCGATCACGAACAGCGAAACTCGAACTCGGCGACCACGCCTTCCGGGTTGGCTCCTCGCGCCGCCTCGTTGATCGCGTTCAGCCGCGTCTGGCCAAAACTCGTGTTGCCCTCGGTCGTGATGTCGGATGCATCCGCTGGCGGCGGTTCGGCCCGGTAGTAAGCGCCATCGGAACGACCCTCTGCGACCTGCAGTTCAACCAGGACCGGCTGCTGCCAGTCAACCGAGGCCATGACCCCGGATTGGGCGGCGCGGTAGACCAGGCGAAGGGTGACCCCGTCGCCGAGTCCGACCATGATGTAATCGCGGTCCAGAAAATAGCAGTCGGAGTCCTTCAGGATTTTGCCGCTGCCATTCCAGTTCAGATGCCCCCGCCAGGTGGTATCGACCATGGCGTTCGAGCGCAGACTTGCCGCCGCGTCAGCCAGCGAACGGTGCCGGGTCTTGTTGTCGGACTGATCGTTGCAGCCGGCCATGGCAGCGGCGGCGGCCAGTAGGATCAGGCCCCGTTGGATACAGTTCATGGTGGCCGGGCCTGCGGACATTAGTCTTTCTGGCCGCCAATGTAGCGCCTTGAACGGTCAAACGCCAGTTTTGTGCGCCGGCGAGAGGTCGCGCGGTGGTCCTGTGCGGTTCATCCCAGTACAATTCGGATTCAAGAACTCGCCAAAAACCCATGCCCGGAGAATCACCCATGCCCATCAAGGTCGCCATCAACGGTTATGGCCGCATCGGCCGCAACGTGCTCAGAGCGCTGTATGAGTACCAGCGCAACGACGAAATCTCCATCGTTGCCCTCAACGATCTGGGCGATACCGAGACCAACGCCCACCTGACCCGGTTTGACACCGCGCACGGCAAGTTCAACGCCGATGTCCAGGTCGATGCCAATGACCTGATCGTCAACGGCGATCGCATCCGGGTCCTGGCCGAACGCGACCCCGCCAAGCTGCCCTGGGGCGAAATGGGCGTCGATGTGGTCATGGAGTGCACCGGATTTTTTGCCAGCAAGGACAAGGCTTCCGCCCACCTGAGCGCGGGGGCACGCAAGGTGCTGATCTCGGCCCCTGCCGGCAAGGACCTGCCGACCATCGTCTACGGTGTCAACCACGGCATCCTCAAGCCGGGCGATGATATCGTTTCGAATGCCTCGTGCACGACCAACTGCCTGGCCCCCGTGGTCAAGCCGCTCAACGATGCCATCGGCATCGAATCGGGCCTGATGACCACGATTCACGCCTACACCAACGACCAGGTCCTGACCGACGTCTTCCACAAGGACCTGCGCCGGGCCCGCTCGGCGACCATGAGCCAGATCCCGACCAAGACCGGGGCCGCGGCCGCGGTTGGCCTGGTGCTGCCGGAAATGGACGGCAAGCTCGACGGCTTTGCCATGCGCGTGCCGACCATCAACGTCTCGGTGGTCGACTTGAGCTTCATTGCCGGGCGCGAAACCTCGGTCGAGGAAGTCAACGCCACGGTCAAGGCGGCCAGCGAGGGTGCGCTGAACGGCATCCTGGGCTACAACGAAGCACCCCTGGTGTCGATCGACTTCAACCACGACCCGCGCTCCTCGGTGTTCGATGCCGGCCTGACCAAGGTCTCCGGCGGCCGCCTGGTCAAGATCCTGAGCTGGTATGACAACGAGTGGGGTTTCTCCAACCGCATGCTCGACACCGCCACGGTGCTGGCAAAACTGTAATCCAGCCAAACTCGGATCAGCGACGATGAAAACCCTTGAGCAGCTTGATCTGGCCGGACAGCGGGTCCTGATCCGCGCCGACCTCAATGTGCCGGTCCAGGACGGACAGGTCACCTCGCGGGCCCGGATACAGGCCAGCCTGCCGACCTTCAGACAGGCCCTGGACAAGGGCGCGGCGGTCATGGTGATGTCGCATCTGGGTCGCCCGACCGAGGGCCAGCCTGAAACCCAGTACTCGCTGAAACCGGTGGCCGAGGTCATCGGCGAGCTGATCGGGCAGCCGGTTCGTCTGGTCAGCGACTGGCTCGACGGGGTCGACGTCCAGCCCGGTGAACTGGTGCTGCTGGAAAACGTGCGCTTTCTTCCCGGTGAGAAAGCCAACGATGAGGCCCTGGCCGAACGCATGGCCGCGCTGTGCGATGTCTTTGTCATGGACGCGTTCGCCACCGCCCATCGCGCCCAGGCCTCGACCGAAGGCGTGATCCGCAAGGCTGCCGTGGCCTGCGCCGGACCGCTGCTGGCGGCCGAGCTCAAGGCCCTGGACAAGGCCCTGGCCGACCCGGCCCGGCCGATGGTGGCGATCGTCGGTGGCTCCAAGGTCTCGACCAAGCTCAATGTCCTCGAAGCGCTGATCGACAAGGTCGACCAGCTGATCGTCGGCGGCGGCATTGCCAATACCTTCCTGGCTGCCGCCGGGCACCGCATCGGCCAGTCGCTGCACGAAGCCGATCTGGTCGATACCGCCAAACGCCTGCTCGAGCGGGCCGAGGCGCGCGGGGCCTCGATCCCGCTGCCGACCGACGTCCTGACCGCCGAGCGCTTCCACCAGGAGGCCCACCCCTCGCTGCGCGATGTCAGCCGGGTCCACAACGACGAGATGATTCTCGATATCGGGCCGGAAACAGCCGGCCGGCTGGCTGCCATCATCCGCCAGGCCGGCACGGTGATCTGGAACGGGCCCGTGGGCGTGTTCGAGTTCGAGAACTTCCGCTCCGGCACCAGTGCAATTGCCCATGCCGTGGCCGCCTGCGAGGGCTTTTCGCTGGCCGGCGGGGGCGATACCATCGCCGCGATCGAGAAGTTCGGCATCGCTGATCGGATCGACTACATCTCGACCGCCGGTGGCGCGTTCCTGGAATACGTCGAAGGCCGCGAGTTGCCGGCAGTGGCCGCGCTGAAAGCACGCAGCTGAAACTGCCTTTCCCATCCGGCCACCGGCTGGATGGATTCAGCCAGCCCCGCCGATCAACTCTCCGGGGGCTGCAGCTTGTCCTGGGTTCGGAGCTCGAAGTCGCTGGGATCGTGACGCTCGAGCAGCTGACCCTCGGGCGGGCCGAACGGCCGGTTGACCATCACGCCGCGCCGGACCGCCGGGCGGGCATCAATCGCTTGCGCCCAGCGCTGGAGGTGTTCGTAACTCTCGACCTGCAGGAATTCACCCGCCTCGTACAAGCGGCCCAGGGCGAGCTGGCCATACCAGGGCCAGATGGCGATATCGGCAATGGTGTAGTCGGGCCCGGCGATGAACTCCCGCTCGGCCAGCTGGCGGTCGAGCACGTCGAGCTGGCGCTTGGCCTCCATGGCAAAACGGTCGATGCAGTACTTGATCCGGGTCGGCGCGTAGGTATAGAAGTGGCCGAAACCGCCGCCGAGATACGGTGCCGAGCCCATCTGCCAGAACAGCCAGTTGAGACACTCGGTCCGTGCACGCCGCTCGGCCGGCAGAAAGGCATCGAACTTTTCGGCCAGGTACAGCAGGATGGAACCCGACTCGAACACCCGCTGGGCCGGCTCGAGGCTGCGGTCGAGCAGGGCCGGGATCTTGGAGTTGGGATTGATCTCGACAAAGCCCGAACCGAACTGGTCGCCCTTGCCGATGCGGATCAGCCAGGCGTCGTACTCGGCCTCGGCGAATCCGCGCGCCAGCAGTTCCTCGAACATGACCGTCGCCTTGACCCCGTTGGGGGTGGCGAGCGAATACAACTGGTGCGGGTGGCGGCCGACCGGGAGTTCTTTCGGGTGCGTAGCACCTGCCTCGGGACGGTTGATATTGGCGAACTTGCCGCCACTCTCGCTCTCCCATTGCCAGACCTTCGGCGGGGTATAGTCCGAATCACGCACGGGCACTGCTCCTGTCGCTTGGGCTTCTAGTCGTCTTCGGCCCTGGCCTGCCGGTTGGCAAACTGCTGGGCCTCGACCACCGCGATGGCGGTCATGTTGACCACCCGGCGCACGCTGGCCGAGGGGGTGAGCACGTGGGCCGGCCGACCAACCCCCATCAGAATCGGCTCGATGCTGACCGCCCGCCCGACCACGCGGGCAAAATGGAAAGCGATATGGGCCGAGTCCTGGTCGGGCATGATCAGCAGGTTGGGCTGGCCCTTCAGGCGCGACTGCGGAAAAATCCGCTCGCGGATCTCGGGAATCATCGCCACATCAGCCGGCATTTCACCTTCGACTTCCAGTTCCGGGGCCAGTTCGCACAGGCGCTCGCGCACCCGCCGCATCTTGGCCGCCTGCGGATCGGCGTGCGAGCCGAAGGTCGAATGGGAGACCAGCGCCACCTTCGGCGTGATGCCGAACATGCGGATCTTCTCGGCCGCCATCAGGGTCAGCTCGGTCAACTGCTCGATATCCGGGTCCGGATTGACGTGGGTATCGCAGACAAACCAGACCCCGGTATCGTTGGTGACCACCGACAGCGCGCCCAGGGTGGTGTAGCCGGGCGCCATGCCCAGGACCTCGGTGACATAACGCAGCTTTTTCTGATACCGCCCGACCACGCCGCAGATCAGCGCGTCGGCCTCGCCCCGGTAGACCATCAGCGCGGCAATCACGGTTGTTCGGGTGCGCACGATGGCCTTGGCCGAGTCCGGCGTCACCCCGCGGCGCCTGGTGATCTGGTAGAAAGTCTGCCAGTATTCCTTGAAGCGCGGGTCGGATTCCGGGTTGACCAGCTCGAAGTCGCGACCGGCCCGGATGCGCAGCCCGGCACGCTCGATACGCATATCGACCACCGAGGGGCGACCGATCAGGATCGGGCGGGCCAGGCCCTCGTCGACGATGGACTGCACCGAGCGCAGCACGGTCTCTTCCTCGCCCTCGGCAAACACCACCCGCTTCGGATCGCGCCGGGCGGCATCGAACACCGGCTTCATCAAAAGCCCGGTTCGGAACACGTACTGGCTCAGGCGCTCGCGATAATCATCCAGATCGATCGGGCGGGTCGCCGCACCCGACTCCATGGCTGCCCTGGCCACGGCGGGCGCCAGCTGGACCAGCAGGCGCGGGTCGAACGGCTGCGGGATCAGGTACTCCGGGCCAAAGCGCGGCGGCTCGCCACCGTAGGCTGCGGCCGAGACATCCGAGGACTCCATCCGCGCCAGTTCGGCGATGGCGTGCACGCAGGCCATCTTCATCTCGTCGTTGATCGCGTTGGCCCCGACATCCAGCGCACCCCTGAAGATGTAGGGGAAACACAACACGTTGTTGACCTGGTTCGGGAAATCCGAACGGCCGGTGGCGATCAACGCGTCCGGCCGGGCCTCGCGGGCGAGGTCCGGCATGATCTCGGGCACCGGGTTGGCCAGGGCCAGGATGATCGGACGCTCGGCCATGCGCTTGACCATATCCACGGTCAGCACGCCGGGCGCGGACACGCCGAGAAACACATCGGCCCCGTCGATGGCCTCGCCCAGGGTACGCGCGGAGGTTTCGACCGCGTAGCTGGCCTTGCGCGAATCCATGTCGGCATCACGGCCGGTGTAGACCACTCCGTCGCGGTCACACACGATGATGTTCTCGCGCTTCAGGCCCATGGTGACCAGCAGGTCCAGGCAGGCCATGCCGGCCGCCCCGGCACCCGATGCGACCAGCCGGATCTGTTCGATCTTCTTTCCGGCCAGTTCAAGTCCGTTGATCATCGCCGCAGCGGTGATGATCGCGGTGCCGTGCTGGTCGTCGTGGAAGACCGGGATGTTCATCCGCCGCTTGAGTTCCTCTTCCACATGGAAGCACTCGGGCGCCTTGATGTCCTCCAGGTTGATCCCGCCGAAGGTGGGTTCGAGGCTGGCGATGATGTCGATCAGCTTGTCGGGATCAGGCTCGTTGATCTCGATGTCGAACACATCGATCCCGGCGAACTTCTTGAACAGCACGCCCTTGCCTTCCATCACCGGCTTGGCCGCCAGCGGCCCGATGTTGCCCAGCCCCAGCACCGCGCTGCCATTGGAAATGACCGCCACCAGGTTGCCCCGGGCGGTGAACTCGCGCACGCTGTCGGGATCGGCGTGGATGGCCTCGGAGGCCGCGGCCACCCCGGGTGAATAGGCCAGGGCCAGATCCCGGGCGGTGGTCAGCGCCTTGGTCGGCGTGACCGAAATCTTGCCCGGAATCGGATGACGGTGGTACTCGAGGGCCTGTTCCCTGAACTTCTCTCTGTCGGGCATCAGTTCTCTTCTTCGTCGCTCCACTCGCCCAGGGCGGCCAGACCGTTCATGCGGGCCCGGTGCAGCAGGATCTGCTGGGCCTTTTCCCGGTTGCCTTTCGGATCGGCTGCCCAACTTGCAAGGCACTCGGCCTGCAGCGCGCGGCCGTAGGAAAAGCTCAGCGGCCAGGGCATGTCGCCCATCTTGTTCATCGCATCGAGGTGGGCGGTGGCTTCGACATCGCCCTGCCCACCGGACAGGAAGACCACCCCGGCGGTGGCCGCCGGCACCGCGTTGAGCAGGCAATCGACGGTGGCTTCGGCCACTTCCTCGATCCCGGCGCGGTCTTCGGCCTCGCTGCCGGAAATCACCATCGAGGCCTTGAGCACGGTACCTTCGAGCATGACGTTCTGCTCATAGAGCTGGGCAAACAGGGCCTTGAGGGTGGCCTCGGTGACATCGAACGAGGTATCGAGGTCGTGGTCTCCGTCCATCAGCACCTCGGGCTCGACGATGGGCACGATGCCGGCTTCCTGGCACAGCGCGGCATAGCGGGCCAGGGCGTGGGCGTTGGCGTCGATGCAGGCGCGCGAGGGAATGTCCTCGCCGATCGTGATCACCGCCCGCCACTTGGCGAACTTCGCCCCCAGCGCGGCGTACTCGGCCAGCCGTTCGCGCAGCCCGTCCAGGCCCTCGGTGACTTTCTCGCCCTCGAACCCGGCCAGCGACTTGGCACCCGCATCGACCTTGATACCGGGCAGAATGCCGGCCTTTTCCATCAGCGCGACCAGTGATGTGCCATCGGGCATTTTCTGGCGGATGGTCTCGTCGAACAGGATCGCGCCGGAGATGTACTCACCCAGGCCTTCCGTACTGAGCATCATGGAGCGGTAATCGAGCCGGTTGGGCTCGGTGTTTTCGACCCCGACGCTATCGAACCGCTTCTTGATCGTGCCGCTGGATTCGTCGATGGCCAGAATCCCCTTGCCCGGCGCCACCAGGGCCTGGGCAATTTCCACCAGTTGTTCGTATCGATCGGTCATGTCCGCTCCTGACTGCGATGATGAATGGATGCCTGACAATGGCATCGCCTATTGTAGCCAGCCGCGACCGCCGGGGCAGCCTTTTCGCGCGCACGGCGGACTCAGGAAAAAGCTTCGGCGGGTGAGGCCGCCAGACGTTGCAAGCGGTCAAGCAGTTCATCACGGATCGCTTCGAGCTCCGGCAGTCTGGCCAGGGCCGCGTGGATGTCACTTTCAGCACGCAGCCGGATCATCGCGTCAGCCTGCTCATGCATGCGCTCATGCAGGGCGGCCAGGGCCAAGGACATGGCCTGATCCATTCCGGCTGGCTGCCGGTGCAACAGCCGACTCAGGCGCGACTCGCCGGCGGCCGCCGGCGGCTGGGTCATCATGCCCTTCAGGTAAGCGACCAGGTTGCGGACCCAGGCGCGCAGCTCGACCTCGGCATAGAGCAGATCAAGTCCGGCCGAATCCAGCCGCCTGACGCGGGACCATTCCAGCGGCAGTTTCCACTGCCCGATCCAGACCGGAATGCCGGCCGGCGGCATCGGCCGGGCAATCGCGTAACCCTGGGCCGCCTCACAGCCCAGCTGCAGCAGCACGCGGCCATGCTGCAGGCTGGAGACCCCTTCGGCGATCGCGCCCAACCCAAAGGCCCGGGCCAGGTTGAGCACGCCGTCGAGAATCGCCAGGTCGTCCGGATCATGAAGCATGTCGCGCACGAAGCTCTGGTCCATCTTCAGCACCCGCACCGGCAGGCGTTTCAGGTAGGTCAGCGACGAATAACCGGTACCAAAATCATCCAGAGCCACCTCGACCCCCAGCTCGGCGCACCTGGCAATGACCTGGGAGACATCACCAACATCTTCCAGCGCCGTGCTTTCGACGATTTCCAGCTGCAGGTTGGCCGGGTTGACCTCGGGATGGCGGCGCAGCAAACGGGCCAGTTCGGGCACGAAATCCGGGTGCTGGATGTGATCGCCGGCAATGTTGACGCTGACCGGCAGGCGCAAGCCCTGGCGCTGCCAGGCGCTCATATGGCGCAGCGCACGGCCCAGCACCCAGCGACCGAGGTCGATTTCGAGGGTATGCCGGCTGATCAGGGGCAGAAAGGCGGCCGGCGACAGCAGGCCACGTTGCGGGTGCTGCCAGCGAATCAGCGCCTCGGCGCCGACCACGGCCCCGCTTTGCATGTTGACCTTGGGCTGGAAGTAAAGCACCAGCTGATCATTGTCCAGTCCGGCGCGCACCTGTTCGACATGCTCGTGGCGGCCGCGCAGGTCGCTGTCGCGGGCGATATCGAACAGCCGATAGCGATTCTTGCCGGCCAGCTTGGCCTCGTACATCGCCTGGTCGGCCTGGCGCAACAGCTGGTCGGCGTCGATTTCATCATCCTGGGGATACAGGCTGACCCCGATACTGGCCGAGACCTGCACCGGATTGCCGTCGATCGACTCCGGCCCGGCCAGGGCGATCAACAGGCGGTCGAGCAACTTGGCGTAGGCCGCCAGATCGGTCATGTCGGTCATCACGATCGCAAACTCATCGCCACCAAGGCGGGCAACGGTATCGGTCTCGCGCAGACAGTTCTGCATGCGGCGGGCCAGGCTGACCAGCAGGCGGTCGCCAGCATCATGGCCGAGGGTATCGTTGACCGCCTTGAAGCCGTCCAGATCGATGAATGCCAGGGCCAGCGGATGACGGCTGCGGCGGGCCCGGGCCATGGCCAGCGCCAGCCGATCAGCCAGCAGCACCCGGTTGGGCAGACCGGTCAGGGCATCGTAATGGGCGATGTGATGGAGCTTGCGCTCATTTTCCTTCTGGCGGGTGATGTCATCGAACAGGGTGACCGAACCGTCCTGATCGGTCAGCGGCACGCTGGTGACCGACACCTCCAGCGCCAGCCCATCGCGGCGACGAAAACGCTGCTCGCCAGTGAACCGTTCACCGCGGGCGGTGGCGGCAAGAATGGGGCAGGTCAGTCCCCCATCATGCGGTTCGCCCAGATGGACATGGAACAGCTGGTGGGCTTTCTGACCAACCAACTCCTCTGGCTCGTAACCCAGCAGCTTGCAGGCGCGCGGATTGACCTCGGTGATCACACCGCGGGCATCAAGCGCGTACATGCCCTGACCGAGCGAGCGGGTGATCAGATCCAGCCGCTCGCGCTCGGCGAAGTTGCCCCAGGCAACCCGGATCAGGTATTGGGCACCGAGCCCCAGCAACAGGATAGCCAGCCCGGCCAGCAGGGCATTGATCTGGAAAGCGCCGTCCAGCCGGGCCAGTTCGGGTTCCCGGGTATACGACAGCAACAGCCCGATCAGGGTACCGGACGGATCGATCAGCGGCATGCGGGTGACGGCAAAGTCAACCCCGGCGCTGTCAACCCGAAACGCCGAAGATGCAGGCTGCGTCATCGTGGCCTGCAACTCCGGTTGCATCGCGATGATGCTGGCCGCGCGCTCGATCGTGCCCGCGCGTTCGGTTTGCCCGGGCTGCACCTGCGCAGTCGCCGGGACCAGGAAGCGTTGCGATCCGGGCCAGGGTCGATAGTGCTCGGCCAGGTCGTCGAACAGGATGGCTTCGTGAATGGCACCATCGAGCACCACCTCGAACACCCGGCCGGGCTGGAGCTGGGCCAAACCGTCGATCATGACCGCGAACGGGACACTGAACTCGACGCTGCCCAGATGGGCTCCGGCCTCGTCGACAATCGGAAAGACACTGCGAAAAGCGGTGGCATGTCGCCCGGCCTCGAAACCATGGACCAGTTCAAGTTCGCTGTTGGCGATGCGCACGGATTCGCGCAGGGTGGCCAGTTGATCGCCGAAGCGCTCCGGGTCATGCAATCGAAGCAGGCTTTCACCGTCGGGCAGATGGAACTGGAACAGACCGATACCCCGGGCCGCGAGGTTCCGATACGCCGGCTGCATCCGTTCAAGAAGCCGCGCCCGACTGGTCGCACGAGCCTCGGGCTGCCGGGCATCGCGCAGCAGGCCGAATATTTCCGGCTGCTGCACGTACTGCTCAAAGTAGGTCGAGATGCTGTTGAGATGCTGGCTTTGCACCGCCAGCCAACTCGACTGGGTAGACGCCAGATACCGATCAAGCAGACTGCTGACGTTGGCACGGTACTCCCTGTGCAGCTGCCACAGGACCAGCCCGCCGATCACAAGGACCGCAAGCCACAACAGGACAAGGCGCAGATAACGACGGTGGTCGGCCCGCGCTGCCGTCACGCGAACCCATCCCGCATTGCCATCCGTCGCGCCAACTGCCTCACCCTGCCTCCACCCCCCAGTGGTTTGCCGATATTGACCTCGCCTGGCGCGGGCGTCGTTCAGAACGCCGTCAGCGCCAGGCCGGGGTCATTATACGCAAGGCAAAACGGCCTCGGCTCAGACGGTAAGAATCTTGAGCGTGTTGGTGCCGCCCGGCTGGCCCTGGGTATCGCCGTGGGTCATCAGCACGCGGTCGCCGGGACCGGCAAAGCCATAGCGGCAGATCTGGGCCAGCGCGCGCTGGATCTGTGCTTCGCGCGATTCATCGGGCTGGTAGGCAAAAAACAGCGGCTGGACGTGCTGAAAAAGCCGCATCCGTCGCAGCGACGCCCGATTCGGACTGAGCGCGATAATCGGGGCCGGCGAGCGCACCCGGCTCAGCCACTGCGCGGTCGACCCGGATTCGGTCAGGGCAACGATGGCACGCACCGGCAGATTGTTGGCCGTCATCATGGCGGCCATGGCGACCGCCTGATCGATGCGCTCGGCACGCACGTTCAAGCGCCGGGCCGGGACGTGCGACTGGACGTGGCGTTCGGCGCCCTCGCAGATCCGGCCCATGGCCTCGATCACCCTGACCGGATGACGACCGACCGCGGTTTCGGCCGACAGCATCACCGCATCGGTGCCGTCGATGACCGCATTGGCCACGTCAAGCACCTCGGCCCGGGTCGGAATCGGGCTTTCGATCATCGACTGCATCATCTGGGTGGCGGTGATCACCGCCCGGTTCTGGTCGAGGGCGGCAGCGATGATGCGTTTTTGCAGACCGGGCAGCTCGGCCTCGTCGATCTCGACGCCAAGATCCCCGCGCGCGACCAGGACGGCATCGGAGACCTCGATGATGCTTTCCAGGTTGGCGATCGCTTCGGTCCGCTCGATCTTGGCCACCAGCCCGGCCTGGCCACCGGCCTGCTGGAGCAGGGCACGGGCCTGCTCGATATCGGCCGCGTTGCGCGGAAACGAAACCGCCAGATAATCCACCTGCCATTCGGCGGCCCGTTCGATATCGGCCTTGTCGCCTTCGTCCAGGCCAGGCACTGAAAGCCCGCCACCGCGCAGGTTCAGCCCCTTGCGATCCGACAGCCGACCAGTGGTCAGCACCGTGCATTCGATGACATCACCCTCGACCCGCTCGACGCGCATCGCCATCAGGCCATCATCGAGCAGCAGCTCGCTGCCCGGCTTGACGTCATCACTCAGGCCAAGATAGCCGACCCCGACGCCGGTTTCGTCACCCGGCGGCGGGTTGAGACGGGCATATAGCGAGAAGCGCTGCCCGGCGGTCAGCTCGACTGCGCCTTCGCGAAAGCAGTCGATGCGAATCTTCGGGCCCGACAGGTCGGCCATGACCGCGACATCGGTATCGAGTTCGCGCGCCGCCGCCCGGACCATGCGGATCCGGCGGGCGTGGGTTTCCGGATCACCGTGCGAGAAGTTGACCCGGACTACATCGCAACCGGCCGCGATCAGACCCTCGAGCACTTCCAGGTCATCGGTGGCCGGACCGAGGGTGGCGACAATGCGGGTGCGACGGCGCATGCGCAGCCTGCCTTCAGGAAAGTTCACGGCTGATCCTCATGACATTCGGGTTGCGGCGCAGGCGGCGCATGACCCGGGCCAGCTGGTCGCGCCCGGTCACGCTGAGCACGAAGCGCAGCACCGCGGTCTCGCGGGTCGAATGGCTTTGCTGGACCTGCTCGATGTTGGCGCCGATCTGGCCCAGGGCGGCCGAGATCGAGGCCAGCACGCCGGGGCCATTGACCGTGATCAGGTTCAGCGCGACCGAGAAATGGCCGTGAATCAGCGGCTCCCAGGTCACATCCAGGCAACGGTCGGCGTAGTTCTTTTCCAGCTCGGGCACGTTCGGGCAGCGCTGGCGGTGGATGACCACGCCCTTGCCGGGCGAGAGATAACCCATGATGGGATCGCCCGGAATCGGGTGACAGCACGAGGCATAGATCACCGCGCTGCCCTCATCGCCGCCGATCGTCAGGCTGGCCTGGTCCCCATCGGGGTCCTTGCGGTGGCGCTGGGTCAGCGGCAGCAGCTTGCCGGCCACCGCCCGGGCCAGCAGGTCGCCCCGGGCAATGCGCACCAGCAGATCCTCGAGCCGTTCCAGGCCGGATTTTTTCAGATAGCGTTCGAGGCGACGCTGGGAAATGGTTTCCAGCGAATAGCCACGGCGCCCCAGGGCCTGGTCAAGCAGGCGATCACCGATCGCGACCGAGTCGGCCTGCTCGAGGTTTTTCATGTGGCTGCGGATGGCCGTGCGGGCCTTGGAGGTGACCACGAATTCCAGCCACTCCGGCTGTGGCTTGGCGCCCTGGCGGGTAATGATCTCGATCGTCTGGCCGTTTTCCAGGCGGGTGTTGAGCGGCAGGGCCATGCCGTCGATCCGCGCCCCCACGGCCTGGTTGCCGACATCGGTATGAATGGCGTAGGCAAAGTCCAGCGCGCAGGCTTCGGCCTTAAGATCAATGATCTTGCCGCGCGGGGTGAACACGAAGATCTCGTCGGGAAACAGCTCGGCTTTGGCTGAGTCCATGAAGTCGCTGGCATCGGGCGCGCGCGACTGGGTCTCGACCAGCTTGAGCAGCCACTCGCGCGCGCGCACCGCGGTCGAGCGGTCCGGCGAGGCCTTGTACAGCCAGTGCGCAGCGGCGCCTTTTTCGGCCACCAGGTCCATCTCCTCGGTCCGGATCTGGATCTCCACCGGCACCCCGAATGACGAGTTGAGCACAGTGTGCAGCGACTGGTAGCCGTTGGCCTTGGGCAGGGCGATGTAGTCCTTGAAGCTGCCCGGCTTGGGCTTGTACAGGGCGTGGGCCACGCCCAGGGCCTGGTAACAGTGCGGCTCGGAATGGGTAATGATGCGGAAAGCGTACACATCCATCACCCGCTCGTAGGGCACGTTCTTGTCGCGCATCTTGCAGTAGATGCTGTACGGCGTCTTGGTCCGGCCCTCGATGCGACACGGGATGCCGGCCTCGCCAAGACGCTTTTTCAGCGCCGCGGTAATCGACTCGATGACTTCCTGCCGATTGCCGGCCAGCTGGGCCACGCGCCGCTCGATGACCCGGTGGCGATTGGGATAGAGGTTGGCAAAGCCGAGCTCCTCGAGCTCTTCTTTGAGCACGTTCATGCCCAGCCGATCGGCAATCGGGGCATAGATCTGCAGGGTCTCGCGCGAGATCCGGCGCCGTGAGTCGGCCGACATGGCGCCAATGGTGCGCATGTTGTGGGTGCGGTCGGCCAGCTTGATGAAGATCACCCGCAGGTCACGGCTCATCGCCAAAAGCAGCTTGCGGAAGCTTTCCGCGTCGGCCTCGAGCCGGGTGCGGAACTTCATCTTGTCAAGCTTGGTGACCCCGTCGACCAGCTTGGCCACATCGGCGCCGAACTCGCGGACCAGGTCGTCGCGCTCGACCGGCGTGTCCTCGATGGTGTCGTGCAGGATGGCCGCGGCGATGGTCTGGTGATCCATGCGCATCCCGGCCAGAATGCGCGCCACCGCCACCGGATGCAGGATGTAGGGTTCGCCCGAGCGGCGGGTCTGGCCCTGGTGGGCGTTGGCGCCGATGTCGTAGGCGCGCAGAACCAGCGCCACCTGCTCCGGCTCAAGATAGGTGTTGAGCAGGTCCCTGAGTTCGCGGACCGGCCCCGGCAGCATCAGTCAGGCAACCGGGAATCAGTCGTCGTCGTCTTCCGGCGGCGGCGGCACTTCGGCCTGCATGGCGGCCAGGCGGGCGTCCAGGTCGGCCTGCAGTTCACCGATGTTGTCGTCGTTGACCGCGCCATCGGCAATCTCGCGCAGGGCGATAACGGTCGGCTTGTCGGAGGCTTCCTCGACCAGCGGATCAGCACCATTGGCGATCATCCGGGCGCGCTGGGCGGCGGTGACCACCAGCTCGAAACGGTTGGGTACTGCGTCGATGCAGTCTTCTACGGTGACTCGTGCCATGAGAGGCTCTTTTTCAAGGGTAGTCGGCTATTGTAATGCCGCCGGCCGCTTCATCCAATAGGCATTGCACGTGGACATTTTGACGCGAGCGGCGCTGCGGCCAGGCCAGCACAACGGCCACCAGCTCTTCCAGGGCGGTCTCGAAATCGTCATTGACCACCATCCAGGAGAAATCGCGGCAGGCTTCGATTTCGCGCCGGGCCTCACCCAGGCGGCGGCGGATCACCGCCTCGGTATCCGAACGGCGGTTGCGCAACCGCTCGGCGAGCACGGCCATGGAGGGCGGCAGGATGAAAATCGAGCAGGCCTGCGGATAGTGGCGGGCGATCTGGGCTGCCCCCTGAACATCGATTTCCAGCAGCACGCTGCGCCCGGCCGCCCACAGGGCCTCGACCCGGGCCCGGTCGGTGCCATAGTAGTTGCCGAACACTTCGGCGTGTTCCAGGTAGCGGCCCTGGGCAATCCCGGCACGAAAGGCCTCGACATCGATGAAGTGGTACTGCTCGCCGTCGATTTCACCGACCCGGGGCGGCCGGGTGGTATCCGAGACCGACAGCGCCAGGTGATCGAGCCTAGCCAGCAGGGCGCGCAGCAGGCTGGTCTTGCCGGTGCCGCTGGGTGCGGCGATCACGTACAGCTCGCCGCCGGTGGCCGTGCCCTTACTCGACATTCTGGATCTGCTCGCGCATCTGTTCGATCAGGACCTTCAGCTCGACCGCAGCCTGCCCGGTCTCGACCACGGCGGCCTTGGAACCAAGCGTGTTGGCCTCGCGGTTGAGCTCCTGCATCAGGAAATCCAGCCGCCGGCCGACCGGTTCGTCCAGCCCCAGCACGCGGCGGATTTCGGCGCTGTGCACGCCGAGTCGATCCAGCTCTTCGTCAACGTCAAGCTTTTGCAGGGCCAGGACCACTTCCTGCTCGATCCGCCCCGGCTCGACCGGCTGCTCGAGCGCCGCCAGCCGATCGCGCAGGCGCTGATCCAGGGCCACGCGGATTCCGGGAAGATGAGCGCGCACCTCGGTGACCTGGGCATCGATACCCGCCAGGCGCTGCTCGATCATCGCCGCGATTGCCGCACCTTCCTGCTCGCGCGCGGCGACCAGCGCGGCCAGGGTCTCGCCGAGCAGGTCCAGCGCCGCTGAGCGCTCATCAGCCAGATCGGGCGACTCGGACACGACCAGCCCCGGCCAGGCCAGCAGCCGGACCAGGTCCGGCTCGGCGGCATGGCTGCCGGTATGGGCCGCCAGTTCGCGGACCAGCTGACCCAGACGCTGGGCCATCTGCTCGTCGAGCTTGAGATGGGCTGATTCGGCCCCCGGCTCGGGCTGGAAGCGCAGACCGGCCTCGATCTTGCCGCGATTGAGCGCGTGCTTGAAGGCCTCGCGCACCTGTGGTTCCAGGCTGCGGAACTCTTCGGGCAGGCGCAGGTGCACATCGAGATAGCGCTGGTTGACCGAGCGCAGCTCCCAGGTCAGCTGGCCGCGGGGCGTTCGGCGCGAACGCTGGGCGTAGGCGGTCATGCTTCGGATCATGGGCGATGGATATCCACGGGTTCGGAGGGCGGGGCAATACGGCCAGTCTGCCATGGTAACCTTGCCGCCCCCGAAACTGGAAAGGAATGCATCGTGACCAGACCCTCAGGCCGCGCCGCCGATCAGCTGCGCCCGGTCGTCATCGAGCGCCATTTCACCAAGCACGCCGAAGGCTCGGTGCTGATCAGCTGCGGTGATACCCGCGTGCTGTGCACCGCCAGCGTGGAAGAACGCGTCCCGCCCTGGCTGCGGGGCAAGGGTCAGGGCTGGGTGACGGCCGAGTACGGCATGCTGCCGCGCGCCACCGGGACCCGCAACCAGCGCGAAGCCAGCCGCGGCCGGCAGGGCGGCCGGACGCTGGAAATCCAGCGCCTGATCGGACGCAGTCTGCGCGCCGTGATCGACCTGGAAGCCGTTGGCGAGCGCTCGATCACCCTGGACTGCGATGTCCTGCAGGCCGATGGCGGCACCCGGACCGCCTCGATCACCGGCGCCTACGTGGCCCTGGTCGATGCCGTCGACCGGCTGTTCGATGCCGGCAAGCTCAAGCGCAACCCGATCCACGGCCAGGTCGCCGCGGTGTCGGTCGGCATGCTGGGCAGCGACGCGGTGCTGGATCTGGACTACGCCGAGGATTCCATTGCCGACACCGACTTAAACGTGGTCATGAACGACGGCGGCGGCCTGATCGAAATCCAGGGCACCGCCGAGGGGCATGCCTTCCATCGCCATGAGCTCGACGCCATGCTGGGCCTTGCCGACAAAGGCATCGGCGAGCTGGTCAAGGCCCAGGAGGCCGCGCTCCGTGGCGCCTGAACAGCTGGTCCTGGCCAGCGGCAACAAGGGCAAGCTCAAGGAGTTTCGCCACCTGTTCGAGCCGCTGCATATCCAGGTCCATGCCCAGTCCGAGTTCAACGTCCCGCCGGTGGCAGAAACCGGGCTGACCTTCGTCGAAAACGCCCTGCTCAAGGCGCGCTCGGCGGCTCAAGCCGCCAAGCTGCCGGCGCTGGGGGATGATTCCGGGCTGGTCGTCGAGGCGCTCAAAGGGCAGCCCGGCATCTACTCGGCGCGTTTTGCCGGGGCCGATGCCAGCGACCGCGACAATAACGATCTGCTGCTGGAAAAACTGACCGGGGTCACGCCTGAGCGCCGGGCAGCGACCTTCTACTGCTGCCTGGTCCTGCTGCGCCACCACCGCGACCCGGCCCCGATCATCGTCAGCGGCAGCTGGCACGGCACCATCCTGGAAGCCCCGCGCGGCAAGAGCGGGTTCGGCTACGACCCGCTGTTCTTCGACCCCCGGCTCGGCGCCAGCGCCGCCGAGCTGTCGATGGCCGAAAAGGGCCAGGTCAGCCACCGCGGCAAGGCGCTTAAAAGCTTGATTGAAAAACTGAAAGGTTAAAGGGTTCAGGCGAACCCCGAACCCCCAATGCTCCAGCTTCCCCCGCTATCTTTGTACATCCACTTCCCCTGGTGCGTGGCCAAGTGTCCGTACTGCGATTTCAACTCGCATGCGCTGAACGGCGAACTGCCGCAAGATCGCTACATCGACGCGCTGCTGGCCGACCTGGAGCTGGAGTTGCCGCGGGTGTGGGGGCGGGCGGTGCACAGCATCTTTATGGGCGGCGGGACGCCGAGCCTGTTTTCGGCCGCCGCCATGGACCGGCTGCTGTCGGGGGTACGCGCGCGCCTGAGCCTGGCACCCGGGGCCGAAATCACGATGGAAGCCAACCCCGGCACGATCGAGCATGACCGCTTCGAGGACTACCGTGCAACCGGCATCAACCGGATCAGCCTTGGCATCCAGACCTTCAACGACCGCCATCTCAAAACCCTGGGGCGCATCCATGGCGGTGACGAGGCGCGGCGAGCGATCGCGGCGGTGCGCGAGGCCGGCTTCGACAACTTCAACCTGGACCTGATGTGGGCGCTGCCGGGCCAGACGCTGGACGAGGCCGTCGCCGATGTCGATCAGGCGCTGGGGTTCGGCCCCAGCCACATCTCGCACTACCACCTCACCATCGAGCCCAACACGGTGTTTGCCGCCCACCCGCCGCGGCTGCCCGACGAAGATGCGGCCTGGGACATGCAGGAAGCCTGTGGTCGCAGGCTCGACGCAGCAGGCTTCAGGCAGTACGAGGTCTCGGCCTGGTCTCGGCCCGGGCGGATGAGCCGCCACAACCTCAATTACTGGCGCTTCGGTGACTACCTCGGCATCGGCGCCGGTGCCCACGGCAAGATCACCCTGCCGGCCGAGGGCCGGATCGTGCGCACCCGGCGCAAGTCCCACCCCCGGCCGTATCTGAAGGCGCTGGACGATGGCAGCTTCGTGGCCGAAGAACACACGGTCGCTGAGCGCGATCGGATGTTCGAGTATTTCCTCAACCGCCTGCGGCTTGACGAACCCTTTGGCCTCACCGATTTCGAAGGCCTGACCGGGCTGGACGCCCAGGTGACCGAAGCGCCGCTGGGGCAGGCCATGGATCTGGGCCTGATCGAGCCCGATGGCAATGGCTACCGGGTCAGCATCCAGGGCCGGCGCTGCCTGAACGACCTCCAGGCCCTGTTTCTGCCCTGAAGGGTAGAATCCGCCCATGAGGCTGCAGCATGACATCATCGCCCTGGCCCTGGCCCTGCTTGCCGGGCTGATCGGGACAGCCCAGGCCGCGGAGACCTGGCTGCGCATCGACGACCCCGACCAGGCCCTGCGCGCCCGATTGCCGGCCGAGGCCATCGACTACGGCAGCTTTATCTGGATGCCCGAGCAAGCCCTGCCAGCCGCCGCACGCGGCAGCCGGCGGGCACACCGGATCGAACAGCCCTTTGACCTGCCGATCGACGGTCGGCCGACCGACCTGGCCAGCCTGGCGCCGTCCGGCCGCGGCCTGGCCGGTTCCGGCGAGCCTGGCTTTCACCTGGTCCAGTTCCGCGGCCCGGTCAAGAACGCCTGGCTGGCCCAGCTGAGGGCCCGCGGGCTTGAACCGGTTCAGTTCATCGCACCGCATGCCT
Source organism: Wenzhouxiangella sp. (assembly GCA_046540955.1). Classification (GTDB taxonomy): domain Bacteria; phylum Pseudomonadota; class Gammaproteobacteria; order Xanthomonadales; family Wenzhouxiangellaceae; genus Wenzhouxiangella. The sequence goes on from JBKHEF010000009.1 coordinate 81,172, forward strand.
ACCTGGTGTGGGGGCGCGCAAACCAGCTGCCGCCGGCGACCCATCCTGCGAGCACACCGGTGCGTTTCGCCGGCCGCCTGCCCGACCGCGCGCGCCGGATGCCGGGCATCGCAGCGCACGAGCATGCCCGCGCGATGATCTACCGCCCGGCTGCCGCTGAGGTACTGGCCGCACTGCGCGAGAGTGGCGCCATCATCCGCGACTGGCGCCCGGTCGGCGGCGAGTTCCTGGTGGTGGACCTGAAGATCGCGCCGGAACGCTACCCGGACCTGCTGGCCATTGCCGGCGTGCTGAGCGTGCAGCAGGTGACCCAGGACGCCGGCCCGCGTGGCGAGCTGGCCAACCAGTCCGTGGTCGGGCTCGCCGACCCCAACGAGACGCTGGTCCCCGGCTACCGCAACTGGCTGGACTTCATCGGGCTGGACGGCAATGGCGTGACCGTGGCTGTCGTTGATGCCGGCATTCGCCAGACCCACCAGGACCTGGCCGGCCAGTTTGCCGACTGCATTCCAGGCTTGGACCTGCCCAGTTCCTGCAGCCAGGCCAACGATGACCATGGCACCCATGTGGCCGGCGCGATTGTCGGCAATGGGGCCAGCGAGTCCGCGGATGCTGCCGGCTTCCTGCGCGGTCTGGGCATGGCGCCTGGTGCCCGGGTCGTTCAGCAGCGCTATCCGCCGCTGCTCGGGTCAGGTCCCGGCGGCATGCTGCCCGGCGGCATGCTGACCATCTTTGCCGAATCCGCGCTCAGTGGCGCGGTGCTTGCCAACAACTCCTGGGGTCCCAGCAGCACCCCGCAGGGTTACGACATCCCCAGCCGCGAGGTCGACCTGATCACCCGCAACGCCCTGCCCGGGGCCGACGCAGCGGCACCGATCCTGCCTGTGTGGTCGATCATGAATGGGTCCGGGGACAATCCTGACAGCGTCTGCGGACCGTCTTCGCTGGGCGCGCCCGACGAAGCCAAGAACCTGCTCGCGGTGGGATCGACGGCGCTGCAGGGCAGTCCCCGCAACCTGCAGGATCTTTCCGCAAACAGCGCTCATGGCCCGGCCTGTGACGACCGTTTGGTACCGCAAATCGTTGCACCGGGATGCTCTACTGACAGCACGACTGCCGACAGCGACAACAGTCATTCACTCAGTTGCGGCACCTCCATGGCCTCGCCCATCGTCACCGGGGCGGCTGCGCTGTTCGTCGAGCAGTACCGTCGCGACCACGACGACCGCACCCCCAGCCCGGCCCTCATCAAGGCATGGCTGACGGCCAGCGCGCGCAACCTGGAGGGCTTCCGCGATGCCGATGGCGACCTGCTCGGCCACCGGCCCGACCGCAAGCAGGGCTGGGGCCGGCTGGATGCCGCGGCAGCCCTCGACCCCGCTCATCCGGTCTACCTGCTCGACCAGACCCGCATCTTCAGCGCCACCGGCCAGGCCTGGACCGGGCGCTTCGAGCCGGTCGATGCCAGCGCACCGATGCAGATCATGCTGGCCTGGACCGACGCGCCCGGTCATGGCCTGGGCGGCGCGCTGCCCGCCTGGGTCAACGACCTGGACCTGATCGTCCACCACGCCGACGATGCCTACTACGGCAACGGCTTTGGCAGCGATGGGTTTTCAACCACCGGCACCGTGCCGGACCCGGCCAACAACCTGGAGGGCGTGGTGCTGGCCGCCGATCAGCACCAGGGCGAGCCGGTTCGCATCGAAGTCCTGGCCGCCAACCTGGCCGCCGATGCGATAGATCCCTGGACGCCCGGCGAGCCGGCCCAGGACTTTGCCCTGGTCTGCGTCAACTGCCAGCAGGCCCCGGACTTTACCCTCGACCTGGTGCCGCAGTCATTCCGGGCCTGCGTGGACGATGGCCCGCTGCTGGCCGAGGCCACCGTCCGCTCGGTGCTGGGCTTTGACGAACCGGTCGGCCTGTCGGCACAGGCGCTGGACGATTTCGGCGGCAGTATCGACCTGCCCGGGACCGCCCAGACCCCGGTATTCACCCAGACCCTGGAGATTGATCCGACTGGCGCCAGTGCCGGTGCATACCGGGTGCGGGTCGAGGCTGAATCCGCCACGGCCGGCAGCATCGCCAGCACACTGGCCCTGGGGGTGGACGCACCACTGACCACCGGACCCGATGCGCTGGCCCCGTCGGCAATGGAGCCAGTGCCGATCGCCTCGGGGTTTGCCTGGACCGCGCTTGATGGCGCCGAACAATACCGCTTCGAACTGGCCACCGATGCCGACTTCAGCCAGCTGGTCGAATCGCGGCTGGTTGAGGATCCGGCCTGGCAGCCGCGCCAGTGGCTGGATCCCGAGACCACTTACTACTGGCGCGTGCGCGGCCTGAATGCGTGCGGCGAGGGGGTTATTTCCGAGACCTTCAGCCTGCAGACCGATGCCGGCCCGGCGGCCGCACTTGCTTTCCTCAACCCGCCCGAGCCGGACGGCGAGGGTGGTTTCGTGGCGCCGGTCCAGGTCGAGATCCGCAACGCCAACGGCCAGCGCATAAGCGGCGATGACCGCAGCGTGATCGAGTTGAGCCTGGCGGCGGCAGCGGACGGGACCACCCTGACCGGCACCCTGAGCCGCCAGGTGGTTGGCGGGGTCGCCAGCTTCGACGACCTTGGCATCAGCGCCGAATCCGATGACGAATTCCGCCTGCGTGCCCGCCTGATCGCCGATGAAATGCTGGCACTCGATGACTTCGAGCTCAACACCCGCGATGCTGCCGTCCAGCAACGCCCGGCCGGCCTGACCAGTGCCTCTCCGGTCACCGGGCTGGCCTTTTCCGGCACCGTCAGCGGGATTTCCGGCAGCGCCAGCTTTGCCTCCGACCTGCGCCTGGTGACCACCTCGCCGGAGGGTGCCAGCGCCAGCCTCGGCGGGTTCGAGACGGCGTCTGATGAACCCTGGGATTTCGACGGCGAGACCTCCGCCGGGGACGGCAGCTACCAGAGCGAACATCCCGTCGTGTTCAGTGACCAGGGATCAGCGGTGGTCGACGAGGGCTTCTGGCAGTTCGAGTTCCGCAATGATTTCTCCGGCGGGCAGCTGATGCAATGGAGCGATGTCGAAATCCGCCTGCTCAAGCCAGCCCTCGAAACCGTCAGCGGAACTATTCCAGTGCGGGGAAGCCGTATTTTCCAAGACCGTTTCGAGCACAACTGACCCGCCATGCAAGCCATCATCGCCATTGCCACCCTGCTGATCGGTGTGGCCATCATCCTGGCCGGTAACGGCCTGCTGGGTACCCTGCTGGGTGTGCGCGGCGAGCTGGAAGGATTTTCCAGCGCCATGCTCGGCCTGATCATGGGCGCCTACTTTGCCGGCTTTGTCGCCGGTACCCTGATCATCCCGCGCGTGATCCGACGGGTTGGGCACATCCGCATGTTTGCCGCGCTGGCTTCGGTCGCATCGGTGGCCACGCTGAGCCATGGCCTGATGGTCAACCCGGTGGTCTGGATGCTGGGGCGGGCCATTTCGGGCTTTTGCATCGTCGGCATCTACATCGTGATCGAGAGCTGGCTGAACAGTCAGACCGACAATGAAAGCCGCGGGCACGTGTTTTCGGCCTACATGACGACCACGCTGCTGGGGCTGGGGGTCGGCCAGCTTCTGCTGCTGGCCGGCGACGTCGACACCTTGTTCCTGTTTGCCCTGGCTTCGGTATTGCTGTCACTGGGCCTGGTGCCGGTCGCCCTGACCCGCGTCCATGAACCCGAACTGCAGGATGTCGAGCGCCTGGGCATGCGCAGACTCTACGAAGCCTCGCCCTCGGGCGTGATCGGCAGCATCTTCGGTGGACTGGGTACCGGCGCGTTGTGGGGCCTCGGGCCGGTATTCGCGGCCGGCATCGGCCTGACCACGGTCGGCATCTCCGGCTTCATGGGGCTGACCATCCTGGGCGGCATGCTGTTGATGTGGCCGATCGGAAAACTCTCCGACCGCTATGATCGCCGCGTTGTGCTGATGTGGGTATGCCTGGCCACCACCCTGGCCGCGCTGGCGGCACTCTGGATGACCCGCATCAATGCCGACTGGGCGCTGCTCGGCGGCTTCCTGTACGGCGCCTTTACCTTCAGCGTTTATTCCCTGTCGGTGGCCCACACCAACGACCACGTCGACTACTCGCAGATGCTCGAGACCACCGCCAGCCTGCAGTTGCTGTGGGGCAGCGGGGCGATCGCCGGCCCGATCCTGGCCGGGCTGTTCATGCAGTGGACCGGGCCGACCGCGTTCCTGCCGTTCCTGGCCGTCGCCGCGCTGATCCCGGCCATCTTCACCCGTTACCGGATGGGCGTCAGCGCCCCGGTGGCCGCCGAAGAGCAGGGCGACTACATCCCGCAGTTTGCCACCAGCCCGGTGGCCATCGAGATGTACCCGGAGCAGGAGGGCGAAGAAAGCGTTGAGGAAGGCGCGGACAAAACACCTGACCGGGGCTAGCCTGCGGGGTCTTCACCCACCCGGCGCAACACCGCCTTGATCACGGCCGCGGAAATCCGGAAGCCAGACGCATGTGCCATTCTTCCACCGCGAGCCGCGGCACGCGTCGAAATTCCTTCGCGTTATTGGTGATCAACACGCTGTCTTCAGCCAACGCGTGAGCGGCAATCATCAGGTCCATATTGCCGATCGGTTGACCTTGCCGCTCCAGAGCCACCCGCACCTCGGCATACCGCCTGCCCGCTTCCACGGGCCATGGCCGAACATCGAAACCAGCCAGCCAGGCTTCGATGGTGGCCGCAAAGCGGGCAGCCCCGAGTTTGGCAGCGCCGAAACGCAACGAGCCTGGGATGAGGGAGGTTTCGGACAAATTCAAAATGTGATCTTGAATTTGTCAGGCTTATGGCTACACCAAGCTCATTTTTCTGGACAGCGGCCTGCTGTGGCCCGAAGAAGTCGATTGCTCAACGACCCTGTTCTACGGCGGCGATCAGGAACAGCGACGTCAGACTGCCCGAATACTGCCCTGGCATCAGATCGATCGCTGGGTTGCTGCGCTGTGAGC
>JBKHEF010000010.1:0-84147 GCA_046540955.1 Wenzhouxiangella sp.
ACATCGCCTGGCTCAAGCGCCGGCACCAACAGCTGAGCCGCTTTCGCGGGCCGGCCGACAAACGCGAAGCGCTGGAATCGGCCTACCGGCAGTGCCTGCAAAGCTCGCAGGCGCGCGTGGCCGGGCGCCGGGCCAGCCTGCCGCGCCGATGCCATGGTCGAGGCGATTCGTATCCATCCGGTGGTGATCGTGGCCGGCACCGCATCAGTGGTCAGCCGCCGACCCTGACGCGGTCGAACTCGATCCCGGCCCGGTCTACCGGATGGACGGCGCTGGAAGCGCTCTTCGCCCGGACCCTGGATCCGGGCTCGAACCACTGAGCGCGAGGGTCAGGGCTGCGGCCCGGGCGTTTCGTGCGCGCCGAGGTCGTGGCCGGTGCCGTCCGGACGTGGCTGGCGGCGGAAATCGTCGGTTACGTCGCTCAGCGGCTGGCCCCCATCGATCGCCGCCGTCGACGGCGAAACGATGCGCAGGTCGCCGCCTTCGGCGTCAACGAAGACGATGTCGGCGTTCGGGTCGATGATGTTGTTTGGCTCGTCGAGATCAATCGGGTAGCCGGGCATGGGCACGTCGACGTCGGCCAGGTTCCAGTCCTCCACCCGGCTCACGCTGTAGCCGCCGACCGGGTTGAACGGGTTGCCGAAGGTCTCGACCGCGCTGGAGGCCAGGATGTCGTTGGGCGGAAACACTTCGACCGCATCGGTATTCCCCCAGAACACGTTGTTGCGCACCGCGACCGAGATCTCGGTCTCGGCGAAGTTTTCCGGGAACATCGATAGGAAGAGTCCCCCCTCGAAGCCGTAGAAGGTGTTGTTGAGCACCCGGTTACCGGTGCCGCCGTTGACCTCGAGGCCGACCACCGGCCACGGATCGTTGGGGTCGGGGTAGCAGCGCGGCAGGTCGCGGACCGCCTGCGACATTGAGAACACGTTGTTGCGGTACGTGATGTTGTCGCAGATCAGGCAGTCGATGCCCCAGTAGGGGCCGTTGCGGAAGACCGATTGCTCGACGACGCCGTCGACCCAGCCCTGCAGCAGCGCGTTGCCGTAGGCCTCGCCGTCCGGTTCCGGGTCGTTGCAGGTGGCCGGGTCGGCGGTGTAGCCGTTCTCGTCCATGATGACGTTGCGCATCAGCAGGTTGGTGAAGCTCTGCGTGCGCAGCGGCACCGGGGTGGCGTCGATGCGGCCGTCGGTCGGGTTGGCGAATGCACCGTCCGGATTCGGCGTCGCCACGTAGCCGCGTCGGGCCGGCATGCGGATGCCGTAGTTCAGCGTGCCGTGGATGTAGAGATTCTCCAGCGTGATCGAGTCAAGCCGCCGGACCTGCTCGATGCCGTCGGCGAACACGCCGTGGCGCCCGCCGGTGATCTCGTAGTTGCGGATCGCGACCCGCTCGGCCTCGTCGGTGATGTCGACGCCGTGGAAGTACTCGACGGAACCGCTGACCGAATCGAGCGCGCCGGTAATCTCGATCCGCGCACGCCCGCCGGTCTCTGTGGCGCCATCGATGACGATGTCGCTGTAGACCGGGTTGACGGTCTCGACCCGGCCGTCGCAGCCGGCCGCGAAGTCTTCCTGCTCGTCCGGCGGCAGGCCGAAGTTGAAGCCCTCGATGTCGGCGCAGACGTCGTTCATCGGGTAGAGGCCGTCACCGACTAAGAACGCACCGCGCGAACCCGTGATGTTGAGTCCGAGCACCTCGATGTGGCTGGCCGAAATACGCACCGCGTGGTCGCTGCCGTCGTCGGCCAGCGTCGCGCCGTTGCGGCCGATCACGCGAATCGGCCGGCCCGGCTCGCCGGAGGTCTCCAGCGCGATCGACGTGTTCCAGGTGCCGCCGTCGATGATCAGGGTGTTCCCGGGACCGAGCTGGTCGACGGCGAACGCCAGCGTGCCCCAGGGCGCGCTCCGGGTCCCGGCATTGGCGTCGTCGCCGCCCGGCGCCACCCAGAAGGTGTCGGACCGGCGGGCGTCCCATCCGGCTCCGAACACGCGCGTAGCCAGCGGTTCGGTGGTCATGACGGTCCAGATGCGCTCGGCGATCGCGTCCCAGCGCGCGACGATGCGCGGATCCACCGGCGCGGCGGGCGCGTAGCCCGGCGGGATCGGCTGGCGATACAGGGCGGCGAAGACGGTCGCGCCCATAATCTGAGCAGCCGTCGGGCTCTGGTGCGGGGCGGTGTCGACGAACAGCTCCGCAAGCGCGAGATCGTCGAGCAAGCCGCCCGTCCGGAGCAGGTCATGCCAGATCTCGCCGATCGGGATGTAGCGCAATTCGATCGAGGGATCGGCCGCGTCGATCGCGTCCTGCAGCGCCTGGTTGGCGGCGTTGAAGGCCTGCTGGTCGGCCAGGAAGGCCGAGCGCGTCATGAAAGAACCCGACCCGTCATCGGCATCGGGCTGGTAGGAATACAGGAACCAGCGCTGCAGGTTCGGTTCGACCGTCCTGGCCTCGGCGACGCGCGCGACCGCCCCGGCAACGTCGCCCCATGCGGTGCCGTTGCCCCAGCTGAAGTTGTTGTCCTGGAGCACGCCGACGCTGAATTCGGACGATGCGAAATCGCTCTGCCAGCACGACGGGCCCAGCGTCATCGACGGAATCAGTTCCGACGGCGCCGGGTAGGCTCTATCGGCCAGCATGGACGGCGTCAGGGTCGGGGTGTAGTCGCCGTCGGCGCAACCGGTGAGGCCGGCGAAGTCAGCCATCGCGCGCATTGGCTCGCCAACATCGGCGTCCTCCGGTCCGCCGGGGTCGTGATGCACGGCCGAATTGCCCCAGAAGAATACCCGGGCGTCGGACACCGGCTCGGGTAGGCCGGTACGGGCCTCGAACCTATCGGCGAACAGAGGCGCTTGCTGGGCCGATCCGGTGGAAACGAGAAGCAAGACAGCGAGCAGGCCAGGGGCCAGTGACCGGCGAGTTGTCATGATCATTGCTGCAGTTCAGTCCATCGAATCGTTGTCGTGGCGGTTCAGGCGGGTTCGAGCATTGACGCGCGACCCCCTTAAACTGATGGCCAGGCATTTCAATATCCTTAAGCGAACGCGGGCGCGGCGTCAACATTTTTTAGCGCTTCGGACGGCTTCGAATGCAATTAACGCTCACATGATCTTTAGCCGCATTAACACCGCCTTGAAACGACAGGGCTGGTTCACGGTGCTGGTCGAGCTGCTCGTCGTCGCGATAGGTAGCGATGCGCGACGATGGGCGTTTCCTGAGTCTTTTCAGCGCAAACGCCATACAGATCACGGCGTGGCACGAAGCACGCCAGCTCAAGGCTCTATCGCGACCGGTTAGCGGAAGACCGCGTTGCGATACCGGCGGTCGAATTCATCGACGGCGTAAGCGTGCCGGGTGATGGATCAGTCATCGAGCACCAGGTCGAGTACCGGCTCCTGCAGGCGGCTTTCCACCTGGGCCATCAGCGGGTGATCCCGACCGAGATGCTCGACGGCCATCGCCTCGGCGCTGCGCCAGCGCTGTTGAGCGCGAACCGGCGCCCCCAAGGCGAGCTCGGTGTCCCTGGCCAGCAGTTCCAGCCGAATCCGGTCATCAAACTCCATATCGTAGGGGCCAAGCTCTCGTCGGGCGATCGCGAGATGATGCGCGGCCCCAGTCGGATCCGCGGCTTTTAATGCGCGCTGGGCGGAAAAAAGATGCGCTCGACGCCAGGCTTGCCCGGCGTTTTCCGGATCGGGCTCGATGCGGCTGGTTACCTCATTCAGTATCTGCTGCGGTTCATCCAGGCGTCCTGCTTCGAGCAGCCCCCAGGCCAGGTCGTTGCGCATGTTCATGAGCGTGACGCTGTCGGGCTCGTAGGCCTGCGCATACCTGGCTTCGACCGCAAGAAGGGTTTCCAGTGCCGGTTGGACCTCTCCAGGCTTAGCAGAACCAACGATTTCGATCTCCAGCGCCTCGCGCAGCATCTCTTCGGCCGTCGCCAATCTTCCGGCGCGACGGTGCATGCCGCCGACGTGGTGACAACAAATCCCGGCACGGTCTGGGCCGCTGTCGGCGAATCACACGGATAGCCGCGACCGCCGGGCGGACCGGGATGGCCGATCAGGCAGGACATGGCGGCCGAGGTACTACGCCGCGGGCTCGAGCACATGCAGCGAATCTACCCGCCCAGACGGGCAGATCGCCCCTGGCTCCCCCCGAACCGGCAGCGCTTGGCGACTGCAAGGCCGCGGAAGCCGACTGGCGCGAACTGGCCAATCGTTGACGTGCTGTCCATCGATACCAAGACGATTTTGAAGCGTTTGACTTTGCACGACTGATCAATCCGATCGACGATGCGGACTGGGCAGTGCATGATCACTGACCGGAGCCGCTTCGGCTTGATGTCGGCTGGAACAGGGGATCAGGCACCTGAAACCGACCGGGCATTTGCGACAATACGAAAATGCCCACTCCCTTTGATCCCGACCAGGTCCTCCAGCGCGACATCGCCTGGCTCAAGCGCCGGCACCAACAGCTGAGCCGCTTTCGCGGGCCGGCCGACAAACGCGCAGCGCTGGAATCGGCCTATCGGCAGCGCCTGGCAAGCTCGCAGGCGCGCGTGGCCCAGCGCAAGGCCGGTCTGCCGGATTTCGAGCGCCCGCCCGATCTGCCGATCAGCGCCCATGCCGATGCCATCGTCGAGGCGATTCGGGCCCATCCGGTGGTGATCGTGGCCGGCGAGACCGGGTCGGGCAAGTCCACCCAGCTGCCCAGGCTGTGCCTGGAGGCCGGGAGAGGCCTGCGCGGGCTGATCGGCTGCACCCAGCCGCGCCGGATCGCGGCGCGCTCGGTCGCGCGCCGGGTGGCCGAGGAACTGAACACCGAGCTGGGCCAGGCGGTCGGCTTCCAGGTGCGCTTCAACGACCGGGTCTCGGCCGACTCCTATATCAAGTTCATGACCGACGGCATCCTGCTGGCCGAAATCCACGGCGATCGGCGCCTGGATGCCTACGACACCCTGATCATTGACGAGGCCCACGAGCGCAGCCTCAACATCGACTTCCTGCTCGGCTACCTGAAACAGCTGCGCCGGAAACGGCCGGACCTGAAGGTCATCATCACCTCGGCGACGATTGATACCGAGCGATTCTCGGAGCACTTTGACGGGGCACCGGTCATTACCGTCGAGGGCCGCGGCTATCCGGTGGAGGTGCGTTACCAGCCACCGGAGGAAAGTGAGGATCTGGGTCGACAGGTCCGGCGCGCGGTTGAGGCCGCCGGTCGAATCGATCATCGCGGCGATATCCTGGTGTTCCTGCCCGGCGAGCGCGAGATCTTCCAGGTTTCGCGCGAGCTCAAGCGCGCCAGCCTGGCCCATACAGAGGTGCTGCCGCTCTACGCCCGCCTGCCGGCCGAGGCCCAGGACCGCATCTTCCAGTCGCACACCGGCCGGCGCATCGTGCTGGCCACCAACGTTGCCGAGACCTCGCTGACCGTGCCCGGCATCCGCATCGTGATTGACTCAGGCCTGGCCCGGATCTCGCGCTACGCGGCCCACTCGCGCGTGCTCCGGCTGCCGGTCGAGCCGGTCTCGCAGGCCTCGTCCAACCAGCGCGCCGGGCGCTGTGGCCGGATCGGACCCGGGGTGTGCATCCGGCTGTTCGATGAGGCCGATTTTCACGCCCGGCCCGAATTCACCGAGCCGGAAATCCAGCGCGCCGGCCTGGTCGGCGTGGTGCTGGAAATGCTGGCGCTGGGCCTGGGTGAGCCGGAGGATTTCCCGTTTGTCGATGCGCCACCCAGGCGCCTGATCGCCGAGGCCTGGATGAGCCTGGTCGAGCTGGGCGCGGTCGATGCGCAGCGCCGGCTGACCGCCATCGGGCGGCGCCTGGCCCGGCTGCCGGTCGATGCCCGCCAGGGCCGGATGCTGATCGAGGCCGAGCGGCGCGGCGCGTTGAATGAGCTGCTGATCCTGGTGGCGGGCCTGAGCATCGCCGATGTGCGCGAGCGGCCGCTGGACCAGCAGCAGGCCGCGGACTCAGCCCACGCTGAGTTCGCGGTGCCGGGGTCGGATTTCCTGACCCTGCTCAAGCTGTGGCGCTGGTGGCAGGCTACGCGCGCCGAGTACTCGCGCAGCCAGGCCGACAAGCAGGCCCGCAAGCGCTTTCTCAACGCCCAGCGCCTGCACGAGTGGGGCCAGCTGCACGGGCAACTGCTGGGGCTGGCGCGCGAGGAGGGCTGGACGGTCGGCAAGGGGACTCAGGCCGAAGACGAGGCCATCCACCGCAGCCTGCTGTCCGGCCTTTTAGGGATGATCGGCCAGCACACCGAAAAAGGCGAGTACGAGGGCGCGCGCGGCCACAAGTTCCGGATCTTTCCCGGCTCGGGCTTGAGCCAGCGCACGCCCGGCTGGATCATGGCCGCCGAGCTGGTCGAGACCGGTCGTACCTACGCCCGCATGGTCGCGCCGATCAAGCCTGAGTGGCTGGAGCAGCAGGCGGCCCATCTGCTCAAGCGGCGGGTGTTCGATCCGCACTGGGACCGGCGCTCGGGCCGGGTGATGGGCTACGAGCAGCTGAGCCTGCACGGCCTGGTCGTGGTCGAGAAGCGGCGCTGCCACTACGGTCCGCACGATCCGAAAACCGCGCGCGCGCTGTTCATCCGCCACGCCCTGGTACGCGGCGAGATCAACGCCAGAGCGACTTTTTTGCAGAAAAACCGCGCCCTGCGCGAAGAGCTGGCCCTGCACGAGCACAAGCGAAGGCGTCGCGACGTGCTCGCCTCGGACGCCGAGCTGGAGGCATTTTTCGATGCCCGGTTGCCGCAGGATGTGTTCACCACCCAGGCGTTTTTGCGCTGGTACAAGGCCTTGTCGTCCGAGGCGCAGGATCGGCTGCTCTACGACCAGGCCACGCTGTTGCGCGATCAGGCGCCTCTGGCCGAGCGAGATGCTTTCCCTGAGCAGCTGCAGATCGGCCCGGAGCGCTTTGCCCTGCACTATCACTTCGACCCGGCCAGCGAGATCGACGGGGTGATGCTGGAGTGCCCGCTGCACCTGCTCAACCGGCTCGAAGCCGACCGGCTGGAATGGCTGGTGCCGGGCCTGCTGGAAGAAAAAGTCACCGCGCTGATCGCCAGCCTGCCGAAGTCAAGGCGCCGCGCGCTGGTGCCGGCGGCTGAATACGCGCGCGCGGCGATCGAGCGGCTGGGGCCTGAGCCGACCGGTTCGCTGCTGGATCGACTGTGCGTGGAACTGGGCCGGATCAGCGGGATCAAGCTGAACCGCGCCGATTTCCAGTCCGAAAAGATGCCGCGCCACCTGGATTTCCTGATCCGGGTGCGCGACGAGAACGGCGCCATCCTGGGCCAGAGTCGAGCGCTGGATGAGTTGATCGACCGCTTTGCCGAGCGCGCCCGGGCCGAGTTCATGGCCCGCCAGGCCGACCGCTGGCAGCGCGATGGCCTTAAACCCAGTGATCTCGAACCGCTGCCCGAGGTCGTAACCACCCGGGGCGGCCACCAGGCCTGGCCGGCGCTGGTCGGGCAGGGCGACGCTGCCGGTGTGCGGCTGTTCGATACCGAGGCCGATGCCCGTCTGGCCCATACGAGCGGCATTGCGGCCCTGCTCAAAAGCGCGCTCAAAGACCAGTGGAAGTACCTGGCGAAAAACCACGGGCTGTCGCGCCCGGCGCAGATCGCCTGGACGCGGGTTGAAGACATTTCCGAACTGACCGAAGCCCTGCGCGAGCTGTCGCTACGGCGCTTCACCCGGCCCGGTGAGGTCTGGCCGGTGCGTGATCGTGCGAAATTCGATGCCCTGCTGACCCGGGTCCGGCAGGACTTTATCGGCGCCTGCCAGCGCGATGCGGCCGTGCTCGATGCGGTGATTCTGGCCTGGCACCAGCTGACCCTGGGGCTGGTCTCGCTGGAGCGGGCCGTGCCCAACAACGTCGCCGATCTGCAAAGCCAGCTAGAGGATCTGCTGTATGCGGGCTTCCTGGGCGACCTGGAGGCCGACCGCCTGGCCCATTACCCGCGCTATCTCAAGGCCATGCGCCTGCGGCTGGAGGCTCTGGAGCATGATCCGGTCCGCGATGACCAGCGCATGGCCGAAGTCCGCCCCTGGTGGCAGGCCTACCTGGATCACCTGGCCGGCGGCGGCTGGTACACGCCCGAAGTGGACCGATTTCGGTGGCTGATCGAGGAATACCGTGTCCAGATCTTCGCCCAGCAGCTGGGGACGGCGGAGAAAGTGTCGGCGCAGCGCTTGCGGGAGGCGGCAAAACTGGCCGGTATTGTGCTGGCATAGGTGTTATCTGGGCGACATCCCCGGTTACATCACAGGTGTGCAATCAAATCTCACGTTTACCTGAATTTAATTGCCGGATGCAGGTCAGACGCTACAATAACGCTACCAGCCTTCATCAAGACCTCAACATGCGTGCTCCCTCGTTTTTGACAATTCTGGTTTCCGCAATATGTCTGCTGATTGTCGCGGTCGGCAATGCATCGGCTCAAAGTAATGCCAGCATTGCCGATAGCGGGCTGTTCTTTTCCGTGCTGGGTCCGGACAATGGTCTGTTCAGCGTGGCCAGCGTCGATTCGGGCACGGATGTGGTTCGTTACCAGTTGGGTGCGGAAAGCCAGGTGGTTTTTCGTCTTGCCGACCAAGACCAAGGCATGTTTGACAATCCGCTTTTTTGTTTCGATTTCGATAACTCCGGAGATGCTGCGGTGACTCTGGAGGCGGAAAATTCCAGCGGCCAAGTGATTCTGGGGGGGATCGGGCTGGTGTCCGATCTGGACTACCAGGTCAGCGGGGGAGAAATCCTCTTGACCCCGTCGGACTCGACCCAGTGTTTTTATGTCGGTACCAATGACCCGTCTGAAGAGGCGAGTTTTGGCCTGTTCGGCGTAGCGCCGAGCTCGACGGATACTGGTGCCGACCCCGACGATCTCGTGTTTTCGGACCGATTCGAAGTGATCGAGAATTCAAGTGTATCGGTCTCTTTTGAGGGGGTTCCGGATTCAGTTGCTGCCAGCGACTCGTTTTCCTACGACGTTTTGATTCAGAACACGGGTGATGTGGCGCTTGACCAGCTTGCGTTTCAGGAAGTCTTCCCCGGCAATGCGACTTACTTTCCGGCAGCGCTTGATGCGGGAACCTGGGATTGTGCAGGCACCTCATGCCCGGCGACGACCGGCACAGGGCCGATTCGGCTGGATAGCGTGGCGCTTCCTGCCGGTGAATCAATTCGATATACAGTTTCCAGGACGGTAGATGCCGGGTCTACCGGCGGTTCAACGATCGTAATGTATGCCGGCGCCGTTGATGGCCCGGGTCAGGATGCCACTTTCGATGTTGATCGCGTCGATATCCCGGTCGTTGGTGCTCCCGAAACCGTGCAAGTGGTATTCGTTGATGAAGCTCCGCTCTCTGTTGTCGAGGGTGAACCGTTTCCCGATTTCGAAGTCCGGGTCCTCGACGTTTCGGGTCTGTTGGTTTCGAATTTCACCGGGACGGCTGAGTTGAGTCTTCGAGGTCCGGACGGACCGATCGAATTTCTTGATCCATCCGCGCTGTCAATCTCCGGCGGTGTGGGATTGGCGACCGGCATTGTGGTTCCGAACGGTTCAGCTGGTCCTGATCGATTCCTCCGAGCCGATGTTACCGACCTGGATTTTGGCGATAGCGAACCCTTTGATGTTCAAGCCTCGGCCGGGCCCTGAAAGGTGAGGTATGTTCAGCCGAGTTCCTGATGACTCAGGAGAGGGAAAAATCCATCGAGGGAGTCGAGAAGTGGCTTGTCGAATACATTGAGCATCGGCAACTTTCCCCGGACATAGTCGCAGAACTTGACACTTGTCTCGGGGGCTTGTCGGACACAGACCTGAGGCGCGCGTTAGTCGCACTGGAAGCCATTGCACCCTTATCGCCTGATCCGGAAACGGTTCTGGCGATGATCCTGCTGCCGCTTGTCCTGCAGCGAAAGTCTCTCCCAGAGAAAGCCATTCCGAGTGCGGAAACATGGCCGCAGCTACCCGATTTGCTCCGCCAGCTCGAACAACTGAACCACTTCGGCCAGACCTATCTGCCCGACGACAGCGCCCGCGCCGAGGGCCTGCGCCGTCTCCTTCTAGCCCTCGTCGCCGACGTCCGCGTCGTTCTGATCGCCCTGGCCTGGCAGCTGGCCAGACTCAAGCAGGCGGCCGATCTGGACGAGGACACCCGTCGCCATATTGCTCGCGAGACCCAGCTGATCCATGCGCCGCTGGCCAACCGGCTGGGTATCGGTCAGCTCAAGTGGCAGTTGGAAGATCTTGCCTTCCAGTACCTCGAGCCCCAGGCCTATCGCCAGATCCGGCTGATGCTGGCCGAGCGCCAGTCCGATCGCGAGGCCTATATCAGCTCGTTCATGGCCCAGCTGCGCCATGTGGTCAGCGAGGCCGGGATCCAGGCTGAAATCAGCGGCCGGGCCAAGCACGTCTACTCGATCTGGCGCAAGATGCAGCGCAAGGGGCTGGATTTCCACGAACTGTTCGACGTGCGCGCGGTGCGCGTGATGGTCGACACGGTGGCCGAGTGCTATTCGGTGCTGGGCCTGGTCCATACCCACTGGCAGCCGGTGCCGGGCGAGTTCGACGACTACATCACCAACCCCAAGGCCAATCTGTACCAGTCGCTGCACACCGCGGTCACCGGCACGAAGGGACGCGCGGTCGAGGTCCAGATCCGCACCCATGACATGCATCGCCACGCCGAACTGGGGGTTGCCGCGCACTGGCGCTACAAGGAGGGCGGCCCGCGCGATGCGGGGCTGGAGAAACGCATCGGCGTCATGCGCCAGCTTCTGGAAGGTTCCGAAGAAGGCGATGATCAAAGCCTGCTGGAAGACTTTCAGAACCTGACCACCGAAGACCGCGTTTACGTGCTCACTCCCCGAGGGGAAGTGAAGGACCTGGCGGCCGGTGCCACACCGCTGGATTTCGCCTACCTGGTCCACACCGAGGTCGGTCATCGCTGTCGCGGTGCGCGGGTCAACGGCCGCATCGTGCCGCTGACCACCGTGCTGAAAAATGGCGACCGGGTGGAAATACTCACCGGCAAGGAGCCGCGGCCGTCGCGCGACTGGCTCAGCCCCCGGCTGGGCTACATCCGCACCGCGCGTGCGCGCTCCAAGGTGCGCCACTGGTTCAAGATGGCCCACTATGATGAAAACCTGGGCGCCGGCCGTGCGGCACTGGAGGCCGAGTTCAAGCGCCTGGACCTGGATTTCGAGGAAGCCGCCGAGGTGCTTGAGCACTTCAACTTCCGCCGCGTCGAGGACCTGTGCGTGGCCGTCGGTTGCGGCGAACTGGGCGCCTCGCAGGTCGCGCACGCGGTCGAGCGCAAGCATCCCGAGCGTCGCCTGGAGGCTGCCATCATCCCGGTCAGCAAGCCGGCACCGCCCCGGCCCGGGCGTGGCAGCGATGTCCAGATCGAGGGGGTGGGCAACCTGATGCATAACCTGGCCCAGTGTTGCCAGCCGGTGCCGGGCGACGACATCGCCGGCTACATCACCCGCGCGCGCGGCGTCAGCATCCACCGCCAGGACTGCCGCCAGTTCATCAACCTGCAGCGTCAGTCACCCGAAAGAGTGATCCAGGTCCGCTGGGCCCACCAGGCCACCGGCCGTTATCCGGCCCGGATTCTGATCGATGCCTGGGACCGGCGTGAACTGATCCGCGATGTCAGCGGCCTGTTGGCCGGTGAGAACGTCAACGTCACGGCCATGAACGCCAGTCGCCAGGAGGACACCGAGCAGGTGCGCATTGACCTGACCGTCCAGGTGGAAGATTTCGACCAGCTGGCCAGCCTGCTCAACCGCATGCAGTCCATCCCCGGCGTGACCACGGCACGTCGCGTGCGCGATGCCTGAGCTTCAGGCTCGCTGGCGCCGGCCCGCTTCCGTGATCTCGCTCAACAGGTTCTCAACCACCCGGGCGGCGGCGGCGCGCGAGAAATGCTGATCGACATTGGCCAGACCGCCGGCCGACAGGCGTTGCCACAAGACCTCGTCGCGATAGGCCTTGATCACCTGGGTGGCAAACCCGGCACTGTCTTCGGCCAGCAGCACATCCTCGCCATTGCGCAGGAACATGCCCTCGGCCGCGCACGCGGTCGCGACCACCGGCAGTCCCCAGGCCATGGCCTGGTTGACCTTGCCCTTGACACCCGCCCCGTAGCGCAGCGGCGCGAGTGACAAGCGGCAGCCGTTGAGGTAGGGCGTCAGGTCTTCGACAAAACCGTGGACGATGATCCCCGCGCTGGCACGTTCCCGCAGGGCATCGGGCATGCGGCTACCGATCAGGTGCAGTTTCACATCGGGGAGTTCGGCCCGGATGAGGGGGAAGATGTCGTCGATCAGCCATTCAGCCGCATCGATATTGGGCGGATGCTGAAAGCCCCCGACAAACATCAGGTCGCGCCGGGCCGACCAGGGCTGCCGGCATCCGTGCACGGTGTGAATATTGGACAGGACGCGAATATCGGACCTTGGCAGCAGTTCAGCCAGCAGTTTCTGCTCGACCGGGCTGACGACCAGCGTGATGTCGCAGTCTGTCATCAAGCCCAGCTCGGCCTTGCGGGTACGCTCAGACGCAGCCAGCATATTTGCACTGTCATCGAGCTGGGCCTGGCGTTGTTCGCGCAGGAAGTGCAGGTCGACGGTGTCAAAGATGATCCTGGCCCTGGGGCAGGCCTGTCGCAGCTGCTTGAGGATTGGCGCCAGGACGTAATGGCGGCTGACCAGCACCAGGTCCAGATCTGCCCCGCAGGCCTTGAGCCAGTCATCCAGCAAGGTGACCGCCGGCGCGGTCAACACTTCGATACCCTTGTGCTGCAGGGCCCTTGAATAACGACCTTCCCATTTCAGGTTCTGTGGACAGAACGTCACCCGCCAATCCTGTTCGACCATCAATTCCAGCATGGCCGTCATGCGCACCGAGCCCGAGTCGTGATCGGGCATGGGGGTGGTGGCGTCGATCACCAGCGCCCGGCCGGCAGCGCGATGGAACCTGGCCCGGCGGACCGGATCGGGCCGATCGCTGTCGATCTTGTGCGGCGGCTGGCCCTTGAGTTCATCGGCCCAGCGCTGGCGAAACTTGTCCCGGTTGACGGCCTGGTAGCGCTTGGTGCCACTGGACTCGTCGGTGCCCGAGCTGACCCCCTCGTGGTGGATGATGGTGCAGGCCGGCTGGCAGTAGACTTTGCGGCCGTGCTGGCGGACCCGGAAACACAGATCCGTATCTTCGTAATAGGCTGGCGCGTAGTGGCTATCGAAGCCGCCGAGGTCTTCAAACAGGTCGCGTGGGATCGCCAGGCAGGCCCCGGAGACGTAATCGGCTTCCGATGTGAAGTTGTACTGCGGCAGGGCCGGGTCCTCGTTGCGGCCGTAATTCCAGCCGCTGGCATCGGCAAAGATGATGCCGCCGGCTTCCTGCAGGCGACCGTCGGGGTAGGCCAGGCGGGCCCCGGCGATGCCAGCGTCCGGGAAATCCTCGAAAGTGGCCAGCAGAGCTTCCAGCCAGCCTGCGGTGACCGTGGTGTCGTTGTTCAGAAAAATCAGAAACTGGCCGCGGGCGCGCTGAGCGCCGGCGTTGCAGCTGGCGATGAAGCCGCTGTTTTCGACATTGCGTACCACTTCCAGCCCGCTGCAGCGATCCAGGAACTCGGGGGTTTGGTCGCTGGAGCAGTCATCGACCACGATCACTTCAAACGGGGTATCACCCGCCTCGGCACAAAGGCTTTCCAGGCAGGCGGCCGTGTAGGCGACCTTGTTGTAGACCGGGACAATGATGCTGGCCTGCGGCGATGACGAAGTCGGCAGGCTGACCGGCTGGACCGGTGCATCTTCGGCGGGCGTCGCGACGACCGGCAGCATGGCCTGCCCGGGTGCCGGTGGCGGCGTGCCCTGGGCCAGATGCAGTGTTCCGCGCAGACCGTGAAAGCGCAGGCTATGGATCAAGCGGCGGGACAGGCGGGGCCAGCGCAAGGGGTTGAAGGCCTGGCGGTGGCGAGCGTGGTCGACCACCCGGTTGAAGAATCGCAGTGGCCGGGTCCAGCGCCATGAGCGGCTGGCAAAGATCAGGCGCAGTTCTTCCTGGGCCCGGTCCAGTTCATGGTTGACGCGGTGCAGTGCCTGCTGAGTTGTTTGCAGTTCCTGCTGGGCGGATTGCAGGTGATCGCGGGTCTGGCGCAGGTGATCCTGGCTGACTTCAAGCGTTGCCCGAGTATCTGCCAGTGAGCGATCCAGCCGCGCCCGCTCGTCTTCCAGTGCATCCAGCCGGGCCTGAACCCTGGCCCGCTCGGCGGTGATTTCTTCCTCCAGGGCCTTTGCCCAGCGGGTGCGCTGGTCGCTCAGACGCTCATAGCGCCGGGCCCATTCGGTGCGCGCTTCGAGTGCGGCCTGCAACTGCTCCCGGGAAGCTTCCAGTTGGAACAGCTTTAGCCGGGCTGCGGCGACCTGGTGGCCGAGATGGCCGGCTATCGTCTGCTGCGGATCCGACAGGCCTGCTTTCGGCCAAGGGGCTGATGCAACCGGAACTTGCTGCCAGTAATCGTCCAGCACGTCCCGGATGGCGCGCTCGCGCGGCTGGCTGGCCGCAGCGGCTGTCAGCTGGTCAGGCGCGCTTTGCAATCTGGCGATCAGATCAACCAGCGCCTCGGGCTCGGGGTCGTACAACCAGCCATCCTGGCCATCGGCAATTCGCTCGATGAAGCTGCCCAGGCGGGTAGCCAGGGCCGGGATGCCCAGAGCACGCAATTCTGACAGAGTGTAGTTCCAGGTCTCCGGCACCGTCGACAGAAACAGCCCGGCCTGCGGTGCGATGCGCTCAAGCAGGGCCGGCAGTTGATCATGCCGGTAATCGAGCACGATATCGACACCGGGACGACCAAACAGGGCCATTCCGTCTAGGCCACAGCCCAGCAGGGTCAGGTGTGCATAGGGACGCAGTCGTTCAAGGCTTTGCTCGAGCAGCCGCAAGCCCTTGCCGGCCGAAAGCCGTCCGACCACGACCAGATTGAGCCGGCCGTCAGCGCGCGCTCTGGCGCTGATCCGGCGGTGGTCCTCCGGCCAGTCGGCAAAGCCGTGACCGATGACCTCCACGTTCGGCAGAGATGGGCCGCACAGAGCCCTCCAGCGCCGGACGACCTCGTTGGTTGGCGCCAGCAGGGTGATTCGCTCATCCCGAACAGCGCTCAGCCACGCTGATTTGAGGGCTTGCCAATGCCCGGGATCAGGATGGGCAAACAGGAGTTGGTCGCCATGCAGGCGCAGCGCGCCGGCCAGGTCGATTTCGTCTGCGGGTCCGGTCCAGTCCAGTGGGTCACGGTCGAGCAGCGGCCAGGCCGGATAGAAGTCATGCAGGATCTGGCCGGTCGGCAGGCCGGTGCGCAGCGCGTCCAGACTGTGCCCGATCAGCGAAGACACCACCACCCGGCCGACACCGAAGCGGCCGATGATATCGTCCAGCAACTGCCGGTACCGCGCATCTTCGACCACCGTATCGGCGATCGCCGGAGCCAGCGGGAATTCGCGGATGCAGGCCTGGCCGGGGCCTGTGGCGTAGAGCCGAATGAACTGTCCATGGGTCGTGCCGGCTGGATCGCCGCGGGCTGAAAGCACCAGGTGGTGTCCGGTTCGATCATGCTCGACGACATCCTGGATCCAGCGCGCCACGCCACCGCCCCAGGCATGGCTGATGTGCAGCGTGACCGGGCGTTCATCCAGACCGATCGGCGGCGGTTTAGCTGGCAATGGTTTGCTGGTCAGCGTTTGCAACCGAAGCCGTACGGCGCCCAGGGCTGCTGCTGCTGCCGGGTTTCGAAGCTCGCCATCGCCCAGAGCGCACCGGGGATCGGTGACGAACAGGCTGTCCATCAGCAGTGCCGGGCTGTCGGCGTCCAGCATTGCAGCCGAGCCCGGCGGCAGGTACAGACAGTCGAGCGGATAATCGTCGATCGGTGTGGCCCGGTGGTCGGCGCACAGCCAGACCCAGCCATCGGCGTTGCCGATCTCTTCCAGGCCCTCGAGCCCGGCCAGCGGGTTGATCGTCCCGGCGTAGTTGCCGGCCGGCAGGCGCGGCAGGGGAGTTGATTCGGCCATCACCGCAGTCAGGCGTCGGCGCCAACCGCTGGGCAGTTGCAGCCCATGGCGCAGGAACAGGATTGCGGCATCGGCGTCGATCGCACGGCCAACATCGAGCAGGTCGGCCAACGCGATCCGGCCCGGCCGCAGTGTCCGCGTGCAGACCGCCGGATCATCCGGCCCCAATGGCAGGGTTTCGATCCACGACGGCTCGATGCCACCATCGCTGTCGGGCAGGACAATGAACTGGATCGGGCTTGATTCGCCGGCCGGAGTGCTGTGCATAAGGCGCCTGATGACAACCGTTGGGGCACGCTTTGCCGGAACCGCCCAGCCCTTATACTGAGCCGGATCCGCAAGCCGTGCCTGTTTGCGTCAAGAATCCAAACCACCATTATCTCTCATTCCGTTCCTTTACTCGCCAGCCATGCCGCGTGCACGTTCTTCCAGCAGCAAGCCTCAAGGGCGGTTCCGGCGCTTTTTGTTCCTGCTGGCGCTGTTTGCGCTCGGTCTGGTGCTGGGTCTGGTCGGGCCCTGGGTCTGGTGGCTGGACCGGGAGGCCGGTCAGCGCTTTGCCGACCGTCAGTGGACCCAGGCCAGCCGGGTCTATGCCCGCCCGCTCGAGCTCTATCCCGGACGGTTACTGGATGCACAGCGCCTCGTGCGGGAACTCGAGGCGATCGGCCTGCGCGCGGGTGATCCGGTCGCGGTCGGCCGGTTCCACCGGCAAGGCGATCAGGTCGAGGCCCATGTGCCGGGGTTCGTATTTGGCGATGATCGGCAGCAGGCCCAGCGCGTCCGTGTGCGATTCGATGGTGATCAAGTCGAGGCGGTAGAGGCCGGGCGTGGTGCCGCAGCGCTGGTGCGTCTGCCGCCGGCCGAGCTGGGCAGCCTGCTGCCGCTGGACGAGCGCGACCGCACCCTGGTGGCCCTGGCCGAGTTCCCGCCGCTGTTGATCAGCGGCATCCAGGCGGTCGAAGACCGGCAGTTTGCCCACCATGTCGGTCTCGATCCGCGCGGCCTGCTGCGCGCGGCCTGGACCAACCTGCGCCGTGGCGAGGTTGTTCAGGGGGGGTCGACCATCACCCAGCAGCTGGTCAAGAATCTGTTTCTGACTCCAGAGCGCAGCCTGCTGCGCAAATTCAGCGAGGCGGTCATGGCCATCTCGCTGGAGCGACGCTTCGGCAAGGCGGCCATTCTCGAGGCCTATCTCAACGAGGTCTACCTGGGCCAGGCCGGTGGACGCGCGCTTCACGGTTTCGGGCGGGCGGCAGAGCATTACTTCGGTCTGCCGGTCCAGGCCCTGGCCACCGAACAGATCGCGTTGCTGGTCGGGATGGTGCGCGGGGCGTCGTGGTATCACCCACGGCGGAATCCCCAAAGGGCAAAGGCGCGGCGCGACCGGGTCATCGACATGTTCCATGAAACCGGCCTGATCGACGAGCGCGAGTGGCGCCGGGCGCGAGCATCGGCGCTTGAGCTGGGGGCGGCGCGTGGCGGTGGAGGCCGCCGCCATGATGGTTTTCTCGATCTGGTCGCGCGCCAGCTGCGGCGCGACTACCGCGACCGGGATCTGCGCGGCACGGGCTTGCGTATTTTCACCACCCTGGATCCGGTCGCCCAGCAGGATGCCGAGCGCGCCCTGGCCGAGGGTCTGGCCTCGGTCGAGCGATCGCCGGATGAGTTGCAGGGCGCGATCGTTCTGGTCGAGCCGGCCTCCGGTGAGATTCGCGCCCTGGTCGGGGACCGCCACCCGGGCCGGTTTGGCTTCAACCGGGCCCTGGACGCCCGCCGCCCGATCGGATCGGTGATCAAGCCGTTCATCTACCTGCTGGCCCTGGCCCAGCCTGAGCGCTGGCACCTGGCCTCAACCCTGGTCGATGCGCCGCTGTCGGTGCCGGTCGCCGGCCAGCCGCCGTGGCGACCCGAGAATATCGATGGGCAGAGTCATGGCGAAGTCGCCCTGATGGATGCGCTGGCCCGCTCATTCAACCAGGCCACCGTCGCGCTGGGGCTGGAAGTCGGTCTGCCGGCCCTGTTTGGCCTGCTCGAGCAGCTCGGCGTGACCGGCCCGAGGCAGGCGCATCCGTCGGCCCTGCTCGGGGCGGTCGAATTGACCCCGTTGCAGGTCGCCCAGCTCTACCAGCCGCTGGCCGCCGAGGGCTACGCCACACCGCTGCGGTCGATCAACCAGGTCCTCGACCGCGACGGCCGCGAAATCGGCCGCTACAGCCGGCGCCTGCGTCCAGTGCGCGAACGCGAGGCGCTGGCGCTGCTGGATTTCGCCCTGCGCCATGCAGTAACCGATGGAACGGCGCGCAGTCTGTCCTGGCGGCTGCCGAATGACCCGGGGGTGCGCGGCAAGACCGGCACCAGTAATGACCGACGCGATGCCTGGTTCGTCGGTTACAGCGACCAGTGGTTGGGAGTGGTATGGTCAGGTCGCGACGATAATGCAGCGGCCGGGATCAGCGGTTCGACGACGGCCTTGCCGATTTGGGCGGACCTGTTTGGGCAGCTGCCACTGGCGACCGTGCGGCGCAGTTGGCCTGAGACCATCGAGTGGTACTGGATCGACTGGCCGTCGCCGCAGCTGGCCTCGGAGCAGTGCCCGAATGCCCTCGCCGTCCCGTTTGCAGCTGGCAGCCAGCCGGCTGCGCTGTCAGCCTGCATGACAGCCGATGACGACGCGCCTGGACGCTGGTTCCGGCGGCGCTAGAATGGGCGCTCCAGTCATCTGAACCTGTCTTGCCCATGAATGCACCCCGCGCCCTGCTGATCCTGCTGCTTGTGGTCGTGACCGGCTGTGCCACCCAGGCCCCGGCCCCGGTCGATGAACGGATTGCCGCCGAGCAGGTGCGGGCACCGGCCGCGGCCGAGGCGCGCGGACTGCAGGTCTTTGCCTTGCGCAATCCCGCAGTGACCGATCTGAGCGAGGCCGCCATGCAGGCTGAAGATACTGGTGATCTGGGCCGGGCCGCGATGCTGCTTGAGCGTGCGCTTAGGATTGAGCCGCGTGACCCTGAGCTGCTCCAGCAGATGGCCGAGTTGCGGCTCGATCAGGGTCAGTGGGCACAGGCCGAAAGCCACGCCCGGCGCTCGTTCGACGTTGGTCCTCGGGTCGGTGAGTTGTGCCAGCGCAACTGGCGCACCGTGGCCGTTGCCCTCGAGCGCCAGGCGCAGATCGAGGCCGCGCGCGCGGCCCGGCAGCGGCTGCAGGCCTGCCAGGTCGAGCCACCGCCGCGCCTGTGACAGCGCCATGACCGGCCCGGCTGCCGAACTGGCCGCAGTCTTCGAAAGCGGCGGCGCGCTGGCCCGCGCGCTGCCGGCGTTTCGGCCCCGGCCTGGTCAGCAGCGACTGGCTATGGCCATCGCCGAATGTCTGGCCAACGGCACCGACCTGGTGGCCGAGGCGGCCACCGGCACCGGCAAGACCATGGCCTACCTGGTGCCGGTGCTGCTGCGCGATGCCCGCGTGATCCTGTCGACCGGCACTTTGAACCTGCAGGACCAGCTGTTTCGCCGTGACCTGCCGCTGGCCCTGTCGGCCCTCGGCCTCGAGCGCAAGGTCGCTCTGCTCAAGGGCCGGGCCAATTACCTGTGCCTGCAGCGCCTTGAGCAGCACCTGGCTGCTGATGTCACCGGGCCGGCCCTGGTCGAGGCGTTGCGCCAGGTCCGGGCCTGGTCGTCCCGGACCGAAACCGGCGAGATCAGCGAAATGGACGGCATTGCTGCCGATTCTCCGGTCTGGCCGCTGGTCACCTCGACCCAGGACAACTGCCTGGGCTCGGAATGCCCGAAACTCAACCAGTGTCACCTGGTTCAGGCTCGCCGCCAGGCCCAGGAAGCCGACGTGGTCGTGGTCAATCATCACCTGCTGTTTGCCGACCTGGCGCTCAAGCAGACCGGCTTCGGCGAGGTTCTGCCGGGTGCCTCGGCGGTGGTCATTGACGAGGCCCACCAGGTGCCCGATACGGCGATGCGTTTCTTTTCGCGCGGGGTCAGCGCCTGGCAGGTCCGTGAACTGGCCCGCGACAGCCTGGCTGCGTGCGCCGGGGCCGCTGGCAGCCTGGCGCTGTTGCAGACCCCCATCGGCGAGGTCAAGGGCGCGTTGGAGCAGCTGGTCAGCGTCTTCCATGAGCTGCCTCCGCGCGGGGAGTTCAACCGGCTGGCGGGTTTGCTGGGTCCGCTTGAAACGCTGCGGGTCAGGCTGCAGGCACTGGCCGAAGCACTCGAGCCCCTGGCCGACCAGACGCGTGATCTGGCCAGCTGTTCCGAGCGGGCCGAAAAACTGGCCGATGGTCTGAGCGCTTTCCTGGCCGGTGAGGCGGGCTATGTGCGCTGGTACCAGCAGCGCCGGGGCCGCTTTCAGTTGCAGTTGACTCCACTGGACGTGGCCACCCCGCTGACCGAATTGCGCCAACAGGTGCCTGGATGCTGGATCATGACCTCGGCCACGCTCGCCGTGGGCGGGCAGTTTGGGCATTTCACCGACCGGCTGGGTCTTGAGGGCGCGCGTGAACTGGTCATCGATAGCCCGTTCGACTATCCCACCCAGACTCGGCTGTGGCTGCCGGAGAAGCTGCCAGAGCCGCGTGATCCGAGACATACAGAAGCCCTGCTGACGAGCGTGGTGCCGGTCCTGCGGGCAGCACGCGGTCGGGCTTTTCTGTTGTTTACCGCCCATCGAACGCTGCGTCGGGCGGCCGAGTGGCTGGCCGCCGAGACCGACTTCAACCTGCTGGTCCAGGAACAGGCTCCGCGGCACGTCCTGCTGGAGCGGTTCCGCAGCGAGCCCAACAGCGTGCTGCTGGGTGCGGCCAGTTTCTGGGAGGGGGTTGACGTGCCCGGCTCGGCGCTCAGCGTGGTGGTGATTGACAAGCTGCCCTTTGCCGCCCCGGACGACCCGGTCCTCGAGGCGATCCTGGGCGCAGTCCGCGAGAGCGGCGAAAACCCGTTTGTGCGTGTCCAGCTGCCGCAGGCGGTGCTGGCCTTGAAGCAGGGTGCTGGCCGCTTGATTCGCCAGGCCGACGACAGCGGAGTACTGATCCTCGGCGATCCCCGTCTGACCACGAAATCCTATGGTCGGCTGTTTTTGTCCAGCCTGCCGCCGATGACCCGGGCCAACAGCCTGCCCGAAGTGGTCGAGTTCCTCCACGAGCAGCTGGCCTTGTGAATATTCTGGCGATAGAGACCGCGACCCCGATGTGCTCGGTGGCCCTGGGGGTCGACGGTGCGGTTCTGGCGCGCCGGGAATTGACCCCGCGCGGCCACGCCAGCCGGGTTGTGCCGTGGATCGGGCAACTGCTGGCCGAGGCCGGGCTGGGTTACGCCGACCTGGATCGGCTGGCGGTCGGTCGTGGCCCGGGTGGTTTTACCAGCCTGCGCATCGGGCTGGGGATCATCCAGGGTATTGCCCTGGCCCATGACCTGCCGGTCGCGCCGGTCTCCAGCCTGGCTGCTCTGGCCCACGCGGCCGTACCGGGTGATGGGCCGATCCTCGCCCTGATCGATGCGCGCATGGGCGAGGTCTACGCCGGCTGGTTTGACAAGCACTCCGCCGGTTTGCGGGAACTGGCCCCGGAACTGGTTCAGGACCCGCGCGCCATCGGTCTGAAAGGCGCAAGGGGCGGCTGGCGACTGGCCGGCTCCGGGCTGGCCGTGGCAGGCGAGGCCCTGCGCGGGCGGCTGGGAGACGCCGTGGTCGCCTGGCAACCGGATGCCTGGCCACTGGCTGAATCCGTGCTTGCGCTGGCTGCCGATGTCGAGGCCGTGCCAGCCTGGCGGGTCGAGCCGAACTACCTCAGGGATCGGGTCACTCAGGGCTGAGTTGTTCGAGCAAGCCCTGATCCGCTGACTGTCCGTCGCCGTCCAGCCAGGCCTCGACGATCCGCCGACAATCGGCCGCCGAGGCATCAAGCAGGCTTTTCTTGATCGCTGGCAGGGCTGCCGGCGGCATGCTCAGACGGTTCAGTCCAAGGCCCAGGAGCAGGCGTGCGCTGCGTTCATCGCCGGCCAGTTCCCCGCATACCGTGACCGGGCACTGGCGACGGGCCGCGGCCTGACGGATGCGCCGGAGCAGGAACAACACCGCCGGATGCGAGGGATCATAGAGGTAGTTGACCAGTTCATCGGAGCGGTCGATGGCCAGCACGTACTGGATCAGGTCGTTGGTCCCGATCGACAGGAAATCCAGCTCGGCAGCCAGGCTGTCGACTGCCAGGGCCGCGGCCGGGGTTTCGATCATGCCGCCGATCGGCACCCCGGGATCGATCGTCAGCCCCTCAGCGGCCAGTGCGTGACGGCACTGGTCGATGATCCGGCGCGCCTGATGGATTTCCTCGCGCCGGGACAGCATGGGCAAAAGGATCTCCACCGGACCGTGGACCGAGGCGCGCAGGATGGCCCGGATCTGCTGGATGAACAATTCGCTCAGCGACAGCGACAGGCGCAGGCCGCGCAGCCCCAGGGCCGGGTTGGGTCCCTTGGTGAAGCCCAGCATATCGGGCAGTTTGTCGCCGCCGGCATCGAGTGTGCGAATGGTGATCGGCCGGCCCTGCATGGTCTCGACCGCAGCCCGGTAGGCCCGGTACTGGGTGTCCTCATCGGGCAGTGCATCATCCAGGAAAAGGTACTCGGTGCGCATCAGGCCGATGGCCTCGACCCCGGCCTCGCGGCAGCGCTCGAAGTCGGGCAGCAGGTCGGCGTTGCCGATCAGGGTGAAGGCCTGACCATCGCGGGTCAGCGATGGGCGGCCGAGGTAGCGGCGCAGGTCCAGGCGGCGGCGCAGGCTGGCTTCGCGCTTTTCACGGTAGTGGGCAAGCAGGGCGTCATCGGCCCCGGCGAGGACGGCGCCGTAGTGACCGTCGAGGATGACGGCCTCGTCTTCGTCGAGCAGGTCGAGCGCGTGCGGGACACCGACCAGCATCGGGATTTCCAGGCTGCGGGCCAGGATGGCGGCATGCGACCAGGGCCCGCCATGCTCGGTGACCAGGCCGGCAACCTTGCGCTGGGCCAGCACCGTCAGTTCGGCCGGGCCCAGCTCGGAGGCGACCACGATGGTGTGGTCAAGCCGGTGCGGTATCTGGGTGCTGACGAACAGCGCAGGCTGATCGGCCAGTTCACGCCGGACCAGGCCCACGGCCTGTTCGAGATCCTCGCGCCGAAGGGCCAGGTAGTCGTCACCCATGCGCCGAAACTCGGCCTGCAGCTGGTCGGCCTGCTGGACCAGGGCCCACTCGGCGTTGATCCGTTCGCTGCGAATGCGTTCAGCGGTACCGTCGATCAGCATCGGATCGCGCAGGATCAGCCGGTGGGCCTCGAGCAGGTCGCGCGCAGTGTCCGTGATCTCGTCACTCATGCGGGTCAACAGGCCGGCCAGGAACTTCTCGCCCCGCCCAAATGCCTTGTGCAGCCGTTCCAGCTCTGAACTGACGGCGTCTTCATCAAGATGATATTCCGGGATCGACAGTTCTCCGGGAGTGAGCCGGTGAACCTGGCCGATGGCAATCCCGCTGGTCACGCCCAGTCCGGTCAGGGCCAGGCTCACTGGTCTTCTCCAAAGCGGTCTTTGACCAGTGCCTCCAGGGCCGCCAGCGCCTGGACCTCATCCGGCCCGTCGAATTCGGCGACCAGTTCGCTGCCGCAGGGCGCTCCCAGTAACAGGACGCCCATGATCGATTTGGCGTTGACCCGCTTGTCGCCATGGCTGAGCCAGGCCTCGCTGGTAAACCGCGCGGTGGTCTGGACCAGTTTGCTGGCTGCGCGGGCGTGCAGCCCCAGGCGGTTGCTCAGCGTCAGGGCACGGCGGATCATTGCTGGGTAATGCCCTGGTGACCGCCCAGGTCGGCCAGATTGGCCAACTCGGCGGCTGGCTTGTCGGCATGGCTGATGGTCTTGAGCAGCATCGGCAGGTTCAGGCCCGAGACCACCGGTGCCCCCAAACCGGCGGCGGCCTGGATGGCCAGGTTGTGCGGGGTGGCACCGGGCAGATCGGTCAGGATCAATACCCCTTCCGGCGCGGCCGGGTGGCCCAGCGCTTCGATCAGTTCGGCCAGCGCATGGTCCGGGTCGGCCTGCTCGGCAATCGAGACCAGGGTCAGGTCGAGGCTGCGGCCAAGAATGATTTCGGCCTGGTCGCGCAAGGATTCGCCCAGCCCGCAGTGAGTGACCAGGACGATGGCGGTCATCGTTCCAGCTCGCGATGGCTGACGATGATCCGCCCGGCGCAATCGACCAGTTCTCCGGCCATCCGGTCGACCAGATAGACCGAGCGGTGCTGTCCACCGGTACAGCCGATGGCCACGGTCAGCAGGCTGCGCTGGTCCTCGGCCAGGGCCGGCAGCCAGCGCCGGATGAAACTCAGGACGTCATCATGGAAAGCCCTGACACGGTCATGGCTTTCCAGCCAGTCGCGGACTTCGGCGTCCAGGCCGGTGCGCGGGCGCAGTTCGGCAATCCAGTGCGGGTTGGGCAGACAGCGGGCATCGAAGACGAAATCCACATCCGGCGGAACGCCATTTTTGAACCCGAAAGACTCCAGAACCAGGGTCTGGATGCCACCGCTGCCACCCTGGCCAATGCGCCGCAGGACCTGGCGACGCAACTGGTGGACGTTGGTTTCGGAGGTGTCGATGATCCAGTCAGCACGCTCGCGCAACGGTGCCATCAGCTGGCGTTCGTTGACAATGGCGGCCTCCAGGCCACCGGCATCGGCCAGCGGATGGCGACGCCGGGTTTCGCTGAAGCGCCGGGCGATGACCGCTGGCTGCGCCTCCAGAAACAGCAGCCGGAAGCCGTCCGGATGGGGCAGTTCGTCAAGCAGGGCGATCAGCCGTTCCAGGCCATCGGCCCCGGTCCGCGCATCGATGCCGATCGCGACTTTGGGATAGCGCGCCGGCCGGTCGCGGATTTCGCTGACCAGGCCGGCCAGCAGGCCGCCGGGCAGGTTGTCGACGCAGTAGTAGCCCAGATCCTCCAGCGCGTTGAGTGCCAGGCTCTTGCCGCTGCCGGACAAACCGCTGATGACGACCATGGGTGCAGGGCTGTCAGTCATGCCTGCTCATCCATCATCGCGCCATGACGTTGCATGAATTCCTGAGCGGCATCAAAGCCTTTCAGGCGCAGCATGAAGTCGCGTACGGCCACTTCGGCCATCACCGCCAGGTTGCGCCCGGGCAACACCGGCAGCCGGATCTGCGGAATGTCCAGTTCCAGGACGCGGCGTCGGTCAAGATTGCCGCGCAGCCGGTCGATCGGTGGCGGTTCACCGTCAGGATGGTGCAGATGGATGATCAGGCGCAGGTACTTGTTGGGTTTGATGGCGGTATCGCCGAACATCCGGCGGATGTTGAGCAGGCCCAGGCCGCGGACCTCGAGATAATCGCATAACACCGGTGGGCAACTGCCCTCGATCACCTCCGGCGTGATCTGGGTGAATTCCGGGGCGTCGTCGGCAATCAGGCGATGGCCGCGGCTGACCAGTTCCAGGGCCAGTTCGCTCTTGCCGGTGCCGGCCTGACCGGTAATCAGCACACCAAGGGTGAAGACTTCCAGGAAAACCCCGTGCAGGATCGCTGTCGGCGCGAGCACTCGGGTGATCTGGTAATCAAGGAAGTTGACCAGTTCCCAGCCTGGCCGGCTGGCCTTGAGCAGTACCGTGCCGGTATCGCGCGCGGCCTGTTCCAGATCGCGGGCAACCTCAAGCCCACCGGCCACGATGACCGCCGCCGGCCGGGCATCCATGATCCGGGCGAGCGTCTCCCAGCGGCTTTTGGCATCCATCGCATCGAGCCAGTCGAGTTCTTCCTCGCCGATGACCTGGATCCGGTTGGGATGGATCAGGTTGAGAAATCCGACCAGCGAAGGTCGCGAACCGGGGCGCAGGGCGGAAATACGCGGCTCCTGCTCCTGCTCGGGGCCGGTGATCCGGGTCAGATCCAGCCGGGTTCCGAATCGTTCCAGCAGTTCGGTAGCGGCAAGGCTGCGGACCGTCGGCATGGGTGCGTCCGGACCGGTCAGTCCGGCTCGGTGCCGGGAGGTGGTTCGCTGATGATTTTCATGATCGCATCGGCATTGCTGGCCGAGCGCAGACGCGCGCGGCAGTTCTCGTCGCCAAAGCGCTCGGCGATCCCGGCCAGCAGGCGCAGATGAACGTCGGTACAGCGCGCCGGCACCGCCAGGGCAAAGAACAGGTTGACCGGCTCATCGTCCGGGGCATCAAAAGAGATCCCGCTGGATAGCCGGATCAGCGCCCCTGAGACCATGTCCTGACCCTCAACCCGGCCGTGCGGAATGGCGACGCCGTGGCCGAGCCCGGTGGATCCCAGGCGCTCGCGCTGGCACAGGCTGTCGAAGATGTCGCGGGCATGGGCCGAGTCGGTGCCGGTTGCCAGCAGTTCGGCGGCCTTCTCGAGCAGAGTCTTCTTGCTCGAGGCCGCAAAGTCCAGCGCGATCCGTTCCGGTGCAAGGATATCGGCGAGTTCCACGGATGACCTCCAGTCCTTCCGGGCGACGGTTGAGCCGGGGCGTCAGGCCGAGTTGCGGTGATCGGTGACCCGGCTTTTGTACCGGCGGACCTGGCGGTCGAGTTTGTCGATCAGGCCATCGATCGCGGCATACATATCGTCGGATACCGCCACGGCGTGCAGGGCGTTGGTCTTGCCGCCGACATGGACGGTCCCTTCGACGGTGTGCTCGAGCTTTTCCAGCCGCAGGACGAAATGGCCCGAAATCAGGTTGTCGTAATGGCGTTCAAGACGCTCGGTCTTTTCCTGAAGATAGGCTCTCAGGGCCTGGGTCACTTCGATATTCTGGCCGGTGACTTCGAGTTGCATTCGGTGCTCCTTAAAGATGGTTGAACCCGGTCGGGTCGGTTCCCCGACCGGTCATGCAGAACAAGACCGCGAATTTTAACCGATTGCCCGCTCCGGTCCGAAGTCGGCGGCAATTTTGCTCTGTCGATACCCGGTCATGATCTCATGCGGACTCGCCGCCGGCGCTGGGCAGATCCGGGAATACCAAGCTGTTCGCGGTACTTTGCCACGGTCCGCCGGGCAAGATGGATGCCTTCCCCGGCCAGTCGATCGGTCAGGAACTGGTCGGAACACGGCTTGCCGGGCGGCTCCTCGCTGATCATCCGGCGCAAACGCGCCTTGATTGCGGTCGCGCTGACCATGCCGCCCTGGCCGTTGGACAGTCCGACGGAGAAGAAATGCTTGAGTTCGAAAGTGCCGCGCGGGGTATGGGCATACTTCTGGGTGGTCGCCCGCGAGACGGTTGATTCATGGACGTCGACGGCTTCAGCGATTTCGCGCTGCAGCAGCGGCTGCATGGCGATTTCGCCGTGCTCCAGAAAGCCCTGCTGGCGCTGGACGATGGCTTCGGTGACCGCCAGCAGGGTCTGGTTGCGCATTTCCAGCCCGCTGATCAGCCAGCGCGCTTCCTGCAGACGATCCTTGAGATATTGCTTGTCATCGCCACGGCTTTGGCGCAACAGGTTCATGTAGCTGCGGTTCAGGCGCAGGCCGGGATCGCTGTCGGGGTTGAGGCTGACCCGCCAGCCGCGCTCGGTCCGGGTCACGTAGACGTCCGGCACGACGTAGTTTTCGCGCTCGTTGCCAAAGCGGCTGCCGGGATGCGGGTTAAGCGACCGGATCAACTGCAGGGCCTGCTGGATCTCCACCGCCGCAAAGCCGGTCGAGCGTGCCAGCGCCTCCGGATCCTGGCGGGCCAGGGCTTCGAGGTGGTATTCGACCAGGTGGGTGGCCAGGCCGATGCCCGGCCGATCAGAGGGCTGGGTATGGAGCTGGATCAGCAGGCACTCGCGCAGGTTGCGGCTGCCGACGCCTAGCGGTTCGAGGTGCTGGATACGTTCAAGCACCGCGGCCACTTCCTCGACCGAGACCAGTTGCTCCGGCGCCAGGGACGCGCGCAGGGTCTCCAGGTCGTCGTGCAGGTAGCCGTCTTCATCAAGGGCGTAGATGATGGCCCGCGCGATGGCCTCGTCGGTTGCCGAGAAACCCGACAGGTTGACCTGCCAGAGCAGGTGGTGCTGGAGCGATTCCTCGGCCCGGTCGCTGACGAATTCGTCGTAACGCGGCGCCTCGCCGGCGACCGAGAATCCATCGGGCAGGTCATCGAAGCCAAAGTCCTCGCCAATCTCGACCTGGCCCTCGTCTTGGTGCTCGTTGTTGCCACTGTCGTCCGGGCCGTCAAACTCGCGATCCTCGGGCCGCTCGAGCAGCGGGTTGGCGTCGAGGACGTTCTGGATATGGTCTTTGAGTTCAAGCCGGTTGAGCTGCAGCAGCGCAATCGCCTGGCGCAACTGCGGGGCCAGCTTGAGTTTCTGGCCGAGCTTGAGCTGCAGGCGGGCGCCGGGTTTCATGACCCCATTCTAGTCTTTCAAGCAAGTTCCAGACCAGATGGCCGGCGCGCGGGCTGTTACAAGCGGAATTCCTGGCCCAGATAGACCCGGCGCACGTTGTCGTCGGCGAGAATCTCCTCGGGCTGACCGTGGGTGAGGACCCGGCCCTCGGAGATGATGTAGGCGCGCTGGCAGATGCCCAGGGTTTCGCGCACGTTGTGGTCGGTGATCAGAATGCCGATGTTGCGCTCGGTCAGCTGGCGCACGATCTGCTGGATCTCGCCGACCGAAATCGGATCGACCCCGGCAAACGGTTCGTCGAGCAGGATGAAGTTGGGGTTGCCGGCCAGGGCGCGGGCAATCTCGACCCGCCGCCGTTCGCCACCGGACAGCGAGATCCCGGACTGGTCGGCCAGGTGGGCGACGTGGAATTCGTCCATCAGCCGCTCCAGTTCTTCGCGCCGGCCCTGGCGGTCAAGATCCTTGCGCAGCTCGAGAATGGCCATGATGTTATCGGCCACGCTGAGCTTGCGGAAGATCGAGGCCTCCTGCGGCAGGTAGCCCAGGCCCTTGCGCGCGCGCTGGTGCATGTTGGCCCGGGTCAGGTCGGCATCCCCGAGCAGGATCCGCCCGCCGTCGGCCGGGACCAGGCCGACGACCATGTAGAAGGTGGTGGTCTTGCCGGCGCCATTGGGGCCGAGCAGGCCGACGATCTCGCCGCGCGCGACCTTGAGCGAGACGTCGTGGACCACGGCCCGTCCGCGGTAACGCTTGACCAGTTGCTCGGCGATCAGCATCAGCGGTTCAGCGCTCCGGCTCCGGCGGTTGCGGTTGTTCGTCCTGCTCGCCTTGCCCGTCGGGTGGCGATGTCGTTTCCTGCTCCGCCCGGCGATCGCCCGGCTCGATCACCAGTTCGACCCCGCCGGCACCCTCGATCCGCTCGCTGACCAGGTTGTAGGTCAGGGTGGCGCCGGCGAACGTGCCCTGGGCATCCTCGATGTGGGCCTGGCCGATCATGGTGATCTGGTCGCTGGTCAGGTCGTAGACGATCTGCTCGGATCGGCCACGGGTTTCGGTCCCGTCTTCCATGACCATGCGCCAGGTCGTGGGTGCGCCGAACAGTTCGACCCGTTGCCACTGGCCGTCGACGTTGTAGGCGCGACCCTCCTCGGCCTCAACGACGAGCTCGCCCTGAGCGATGCGGACGTTGCCGCTCAACTCCTGGATACCGGTGCGCATGTCGTAGCCGCCACTGTCGGCATTGATCTGGATGCTTTCCTGGCGCTGATCAGGAATCTGGGCGGAGGCGCCCGCGATCAGGATCAGTCCGGCCAGGCAGCAACTCGCCCTGTACATGGTCGAAAAACTCCACGGTGTCGTCATCGAGCCGGATCTGCAGTCGTCCGGCCCGGATAAAAGTGCCCGGACCCGTCATTTCCACCGGTCCGGGAGCCTCGATTGTACGCTGGCCGACACGGTGATGCAGTCGCTCGGTCGTGATCCTGACCATCCCATCGGCCGCCGGGTGCTCGAGCACCACGTTGCCTTCAAGCACCATTTCATCGGCATCACGCAGGAGCTGGCCGCGCTCGGCCCTGCCCAGCCAGTTGGCCGCCCCCGGCTCGATGTGGAATTCGGGGGTGCGCAGGGTGGCCGTGCGAGTGGCGGCATCGTGTTCCAGGCGGGGCCCGGACAGCAACAGTTCAATTTCGCCGTCGCGGTCGCTAAAGCGCGCTTCGAAATCGGTCAGGGCGTAGTCAAAGCGCGGATCGGGCAGGTTTGCGCTGATTCGACTGCTCCGGTCATCGGGAAACTGCCAGCGTGCGATAAACACCAGGATCAGGGCAAGACAGGCCGCCAGCACGACCGGTCGTTTCACTGGTATTCGGCCCGCCAGGCTTCCAGTGCACCGCGGGCGGCCAGCAGGTGTTCGCAGAACTCGCGCACGGCGCCAAAGCCGCCCGGTGCCTCGGTCACGATATCGACATGCGCCCGGATCCAGCCATCGGCGTCGGCCGGCGCGGCGCTCAGCGCACACTGGCGCATGGCTGGCCAGTCGATCAGGTCATCGCCCATGTAGCTGGCCGCGCTGCCCGGCAGGTCGAGCGCATCGAGCAGTTCGAGCATCGCGCGGCACTTGTCAGACTGGCCCTGGCGCAGATGCCGGATGCCCAGCTCGGCCATGCGCCGCTCGACCACGCCGGATTGGCGGGCGGTGATGACGGCCACTTCGATGCCGTGCCTGATCAAGGCTTTCAGGCCCAAACCGTCGCGGACATGGAAGGCCTTGGTCTGAACGCCGTGGTCATCCAGGATCAGACGACCGTCGGTCAACACGCCGTCGACATCGAATACCGCCAGGCGGATACCAGCGGCGCGCGCACGAATCTCGGGCGTGGTCATACCACGCCGGCCTGGAGCAGGTCCTGGAAGTTCAAGGCACCGACCAGCCGGCCGTCGCCATCGGTGACCAGCAGGCCCTGGACGCGATGTTTCTGCATGACTTCCACGGCGGCGGCGGCCAGTTCGTCGGCCCTTACCGTGCGCGGATTGGGGGTCATGATGCTTGCAACGCGATGGTTGCGGATATCGGACAGTTTCTCGGCGTTGCGGCGCAGGTCGCCGTCAGTGACGATACCGAGCAGGGCCTGGTCGGCCGAAACCACGGCGCACATCCCCAGCCGTGAGCGGGTCATCTCGAAAATCGCCTCAGCCACCGGGGCTGAAGCTGCGACCCGGGGCAATTGGTCGCCGCCGTGCATGACATCGCCGATGCTCAGCAGCAACTGCCGACCCAGCTTGCCACCGGGATGCGAGCGGGCGAAATCTTCGGCGGTAAAACCGCGCGCTTCAAGCAGGGCGATCGCCAGGGCATCGCCCAGGGCGAGCTGGGCCGAGGTCGATGCGGTGGGTGCCAGTCCCAGCGGGCAGGCTTCCTGGTCGACACTGGTGTCGAGATGGTGGTCGGCGTGGCGGGCCAGGGTGGAACCGGGCCGGCCCGTCATGCCGATCAGGCAGATGCCGAGCCGTTTGATCACCGGCAGCAGCCGCAGGACTTCCTCGGTTTCGCCGGAGTTTGACAGCGCCAGCAGGATATCGTCGCACCGGATCATGCCGAGATCACCGTGACTGGCTTCGGCCGGGTGGACGAAAAAAGCCGGGGTGCCGGTCGAGGCCAGGGTGGCGGCGATCTTGTGGCCGACGTGCCCGGATTTGCCCATGCCGGTGACAATGACATGTCCACTGCAGTCGAGGATTCGGCGCACGGCAGTGACGAACTCGTCGTCGAGCCGCTCGGCCAGGGCATCAATCGCCCGGGCTTCGGTGTTCAGTACGGCCGCAGCGCTGGTCAGAATGCTGTCTGA
The DNA here is from genome assembly GCA_046540955.1 of Wenzhouxiangella sp. Lineage (GTDB taxonomy): Bacteria > Pseudomonadota > Gammaproteobacteria > Xanthomonadales > Wenzhouxiangellaceae > Wenzhouxiangella. The sequence continues at coordinate 31,803 of JBKHEF010000010.1, forward strand.
AGAAGTGGTCATCGGCAGGCAGTTTAGCGTGTTCGGGACTTGTTAGCCGGCGACCGCCGTGGTGATCACCACGGCCTGGTAGGTGAGGAAGGCAATGAACAGCACAGCGGCAGCCGGGCGCGTGATCCGGCCCGGTCCGTGCCGGCGCCAGATCAGCAGCAACAGGCCCAGGGTGATGGCGAACATCACGCTGACGTCGCGGTAGAGCAGCACCGGCTCGATGACCAGCGGGTGAACCAGAGCGGCAATGCCCAAAACACCAAGCAGGTTGAACATGTTTGACCCGAGGATGTTGCCGATGGCCAGGTCGTCTTCTTTCTTCAGGGCACTGGTGGCCGCGGCGGCCAGTTCCGGCAGGCTGGTGCCCAGGGCAACCACGGTCAGGCCCACAACGGCTTCGGAGACCCCGGCGATTACGGCCAGTGTTACCGCCCCGGCGACCAGGATGTGGGCACTGACCGGCAAAACGATCAGGCCGATGAACGTCCACAGCGCAGCCCTGCTGGTCGACATGCTGTCGGGCACGCTTTCGGTCAGTGCGCTGGTCAGCGGATCGTCTTCGCCACGCGCCAGCCCCAGAGCGATCATGCCGCCGATCAGCAACAGCAGGCCGCAGGCCAGGACCAGTCCATCCAGGCGACTGAGATAGAGGTTGCCCATGACGCCCAGGCTCAGGAGCATGATTACGGCCAGGACCGGGAATTCACGCTTGAGCGTGACTCGCTCCACGGTCAGTGGATAGATCATGCCGGTCAAGCCCAGAATCAGCCCAACATTGGCGATGTTCGAACCGATCGCATTGCCGATCGCCAGCGAGGGCTGGCCTTCCAGTGAAGCGATGGCCGAGACCAGCATTTCAGGGGCCGAGGTGCCGAACCCGACGATGGTCAGCCCGACGATCAGCGGCGACACTCCAAAGTTGCGCGCCAGGGCCGACGCGCCGGTGACCAGACGGTCAGCCGACCAGATCAGGAGGATGAACCCGGCGGCCAACTGGATCAGGGCAACGAGAAGAGTGGATGACACGTGCAGCGCTCGATCCGGTGACAGGAAGTGTGCGGTAGACTACCGGCCCGAAGTCTTTACCAGCGATGTCGGCAAATGGACCCCGAACAGATCAAGACCACTATCTTACAGGCAATGCCCGAAGCCCGGGTCAGCGTCGAGTCCGATGACAACGTCCACTTTACCGCCCGCGTGGTGTCCGAGGGCTTTCGCGGGCTGTCCCGGCTGCAGCGTCATCGGGCCATCCATGATGCCCTTGGCCCGGCACTGGGGCGCGAGATTCATGCCCTGACCCTGGTGCTCAAGGCACCCGACGAAGTCTAGGCCGGGCCGGACCTTGGCGCGGATCCAGATCACAGGTGGCCGTCCTCTTGAAGGTTCGGTCGAAATCTCCGGGGCCAAGAATGCGGCGCTGCCGATTCTGATGGCCTCGCTGTTGACCACCGAACCCTGCCGGCTGGGTGGTGTGCCCTATCTGAAGGACGTCACCACCACCATCGAGCTGCTGGGTCAGATGGGGGTGGAGATCGGTCTGGGAGAGCAATCGTCGGTCGAGTTGCATGCCGCCGAGCTGGTGACCGATTTGGCCCCGTACGACCTGGTGCGGACCATGCGCGCTTCCATTCTGGTGCTGGGCCCGCTGCTGGCCCGCAATGGATCGGCCCAGGTCTCGCTGCCTGGCGGTTGTGCCATCGGCGCCCGGCCTGTTGACCTGCATCTCAAGGGTCTGGCTGCAATGGGCGCGGATATCCGGCTTGAGGGCGGTTACATCAAGGCCCGGGCCGACCGACTGGTCGGGGCGCGAATCGTCCTTGATACGGTCACGGTGACCGGCACCGAGAACCTGCTGATGGCCGCGACCCTGGCCGAGGGGACAACGGTCATCGAAAATGCCGCCCAGGAACCCGAGGTCGTCGACCTGGCCGAATGCCTGATCAGCATGGGTGCCGACATTTGCGGCCATGGCAGCAACAAGATTGTGGTCGAAGGGCGCGCGCGGCTGGCCGGCTACGATTACGAGGTGCTGCCTGACCGGATCGAAGCCGGCACATTCCTGGTGGCCGCGGCCATGACCGGTGGGCGCGTGCGGGTCACCCGGGTCCGCCCCGACATCATGGACGCGGTACTCCAGAAACTGATCGAGTGCGGGGCCGAGATCGTGGTGAGCGACGACAGCATCGACCTCGACATGGGCGGTCGGCGACCGCGTGCGGTCAATATCACCACCGCCCCCTATCCCGGTTTCCCGACCGATATGCAGGCCCAGTTCACCGCGCTCAATTCGATTGCCGAGGGCACTGGTCTGGTCCGTGAGACGGTCTTCGAGAACCGGTTCATGCATGTCCAGGAACTCCAGCGTCTGGGGGCGGACATGCAGGTCGAGGGCAACATGGTGGTCATTCGCGGGGTGTCGCAGCTGACCGGGGCGCCGGTCATGGCCACCGATCTGCGCGCTTCGGCCTCCCTGGTCCTGGCGGGCCTGGTGGCCCAGGGCGATACCCTGATCGACCGGGTTTATCACATTGACCGCGGCTACGAGAACATCGAGGAAAAGTTCGGCCAGCTCGGTGCGGCCATCCGTCGCCTGCCTGCCTAAGGGGCAACGCCCATGTCGACCAACGCTTTGCGCGCGCGCTGGCCTGTTTCATCGTCGGAGCGCGCGGCCTGGCGGTAATGCTCGATCGCCTGCGGCCGGTTACCGGCCCGACGCTCGATGTCGCCCAGATACAGATGCGCCTGGGCGGTGGGCAGACGCTGGAGGCTGGCCTGCAGATCCGGTCGGGCATTGCTTAAATCACCCAGCCTTTCCCGCACCATGCCGCGCCTCAGGTGATGGTAGAACCAGCCCTGGTCACGTTCCAGGGCGCGGCTGTAGGCGCGCTCGGCTTCGTCCAGCCGGTCCATTGAGGCCAGCGCATCGCCCTTGAGGGCATGAAACAGGGCCTCGCCGTCTTCCATGGCCAGGGCCTTTTCCGCCTCGCTCAGGGCGGTCCGGAAGTCGCCCTGAGCAAGGGCCTTGCGCCCGGCGTCGTGCGCCTCATAGGCCGGTTCCAGTGCCTTGAGACGCGCGATCTTCTGTTGGTAGCGTTCGCTGCCGATCTCGCCTTCCCGGCCCAGTTCCTCGGCCAGCCGGAGGTTGTTGGTCACCCGTTCGGGCGATGGCGGATGAGAGGCGAACAGCCCCTGGATGAAACCGGGATTGCGACCCTCGGACAGGCGCACGAAAGATTGTTGGAGGCGGACGGCACCGTCCGGGTTGTAGCCGGCCGCATGCATCCATCGAGTTCCCCACAGATCGGCTTCGCGTTCGGCCTCGCGCGAATAGCGCTGGCCGATCAGCTGCGCGCCGAGCATGCCGCCGAGGACTGCGATAGTGGCGTAGTCGTCGCGCTCGGTGGCCACGCCCACGGCGATGCCGCCGAGCAGCACCGCACCCTGGGTCAGCGCGGTGCGCGACTGCTGCCGGGCGCTGTGACGGACGGCAGCGTGGGCCACTTCATGGCCGAGTACGGCGGCCAGTTCGGCTTCGGAGCGCATTTCGGTCAGCAAGCCGCGGTTGATCGAGACCTTGCCGCCCGGCAGGGCCCAGGCGTTGGGTACGGAACTGTTGAGCACGGCGAATTCGTAGGGCAGTGAGCGCGGGGCGTGGGCAGCCACGCGCTGGCCGACGTCCTGGACATAGCTGACAAGTTCGTCATCGAGGACGAAATCTCCGCCCTGCTGCTGGCGCAGCGGCGCATAGTACTGCTCGCCGGTGCTGATCTCCCAGCGCTCGTCGTACAGGCTGAGTTCGCGCTCGCCGGTGACCGGATTGACCGCGCAGCCGGCCAGAAAAACCAGGGCCAGGGCGGCCGCCGACAGGCTCTGAACTGGTCTCATGCGGGGCTCCTCATGCACGCTTCAAATGCTCAGTATACGAGGCCCGGTCACGGCCAGGGGCCGTAAAGAGCAGACAGCTCGGCATGCAACTCGGGGTAGGCCACGGGCAGCCACTCGGGCAGGTCGAAGTAGACCTCGCTGGCCACGGCAAAGAACTCGGCCGGCGACTCGGCCGCATACGGATCCAGTCCCGGTTCCCGGCCATGTTCGATCTGGTCGAGCAAATCGGCATAGGCGGCGCTGAAGGTCTTGGTCCAGCGTTCCCAAGCCATGCCGGCCGGCAGCGGCGGGAAGCCGTTGGCCTCGCCATTCCGGTGGTCGATCTGGTGAGCGAGCTCGTGGACCACGACATTGAAGCCTTCGCCCTGGCCCGAAGCCCACACGTCGCTCATCGCCAGAATGACCGGGCCGTGGTTCCAGGCCTCGCCAGCGCGGAGGTCACGGCTGCGATGGATCAGTCCATCGTCATCGACTTCCTCCAGCTCGGCGAGAAAGGCTTCGGGATAGAGCACGAAGGTGTGAAAATCGCCATACCATGCCAGGCCTCTCTGGAGGACAGGCAGGGCAGCCAGCAGGGCGACGCTCAGGCAATCATCGACGCTCGGTCGGTAACCGCTGCCGCCGACAAAAGTCTTGCTGGCCAGGATCTCGCGGGCGCGGCCGAGGACCTGGTTCCGGCGCCCCTGATCAAGGGCGACAAGAACCGGGAAGCGGGCCAGCACGACCGCCGCCCGGCGGTCGCTCCAGGGTATCGGCTGCTGCGAGCCTTGGCCGCGAAAAAAATCCAGCACTCGATTCAGCATCCGTGGCCCAGCGCGTACACTTGCATACCATGAGCGGTAAAGCTTACAACGTGGATGCACGGTCCGATGTGCTGGCTCTGGCCATGGACCTGATCGCCCGGCCCTCGGTCACCCCTGATGATGCCGGTTGCATGAACCTGATCGAGCCGCGTCTGGTCACCGCTGGCATGGCGGTGGAAGCCCTGGACTCAGCTGATGTGCGCAACCTGTTCGCAACCCATGGCAGTGGTGCTCCGCACCTGATGCTGCTCGGCCATACCGACGTGGTCCCGCCTGGCCCACAGGATGACTGGACCAGCCCGCCGTTCACGCCCAGCGTTCGCGACGGCGTGCTGTACGGGCGTGGCGCGGCCGACATGAAAGGATCGGTGGCCGCCCTGGTGGTGGCGATCGAGCAGTTCCTGGCCGCGTGCCCGGATCATCCCGGGACGCTGTCGCTGCTGTTGACCTCCGACGAGGAGGGTCCGGCCGAACATGGGGTGCGGGCCGTCGCTGCCGAACTGGCCCGGCGCAACGGTCTGCCCGATGCCTGCCTGGTGGCCGAACCGTCCAGCCGGAAACATCTTGGCGATGTGATGCGGATTGGCCGGCGCGGCAGCATCCAGGCCCGCCTGACCATCCGCGGCAAGCAGGGTCATACCGCCTATGCCCAGCCCGCCGAGAACCCGGTCCATCGCGCCGGTCCGCTGCTCGCCGAGCTCGGCCAGCTCAGCTACGAAGATGGCGACGACGACTTCCCGCCAACCAGGCTGCAGATCTCCAACGTCAATGCCGGGACCGGGGCTGACAATGTCACCCCGGGAGTGCTCGAAATTCGCTTCAATATCCGCAACAATCCGCACAGCCCGGCCGCGCTGCTGAAGGATCGTCTCGAGGCCGTCATCAAGGCCCATGATCCGGGGCCCTGGTGTCTGGACTGGCGGGTATCCGGTGTTCCGTTCGGCCCGGCCGAAGGGCCGCTGCGCGAAGCCGTCACCGACGCCTGTCGCGAAGTGCTGGGCCGGGTGCCCGAGCCGGATACCGGCGGTGGCACGTCCGACGGCCGCTTTCTCGGGCCCATGGGCGTGAGCGTGGTCGAGCTGGGTCCGGTCAACCGCACCATTCACCAGATCGACGAATGCCTCTCTATCGCTGATCTTGAGCAGTTGCCGGCCGTCTACCGGGCCGTCATCCACCGCATGCTCAAGCCATCGAACATCTCATGCGCCTCCTGATCGTGGTCCTGATCGTTTTGCTGGTCGCAGCCCAGCTGCGCTTCTGGCAGGAACTGAGCCAGGTCCAGGAGCTCAGAATGCAGCTTGAACAGCAGCTCGAAGCCAACGCCGAGCTGCAGGCGCGCAACGACGCTCTGGCCGCCGAGGTCGATGATCTGCGTCGCGGCCAGGCCGCGATCGAGGAACGGGCCCGCTCTGAGCTGGGCCTGATCCGCTCGGATGAAGAGTTCTTTTTGGTTGTCGATCCGGACAAAATGGAACTGCCGCGCGAGTCGCCGGCACCGGTGAACCCGGATCGCTGAACGCTGGCGTCTTGCGGACGGGCGACCGCAGACGGAGACATCTCAAGGAGAGATCATGAACATACCCAGAACTTTCGTTATTGCCGTATTCATGCTGCTGGTCATGCCGGTCAACGCGGCAGTCCTGCCGACCACCACGCCTGGCCCGCAGGCAGCCAGGGTCAGCGGCGTCCAGGGCCAGGTGCTTAAAGATCGCTTCGGGGTGCGCTTCGTCGGAATCGATGGTCAGAACATCTCCCCGCGCGAGGTCATGTGGCTGGAGCCGGGGCGCTACGAGCTGACCGTGACCATCGATGCCGCGTACTTCAAGCCACCGGTCGCCGGCATTCGGCGCAGTCGGCAGCAGTCCGGCGCCAATACCATCGAAGTCGAGCTCGAGGCCGGCAAGACCTACCAGATCCGCGGTTTTCTCGATCGCGACGCCGAGGTCGAAAACGCCCTGTCGGTGATTTTGTGGAAGGTCGAGGAGCGGGATGGCGAGTGAGCGCGGCTGATGGCGACCGGCATACCCGCGCGTTGTATGCCTGGGGTGGCCCCGCCGGCCGCGGATTGATCCGCAGCCAGCCGGATGATTTCGAGGTCGAAGAGATTCTTGGACACGAACCGACCGGCGACGGCGAGCATCTGTGGCTGTGGGTCCAAAAGTGCGAGCACAACACGGTTGATGTGGCCAATCTGCTGGCGCAGCGCGCCGGTGTCCATCCGCGACAGGTCAGTTTCGCCGGGCTGAAGGACCGTAACGCGGTCACTCGACAGTATTTCTCGATTCATCTGCCCGGCAAGTCGGATCCGGACTGGTCGGCATGGTCCTGCCCGGGCATGAAGATCATCCGGGCAAGCCGTTCGGGCCGCAAGATCCAGCGCGGCCGGCTCCGGGGCAACCGTTTTACCCTGGTGGTGCGCGAACTGCAGGCCGATTTCGACGCACTCGACCACCGCCTGGTCTGTCTGCGTGATCAAGGCGCGCCCAACGGTTTCGGCGAACAGCGTTTCGGGGGCAACAACATTGCCCGCGCGCGTGCCCTGTTTGCCGGGCAGATGAAGCGCAAGCCGTCCAGACACAAGCGTGGCTTTTACCTCTCGGCCGCCCGCAGCCTGCTGTTCAACCGCGTTCTGGCACAACGCCTGGCCGCCGGCAGCTGGAATCGTCTGTTGCCGGGCGATGTTGCCATGCTCGACGGCAGTCACGCGTTTTTCGTGCCCGAGCCTGATGATGAACAGCTGGCAGCTCGGTGCGCGCGCCTGGATCTCCACCCCACCGGACCGCTGGCCGGGTCTGGCGACAGTCCCGTTTCCGGCCCGGTGGCCGCCCTCGAGGAGGCCGTATTTGCAGCCGAGCCTGATCTGGTCCAGGGCCTCAACCGGTTTGGCCTGCAGCACGAACGCCGGGCCTTGCGAATGCGGGTCGGTGCTCTTGAATGGCGGCGTCTGCAACCCGATACCCTGCAATTGATGTTCACCCTGGGCCAGGGCAGTTATGCGACCTCGGTCCTCAGAGAGTTGATTGACTATGACCTTCCGACTCAAAGCCGCCTCCGGTCCGAGGACCGGTGAAGCCTTCGACCTGGCCGAGGACACCCTGATCGGCAGTGGTCAGGGCAGCCAGATCCGTCTGGACGGTATCGCGGGCGAGCATGCCCGCATCCGCTTCGATGGAGAACGCCTGACCCTGGTGGCCAGCGCCGAGACCCACGTCAACGGCGAGCCGATCACCGAGCGGGCGCTGAAATCCGGAGACGAGATCCGGGTCGGTCCCAACCGCTTCGTCCTTCAGGCCCCGGGCCTCAGGCCGCCGAGCGTTCTGGCCCAGACCGAAAGATCGCGCATCAATCCATGGACCTGGGTGGCGATGGGAGCGGTGGCTGCCGGTGGGCTGGCGGCCGTTGCCACCTTCGTGCTGACCAGGCTTTAACAAGGGTTCGGGGTTCGGGGTTCGGGGTTCGGGGTTCGGGGTTCGGGGTTCGGGGTTCAGGAAAAGCTGGATCGGGGCTGTCCTGAACCCCGAACCCTATAACCCCCAAACCCGTACACTGGCGAAAACACCCAGCCATGCCCGCCATGTCCAGCCAGAAAGCAAAGCTCGCCACCCGCGTCATCCACGCCGGGCAGTCGCCGGATCCGTCAACCGGCGCGATCATGACGCCGATCTACACCACCTCGACCTACGTCCAGGCCAGCCCCGGCGATCATCAGGGCTTCGAGTACTCACGCACCCATAACCCGACCCGCAAGGCCTGGGAGGCCTGCATTGCCGATCTGGAAGAGGGCGTGGCCGGTTTTGCCTTTGCCTCGGGCATGGCGGCGGTCGATACCCTGATGACCCTGCTCGAGCCGGGCGATCACGTGCTGGCCGTGGATGACCTGTATGGCGGTAGCTGGCGCCTGTTCGAGCGGGTGCGTCGGCGCGCCTCGGGCCTGGATTTCAGCTTCGTCGACATGGCCGACCTGGACGCAGTGCGCTCGGCTGTGACGCCGAAGACGAAAATGATCTGGGTCGAAACCCCGACCAATCCGATGCTCAAGCTGGTCGATATCGCCGCGGTGGCCGAGATTGCCCGGTCCATCGGTGCCCGGCTGGTGGTCGACAATACCTTTGCCACGCCGATGCTGCAGCAGCCGCTCACCCTCGGTGCCGATATCGTCATGCACTCGGTGACCAAGTACCTGAACGGTCATTCCGACATGATCGGTGGCGCCGTCGTCGTGCGCGATCCGGAGCTGGCTGATCAGATCGGTTTTTTGCAGAACTCGGCCGGCGGCATTCAGGGGCCGTTTGATGCCTTTCTGGTCATGCGCGGGGTCAAGACCCTGGCGCTTCGGATGCAGGCCCACTGCGCCAGTGCCGGGCGTATTGCCGCGTGGCTGGCTGGGCACCCCGAGGTCAGCAAGGTGATTTATCCCGGGTTGCCAGACCATCCCCAGCACATGCTGGCGGCCCGCCAGATGAACGGCTTTGGCGGCATGGTCAGCTTCGATATCGGCGGTGACCTGGCGCGCGCGCGGCGCTTCCTGGAAAACACCCGCCTGTTTGCACTGGCAGAGTCCCTCGGCGGGGTCGAGTCGCTGGTCAATCATCCGGCCATCATGACCCATGCCACCGTCCCCAAAGAGCGCCGTGAAGCCCTGGGTGTCACCGATACCCTGATCCGGTTGTCCGTCGGGATCGAGGATGTCGAAGATTTGATTGAGGATCTGGCAGGGGCGTTGAGGGAGGTTTGATGGTGGAAGCTCAGCGGTTTCAAGGGGTGCCCCGATCTGCCTTTCCGGAAACCGGAAACCGCGTCACAACCCGAGCGCAAACAAAGCCAGACCAGGAATCAGGCCGGCCAGCGGAATGATCACCGTCAGCGCGCCCATCGCGCCGCAGGCGGCGGCGTGGGTCGCCCTGCAGATGGCGCGGATTGCCCGGACCTCGCGTCCCCTGATCAACCGCTGGATCACTGAACCCCTATAATGGCGGATTGTTTTGCATGCGCCCGATCTCGGGCCCGGAACTTGAGCCCATGTTGTATGAAAATGTCGTCATCCAGTCCGTCGCCGCGATCGAGGCGCCGCACACCATCGCCAGCGAGGAGGTGGCCGAACGGCTGGCACCGACGCTCAAGCGCCTGGGGGTGCCCGGCAATCCGCTGATCGACCTGGCCGGTATTCATGAGCGGCGCTTGTGGGATGTCGGCATGCAGCCGTCCGACGGGGCCACCCTGGCCGCACGCGAAGCACTGGCCCGGGCCGATATCGACCCTAAGCAAGTCGGCATCCTGATCAACACGTCGGTCTCGCGCGATTATCTTGAGCCGTCCACGGCCTGCCTGGTCCACGGTAACCTCAAGCTGGCCGACACCTGCGAAAGCTTTGATGTCGGTAACGCCTGCCTGGCGTTCGTCAATGGCATGAATATCGCTGCCCAGATGCTTGAGCGCGGCGAAATCGACTATGCCCTGATCGTCAATGGCGAGAACAGTCGCGAGATCAACGACAACACCATTCAACGGCTGCTGGAGCCGACGGTCACCCAGAAGCAGTTCCGGGCCGAGTTTGCCAGCCTGACCCTCGGCTCGGGTTCAGCGGCCATGGTCATGACCCGCGCCGAGTTGCATCCCGACGGCCATCGCTACCGCGGAGGTGTGGCCCGGGCCGCAACCCAGTTCAACATGCTCTGCCGGGGCTGGAACCACCAGATGTGGACCGACACCAAGACCTTGCTGATCGAGGGCATGAAACTGGCCGGGAGTACCCTGGCTGCCGCTCGCACGGTCCTTGACTGGGTGGTTCAGGAACTTGACCATGTCGTTATTCACCAGGTCTCCAAGGCCCACACCGAGTCGTTTATTCGCGCTTTTGGGGCCGATCCTGGCACGGTCTACCGGATCTTTCCGCGCCTGGGCAATATCGGTCCGGCTTCCATTCCGACCGTGCTGGCCAACATCGTCGATAACGGCAGCGTCAAACGCGGCGACCGGATTGCCCTGATGGGGATCGGTTCGGGTCTGAACTGCGCGATGTCGGAAGTGGTCTGGTAATTGATGATCAAGGGTTCGGCGTTCAGGGTTCAGGGTTCAGGAAAACCATGCCCCAGCCCCTCCTGAACCCCGAACCCTGAACCCTTTACTTCATGTTTTCTTCCCCCCTCTATCCCTTCGAGTCGCATTTCTTCGAGCTTGCATCCGGCCTGAAGCTGCATTACCTCGACGAAGGTCCGCTGGACGGTCAACCGGTGGTGATGGTGCACGGCAACCCGACCTGGTCGTTCTACTACCGCAATCTGGTCAAGGGACTTTGCGACCAGCACCGCTGCCTGGCCCCGGATCATATCGGCATGGGTCTGTCGGACCGGCCGGAAGATTCGGCTTATCAGTACACGCTGCAAAGCCGGATTGATGATTTTGGCGCCTGGCTCGACGAGGTCGAGCCGGAGCGGGAAATCGACCTGGTGGTCCATGACTGGGGTGGGGCAATCGGGCTGTCCTGGGCGGTACGCAATGCGCACCGGGTGCGCAGGGTGCTGATCCTCAATACCTGGGCGTTCAATATTCCTCCGGACAAATCCCTGCCCCGTTCGCTGAAGTTTGCCCGCACCGGCATTGGCGCATTCCTGATCCAGCGCTTCAACGCCTTTTCCGGTCTGGCGATCAGAATGGCGACGGCCCACAGGCTGGACCGTGAGGTGGCCCGGGGGCTGGTCGCGCCCTATCAGGGCCCGCCTGAACAGCGCGTGGCCACCTTGCGCTTTGTCCAGGATATCCCGCTGTCAAAGGACGATCCGGCCTGGTCGGTACTGGCCGAAACCGAGGCCCGGCTGTCGGTGCTGGAAACCAAAGACGTTCAGATCGCCTGGGGCGCGAAGGATTTCGTGTTCAACGACGAGGTACTCGCCCTGTGGCGTGAAAAACTGCCCGACAGCCCGGTTGAGTATTTCGACGACGCCGGCCACTACGTGCTCGAAGATGCCGCCGACCGGATCGTGCCGCTGGCGCGGAAATTGTTCGGCGCCTAGCAAGACCGCGGCTGTCCGCCGCTGCCTCCAACTGCATGGCGCGGTGCTATTCTGATTCTTTCTGATCGATCGCCTCGATTTGCATGAACATCGCCCAGGCCCTGACCCGCCAAGCCCTCACCCAGCCTGACGGGGTGGCCCTGATCATCCCGCAAAAGCGGACCCGGCTGGGCTGGAAGGATCGTCGCTACAGCTACCGTGAACTCGATGAGTTGTCGACCCGGCTGGCCGCGGGTCTGGTGGCTGAAGGAATTGTGCCAGGAACCCGGGTGGCCTTCATGGTGCCGCCGTCGCTGGCGTTCTTCGCCCTGTTCTTTGCCATGTTCAAGGCCGGCGCGGTACCGGTGCTGATTGACCCCGGGATCGGCATCAAGCCGCTCAAGACCTGCCTTGGTGAAGCGAGACCGGAAGTCTTTCTGGGTATCACCAAGGCGCAGATTGCCCGCCTGGTGCTGGGCTGGGGCCGTGGCCATGTTCAGCGCCTGATCACGGTCGGGCCCCGCCTGCTGTGGGCCGGGACGCGCTACAAGGATCTGGCGGCGACGTCGCCGACCGGCTTCCAGCCACCCGAAGTCCAACCCGACGATCCGGCCGCGATCCTGTTTACCTCCGGTTCGACCGGAATACCCAAGGGCGTGGTCTATCGCCAGCGCCACTTTGCCGCCCAGGTCGAACTGGTTCGCGATTGCTACGGCATTCGGCCCGGCGAGGTTGATCTGCCCACCTTCCCGCCGTTTGCCCTGTTCGATCCGGCGCTGGGCATGACCACGGTCATCCCGCCGATGGACTTCACCCGTCCGGCCAGGGTCGATCCGGTGATGCTGGTCAGTTTGATCCGCGAATACTCGGTCACCAACCTGTTTGGCTCCCCGGCGCTGATGAATACCCTGACCCGTCATCTGGAGGCCGGGAAAATCCGCCTGCCGGGTCTCAAGCGCGTGCTGTCTGCCGGAGCCCCGGTCCACCCCAGGGTGATCGAGCGCATCCATCGCGCCCTGGCCGAGCCGGCCGATATCCATACGCCTTACGGGGCGACCGAGTGCCTGCCGGTGGCCACGATCAGCGGGCGCGAGCTGGCCGGCCCGCTGTCGGCCGGCAATCGCACCGGCAAGGGCATCTGCGTCGGAGAGCCGCTCAAAGAGAACAGCGTGAGGATCATCGCGATCAGTGACCGGCCGATCGATCTGGCCGAACAGGCGGTCGATGTCGAGCCCGGCCAGGTCGGCGAGATCTGCGTTTCAGGCCCGACCGTCACCGATACCTACTGGGAACGCGAGCCGCAGACCCGTGCGGCCAAGATGACCGATGCCCGGGGCCGCATCTGGCACCGCATGGGCGATCTGGGCTGGCGCGACGAACAGGGCCGGCTGTGGTTTTGCGGCCGCAAGTCCGAGCGCGTCCGAACATCATCCGGCGAGTTGTATACCGAGTGCGTCGAAGGTCCGGTCAATGCCCTGGACGGCGTCTATCGCAGTGCCCTGGTTGGATTGGGTCAGCCGGGCGAGCAGGAGCCGGTCGTGGTCATCGAGGCCGAAGCGGGCGCTGACCGCGCCGCGCTGGCCGCCGCCGCCCGGCAGCTTCTTGAGCGATTCGGCATCAGCAGGGTCGAGTTCAGCGAGGCGTTTCCGGTTGACATTCGGCACAACGCCAAGATCCGGCGCCACGAACTGGCCGCCCGCTTGGCCTGAGCGACCGGTGATGGGCCGGTTGGAACTCGTGCTTGCCGCTAGAGGCGCTCCGAGATACTGATCCGGGTACTGGGGGCTTCGAGAATCGACACCGCGCCGCTCTGGCCCTGGAGATCACCGGGCCGTGCCTGTACATCGCCACTCATCGAGACCCGGGCGGTAATCACGATTTCCGGGAAAGTCGAAAGGTTCATGCCATCTACCATGGCATCGCTGTCGCTCAGACCGATGCGGGCCGGCAAGTCGGCGACTGTCATCCGACGCACGGCCAGCGGGGTCGGCGGGCCGCTGGCGGCGCGCGCAACCACGAACACCGTTTCGCTGCCGCTCAGACCCTCGGCAAGACCGGGATCGATATCAAGCTCGACGCCAAAGCTTGGGCCAGCGTCCTGTCCGCTGGTCGCCGTTGATGGCTGGCTATCTGGCATCGCTGGGTCCGGTTCGGGTGTCATCGATGGGTGCCCCGGGGGCAGCGCGGCTTCGGGGTTGACCGGACCGGGCCGGGCCTGGGGCTGGGCGGTGGTCGGGTGGCCTGGCGGCATGGTGGCCCCCGGCGGCAGTGGACCGGCCATCTGGCGCGGGCTGGAGTCCGATTCGGTCGAAGGATGACCCGGCGGCAGGGTGTCCTGGCCGGGCCGCAGCGGCGGCGCGGTCCGAGGCGTAGGCAGCTCGCCTGGATCCTGGCCCAGTTCGACCCGGGCCTGGGCAATCTGACCGATGATCGAGTTGTAGACCGAGGATTCGGGCTCGAGCAGCGGCAGCAGCCGTTCCCACCAGACGATGGCGCGTTCGAAGTTGCCGGACTGGAAAGCGCCGATCCCCATCAGCCACATGGCCTTCTGGTTCTCCGGCTCGGCGATCAGCGTCTGGGTCAAAAGTTGGCGCGCCTCGGCGGGCAATCCGCTGCGGTCACCCATGAACATCAGGGTCTCGGCGAGCTCGACCTTGTAAAACGGGTTATCGTCATCGATATAGATCGCCCGGCGCAAGGCATGCTGGGCCGAAGAGAATTCCTGCATGTTCTTGTAGGCCAGGCCCAGCTGGCCCCAGCCCTCGGCATTGTCGGGATTGCGCTCGAGAGTGTGGGCGAGTTCGACCAGTTCAGTACGCAACTGGGTGACCGGGTCATCGGCGTCGGTCAGTCCTTCCGGGGTGCCGACCAGCTGGTAAAGCAGGAAGGTGGCTACCGGTACGGCAATCGCCAGACCAGCGACAACGCTCGATGGAACCGGGCTGGCCCCGCCGACTGCGCTGAGTTCCTTGCGCAGCTTGCGGCGACGCTCGGCATAGTCGTTCGGGTCGAGCTCTTCAATCAGGTCATCGAGCGCGTCCAGCCGGCGCTGGAGGCGGGCCCGTTCCGGGTTGCGCCCGAGCAGCGGACGCAGGACGAAGAAGGCAGCCAGGACGACGGCCAGGGCCGCCAGGAAAAAGAAGCTCAGTGAACTCACAATGCTTGACGTCTCTTTTTGATCACGATAAGGGCGCCGATCAGGCCGCCGATCAGCAGCACCAGCGGGCCGGCCCACAGCAGGATGGTGTGGCTGGCCAGTGGTGGCCGGTACAGCACGAAGTCGCCGTAGCGTTCAACCATGAAGTTGCGGATTTCGAAATCCGCGCGTCCTTCCTGGAGCATGTTGAACACTTCCATCCGGATGTCACGCGCCAGCGGTGCGGTGGACTCCGACAGGGCCTCGTTCTGGCAGACCGTGCAGCGCAGCTCGCTGGTCAGGGCCTTGAAGCGGCGCCGCTCCAACTCGCTGCGAAATGGCAGCGGCTCAATCGGCGTCACCATGCTGCCCATCTGGCCGCGCTGGACCGACGGTGATACTGCTTCAGGCTGTTGCTGTCCCGGTGACTCGCTGGTCGTTGGTGGTTCGCTCTGGGCCCCCAGCAGGGCAGGGAGAAGAGCCAGCGCCAGAACGGCGACCGGGCCAATCCGATAGGACCATCGATGGTTCAAGTTCCTGCCTCCGTTCGCATTTGTGCGATGCGTTGCATCAGGTCAGCATAGATTTCTTCGTCGACCGGGCCGATGTGCTTGTGCCGGATCACGCCTCTGTGATCGACCAGGAACGTTTCCGGTGCCCCGTAGACGCCCAGGTCAATGGCGGCTCGGCCTTCCTCGTCGACCATGTGGAAGGTCCAGGCATCACCGAACTGGTCCAGCCATTCCAGCGCTTCTTCACGTTCGTCGCGCCAGTTGAATCCGACCAGCGGAATGCCTGCTTCACGGCCCAGGCGCTCGATATAAGGGTGCTCGACCCGGCACGAAAAGCACCAGCTGCCCCAGACGTTGAGAATGAACGGCTGGCCCCGCAGATCGGCGGTGCTGCGCATGACCTCCGGGTCGTGCAGCCCGGGCAGGGTGAACGTGGGCACCTCTCGCCCGACCAGCGGCGATTGAACCTGACGGCGCTGCTCGGCGGTCGGCAGGCTGAAGAGCAGAAGTACAACCAGGCCGAGAAAAACGCCCAGCGGCACCAGCATCTTGATCATGCAGCAACTTCTCCGGCCTGACCAGCACCTTCGCGGGCCTCGGCCCGCAGGGGTTTCCAGTACCTGCGGTCGGAAGCCGCGATCAGCCCACCGATCAGCAAAAAGACCGCACCGCCCCAGATCCAGCGTATGAACGGCTTGATATGGACACGGATGCTCCAGGCGCCGGTCCCGTCCATCATCGGCTCGCCGAGGGCGACGTAGAGGTCATGAAACAGACCGGGGCGCAAGGCCACTTCGGTCATCAGCTGCTGGCCGCGGTGGTGAAGCCGCTTCTGCGGCAGCATGCGCCCGATTTCCCGATCACCACGGTAGACGGTAAAGCGGCCTTCCTGGGCGATCCAGTTGGGGCCCTTGACCTGGGCGACTTCGTGCAGATGGAAGGTGTAGCCGGCGGCTTCCAGCCGGTCGCCGGGCTCGAACCGCATGTCGCGCTCGTAGGTCATGGACTCGACCATGCCCACCCCGATGACAAATACGCCGACGCCGGCGTGGGCCAGGATCATGCCGACCTGGCCGCGCGGCAGCGAGAAGCGTCGCACCTGGTCTTTCTGGCGCAGCAGGTAACTCAGCGAGCCCAGAATCAACCACAGGCCGCCGATCCAGCCGGTGATGGCGCGCAGGTTGAAGGCGCCCAGGATTGCAGCAATCGCCAGGCCGCCGACGACCGCGACCGCCATCGAGATCAGCAGCGGTGCGACGACCCGCTTGATGTCATCCTGACCCCAGCGGCTGAACGGGCCCAGCGGGATGAGCATGACCACTGGCGTCATCAGCAGGACGAACATGGCGCCGAAATATGGCGGGCCGACCGAGATCTGGCCCCAGCCCATGAAGTCGATGATCAGCGGATACAAGGTGCCGATCAGGACCATGCCGGCCGAGACTGTGAAAAACACGTTGTTGAGCAACAGCGCGGTTTCGCGACTGACGAAGTCAAAACCCTTGCCCATCATGATCCGGGGGGCGCGGAAGGCATACAGGGTCAGCGAGGAGCCGGTGACCAGGGCCATGAAGGCCAGGATGAAGACGCCGCGCTCGGGATCGGTGGCAAAGGCATGGACCGAGGTCAGGACGCCGGACCGGACCAGGAAGGTACCCAGCAGCGAGGTGGAGAATGCTGCAATCGCCAGCAGCACGGTCCAGGCCGGGAAGGCGCCGCGTTTTTCGGTGACCGCCTGGGAGTGGATCAGCGCCGTGCCCAGCAGCCAGGGGACAAACGAGGCATTCTCGACCGGGTCCCAGAACCACCAGCCGCCCCAGCCGAGTTCGTAGTAGGCCCACCACGAGCCCAGCGTGATGCCGCCGGTCAGGAAGGCCCAGGCCAGCAGGGTCCAGGGCCGCGACCAGCGTACCCAGTCGCGCTCGACCCGACCGCCCAACAGCCCGGCAATGGCAAAGCCGAAAGCGACCGAAAACCCGACGTAGCCCATGTAGAGCAGCGGCGGATGGAAAATCATGCCCGGATCCTGCAGCAGAGGGTTGAGATCCTGACCATCCGGCGGCCCGGGCAGGATGCGATCGAACGGGTTGGAGGTCAACAGGGTAAACAGCAGAAAGCCGATCGAGATCGCACCCATGACTGACAGGACGCGGGTCAGGAAGGGCTTGGGCAGGCTGCTGCGAGACAGCAGGGCGACGGCCAGCATCCACCCGGCCAGCATCAGAATCCACAGCAGCAGCGAGCCTTCATGGCTGCCCCAGGTCGCGGCAAGGCGATAGAACCACGGCAGCAGCAGGTTGGAATTGGTGGCAACGTTGACGACCGTGAAATCGTGGGTCAGAAATAGCGTGGCCAGCGACACAAAGGCAGCCAGGGCAAATACGAAGTGCCCGGTCACCAGCGAAGGAGCCAGATTCATCAGGGCTTCGTTGTTGCGGTAGGCACCGTACAGGGGAACGGTGGCCAGCAAGGTGGCCAGCACCAGGGCGAGAATCAGGGAAATCTGTCCGAACTCAGCGATCATGCGGAGGCACCTCGTTACAGTTTCGGGGCGCGACGACCTCGCTGCCCCAGGCTAAAACAGTATTTTAAATACCGGATTTAAAACACCGATGATGGTACAGGCCTGGTCAAGCAATGACCAGGCCTGGCGTTTCTAGCGAGTGGTCGGCATGTTGACGGTGTGCGGCGTGCCGGCTTTTTCCAGCGCCTTGGCCACTTCGTTGGGCATGTAGGTCTCGTCATGGCGTGCCAGGACTTCGCGGGCATGGAAAACGCCGTCTTCACCGATATGGCCATGCGCAATCACGCCCTGGCCTTCGCGAAACAGGTCCGGCAGGATGCCCTGGAAGGTCACGGGGACCTCATGGGCGCCGTCGTTGACCGTGAAACTGACCAGCAGGTTCTGCTTGTCGCGCGACACGCTGCCTTCCGTGACCAGTCCCCCGAGGCGGAAATGGCGATCGGGCGGCAGGGTCTGGGCGTGGACATCTGAGGGGCTGATGAAGAACAGCATGTTCTCCTGCAGGGCGGTAAACGCGACCGTGGCGGCTGCGCTGACGCTGAGCACGATCAATGCAACAACGGCCAGTCTTTTCTTACGTCTCGGTGTCATGTGCGTACTCTCCTCTCTCCAGCGCCTGCTCCTCGCGAAGCTCGGCCATCAGGCGGCGGCGCTTCAACAGCGGCTGCAACGCCTGCCAGGCCACAATAATGGCAAAAATCCCGTAGCTCGTCCAGACATACGGGGCATATTCGAACTCTGGAATCATGCACTTGCTCCGAGTTTTTCCCTGACCCAGGCCTTGCGGCGATCCTGCTCGACCAGCTCGTTGCGCGAGCGGTCAAGCAACGCAGCGCCAAACATCAGTTTGGTGGCAATGACCATCCACCACAGCGGCGGCATCATGCTGGAGTCCATGCTCGACTCGCCGAAAAAGCTGATTGTCGAGCCCTGGTGCAGGGTGGTCCACCATTCGACCGAAAAATGGATGATGGGGATGTTGACCAGGCCGACCAGGATCAGGATGCAGGCCACCCGCGCGCCCTTGCGCTTGTCCTCGAAGGCCGCATACAGGCCCATGATGCCGAGGTAAACAAACAACAGCACCAGCATCGAGGTCAGGCGAGCATCCCAGGCCCACCAGGTGCCCCACATCGGCCGGCCCCAGATCGATCCGGTGGCCAGGCAGATGGCGGTGAATGCCGCACCGATCGGGGCACCCATCATCGCCATGATTTCGGTGGTGCGGATGCGCCAGACCAGGGCGATGATGGCCAGGATGGACATCGCCAGATAGCCGGCCATGGCCTGCCAGGCGGCGGGCACATGCACGTAAAGAATACGGAAGCTGTCGCTTTGCTGGTAATCCGGCGGGACCACGAACAGCGCCTTGTACAGGCCAAAAGCCGCGCAGATCGCAGCGGCCGCCCACAGCCAGGGAGCGACCACCTGGCAGAGACGATGGAACACCGGGGGAGATCCCAGGCGATGAAAGCCGACCTTGATGTTATGCCAGATCATTCGATGTTCAGTCTGAGCGCTGCAGTGGTTGCCAATGGAATCAGGGTGACGGCCAGGATCAGCAAAGCGCTGAGCAGGCCAAGATGAGCCCGGGTCGACAAGCCATCGGCGGCCGCCGAAACCGCACCCGTGGCAAAGATTAGCACGGGAACGACGAGCGGAAAAATTAGGATTGACAGAAGTACGCTGCCACGATTCGTGCCCAGGGTCAGGGCCGAGGCCAGGCCACCGATCAGCGACAGCAGCGGGGTGCCGATCAGCAGGCTGATCACCAGGGTATCCAGGGCCCGGTCGGGCAGATAGAGCATCTGGGCGGCGACCGGGGCAAACACGATCACCGGCAGTCCGGTAATCACCCAGTGACTGAACAGGCGGGTGGCCACCAGCAAGCCAACCGGGGTTTCCCCGGTCCACCACTGTTCCAGCGTGCCGTCATCAAGATCCGGTCGGAACAGGTGTTCCAGGGCCAGCAGGCTGGCCAGCAGGGCGGCCACCCAGACCATGCCCGGGGCAATGGCCGAGAGCAGGTTCGGCCCTGGTCCCACCCCGAGCGGCACCAGGATAAGAACAGCAAACAGAAACACCAGCGGCATCAGCGATTCGCCACCGTGGCGGACCGCCAGGCGCAGGTCGCGCCGCAACAGGGCCAGCATGGCGCGGGTCATGAGTGGAGCCCCTTTCGGGCCGGCTTGATGACCAGCCGTCCAGGCGTGGTCTCAAGCCGGGGCTGGCGCTGATGGGTGGACAGGGCAGCAGTGCCGCCTGAGGCCAGGTGTTCGTTGAGCAGCTGGTCAACCAACTCGCCACCGGCATCATCAAGGCTGGCATAAGGCTCGTCGAGCAGCCAGATCTCGCGCTTGGCCACCAGCAGGCCGGCCAGCCCGAGACGACGCTTTTGGCCCGCCGACAGCGCCCTTGCCGGCCTGAGGCCCAGGCCGGCCAGCCCGACGCGGGCCATGGCCCGGTTGATGTCCATGCCGGGCCGGCCGCTGAAGCGGGTACTGAAAGCCAGGTTTTCGCGACAGCTCAGGTCACCTTTCACTGCCGAGAGGTGGCCGAAAAAGGCCAGGCTGCTCGCCCGCGCCAACTGGCCGCAGGCCGGCTGCAGAATACCGGCCAGAACGCGGAGCAGGGTGGTCTTGCCGCTGCCATTGGGGCCGGAGATCACCAGCGCCTGCCCGGCGGTCAGGCGCACGTCAGTTGGCTCGAAGACCAGTTCGCCGGAACGGGTGAAGCCGACCTGATCGGCCCGCAGCAACTCGCTCATCGGCGCAAAATGAGGCCGCAGGGGCGGCTGGGAAATCTGTTCATCGAGCAGGGCAGAATATGTAGATGGATTGCTTGTTCGAATATCGTACCATCGGCATCCCATCACAAGTTGGGCCAGATCAAGCCTTGACCAGAGATTGCCATGAGTAAGTTCGATTACGACCTGTTTGTCATCGGCGCCGGTTCCGGCGGTGTCCGGGCGGCGCGGATCGCCGCCGGTCACGGCGCGCGTGTCGGCATCTGCGAGGAATCGCGGGTCGGCGGCACCTGTGTCATCCGTGGCTGCGTGCCGAAAAAGCTGCTGGTGTATGCCTCGCAGTTCGCCGAAAGCTTCCAGGATGCTGCCGGCTACGGCTGGCAGGTGCCCCCGGCCAGGTTCTCCTGGTCGGACCTGATCGCGGCCAAGGATCGCGAGATCGACCGTTTGAATCAGGTTTATCTGCGCTTGCTCGATACTGCCGGTGTTGACTTGCACATGGGCCGCGGGCGCCTGGTCGACGCCCATACGGTGGCCGTTGGCGAACAGCGCATCAGGGCGGAAAAAATCCTGATCGCGGTCGGCGGGCGGCCATGGATGCCGGACATTCCGGGTCAATCGCTGGGTTTCAGCTCCGATGAAGCTTTTCATCTTGAGCAATTGCCCGGCCGCGTACTGATTGCCGGGGCCGGCTACATCGCGGTGGAATTTGCCGGAATATTCAATGGCCTGGGCTCGGAGGTGACACTCGCCTATCGGCGCGATCGCATCCTGCGCGGCTTTGATGATGATGTGCGCGAAGCGGTCGAGGCCGGCATGGCCGGGCGTGGCATCGAATTCATCTACCACGCCGCTCCGGCGCGGCTGGAGCAGCAGGCCGACGGCATTCATGTGACTTTTTCCGATGACCAAACCGGTGTGTTCGACGCGGTGATGTTTGCCACCGGCCGGGTCCCCTACACCTGGGATTTGGGGTTGGAAACCGTGGGCGTGCGGACCGGCCCTGGCAACCGGATCGAAGTGGATGAATACAGCCGAACGTCGGTCGATTACATCTTTGCGGTCGGTGACGTCACCGACCGCATGAATCTCACGCCGGTGGCGCTGATGGAAGGCCATGCTTTTGCCGATACCCAGTTTGGCGGCATGGATCGAGCGGTCGAACATGCCGACACGCCAGCGGCGGTGTTTTCCCAGCCGCCGGTCGGGACCGTGGGCCTGACCGAACAGGAAGCCCGCAGTGCCGGCCGGGCGGTCAAGGTCTATCGCTCCCGGTTTACGCCCATGAAATACACTCTGGCCGGGCGCAAGGAGCAAGGTTTGATGAAGCTCATCGTCGATGCAGCATCCGATCGCGTTCTCGGCTGTCATGTGGTGGGGCCGGACGCGCCCGAAATGCTGCAGGGTTTTGCGGTGGCGGTGCGGGCCGGACTGACCAAGGCCGATTTCGATCGCACGGTCGGGATTCATCCAACCGCGGCCGAAGAACTCGTCACCTTGCGACAGCCCGTACAACCGGTGGGCAATGCCCGTCCATAAAAAAAGGATCACAGGACTCATGCTCAGGACGCATTTTTTTCTCTTGCTGGCTTCGATGCTGGCCATGGCCATTGGCAGTGCCGCGGGGGCCGCGGACAAGACGGCTGCCTACGGCACCCGCTGGATCGTGGAGTTGACCGACGCGCCAACGCTTGAATTTGCCGGCTCCGAGGCCGCGCTGGAACAGCGGGCCGGCGGCCCGATGCCGGTGCTGCAGGCAACCGCACCGGCGGTCACCGGGCGGGCGTTTGATGTGCTTGATCCGGCGGTACTGGCCTATGAAGCGTTTCTCGAGCAGCGTCAATCGGATTTTCTTGACGATGCCCGCGGCGTACTGGGCCGCAAGCTCAGCCCGGCGGCCAGCACCCGGCATGTGGCCAACACGCTGATTCTGGAAGGCATCAGTCGCGCCGATGCGCAGCGCCTTGCTGCGATGCCGGGGGTGGCCTCGGTGGAACGGGAGCGTCTGTATCGACTGCAGTTGGCCGACGGTCCCGCCCTGATCGGTGCCCGGACCCTGGCCGAGGGCGACTCGCAGCTGCCGCCGGCGCGCGGCGAAGGGACCGTGGTCGGCATCATTGACAGCGGCATCAACTGGGATCATCGCGCGTTTTCGGACAATCCCGCCTACTCGGACGGCTATGAATTCAGCAACCCCTATGATGAATTTCTCGGCCTCTGTGCCAGGGCCAACGTGGCGTGCAACAACAAGCTGGTCGGCGTTTACGATTTCACCACGGATTCCACCGATGGCGAAGATACCGATGGCCATGGCACCCATGTTGCCGCCATTGCTGCTGGCAGTGAATGGCAGCCCGAGGAGGGCGGTGTTGCTCCGCGCGCTCACCTTGTCTCGTACCGGGTATGCACCGAACAGGACCCTGATGATGACGATTCGGGGACCTGCCAGGGCAGCGCGATTCTTCAGGCCATGGACCAGGCGGTCCGGGACGGGGTTGATGTGGTCAACTATTCCATCGGCGGCGATCCTTTCGATCCCTGGCGCGACAGCGCCGCCCGCCGGGTGCTGAATCTGCTCGATGCCGGCATTGCGTTCGCGACCTCGGCGGGCAATTCCGGCCCGGAGCCGAACACCATCAGCTCGCCGGCCGAGGCGCCGTGGATTTTTGCCGTCGGCAGCAGCACTCATCGCGAGCGCACGGGCCGCCGCGTGACGATCAGCGGGGTCGGTGAGTGGTTCATTCTCTACGGGAGCGGCCCTGACCTGCCTGTCCCCTCCTTCAGTAACGAGCCGCTGCTGGCCGGGGATGCGGTGGGTGGCACGCTGGAAGGATGCGAGGCGTTCCCGGCCGATGCCTTCGACGGCGCGGTGGCCCTGCTGCAACGTGGAAATTGCCTGTTCAGCGACAAGGTCGGCAATGCTGCGGCGGCCGGCGCGGTCGCCGTGGTCATGATCAACAATATCGGCGGAGAGCCCATCATCATGGGTGGGTTGGAAACCAGCACCATTCCGGCCGGCATGGTGTCGAGGGACGACGGTGAGGAGATTCTTCAGGCCTTGCGCGCAGCCGGTGGGCAACTGCCGATCAGCCTGCCGACCGCCACCGTCACCATCTTCAGTGAGAGCCTGGGCGACCAGATGTCTGCTTTTTCCGCCCGCGGTCCTGCCAGCAACGTTCCCGGCGTGATGAAGCCGAACGTGGTCGCACCGGGTAATGCCATTCGTGCCGCCTACATTCCCAACAGCACCTCGGTTGCCACCTTGGGCGGGACATCGATGGCCAGCCCGCATGCGGCCGGGTCGATGGCGCTGCTCAAGCAGCTCGAGCCGGACTGGACGCCGGCGATGCTGGTTTCGGCGCTGGAAACCACGGCCGAGACCGAACCGGTGCTTGATCTGGGTGAACCGGCCGACATCTTCGACCGTGGGGCCGGCCGGCTGCGGGTCGACCGGGCGGCCAGGGCCGGACTGTATCTGCCCGTCACCCGGACCGAGTTCTTCGACGCCAATCCGGAAATCGGTGGTGACCCGGGCGCATTGAACCTGTCCGGCCTGGTGGGTGAGAACTGCGGCCAGTCGTGCACCTTTACCCGCACCGTCACCGCGATGCGTGCCGGGACCTGGTCGGTGAGTGGCGAGGGTGAGCTCGACATCGAAGTCGTGCCGAGCGAGTTTACCCTTCAGTCAGGGCAGTCCCGCGAACTGACCATTACCGTCACGCCGACCAATGGCGGCGGCGAACTGCAGCAAGGCGCAGTGGTGCTGACCCCGGCCACGCTCTCGGCACCGGTGCCGGGTGTGGTGCCTCTGGCCACCCAGCGGCTGCAGGTCGGCCTGAGTGCGACGTTGCCCGAGCTGCTTCGCGTCCAGGCCTCCGCTAACCAGGGCCGCACCAGCATCGTCGGTTTCGTCGAGGACCTGCCCCGGGCGAAATTTGCCACCAGCCAGCTGCTGCCGGCCGAACAGGAGAACTTCAACCTGCCGCAAGACTCGCGGACCGACAACCCGTATGACGGCAGCGCGGGTACCCGAACCTTCCTGATCGACGTCCCGGCCGGGGCGATGGGTCTGTGGGCGGAGATCGTCGCGTCCAGCGCGAATGACATCGACCTGTTCGTCGGCCGCGACAGCAATGGCGACGGCATGGGCCAGGAAAGCGAAGAGCTGTGCCGGTCGGTCTCTCCGGCTGAACTCGAGCGCTGCATCGTGGAGCAGCCCCAGGCCGGTGAATGGTGGGTCGTCGTCCAGAACTGGGACGCCTCGCTGGCCGAGGACAGCGTCCGGCTTGAATGGGCGGTGCTGGAAGAAGGCAGCGGTGACGATCTCGTCGTCTACGGCCCCGGCGTTCATGAGACCGGTCTGCTGAACGTGGGCTTGTCCTGGAGTCGCCCGGACATGCTGCGTGATCAGCGCCATCTGGGGATGATCTCGATTGCCGCCGAGGCCGGCAGTCCGGTTGAATCGATTCCGGTCGTGGTCGAGCGCACGGTGGCGCTGGTGCCCGAGACCACGCTGCTGGTGCCGGACAGGGGCACGCCCGTGGTGGTGCCGGCCGGCGCTGCTCATGAGGGTGTCTTCATCGACGTGCCGCCCACCGCATCGACGCTCTCGGTTGAAGTGGCAGGCTCCGGCGAGGTGGGTGTGGCCATCCGACGGGTCGATTTCGAGGCCATTCGGGCGACGGCACCGGAGACCCCGGCCCCGGCCGGTCCGGTGCTGGCCTCGACCAGCGCCGGCAATGCACCGCTGAGCTTGTCGGGCGCCACACTGGTACCGGGTCGCTACTTCGTCGTACTGGACAACAACAGCAGCACGGAGCAAGCGGTCGAGGTAACCGCCAGCCTGGAAGAAAGCAGCAGCATTTCGCGCCAGGTCGGGCTGTGGAGCCCGTCTGGAACGCCGGACAATCCGCGGATCGACATCGCGCAGGGGATCACCTGGCAGCAGGCCGGGTTCGGCTTCATCGTCTGGTACAGCTATGACCAGGACGGTCTTCCCCTGTTCTATCTGGGCTCGGCCGAGGTTGACGACAACTCGGCTGTTTGGTCCGCCGATATCGACACCTATGTGGCCGCCGATGGCGAGCAGGCGGCGGTCCGGGCGGGCCATGTCGTCATCACCATGATCGACGAGGAGACCATGGTCTTTTCCTGGTCGGTCAACGGTGGCCAGGGGTCTGACATCAAGCAGCCGGTGGCGGCGCCGACCTGTCCGGACATCGATGGCAGTCCCGTCAGCTACACCGGGCACTGGTACACCCCGGACCGCTTCGAGGGCGGGACTTCGGTGATTGTGTCAGCCAGTTCCCAGGCCCAGATTCGCTACTACTATGATCTTGACGGCGTCGGGCGCTGGTTCCTGGCCGATGACCCGGAATCGTCGGATCCCCTGGCCGAAACGCTCAATGTGTATGATTTCCGCGGCTTCTGCCCCAACTGCCCGCCGCGGCCGGTCACTTCCGGGATCGTCGGTGCCTATGCGCGGATGTTCGATTCCGAAAACAGCGGCATGGAGGTCATGGAGTTCCAGTCGCGCGCGCCCCTGAACCATGCCATTGAACTGGAGTTGCCGATCGAGAAGCTGTCAGAGCCGGCTGTATGTCGACCCGCTGATTAGTTTGCCCGCCGGCGCAGGTAGCCCTGGAGCAGGCGGGCGCTGGCCACCAGGGTCAGCAAGGCAAGCAGCGGCAGGCCCACGGCCGGCTCCAGCAGAAGCCCGGGGCCAAGCAGTTCCCGGCTGTCGGCCAGGGTGTCCAGTCCATTGCCGACACTGACGTAGACGACCGTGGTCGGGATCAGGCCAATGGCGGTTACGAGCAGATAGTGGATGATCCTGATCCCTGTCAGTCCGGCCGCGGCGTTGATCAGAAAGAATGGCGCCACCGGAATGATGCGCAGCATGATCAGGTACCAGGTCAGGTCTTCTTCAAGCAGCGTCATCCAGCCTTGCATGCGCCCGGCCTGCAAGCGGTGACGCAGACGCTGACCGCCGACCATGCGCACCATGGCAAAGGTCAGGGTGGCACCGGCGGTGCCGGCCAGCAGGGCTGCGGGGATGCCGATGGCCGGCCCGAACAGGTAGCCGGCGGCGAGGCAGAATACGGTCACCACCGGCAGGGTGGTCAGCGACAGGCCGACAAAGGCGGCCATGAAGATGGTGAGGGTCAGGCCCAGATCCTGCCGGGCGCGGACCTCCAGCCATTCCAGGGCTGCAAACACGGGGTCAAGCCCCAGCCAGAGGGCGGCGGCCATGGCACCGATCACCCCCAGGGCAAGCAGGGCTTCGGTCGTCGGTGGACGCTGGCCCGGCGTTCTGTTCAACGTGCCCGGGCCGGACTCAGCTGATCGATCAGGTCAACCAGGCGTTCGACATCTTCGAGGGTGTTGTACAGCGGGACCGGTGCGGCCCGGATGATGTCCGGTTCGCGCCAGTCGCAGATCACGCCGTGGGCCTCGAGCCGTTCGAACAGCCGCCGCCCGGCCTCGCGTCCGGCCCGGAC
This sequence comes from Wenzhouxiangella sp., assembly GCA_046540955.1. GTDB lineage: Bacteria > Pseudomonadota > Gammaproteobacteria > Xanthomonadales > Wenzhouxiangellaceae > Wenzhouxiangella. Next base: position 58,898 of record JBKHEF010000010.1, read on the forward strand.
CTGGAGCGAGAGCTGGCAGCCGCGACGGTGCGGCTCGAGCGGAGTGATGATGTTGATCCGGTCGGCCAGGCGATCCTGAATGAGGTGGGCCAGATGACCGGTCAGCTCCAGTGAAAGCTTGCGCAGCACAGCCATGCCGCCGGCCTCGGCGAACAGGTCCAGCGACGCCCACAGCGGTGCCAGGGTCAGGATCGGCGGCTCGGAAACCTGCCAGCCCTCGGCACCGCGCATGGCTTTGAAGTCCGGGCCCATGTGAAAGCGGCTGTGCTCGTCGTGGCCCCACCAGCCGGCCAGGCGCGGCCCGTCGAAGTCGCGGTGACGCTCGTGGACAAAGCAGCCGGCGACCGCCGCCGGGCCGGCATTGAGATACTTGTAGCTGCACCAGACGGCAAAGTCGGCGCCGATGTCGTGCAGCTGCAGCGGCACGTTGCCGACGGCGTGCGCCAGGTCGAGGCCGAGCACGGTCCCGGCCTTCCGGCAGGCGCGCGCGATCCGGGCCAGATCGAACACCTGGCCGGTGGCGTACTGCACCCCGGGCCAGAGCACCAGCGCGACCTGGTCACCGTAGCGCTCCAGGTAATCCTCCAGGTCTTCTTCATGCAACAGCCGGTCGCGCCGCGGCGCCAGCTCGGCCAGGTCGCGGGTCGGATCAAGACCATGCCACTGCAGCTGCGAGACCACCGCATAGCGGTCGGAGGGAAAGGCGCCGCGTTCCATCAACAGTCGACGACGGCGCCCGTCAGGCCGAAAAAAGCTGGTCATCATCAGGTGGAGGTTGATCGTCAGGGTATTCATCACCACGACTTCGTGGCGCCGGGCGCCGACGAGTTCGGCCAGGGTGTCCAGCCCCAGGCGATGGAATTCCAGCCACGGGGTTGGGCCATCAAAGTGGCCGATCACGCCCATCTGGGCCCAGCGCTCGAGTTGGGCGTTGACCGCATCGGCCGCAGTGACCGGCTGGGCACCCAGTGAGTTGCCAACCAGGTACAAGGCATCGCCGCCACCCGGGGCGTGTGGAATGCGAAAGCGTTCCCGGAACTGGCCGGGTGCGCTGTCGGTCTGGATGACGGTCATGGTTCGGTTCTCATGGACAAGTCGATGGGCTGCCTCAGGCGGCTTGTTGAGATTAACATTCCAGGGGTGGTGGTTTCGGGTTGCCGGTTTCCTTAGAAGGGCCGGCGCCTGGTCTTGCCGAGGCCAGGGCCCGAACGCGGAAAACAGGGAAGCAAGCCATGAAGCCGTCTGATTTCGAATTCGAATTGCCCGAGCGCCTGATTGCCCAGCATCCGCTGCCTGAGCGTTCGGCCAGCCGCCTGTTGACGCTGGATCAGCGGAGCGGACAGCTGGCGGACCGACGATTCGCCGAACTGCCCGGTCTGTTGCGGGCCGATGACCTGCTGGTGTTCAACAACACCCGGGTGATTCCGGCACGGTTGTGGGCGACCAAGGAAACCGGCGGCCGGGTCGAGATCCTGATCGAGCGGCTGATCGATGCGCGTTCGGCCATGGCCCAGCTGCGGGTCAATCGCAAGCCGGCGGCCGGCAGCGCGTTGTTGATCGAAGGCCGCGCCCGGTTGCGCGTGACCGGGCGCGAGGGTGAGTTCTGGCACCTGGAGATCGACCACGGCCCGGACTGGCCGGAACTACTGGAGGCGGTCGGCCACATGCCATTGCCGCCCTATATCGAGCGGCCCGACCAGGCCGAGGATCGCGAGCGTTACCAGACCGTCTACGGCCAGGTCCCCGGCGCGGTGGCCGCCCCGACCGCGGGACTGCATTTCGACGAGGAATTGCTTGAGCGGATCAATGCAATGGGGGTGCGGCGGGCGTTCTGCACCCTGCATGTGGGCGCTGGTACCTTCCAGCCGGTGCGCGCCGAGCGCATCGAAGATCACGTCATGCACGCCGAGTGGCTGCAGGTCGACCAGGCGCTGGTCGATGCAGTCGCTGCCGCCCGCAAGCGCGGCGGGCGGGTCATTGCAGTCGGGACCACGGCCGTGCGTTCGCTGGAAACGGCTGCCGCCTCCGGCCGGCTCGAGCCGTATACCGGCGACAGCCGCCTGTTCATCTATCCCGGCTACGAGTTCCGCGTGGTCGATGCCCTGATCACCAACTTTCATCTTCCCGGCTCGACCCTGATCATGCTGGTCTCGGCGCTGGCCGGTCGGGAGAACATCCTGTCGGCTTATCGCCATGCGGTCGAGCAGGAATATCGCTTCTTCAGCTACGGTGATGCGATGTTGATTGCGTAGATGTCGTGTTGTGGAGGTTGGGGAGGCTTCGAGGCCTGTCGGGGTGGGGAGGACCCCCTTCAGTTCGACGCGTGGCGAGGCCTTCAGGGGGTCCTCCCCACCCCGGCAGGCTGGCTTCCGGTGGATGGTGTGAGTATCGCGATTTCTTCTGGCTTGTCTCGCCTTACTCAATCGAAGTCGTCAAGCACGAGTGGACAGCAGACCCGGAGCGAGGCGCTGGGGAGGCATCACTGAAGGCCTCGCCACGCGTCGAACTGAAGTGATGCCTCCCCAGCGCCTCGCTGCCGAAGCCACCATCGTCCCAAAGATAGAGCCGATCGAAGCCACATGCCGACCCCGACGGCGCAAGACCGCCGGCGATGATGAATCCAATCTAAATGCAGTCAGCCGTTTTTTCCGGCCGGCCTGCTGTAGGATGCGCCGAACCCTGCTGATGGTCAGCTGACATGCAATTCGAGCTTCTTCACAGCACCGGGGCCGCCCGTCGGGGCCGCCTGATCTTCGAGCGCGGCACCGTCGAGACGCCGGCCTTCATGCCGGTGGGCACTTACGGCACGGTCAAGGCGATGACGCCTGAGGAACTGCGCGCGACCGGTGCCGAGATCATCCTGGGCAATACCTTTCACCTGATGCTCAGACCCGGTACCGAGGTCATATCCGCCCATGGCGATCTGCACGGCTTCATGGCCTGGTCCGGGCCGATCCTGACCGACTCCGGCGGGTTCCAGGTCTGGAGCCTGGCCGAGTTGCGCCAGATGGACGAGCGCGGCGTGACCTTCGCCTCGCCGGTCGACGGCGCGCGCGTGTTCCTGGGTCCGGAAGAATCGATGGCCGTGCAGCGCGCGCTGGGCTCGGACATCGTCATGATTTTCGATGAATGCACGCCGTACCCGGCAAGCGAAGAACAGGCGGCCGACTCGATGCGCCGCTCGCTGCGCTGGGCGGCGCGCTCGAAGACTGCCCATGGCGACAGCCCCTCGGCCCTGTTCGGCATTGTCCAGGGCGGCATGCATGCCGGGCTGCGGGCTGAGTCGGCCGCGGGGCTGGTCGAGATCGGCTTTGATGGCTACGCCATCGGCGGGCTGTCGGTGGGCGAGCCCGAAGACGAGCGCAACGCCGTGCTGGAGACCACCGTGCCGCACCTGCCGGCGGATCGAGCGCGCTACCTGATGGGGGTCGGTCGGCCGGAGGACCTGGTCGCCGGCGTGCTGCGCGGGATCGACATGTTCGACTGCGTGATGCCCACCCGCAACGCCCGCAACGGCCATCTGTTCACCTCGAAAGGCGTGCTCAAGATCCGTAACGCCCGCTACCGGGCCGACACCCGGCCGATCGATGAGGCCTGCGACTGCTATGCCTGCCGGCACTATTCGCGGGCCTATCTGAAGCATCTCCACAAGTGCAACGAAATCCTCGGCCATCGTCTGGCCACGATCCACAACCTGCACTACTACCAGCACCTGATGCGCACGCTGCGCGCCGCGATCAAGGCCGACAGCCTCGCTGAGGTCGTCGCCGGCCTGCACGCCGGCTGGGCCGCCGCTATCCCGGATTGACCGATCCATTTCCAACCGAACCCCGAACCCCGGGAACTGAACCCTGTCCCGGTCATCCTGCCGCAAGCTGCCGTGGCTGTCTGCCCGGGTGTATGCGATAATGGCAGGTTCGGATCGGGGCTTTGTGTCCCCATCTTCATTCTTCAAGCATTGATCAGTCGAGGACAACCCTATGGATTTTCTGATCGCCAGCGCCATGGCCCAGACGGCGGGCGCCCCCCAGCAGCCCAGCGTGTGGGGCAGCCTGATTCCCCTGATTCTGATCGTGGTGATCTTCTGGTTTCTGCTGATCCGCCCGCAGATGAAGCGCAACAAGGAACATCGCGAGCTCATTGCCAGCCTGTCGGTCGGTGACGAGGTGGTTTCGGCCGGCGGCCTGTTGGGCAAGATCACCGCGGTCGGCGACAGTTTCGTGACCGTCAAGCTGACCGACAACGTCGAGATCAAGCTGCAACGCCATTCGGTCGCCCAGGTCGTGCCCAAGGGGACCATCGAGTCGTCGAGCTAGGCCCCGTTCCAACCACCGTCTGACCCGGAAGTCCCCGTCATGAATCGTTTTCCGTCGTGGAAATACGCCCTGCTGATCATTGCGCTCGGCATTGGCATCATTTATGCGTTGCCCAATCTGTTCGGCGATGATCCGGCCGTGCAGGTCTCGTCGATTCGCGGGTTCGAACTCGAGCCGGATCTGACCGGTCGGGTCGAGAGCCTGCTGGAGTCGGCCGAGATTGAATACCAGGCCATCGAGTTCCAGCCCCAGCGCCTGCTGGTCCGCCTGGACAATCCCGATCGCCAGACCCGCGCCGCCGATCTGCTGCGCGAGGCGCTGAGTGATGAGGACTACGTGGTCGCACTCAATCTGGCCCCGTCCACGCCGGCCTGGCTGCGGGCGTTGCAGGCCGAACCGATGGTCCTGGGCCTGGATCTGCAGGGTGGGGTGCACTTTCTGATGCAGGTTGACATGGATGCTGCGCGCACCCAGCAGCTCGAGCGTTTCGTCAGCGATATCCGCACCGTGCTGCGCCAGGGCAACCTGCGCTACCGCTCGGTGCGCCTGGACCGCAACACGATCGTCGCCGAACTGCGCACCGCCGAGGACCGCGACCGGGCGATCAATCTGATTGAGCGTGAGCTTGAGGAGCTGGTCGTTGAGGCCCGCGATGGTGGCGAGACCTTCAACCTGCGCGCCTCGATCGATGAAGAAATCCTGCAGGAGCTGCAGCAGACCGCGCTGCGCCAGAACATCACCACCTTGCGCAACCGGGTCAATGAACTGGGTGTGTCCGAGCCGATCATCCAGCAGCAGGGCGCAGAGCGCATCGTGGTCCAGTTGCCCGGCGTGCAGGACACCGCCGAGGCCAAGCGGGTGCTGGGTTCGACCGCGACCATCGAGTACCGCGGGGTCGATGAGCAGAACGATCCGTTCGAGGCCGAGCGCACCGGTCGTATCCCGCCGCAGTCGCGGCTGTATTTCATGCGTGACGGCTCGCCCATCCTGCTGTCGCGCACCGTGATTGCCTCGGGCGACAACCTGATCGGCGCGGCGGCCGGCTTTGACCAGCAAAGCGGCCAGCCCAACGTGGTGGTCACGCTCGATGGTGTGGGTGCCCGACGGATGCTCGAGCACACCAGCGAAAACGTTGGCAACCGCATGGCGGTGGTGTTCATCGAGCATCGCCCGGACACCCGCGAAGTCGATGGTGAGGAAATCCAGACCACCCGCCGGGTCGAGGAAGTGATCTCGGCCGCGGTCACCCGCGAGCCATTCGGGCGGCGCTTCCAGACCACCGGCTTAGGCTCGGCCACCGAGGCCACCCAGCTGGCCATGCTGCTGCGCGCCGGCGCGCTGGCCGCCCCGATGCAGATCATCGAAGAGCGGACCGTCGGGCCCAGCCTGGGTCAGGACAATATCGACCAGGGTTTCCGTTCCGTGATCATCGGTTTTGTGCTGGTCCTGGTCCTGATGGCGATCTACTACAAGGTCTTCGGCCTGGTGGCCAATCTGGCCCTGACCGCCAACCTGGTGCTGATTGTCGCCTTGCTGTCACTGCTTGGTGCCACCCTGACCCTGCCGGGGATCGCCGGAATCGTGCTGACCGTGGGGATGGCGGTCGATGCCAACGTGCTGATCTTCGAGCGCATCAAGGAGGAACTGCGTAACGGCAACACGCCCCAGGCCTCGATTCGGGCTGGTTATGAGAAGGCATTCTCGACCATCGCCGATGCCAACGTGACCACCCTGATCGCGGCTGTCGTGCTGTTCATGTTCGGTACCGGCCCGATCAAGGGTTTTGCCGTGACCCTGAGCCTGGGGATTGCGACCTCGATGTTTACCGCCATCATCGGCACGCGCGGCGTCATCAGCCTGATCTATGGCCGACGCAAGCGTGTTGCGGCCCTGGCGATCTGAAGGATTCAAAGTCATGGACATCATCAAGACCGATACCCACATCGACTTCATGGCCCAGCGCAATCGCGCGCTGATCCTGTCGGCCATTATCCTCGCCATCGGGATCGGGTCGCTGTTTGCACGCGGGATCAACTTCGGCCTGGACTTTACCGGCGGTACCCTGATCGAGGTCAGCTACCCGTCCGCACCGGATCTGGGAGAGGTTCGCGATAACCTGGCCGCGGCCGGTTATGACGATTTCACCGTCCAGACCTTTGGCTCGGCCACCGACATCGTGGTCCGTATGCCGGCCGACCAGGGCGAGGATGCAGGGGCCGATCTGTCGACCCTGGTGCTGGAGGCTTTGTCTGAAACCACGCCCGGCATTGACCTGCGGCGGGTCGAGTTTGTGGGCCCGCAGGTTGGCCAGGAACTGGCCGAGCAGGGTGGATTGGCGCTCTTGTATACCATTATCGGCGTCCTGCTCTACATCTCCTTTCGCTTCCAGTGGCGCTTCGCGGTCGGTGCCGTGGCGGCCCTGATTCATGACGTGGTGCTGGTGGTGAGCTTCCTGTCGATCTTCCAGATCAATTTCGACCTGACCGTGGTCGCGGCCATCCTCGCGGTTATCGGCTATTCGCTCAACGACACCATCGTGGTGTATGACCGCCTCAGAGAGAATTTCCGGGTCAAGCGCAAGGGCACTCCGACCGAGCTTTGCAATCTCTCGGTCAACCAGATGCTCAGCCGGACGATCATGACCTCGCTGACCACGCTGCTGGTGTTGGTCGCATTGTTCTACTTCGGCGGCGAGATCATCCACGCCTTTGCCTATACCCTCATCGTCGGTGTCGTGGTCGGGACTTATTCCTCGATCTACATCGCCAGCAGCGCGGCCATCCTGCTGGGTGTATCCAAGCAGGATCTGATGCCGGTCGAGAAAGAGGGGGCAGGGCAGCCCGACCAGGAAACCGAGGTGCTGCCGGAGCGGTTCCGGCGCGGCGGCGCCTGAATGATGTTCCGGTTCTTGACGGTCATCGTCTGCGGCCTGGGTCTGCTGATTGCCGGCGTGACGGCGAGTGCGGCTGACGAGCAGTTTTTCGTTGAAGCCGAACTGTGGATCGATGGCGTCCAGCGTGGCACGCCCAACCTGCTGGTTGAACCGAACAGCGAAGCCAGCCTGGCGATTGCCGGACCGGATCAGGTCTGGCGGCTGACGGTAAAAGTCGAGCCTGTCGAGGATGCCTATGCGCCGGCCAATACCCTGTGGATGCACCTTGGCGTGGATCAGCGCACCGGCGATGGATGGGAAGAATTGACCGACAGTCTGCTCGGCGTGCCCGAGGGCGAATGGGCGACCCTCAGCGTGGTTGAGGGCGAGGCCGAGAGCACCGCCGAAACCGCTGCGGTCTACCTTCGAGTACGGGCAAGCCGGGCCATTCTTCCCGAGGCCTAGACGAAACCCCTGGCCGGTGCTGATGTCTTTCTGACATCCCGACCCCTAAACTTTCTGACCATGAACCGACTCGTCCGAGGGCGCGTGCCCTACCTGCTCATCGTTCTCGCCTGCGCCGGGTTACTGGGCTATGCCTACTATGCCGAGTTTGTCCTTGGGCTGGAGCCGTGTCCGCTGTGCATGCTCCAGCGGCTGGGATTCATGATCATGGGGGCGACCGCGCTGGTGGCTGCCCTGCATGGCCCGAAGTCCTGGGGCCGCTGGCTGTACGCCCTGCCTTTTCTGGGTGGCGCCGGCTGGGGTCTGGCGACTGCCGGTCGACACGTCTGGTTGCAGAACCTGCCTGAAGATCAGGTGCCCGACTGTGGTCCGGGCCTGTATTTCATGCGCGAGTTCGAGTTTCCGTTCAGCGAGATCGTGCGCGAGGCCTTTACCGGGGCCGGCGAGTGCGCCGAAATCGACTGGGTTTTTCTCGGTTTGACCTTTCCGGGCTGGGCACTGCTCTGGTATGTTGCCCTGACAGTGTTTATGCTGTGGGCCTCAAGTACCCGCCAATCAACGCAAGCAAGCGCAGGATCGAAGACATGAGCGAAGCACTCAAGACCATCACCCCGGCCAGGGACTGGGCGCCGGACTCCTGGCAACTCAAAAAAGCCGGGCAGCAGGCGACCTATCCCGATCAGAAGGCGCTCGACGGTGCGGTCTATCATCTCAGCCAGATGCCGCCGCTGGTCACGTCGTGGGAAATCCTCGCGCTCAAGGACCAGATTGCCGAGGCCCAGGCCGGCAAGCGCTTCTTTCTCCAAGGCGGTGATTGCGCCGAGGTCTTTGCCGAATGCGAACCCTCGATCATCGCCAACCGGCTCAAGGTGCTGCTGCAGATGTCGCTGGTGCTGCTGCACGGGCTGGAAATGCCGGTGGTGCGGATCGGCCGTTTCGCCGGCCAGTATGCCAAGCCGCGCTCGGAAGATACCGAAACCCGCGATGGGGTCACGCTGCCGAGCTACCGCGGGGACCTGGTCAACTCGCCGGAATTCACCGCAGAGGCGCGCCGACCCGATCCTTCGCGCCTGCTGACCGCGTTTTCCTGCTCTGCGATGAGCATGAACTTCGTGCGCGCGCTGGTCGACGGCGGCTTTGCCGACCTCCATCATCCGGAATACTGGGACCTGGGCTGGGTCGAGCATTCGCCGCTGGCCGATGAGTTCCACCGCATTGCCGACAGCATCGGTCAGTCTGTGCGCTTTGTCGAAACGATTACCGGGCAACAGCCGGGCAGCCTGCGCCGGGTGGACTTTTTCACCTCGCACGAGGCGCTGCACCTGCACTACGAGCAGGCCATGGCCCGGCGTGTGCCGCGCCAGTGGGGCTATTTCAACCTGTCGACCCATTTCCCCTGGATCGGCATGCGCACCGCCGAACTCGACGGGGCCCATGTCGAGTTGTTCCGCGGCCTGCGCAACCCGCTGGGGATCAAGGTCGGACCGGGAATGACCGCCGACTGGCTCAAGGGCCTGTTGCGCACCCTCAACCCGGACAACGAGGCCGGCCGCATCGTCCTGATCCATCGCATGGGTGCCGACAAGGTCGGCGACCACCTGCCGGGCCTGGTCGAGGCAGTCAAGGCCACCGGTTCGCCGGTGCTGTGGGTGTGTGACCCGATGCACGGCAACACCGAAAAGACCGCCAGTGGTTACAAGACCCGGCGCTTTGCCAACATCCAGGCCGAGGTCGAGCAGTCCTTTGATGTCCATGCCGCCTGCGGGTCGCGCCTGGGCGGCGTCCATCTCGAACTGACCGGGGAAAACGTCACCGAATGCATCGGTGGTGCGCGCGAACTGGTCGAGCAGGATCTCCAGCGCTGCTACAAGACCACCGTCGACCCACGCCTGAACTATGAACAGGCGATTGAAATGGCGATGCTGGTGGTGCGCAAGCGGCGCAGTTTGGGATAGGGACAAGGGTTCAGGGTTCAGGAAAACCTTATCAAAGACCACCCTGAACCCTTAACCCTTTTCCCCTTACAACAACGCTTCTACCGCAGTGCGCTCCTCGCGCAGTTCCCTGTCCGTGGCGTCCATGCGCGCGCGCGAGAAATCGTTGATTTCCAGACCCTGAACGATCTTCCACTGCCCGTCGCTGCAGGTGCAGGGGAAGGAGTAGATCACGCCAGGCGCGATGCCGTAGCTGCCGTCGGCCGGTACGGCCATCGAGACCCAGTCGTCGCCGTCGGTGCCCAGCGCCCAGTCACGGATGTGGTCGATCGCAGCGGATGCCGCCGAGGCTGCGCTGGAGGCGCCTCGGGCCTTGATGATCGCCGCGCCGCGCTGCTGCACCGTCGGGATGAACTCGTTTTCGTACCAGCCTTGACCGACGATCTCCAGCGCCGGCTTGCCGCCCACGAGGGTCTGATGGATGTCCGGATACTGGGTCGAGGAATGGTTGCCCCAGATGGTCATCTGGCGGATGCTGGTGTGGTGGATGCCGGTCTTTTCGGCCAGCTGGGCAAGCGCGCGGTTATGGTCCAGCCGGGTCATCGCGGTGAAGTTTTCCGGCGGCAGGTCCGGGGCGTTGGCCTGGGCGATCAGGGCATTGGTGTTGGCCGGGTTGCCGACCACCAGCACCTTGACATCGCGGCTGGCCACGGCATTGAGCGCCTTGCCCTGCGGCCCGAAGATCTTGCCGTTCGCACTCAGCAAGTCGGCCCGTTCCATGCCCGGCCCGCGCGGTCTGGCGCCGACCAGGATGGCATAGTCGGTATCGGCGAAGCCTTGGTTGAGATCGGTGGTGGCCACGACCTCCTGCAGCAGCGGGAAAGCGGCGTCCTGGAGTTCCATCACAACGCCGTTGAGCATATCCAGGGCCGGCGGAATCTCGATCAGCTGCAGAATGACCGGCTGATTCGGCCCGAGCAGGTCGCCGGAGGCGATGCGAAAGCAGAGCTGGTAGCCGATCTGGCCGGCTGCGCCGGTAATGGCGATGCGCTTGGGTTGGGTCATGAAGGGTCTCCAAAAAGGGTGCAAACCCTATTCTAGCGCGTTGGCCGGCCGGGATTGACTCAGGCGGCCTGCAGCCAGTGCATGCTGAACAGACCGTCGGGATCCTTCCAGACTTTCAGCGAGTCGAGCCCGGCCCGCCTGGCCAGTTCACGGAAGTCCCGGACCGAGTACTTGTGGCTGCTTTCGGTATGAATGCTCTCGCCCGGGTCGAATGTAAAGGCCTGGCCATTGATCTCGATGGTCGTCGCCTGGCGGGCAACCAGGTGCATTTCAATGCGGCCCTGGTCGGCGTTGAAGCGCGCCTCATGGGCGAAAGTATCCAGATCTACCTGACCATCGAGCTCGGTCTGAATCCGCGTTAGCAGGTTGCGATTGAACTCGGCGGTAATGCCTGCGGCATCGTCATAGGCAGCAACCAGTTGCGCTTCGGGCTTCATCAGGTCCACCCCGATCAGGATGGCGCCGTCAAGCCGGGCCATGCGCGCCATGCGGCCCAGAAAGGCCTGGGCTTCAGAGTGATCAAAGTTGCCAATCGTCGAGCCGGGGAAATAGATCACCCGGCGCTGTGAAGGCGGGTCGAGATTGAGTCGATCGGCATCGATATCGAGGGTGTAGTCGGCCCTGAGGGGGCGGATCTCGATGTCGGGGAAAGCAATCTCCAGGTCCCTGGCCGAGGCAGCCAGGGCCGAGGCTGAAATTTCGATCGGAGTGTAGGCGCGGGGTTGGTCAAGCGCGGCCAGCAACTTGCGCGTCTTGACGCCGGCCCCGGAACCGAATTCGATCACGTGTGCGCCCGGTCCGATCATGCCGCTGATCTCGCTCAAGTGCGTTTCGTGCAGGGCCAGATCGGCGCGGGTGACGTAGTACTCCGGGCACTCGCAGATGGCTTCGAACAGTGCCGAGCCGCGGGCATCGTAGAAATACTTGCAGGGCAAACTGCGCGGTCTGGCCGAAAGCCCCTCCAGGACATCGCGCAAAAACTCTTCCCGTCCCGGGCTGCGCGCCATCAGTCCGCGTCCCGGGCCAGGCGCAGGCCGGAAAACTGCCAGCGATCTCCCGGATAGAAGAAGTTGCGATAGGTGGCCCGGACATGGCCGGGCGGGGTTGCGCAGCTGCCGCCGCGCAGCACCATCTGGTTGGCCATGAACTTGCCGTTGTACTCGCCGACCGCCCCTGCAGCCGGCCGGAAGCCCGGATAGGAGGCATAGCTGGACGCGGTCCATTCCCAGACATCGCCGAACAGCTGGACCAGCCGCGTCGTATCCTCGATGCTGGCCGGATGGTAGCGCTCGCGGTCGGCGAAGTGGCCTTCGACCGGTATGTCTCTGGCAGCGCTCTCCCACTCGAACTCGGTCGGCAGGCGGGCACCGGCCCACTGGGCATAAGCAAAGGCCTCGTAGAAGCTGATGTGGCACAGCGGCTCGTGAGGGTCCAGGTCGCGCCAGCCAGCCGGCGTATGCAGTTGCCAGTCATCTTCGCGGCGCTGCCAGTACAGCGGGGCCTCGATCCCGTGTTCCCGCACCCAGGCCCAGCCATCGGCCAGCCACAATTCCGGCCTGCGATAGCCACTGTCGCGCATGAACTCGAGGAATTCGCCGCAGGTCACCGGCCGCCGGGCCAGTTGAAAGTCGCGCAGCATGACTTCATGACGCGGGGTTTCGTTGTCGAAGGCAAACGCCTTGCCCTCATGGCCGACCGTGACCACGCCACCGCTGAAATCGACCCAGCCCTGCTCTGCGGCCGGGCCGAGGGGTTCGGGTCGCCGGGTCCAGGCCGGTGCCAGCGGATTGAAGCTCAAGGCATGCTTGAAATCGGTGACCATCAATTCCTGATGTTGCTGCTCGTGATTCAGACCGAGCACAACAATGGCCGCCAGCGTGGGCAACTTGCCGGCCGGGGCGGCTTCGATCAGGCGGATGACGGCATCGTTGACCTGTTCACGGTAGCGGCCGACTTCGTCACTGTCGGGCCTTGACATCAGCCCGCGATGAGGTCGTGGAAACTGCCGGCCGATCCCGTTGTAGTAGGAATTGAACAGGTAGGCAAACTGTTCGTTGACCGGTCGATAGCCGGGGTCATGCGGCTTGAGCAGGAAGGTCTCGAAAAACCAGGTGGTATGTGCCCGGTGCCATTTCAGCGGGCTGGCATCGGCCATGGATTGCAGGTTCTGGTCTTCCGGTCGCAGGCCAGAAACCATGCGCTCGGTGGTCTGGCGGACCGCACAGAACTGGCGCACCAGGTGGTCGGGGTCGAAGCGACCGATGGCGATGGTGTTGAAGTCAAGCGGTCCTGGACCGGCGGCTTCGAATAGCGGTCGTGCACTGCTCATGGGGGAGTCCAGAAAAAGATGGGTTGCCTTTGCCGACAACATTCTGGCACAGCGCCATGAACTTTTCTCGACAGCGCGGCGAATCAGTCGATGCCGTACTTCTTGAGCTTGTAGCGCAGGGAGCGAAAGGTGATGCCCAATTGACGGGCGGTTTCGGTCTTGTTGTAGCGTGCCTCCTTGAGTGCATGCTCAAGCACCTGGCGCTCGACATCCTCGATGTAGTCATCAAGATTGCGATCCTCCGGCCGCACCGGTGCTGCTGCCAGTTGCTCCGGATTTGCATCCATGCTCAGATCCTGATCCTGAATCGTCCGGTCATCGGCCAGCGTGATCGCGCGCTGGAGAATGTTGATCAACTCGCGCACGTTGCCGGAAAAGGTATGTCCGATCAGGCGCGCAATCGCCTGCGGGTGCAGTTCGCGCGCCGGTTCGCCCCATTGTTCGGAAATCGAGTCGAGAAAATGGCGGGCCAGCAGCGGGATGTCCTCGGGCCGTTCGGCCAGCGTGGGCATGTGCAACTCAATGACATTGAGTCGGTAGTACAGGTCATGGCGAAAATCGCCGGCCTCGACCAGCGGCTTGAGGGTCTTGTGACTGGCCGACAGGATACGCACGTCAATGCGCTGCTCGCTGCGCCCGCCGATTGGCCGGACGGTCTTTTCCTGGATGACGCGCAGCAGCTTGACCTGCATGTTCAGGGGCAGGTCGGCGACTTCATCCAGAAACAGCGTGCCGCCGTTGGCGCTGGCAAACAGCCCTTCCTTGTCGGCGTCGGCGCCGGTGAAGCTGCCCTTGATGTGGCCGAAGAACTCACTTTCCATCAGCTCCGAAGGGATGGCACCGCAGTTGACCGCCACGAACGGCTGTTCGGCGCGTGGGCCGAGATCGTGAATAAGCCGCGCGGCCAGTTCCTTGCCGGTCCCGGATGCGCCGGTAATCATCACCGGGGCCTGCGAGCGGGCCAGCTTGCTGATCGTGCGCCGGACCTTGCGGATGGCCTCCGAAGTCCCGATCAGGCGCTCGGTCAGAAGTCGCGTTTCGCGATCGCCGACTGGGGTGGGGTCCGACGGGGTGAGATCGGAAGCGCGGCCGGCTCCACCGGCAGGTGTCCCGGTAGCGGCCCGCTCCAGATCGTCGTGGTGCATCTGCAGGGCGGTTCGAACCATGCCGCGCAGGGCCTCCAGGTCAACCGGTTTGGAGACGAAATCGAAGGCCCCGTACTTCAGCGCAGTGACCGCATCCTCGACCTTGCCATAGGCGGTGATCATGGCCACCGGCAGTTCGGGATGGTCACGGTTGATTTCCTTGATCAGGCTCAAGCCATTGCCATCGGGCAGGCGCATGTCGGTCAGGCACAGGGCAAACGGGCCGCCGTCGGCCAGCAGTCGCCGTGCTGCAGCCAGGTCCGCAGCGGTATCTACCGCCAGGCCCATGCGGCTCAAGGTGATATCAAGCAGTTCACGCAGGTCAGGTTCGTCGTCGACGACCAGGGCGCGAGGTTTCGAGGTATCGCTAGTCATGGCATTACATCTTTTGAGCTTAAGGCTTCATCGATTCTGGGTTTGCTGGCCTCGGAACGGCGCAGCAGAATACGGAAGCAGGCACCGGTAGAGGGAATCTGGACGTATTCCAGGGGCGCCTGGCTGGCATCGCACAATTGCTTGGCCAGATACAGGCCGAGCCCGGAACCCTGATTATGGGTGGTGAAAAACGGCTCGAAGACTTGCGAACGCTTGTCCAGCGGGATGCCGGGGCCATCATCGATGATATCCAGCGCGACTTCGCGCTGCCCGCGAATCGGGCTGACCCGAACCGTGATCACCGGCAGTTCTTCGCCCCGGCAAGCATGCTTGATCGAATTCTCCAGCAGGTTCCAGACCGCCTGATGCAGTTGCCCGGGATCAATCAGCACGATGATTGATGCCGAGGGCAACTCCAGTCTGAGCTTGCCGTCGGGCAACTCATGGTAGGCAGTGAAATCCCTGGCGATGCTGCGGACCCAGCTGACCAGGTTGATCGACTCGATCTGGGCCCGCTCCCGGCGCGACAGTTTCAGCACGCTCTCGACAATGTCGTTCATGCGCGCGCTGTGATCCAGGATCATGCCGATGAGCTTGCGATCGACCGCCGGCAGGTCTTCGGATTCGGTGAGCAGTTGCGCGGCGTGGCTGAGCGCGCCCAGTGGGTTGCGGATTTCATGGGCGATGCTGGCGGATAACCGGGCCAGCGAGGCCTGGGCGAGGTCTCGGGCCCGGCGACTGACGACCGAGGTGTCCTCCAGCACGATCAGCGTGGCCGGCCGGTTGAGACCGGGCATGTCCATCATGCGCGGCACGACCGCGACCTGGGTGGCCTGGAGCAGCAGGCCCTCGTCGATGATGTCTTTGCCCTGACGCCAGTGCAGGAGCCGCTCATGAATGGCCGGTGCCACCGCTTTCAGGCTTCTTTCGCGCATCGGCGGGTTGCCCAGCAGGTACTGGGCGGCTTCGTTCATCTGGCGGATCTGGTCGTTTTCGTCGACCACCACGACGCCTGAGCGCATGCGATGGATGATCAACTCGTTGACCCGCTCGAGATTGGCCAGGTCGCTGCCGCGGCGCTCGGCCAGGAGCTGGTACTTGCGCCCCCAGTTGCCCAGCATGGCTGAACTCAAGGCAACCGCGAAGGTGGCCACGCCCCACAGCGCCGCCTGGGCGCCGGGGGTGCCGGCAAACCGGCCCCCGGTGGCCATCAGGGTATCGATGATCAGGCCGATGGCGACCAGCGAGGCAAACAGCAGGGTCGTGCGGATCGGCAGCAGCAGGCCGGCAATCCCGATGCTGAACATCAGCAGGACAGCCAGGCCGCTTTCCAGGCCGCCAAAGCAGTGCAGGATGCTGCCGACCAGCAGCAGGTCCGTGGCCAGCGAGAACGAAGCCAGTTCTGACGGCGGTATCCGGTGCTTCAGATGCAAGGTGAGAAACACCAGTGCGGCGCCGGCATAAGTCAGGGCGGCCGCCTGGGCCAGGAAGGTCCGATAGCCGGCAGGCAGGGTTTCGATCAGCGGGCTGAAGACCACGATCACCAGGGCCGGCGCTACCAGCATGCGAAAGCCGTTGAGATAGTGCAGGGCCCGACGGATCAGTTTCTCGTCGGCTGCCGTTGCCATCGTTACCGCCACTGGTTGACCGTCCCCGGTATTGGGCCACTAGCCGCGCATCGCGGCGCGGCCATGGCCTGAGTATAGCGCCGCGCGCTGTTGATAATCAGTCCGGCCGCATTACAATACGGGGCTTGGCGCTTTCTTCCTCCCTTCTCAATCCTTAAAGGATCAGACATGAATTTTCACGAATATCAGGCCAAGGCCCTGTTCGCGGAGTATGGCATTCCGGTGCCGCGCGGCGAGCTGGCCACTACCGCCGACGAAGCGGTCGAGGCTGCCCGCCAGGTCGGGGGCAGTAGCTGGGTGGTCAAGGCCCAGGTCCATGCCGGCGGCCGCGGCAAGGCCGGTGGGGTCAAGCTGGTCAACTCTCTGGACGAGGTGCGCAGCGAAGCCGAGCGCATGCTCGGCATGAAAATCGAGACCTACCAGACCGGTGGCCTGGCGTTGCCGGTCGACAGCGTGTTGATCGCCGAAGCCACCGAGATCAAGCAGGAGTTGTATCTCGGTGCCCTGGTCGATCGCGCCCACAAGGCCGTGGTCTTCATGGGCTCGGCGGCCGGCGGTGTCGATATCGAGCAGGTCGCCGCTGAAACGCCGGAAAAAATCATCACCGCAGTGGTCGATACCGCGGCCGGCTTCATGCCCTACCAGGCCCGCCAGATCGGCTTTGCCATGGGCCTGAACCCCAAGCAGGTCGGCCAGCTGAGCAAGATCATGGCCGGCCTGTACAAGCTGTTCATGGAAAAAGACATCGGTCTGATCGAGGTCAACCCGCTGATCATTGATGATCAGGGCAATCTCAGCGCCCTGGATGCCAAGCTCAACGCCGACGACAACGCCCTGTTCCGTCACCCGGACCTGGCCGCCATGCGCGACGAGGCCCAGGAAGACCCAACCGAGCTGGCCGCCAGCAAGCATGAGCTCAACTACGTCACCCTCGACGGCAACATTGCCTGCATGGTCAATGGTGCCGGTCTGGCCATGGCCACCATGGATGTCATCAAGCTGGCCGGTGGCGAGCCGGCCAACTTTCTCGACGTCGGCGGCGGCACCAACGCCGAGCGGGTCAAGGAGGCCTTCAAGCTGATCCTGTCGGATGACAAGGTCAGGGCCATCCTGGTCAACATCTTCGGCGGCATCGTGCGCTGCGACCTGATTGCCGAGGGCATCATCAACGCGGTCAAGGAGATCGATGTCAGCGTGCCGGTGGTGGTGCGCCTGGAAGGCACCAACGTTGATGAAGGCAAGCAGCTGCTGGCCGACAGTGGCTTTGCCATCATCCCTGCCGACGACCTCAACGACGGTGCCCGCAAGGCCGTCCAAGCCGCAGCGGCTTAAAGGAATTCCAAGTCATGAGCGTATTAATCAATAAAGACACCAAGGTCATCACCCAGGGCTTTACCGGGGCCCAGGGCACCTTTCATTCCGAGCAGGCAATCGCCTACGGCACTCAACTGGTCGGCGGCGTGACGCCGGGCAAGGGCGGCCAGCAGCACCTGGACCGGCCGGTCTTCGACACCGTCGAGCAGGCGGTCGATGAAACCGGCGCCGATGCGTCGATGATCTTCGTCCCGCCGCCGTTTGCCGCCGACGCGATCCTGGAGGCGGCCGATGCCGGTATCCGGGTGATCGTGTGCATCACCGAAGGCATACCGGTGCTCGACATGATGAAAGTCAAGGCGGCCCTGGCGGCTTATGACGATGTGACCCTGATCGGGCCCAACTGCCCCGGCATCATCACCCCGGGCGAGTGCAAGATCGGCATCATGCCCGGGCGCATCCACAAGCCGGGCAAGGTCGGCATTGTTTCGCGTTCCGGCACCCTGACCTACGAGGCGGTCTTCCAGACCACCAATGCGGGGCTGGGCCAGACGACCTGCATCGGCATCGGCGGTGACCCGATCCAGGGCATGAACTTCGTTGACTGCCTGGCCCTGTTCCAGGAAGACGAGGCCACCCAGGGCATCATCATGGTCGGCGAGATCGGCGGTTCGGCCGAGGAAGACGCCGCCGAGTTCATTGCCGATCAGGTCACCAAGCCGGTGGTCGGTTACATCGCCGGGGTGACCGCGCCCCCGGGCAAGCGCATGGGCCATGCCGGGGCCATCATCTCCGGCGGCAAGGGCACGGCCGAGGCCAAGTACGCAGCACTGGAAGAAGCCGGGGTTACCACGGTCCGGTCGCCGGTCGAGCTGGGTGCTGCGATTGCCGATAGGCTCAAATAAAACAAGGGTTCGGGGTTCAGGGTTCGGGGTTCAGGAAAACCGGATCGGAGCCACATCTGAACCCCGAACCCTGAACCCCGAACCCTTCCTTCAATGTTAAAAATCGCGCTGGCCCAAACCGACTTCCAGGTCGGCCACATCACCGCCAACCATGACCGGATTGTCGAGCTGATCCGGCAGGCGCGCGATGTATACGGGGCTGATCTGCTGGTTTTGCCCGAGCTGGCCCTGACCGGGTATCCGCCCGAGGACCTGGTGCTGCGCTCGGGTTTCATGCGCCTGACCGAGGAAACCCTGGCTGATATCACCGACCAGGTGCGCGGCATCGACGTGTTGATCGGTCATCCGCGTCGTTTCGGCGAGCAGCGTTTCAACTCGGTCTCCTGGCTGCGCGACGGCCAGGTGCTGGGAACCTACGACAAGTGGGATCTGCCCAACTACGCGGTGTTCGACGAGCGACGCTATTTCGTACCCGGTACCGAGCCGCTGGTCATCGAGGTAGCCGGCGTGCGGGTCGGCGTGCTGATCTGCGAGGATACCTGGACGCCCGAGGCAGCCCGCGCCGCCCGTGCTGCAGGGGCCCAGCTGCTGATTTCGGCCAACGCTTCACCGTACTACCGGCGCAAGCACCTGGATCGCGCCGAAGTGCTCAAAAGCCGCCAGGCCGAGACGGGGTTGCCGCTGATCTACCTCAACTGCGTCGGCGGTCAGGATGAGCTGGTCTTTGACGGCCATTCGCTGGCCATCGATGCCGACGGCTGCCTGTCTGATCCGGCGCCGCTGTGCGAAGAAGCCCTGCTGTTGCTGGACTTCAATGCCGACAGCGGCAGCTTTGTCTATCGCCACTGGCCGGCCGGACAGACCGAGGATCTGCCGGTGATCTACGCGGTGCTCAAGCGGGGGCTGGCCGACTACGTGCGCAAGAACAAGTTCTCCTCCGTCGTCTTTGGCCTGTCGGGCGGGATTGATTCGGCCCTGACCGCCGTACTCGCCGCCGATGCGCTCGGCCCTGACAACGTGCTGGCGGTGATGCTGCCTTCGCGCCATACCTCGGAGCTGTCGCTGATCCTGGCCAGCGAACAGATCGCCTGCCTGGGCCTTCAGTTCCACAACCTGTCGATCGAGCCCATCTACCAGGCCATGACCGCCCAGCTGGCCGAGCCCTTTGCCGGCACGCGCGAGAACTTCACCGAGGAAAACCTGCAGGCCCGGGCGCGCGGCAACCTGATCATGGCGCTGTCGAACAAGTTCGGCCACCTGCCGCTGGCAACCAGCAACAAAAGCGAGCTGGCCACCGGCTACTCGACCATCTACGGCGACATGTGCGGTGGTTTCTCGCCGATCAAGGATGTACTGAAAACCCTGGTCTACGAGCTCTCGGTGTGGCGTAACGGGCAGGGTGAGGCAATTCCGCAGGGTGTGATTAAGCGTCCCCCTTCCGCCGAGCTCGCGCCCAACCAGCTTGATCAGGACAAGCTGCCCCCTTACGACGTGCTCGACCAGATCATCACCCGCTATGTCGAGCGAGACGAACCGATCTCGGAGATCGTGGCTGCCGGCATCGACGAGGCCACCGTCAGGCGGGTGGCCGGGATGGTGCTGGCCGCCGAGTACAAGCGTCGCCAGGGTGCCCCGGGCCCGCGCATCACGCGCAAGGCCTTTGGCCGCGACCGGCGCTACCCGATCACCTCGGGCTGGCGCGACAGCGGCTGCCTGGGCGGCTGATCGGGCGCTCGGCCAATGTCACCGGCCAGCCGTCATGCCAGCGTGATCGTCCGAGCGGCCGAACTGCTGGTTGCCGCCTTTGACGACTACAACGCCAGTTTTTCCGACATCACCCGTCGGGCCAAGCGGCGCTTTGAGCGCGGCGAGCGCGCCGGGATGCGGCGCGATTCCGGTGCCCGTCTCAATCTCTACGACCGCTCGGTCAACGAGGCTATCTCGCGGCTTGAACAGCATCTCGACGAGCGCCTGTTTTCGCGCACCCTGTGGGTCGACATCCGGGCCCATTTCGAGACCCTGATCGACGGCCAGCTCGACGCAGAGCTTTACAAGACTTTTTTCAACACCATCAGCCGGCGGCTGCACAAGACCCGCGGGGTAGACCCGGCAATCGAGTTCGTGGCCCTCGACATCCAGCCCACCGACCGCATCACCCACCCGGTCTCGCGCCATACCTATGCCGTCGGTGGCGAGTTGACCCGGACTTTTCGCCGCATCCTCGCCGACCATGCTTTCCGTCTGCCCTACCGTGACGCCGATGCCGATGCCGGCGCGCTGGCCGATCGTCTGGCGGCGGTCTTTGCCGGCGATCCGGCGCCCGAGGTGCTGGCCATTGAACTGCTCGAAACGGTGTTCTACCGAGAAGGTCGCGCCTACCTGCTGGGCCGGGCGTTTGGGGCTGAGCGCTACGTGCCCTGCGTCATTGCGCTGTGCCGCAGCAACGAGGGCGTATACGCCGATGCGCTGCTGACCACCCGGCGCCAGCTGAGCATCCTGTTCGGCTACACCTTCAGCTACTTCATGGCCGACCTGCCCACGGTGGGCGATGCGGTGGTGTTTTTGCGCACGCTCCTGCCCGACAAGCCGGTCGAAGAGCTCTATACCGTGCTGGGCCGGGCCAAGCAGGGCAAGACCGAGCGCTACCGTGCCTTTGTCCGGCAGATGCAGGCCCGGCCGGACGAGAAGCTGGTCGAGGCCGACGGCCAGAAAGGGCTGGTCATGCTGGTTTTTACCCTGCCGTCGTATCCGCTGGTGTTCAAGCTGATCCGCGACCACTTCGCCCCGGTCAAGAAGTTTGGCCGGCGCCAGGTCATCGAGCGCTACCACCTGGTCTTCCGCCACGATCGGGTCGGGCGGCTGATCGACGCCCAGCAGTTTAAGGACCTGCGGTTCCCGCGCGAGCAGTTCGCACCCGAGCTGCTCGAAGAACTGCAGGCCGAATGCGGCCGCAGCCTGCAGGCCGACAGCGACGGCATTACCATCCGCCACTGCTATGTCGAGCGCCGGCTCCGCCCGCTGGATCTGTACCTGACCGAGGTCGATGAAGCGGCGGCCACCGCGGCCGTGCTCGACTACGCCCAGGCGGTCAAGGACCTGGCCCGCTCCAACATCTTTGCCGGCGACCTGCTGCCGAAGAACTTCGGCGTGACCCGCTCGGGCCGGGTGATCTTCTATGACTACGACGAGCTGCGGCTGATGACCGAATGCCGCTTCCGCCGCCTGCCGCCGTCACGCGATGACATCATGGAACTCAACGACGAGCCGTGGTTTCATGTCGATGACAACGACGTCTTTCCGGAGCAGTTCCCGCGTTTCATGGGCCTGAGCCGCGAGCATCTGGCCCTGCTCCATGAGCACCATGCCGATTTGTTCGATCCGGCCTGGTGGCAGACCATCCATGCCCGCCTGGTTGCCGGCGAAGCGCTGGATGTGCCGCCATACTCGGCCACAGCCCGTCTGGACACGTCCTCGGTGGACCGATGATTCGCCGTCCGATCGATCATCTGCCGCTGTTTCTCAAGGGTGCGATCATGGGCGTGGCCGATACGGTGCCCGGTGTTTCGGGCGGTACCGTGGCTTTCATTACCGGCATCTACGAAGAGCTGATCCAGAGCCTGGCCCAGATCGGGCCGGCCCGCCTGAAGGATCTGCGCGAGCGCGGCCTGCGCGGTTTCTGGTACCAGATCAATGGCAATTTTCTGCTGGCGGTGTTCTCCGGTCTGCTGATCGCGCTGTTTTCCGTCGCCGAGTTGATGAACTGGCTGATCAGCCACCACCGGGTGGTGCTTTGGGCTTTTTTCTTCGGTTTGATCGCGGCCTCGATCCCGCTGGTGCTGGCGCGGGTGCGGGCGTGGCGCAATGGCTATCTGCTGTGGATCGGGCTCGGCATCGGAATCGGGCTCGGGGTGACGCTGCTCGGTGGAGGCCAGACCCCTGACGCGCTGTGGATGGTTTTCCTGGCCGGGCTGATCGCGATCAGCGCCATGGTCCTGCCCGGCATTTCCGGCAGCTTTTTGCTGCTGATCATGGGCCAGTACGAGGTCATGGTGCGGGCCGTGGCCGAGCGGGAACTGATCACCGTCGGCGTTTTCGGCCTTGGAGCAGTGATCGGCATGCTGAGCATCGCCCGGCTGCTGTCGAAACTGTTTCGCCGCCATCACGACGCCACCGTGGCCCTGCTGACCGGCTTCATGGCCGGCTCGCTCAACGCGCTGTGGCCGTGGCAGGCTGGCGTGGACGGCGCGACAGGATCAGACCACCATCTGGGACCGATGCAGTTCGAAGTGGTGACCGGTCATTCGTCTCAGCTGCCGCTGGTCGTGCTTGGGGGTCTGGCCGGCGCTCTGCTCGTGCTTGCGTTCGCCCGCCTGGACTCGGTCAACCGGGTCGCCTGAATGCCCTCAACGGGGGTTTGAGCGGGCACATTCCCCTGCTGACCCTCGGCCCACAGCATCAGCAGCATGTGCGGGACGGTCAGTGCCGCCAGGCCGATGAACACCATCTGCAGGGCAATCTCGGACAGATTGCCCGACGGCAGAACCAGTGCTGCCACCAGCGCCGCCAGCGCCAGCGTCGCCAGTGTATAAACCACCGCTTGACCGATCAGGGATCGGCGCTCGCTCGCTGGTGCCAGAGCGATCGTGGCGCGCAGGTGCCTCGGGCTGTGCAGCAGGCAGAAGTAGAGCGCGAAGTACACCAGCGGCGGCGCGAAAAAGGCCAGCACCAGCAGTCCGCCCAGCTCGACGATGACGGTCCAGTGTCGTTTTTTGGCGGCGATCAGCAAAACCGGGCCGAGCGCGGCCAGCGCGAGCAAGCCAACAATACCCAGCCCCTGGGCGACGGCCTCGGCGCCGGGGCCCGACAGGACGATAAAGATTGCCGCCACCTCCGGGGCATGGAACAGGGCTGGCATGCCCAGTAACGCCGCCGCGGCAATCAGTTTCTGCCATGGCTCAAGAGTCGCCTGCCAGTCGCCGGCAAAATGCCAGGCGCTGATCATCAGAAACCCGACCAGGGCAGTGATCGGGAACAGCCACCACGCGCCGACCACCGCCAGGGCCAGCACGAGGTAGGCCAGGTTGAACCCAGCCCAGCCCCAGGGCCGCTTGTAGAGTCCTGCCCGGCGGGCAATCCAGGCGTCCAGCGCGCCATGCGGCAAACCCAGCACGACGACGGTCACCGCGAGCAGCGCGATCTGCGCCCCCAGCGGCAGCGCCGCCGGCGCTATTCCCAGCATGAGCACGGCCACCGCCGCTGCGGCCGCGAAGCCCAGGGTCTCGGGCGGTGAATTCTTCAGTCGGAACGCACTCACGGCATCGTCATCGGCGTCGAGTCGGATCTCCCCACCCGCAGCAGGCTTTTCAGGAACGGTGCGGGCGGCAGGCTGGCCACGACCCGAACACTGTCGGCCCAACCGGCCTGGTCGCTCATGAAGCGGATGAACACAGGCCCGGGCACGCCGCAGGCCATGCGCTCAAACAGCATTGGAGCCAGCCGGGGCCGGTCCCTGATGACCTGCAGAAACAGTCCGTCCATGAAGCGCTGGCGGGCCCCGTCGCGCGCCTGGTCCAGCGCCGGTCCGCCTCGGCTGAGGCTTGCGCTGCAGTCTGCGGCCCAGCGCTGGATGCGCTGAAAACCGTAGCCCGAGGCCGCGCGCAGGGCACCACCTCCGGTGCCGGCGCGCACCACGCCTGGCGCCGGCGGAGTGGTGGGATGGGGCAGGCCCATGGGCAGTACGCCGCATTCGGTTCGGTCCGTGGCCGCCACGCGCCAGCCGCGACGTCGCAACAGCTCGTCGACCTCCCCATCGAGCCGGGCGGGGGCGATCGGGGCCGGCGAAAAGCGGGTGACTTCGACCAGCGCGCGGCGCGCGTCGAAGGGCAGCACGTAGCTGAACTGGAAGCCGCGCTGGTCGGTCCGCATGTCGGTCATCAATTCGACTGCGGCCGGCTCGAAGGCGTTCGGTGTTCGATCGTCCAGCCGAACCTGGCGACCGACGAAGCATTGATACAGCGGCGCCTCGGTCAGCCGGGACCGCTCGGGCGGGCGCGTATCGACCACCTCGTTGCCGGTCAGCGTCCGGTCGGCCGTCTCGACATGCACCCTGCCGTCGATGGTTTTCATCGCGCGGGCCGTTTCACCGAGCATCAGGGTGATGTTGGGGCGGGCTTCGATGGCGGCGAGCGCTCGCTGGTAGAACGCCAGGCTGTTGACATACTGGTACGACCAGCCGTCTACCGAGCACTCCCGAACGCTACGGTTGTAGCGCGCAAAGCGCCATTGGCGCCAGCGTCTCGAGGCCAGGCCGCGCAGTGAAACATGGGTGTCGCGACCGTCATCGCGCGCCCAGAAGCACCAGCTGCGGTCGTCGTGATAGTGGGTTCTGGGCTCGACGATCCCGACTTTACCGCGGTAGCCAGCCTCCGCCAGGCGCATCGCCAGACTCAGGCCGGCGCAGCCGCCGCCGAGGATCAGTAGATCGAAGTCCGCGGCGGCTGGCATCGATGGGCATCCGGGCTGACGGCCTTATCCGTACGCGTTTCGCGCACTGCCCGCAGGTTCGGGTGGATCGAGTTGCCCCGTCGTGGCGAACCGACCAGTTCGCGCACCAGCCCTCCGGCGGCGATGCGCAGGCGCGCCGGCACCGGCACCACGGCCCGGCGGTCCCAGGACTGGTAGTCGGCAGCCGCGATCCTGTCGCCGATGGCACGGTAAACGTGGGCGGCGACGGCAATCGAGTAGCGGCAGCGCCCCGGCAGGTATTTCAGGCCCGCCAGACCGCTGTCGTAGTACGCGTCGGCCAGGGCCAGGCAGCGCGCGGTGGCCCGGCGAAGCGCTTTCTGCCCGATCGAGTCGGGCGCGAGAATCTCGGCCGGTGTCATCGCCCCCAGCCAGCTTGC
>JBKHEF010000011.1:0-83625 GCA_046540955.1 Wenzhouxiangella sp.
CCGGGGGTTGGTGCGCCATCGGTTCGACGCGTGGCGAGGCCCTCTGGCGCTCACCCCGGCCCCGCCCGACGCGCGAGCGTGCCGGGCTTCGTGTCCTCAGGCGACGGAGGCGGCTTTTTCGCCTTGCCGGCGGTGTTCGGCCAGCTGGCTTTCCAGCCACTCGATCCACGCCGAGATATCGGTTTCGCGGCCGGCGGCGGCGGTCAGGACGGGGGTTTCCACGCCCAGCCCGCGCAGCGACTGCTCGGCCCGCTCAAGGTCAAAACCGTCCATGTACGGCAGCAGGTCGGCCTTGCTGATGACCACCAGGTCGGCAGCCCGGAACATCACCGGGTACTTGGCCGGCTTGTCGTCGCCCTCGGTGGTCGACAGCAGCACCACGTTGATGTGCTGGCCGAGGTCAAAGGCGGCCGGGCAGACCAGGTTGCCGACGTTTTCGATAAACAGGATGTCGGTGGTCTGGCCGTCGATTTCCAGCGGGAAGTCGTGCAGCGCCTTGTGGACTAAGTGGGCGTCGAGGTGGCAGGCGCTGCCGGTGGCGATCTGGTGGGCGCGGATCCCCTGCTCGCGCAGGCGCTTCGCGTCGTTCTCGGTCTCCAGGTCTCCCTCGATCACGGCGATCGACAGGCGGTGTTTGAGGGCCTGGGCGGTGCGTTCGAGCAGCTGGGTCTTGCCCGAGCCGGGCGAGGACATCAGGTTGATGACCAGGGTGCCGGTGCGGTTGAAGTGTTCGCGGTTGTGGCCGGCCGCGTGGTCATTGGCGTCCATCAGGCCGGTCAGGACCTCGACGGTATGTTCGTCGGCCGGGGTCGGGTGGGTGTGGTCGGGGATGGAGCAGCCGCAGGTTTCGCACATGGTCAGGAACTCGCTGTTGTTTCGGTGGAAGAAGTTGGAGGGCTGGCGATGCCGCGAAGTTCAACGCTGGCCAGCAGCAATTCGTCGCCGCTGATCAGGTCGACCCGGTAGCTTTCGCAGGCGGCGCACAGCAGCCGGTTGGTCGCCGCTTCGTTTTCGTTGCCGCAGTCGCGGCAGCGGATCCGCACTGGCTGCGGTTCGATCACCAGGCTGGCCGCGGATGTCATCGGTCCGTTGCGCGCAATGGTGAACGCCTGGGCCAGCAGGTCCGGTTCGACCCCGGACAGCGGTCCCAGCCGCACCGTGATCTGCCCGACTGCGCCGGCCGCATTGGCCTCGGCGGTGGCGCGAACCTGCGCCAGCAGGGATTCGCAGACGGACAGTTCGTGCATGGCTCAATCCGTATCCGGTGCGACAGATTCTCATTATACCGGGCCAGATCGCTCGGAGTCACGGATGCGACGCCTGCGCCAGGAATTTTGAGGCCATTTCGAGCGCAGTTTTGATCCACGTCAAGCGCTGAGGTGTTGCCAGTCGGTAACTTGTCTTCCGTGAATCGAGGAGGTAGTAAATGTTAGTGACCACGCCCACGCCGGACGTGGCCCACGCCGGTGACCCCGCTGGCCAGGCCGAAAAGCCGCTCAAGACCTTGGTCATCGGGATCGGCAACAACCTGATGACCGATGACGGGGCCGGCGTACACGTCATCGAGCGCCTTCAAGCGCTGGATCTGCCTGACCATGTCGAGCTGGTCGACGGCGGCACGCTGGGGTTTGCCCTGCTCGAGATTGTCGAGAACGCGCAGCGGCTGATCGTCACCGATGCGGCCAATCTGGAAGCCGAGCCCGGCACTGTCCAGGTGTTCGAGAACGACACCATGGACGCCTACCTGGCGCGTTGCCGGCGCTCGAGCGTTCACGAAGTCAACCTGATGGACGTGATGAGCGCGGCGAAATTCCGCGGGACCATGCCGGATGACTACGCGCTGGTCGGTATTCAGCCGGCCCAGATCGACTGGGGTTCCGAGCCGACCGAAGCGGTTGCAAGAGGCGTCGATGAGGCGGTACAGATCATCCTGGACATGTTGGCCGAGGAGGTGGGCGCATGAGTAATGCCATCCCCCTGAAAGTCAAGACCAGCCCCAAGGGTGTCACCATCGGCGGCGGGGTCAAGGCGATCGGGTTTGAAATTCTGTCCGCTCTGGAACGCTATCTGGAAAAGGGTGAAACGGCGGCGATCGACATGCGCGGTCTGCCGATGGCACCGAACGAATACCAGGAGCTGCTCGACATGCTGGGTCAGGGCGAACTGGATCTGACCCTGGAGATGGGCGGCGAATCCCGGATCCGCGAGACCGCGTTTTCCGGGGTGTGGTGGATCCAGCACAAGGGGCCGGATGGCCGGATTCAGAGTGAGTACATCGAAATCAACCGCATTCCCGATTTTCTCTGCGCGCAGACCGACCAGATCGAGGATGCGGCCAGAGAGCTGAGCGACCGACTGAAAGGAGCTTTATAGATGAGCAACCGCAAGCAACGGAAGGACCGACCGACTATCGGTCAAGTAATGGATGAGGCCGGCGTCGGTCGTCGTCAATTCATGAAGTACTGTGCCGGCATTACCGCGCTGATGGCCATGCCGCCCATGGCGACCACGGCTTTTGCCAAGCAGCTGCGCGCGGCCCGGCGGCCATCGGTGATCTACATGCCGTTCCAGGAATGCACCGGCTGTCTGGAGTCGCTGACCCGCTCGTTTGCCCCGAGTCTGGAAAACCTGATCTTCAATACGATCTCGCTGGACTACAACCATACCCTGCAGGCAGCGGCTGGCCATGCGGCGATCGCAGGGCGCGATGAGGCCATGGAGGAAAACTGGGGCGAGTACATCCTGATCGTCGATGGTTCCATCCCCACCAAGCTCAACGGCATGTACGGTTGCAGTGAAGGCAAGACCTTCACCTATGAGCTCGAGAAGTGTGCCGAGGGCGCGGCTGCCATCGTCGCGGTTGGCGTCTGCGCCGCCTACGGTGGGGTCGGTGCCGCTCACCCGAACCCGACCGGCGCGGTCGGCGTGGCTGACCTGATCAAGGACAAGCCGGTCATCAATGTGCCGGGCTGCCCGCCGATTCCCGAAGTCATGACCGGTACCCTGGTCAGTTTCCTGGCCTCGGGCGTGCCGGATCTCGATGCCCATCTGCGCCCGCGGGCCTTCTTCGGCAACACCATCCACGACCGCTGCTACCGCCGGCGTTTCTACGACCGCGGCCTGTTCGCCAAGACCTTTGATGACGAAGGTGCGCGCAACGGCTGGTGCCTGTACGAGCTGGGCTGCCGGGGACCGACCACCTACAACGCCTGTGCCACGATCAAGTGGAATGGCGGGGCCGGCTGGCCGATTGAGTCCGGACACGGTTGCATTGGCTGTTCCGAGCCCGGATTCTGGGACCAGGGCGGCTTCTACGAGCCGGTCACGGCGAAACTGTTCCGCGAGCGAGGCGAGACGATTGCCGCTGCCGCAGCCGGGGTTGCTGTGGGTGCTGCCGCAGGGCTTGCCGCCAAAGCGCGCAAGAAGAAACTGGCTAGCGAGACCGAATAAGGAGATCACTCATGTCATTACTTGAATTTTCCCGTGGACCGATGCTCCACTTTGCCCTGCTGGTCTTCGTCTTCGGCGTGATCTGGCGGCTGCTGGCCGTGGTCATGCTCGGCTTCCGCAAGCGCTACAGCGAAGAGCGCCACTCCAATGACAAGGCCTTGTTGGTTGGCGGCGCGACCTGCGGATTGAGGTCCTGGCCGCACAAGGAGTTCATTGGTCGGACCGCGTTTGGCGAGGTCGTCGGCTATGGCTACCACATTGGCATGTTCACCGTGGTCCTGCTGGGCGCACCGCACGTCATTTTCTGGCAGAACCTGTTCGGTTTTTCCGCACCCTGGTGGCCGACCCTGCCCGGTGCGGTCATCACCGCCGTGTCGGTTCTGACCGTGGTGCTGATGCTGACCGCCACCGTTCGGCGCTACATGCACAAGCCGCTGCGCCAGATCTCGAACTTTGATGACTATTTCACCCTGGCCATCCTGTATGCCATCATGATTTCCGGCATCTGGGCGGTACTCGGCGGACCGGGTCGCTACGAGCACATTCTGGCCGCCCACATCATTTCGTTCAATCTGCTGTTGATCTGGTTCCCGTTCGGAAAGCTGATGCACGCGTTCTATATCTTCCCGGCGCGATTCGTTAACGGTTACCTGCATGCCAAGAAGGGAGCTGCCACATGAGCACTACAGCCACTCAAGCATTTGCCGGCGCAGGCGCCGCCAATGACAACCGTACCGCCGAGCAGCGGGTCGAGGGCGCGATGCGCGCCTTCGCCAGAAGCTTCGGGGCCACCGTTGCCTGGAACATGGAGTCCTGCATCCACTGCGGAATGTGCGCGGATGCCTGTCACTTCTACATCGCGACCGAAGAACCGAAGTACATCCCGATCTGGAAAGCCGAGATGTTCAAGCGGGCCTTCCGGCGTGAGTCCGGCGCCTTTGCGCCGTTCTTCAAGCTGCTGAATCTGAAAAAGAAGGTCACCCTGGCCGATCTGGAAGAATGGCAGGAACTGCTGTTCGACAGCTGCAACATGTGCGGCCGCTGCAGCCTGATCTGCCCGATGGGCCTGGAGGTGGCCGAACTGATCGAAATCGGTCGCCGTGGGATGTACGAGGCGGGCCTGGCCCCGAAGGAACTGGCCGATCGTGCCGCCCTGCAGGCCGAAACCGGCGTTCCCGAAGCGGTCGAGAAGCCCTACGCCGAGCTGCTCAAGGAGATCGGTGAGAAGCACGGCGTGGAGGTTGCCCTGGACAAGGCCAAGGCCGATATTTTGGTGTGTGCGCCGCGCAACGACCTCAATCGCAACCCCTCATCGGTCGCAGCCATGGTCAAGGTGCTCAACAAGCTGGGCGCCGACTACACCTTCCGCTCTGAAGCGATCGTGGCCGAGAACTACGGTTACTACGCCGGCAGCAGCGGCCTGCAGAAGAAGATCGCCAAGCGCGTGGTCGACCAGGCCAAGAAGATCGGCGCCTCGCTGGTTCTGGTGCCCGAGTGCGGCCATGCCTACTATTCCCTGCGCTGGCAGGCGGCCGAGCTGATGGGTGAAACCCTGCCGTTCAAGGTTCGCCACGTCACCGAGTACCTGGCCGAACAGGTCGAGGCCGGAAAGCTCAAGCTCAACAAGGTTGACGGGCTGCCGACCGCATTCCACGACCCCTGTCAGATCGTGCGCAAGGGCGGGGTCACCGAAGCACCGCGGACGCTGATGAGCGAGCTGGGAGTCAACCTGAAGGAAATGTACAATCACGGCGGCTTCAGCTTCTGCTGCGCCGGTGGTGGTGGCATGAACGACATCGAGCGGACCCGGCCCTTGCGCCTGAAAGCCCAGGAGCTCAAGCTCCATGAGGTCGATGACACCGGTGCCAAGCGCTTCCTGACCAGCTGTTCGGACTGCCGCGTGGCGTTCGATGATGCCGGCGAACATTTCAACTGGGACAAGAAGACCGAAAGCCTGGTCGAGCTTGTCGCCGACAATATCAAGGAGTAACACATGGCCATGTCGAATGGAACCGTTGTCGTCGATCCGGTAACCCGCATTGAGGGGCACCTCCGGATGGAGGCAGTTACAGAAAACGGCAAGATCACCAAGGCCCTGAGCTCCGGAACAATGGTGCGCGGGCTGGAGATCATCTTGAAGGGCCGCGACCCGCGCGATGCCTGGGTATTCACCCAGCGCATCTGCGGGGTCTGCACACTGGTCCACGGGATTGCAGCTGTTCGTGCCGTTGAAGATGCTTTCAACATCGAGATCCCGCCCAATGCGCAGTTGATCCGCAACCTCATGATCGGCGCGCAGTACATCCACGATCATGTGATGCACTTCTATCACCTGCATGCGCTGGACTGGGTGGATGTGGTTTCGGCCCTCAACGCTGATCCGGCCGCAACCTCGCAGCTGGCCCAGTCCATTTCCGATTATCCGCGCTCTTCGCCCGGCTATTTCCGCGATGTGCAGACCAAGGTCCGCAATTTCGTCGAATCCGGCCAGCTCGGCATCTTTGCCAAGGGCTATTGGGGTCATCCGGCCTACAAGCTGCCGCCCGAAGCCAATCTGATGGCGGTGGCGCACTATCTGGATGCGCTGGAATGGCAGCGCGAAGTTGCCAAGTTGCACGCCATTCTGGGCGGCAAGAACCCTCATCCGAACCTGCTGGTCGGTGGTGCGCCGGTGGCCATCAGCGTCCACGCTGACGAGCCTGGTGCCGGGCAGACATCACTCAATACCACCGGCATGCAGAAGCTGGCCAACATCATTGCTCAGATGAAGAGCTTTGTGGATCAGGTCTATCTGCCGGACACGCTGGCTATCGCGTCGTTCTATAAAGATTGGTTCAAGACCGGCCATGGCGAAGGGGTCGGCAATTTCCTGACCTACGGCGATTTCCCGACAACCAGCATGTTCGATCCGGACAGCCTGATCATTCCGCGTGGGGCCATCCTCAATCGGGATCTCTCGCGCATACACGAAGTCGACCTGCATGCCGAAAACGAAATCCAGGAGTTTATTTCCCACGCCTGGTACGACTACGAGGCTGGAAAGAGCGCCGGGCTTCATCCGTACATTGGCGAAACCAGCCTCAACTACGATGGGCCGGAAGCGCCCTACAAGAATCTGGACATGGATTCGACCTACACCTGGCTGAAGGCGCCGCGCTGGAAGGGCAATGTGATGGAGGTTGGCCCGCTGGCGCGCGTGCTGATGCTCTATGCCTCTGGCCACGAGCAGACCATTGACCTGGCGAACTATGCTTTGGGTCAGCTGGATCTTCCGCTGGAGGCGATGTTCTCGACCATGGGACGCGTCGCTGCTCGAACGCTGGAAAGCAAGCTGGTCGCTGACATGATGGACGGCTGGTTCAACGAGCTGACCGTCAACATCAACGCCGGCGATACTCGTACCCAGAATGCCGAGAAATGGAACCCGTGGCACTGGCCCAGCGAGGCCCGGGGGGCCGGTTATATGGAGGCACCGCGCGGCGCACTCGGTCACTGGGTGGTCACCGACGGCAAGAGGATCGCGAACTGGCAAGCAGTGGTTCCGACCACCTGGCTGGCAAGCCCGCGCGATCCGGATGGCAAGCCCGGGCCATACGAGGCTTCGCTGGTTGGCCATGATCTCCATGACCCCGATCAACCACTGGAGATCCTGCGCACCATCCACAGTTTCGATCCCTGCCTGGCCTGTGCCGTGCACGTGGCCGACACCGACGGGAACGAGCTGGTGCAGGTCAAAGTCAGTTAGCAATACGGGTCATGTAAGCGACCCATCAAAAAGCCGGCACTGCTATATGCATGCCGGCTTTTTTAATGCTGCACCATAAGCAGCGTCTAAATTATGTGAAAAAATTGCATCAATTCGGTCTTTTTACTTGCAATAGGTCCGTTCACGTAGGTAGTATCACTGTGTGAAAGAAGTGTGATTGACACGGTCTTTTGAGGAGACGGGGATGAAAATGAGGAAAATGAATAATTCCACGCGGTGGCTGCTGGCCTTGCTGCTGCCGCTGGTCTCGATGAGCGTTCTGGCCGAGCGTATCGATCGTGGGGAACTGCGCGATCAGGCTCGACCGGCGGCCACCGAACGCGCCTCGGGTGCGGCGGCAACCGAGCTCAGCGAAGACGAGTTGCGCTTCTACAAGGGCATGCCCGACAGCTTCCGCGAGGTCTATGATCCGGAAGGCAAGCTGCCGGTTTCCGAGCCGGTCGATGCGCGCCTAGAGCGCATCGGTGATCGGACCCGCCTGCCGGAGGAAATCCGGCCCTTCATCGTCGATGTCACTTTTGACGGCGCCGTGCCCACCTTGTTTTTTGAGGTGGCCGATGAAAATGGTGCCGGCGTTGACGATATCGAGTCGGTCCGGATCGGCGTCACCGCCGTGAAGCTCGCGCCTGGCGGCAATGGCAAGAGCCCGCACTGGCAGGGTTACATCTTCAGCGACAGCGACGGTGTCCCCGACGTGCAGGCGAGCGCCTACAACTCCGGCACCCTGGAAAATCTTGGCGGCGGCAACTACAGCTTCACCCTGGACCAGGGCCTGGATGAAATCGATGACATTCCCTTTGAGCCGGAGCTGACCCATCGCATCGGAATCGAGCTGCGCAACGTCACCATCCTCGGCCAGCAGCTGTCCAACAGCCAGTCCGGTGATTCCTGGCTGGATATCCAGCCCTCGACCGGCGCGACCGAAGGGATTCCGACACGGCGCATCGCCACCCAGGAAAACTGCGTGGGCTGTCACGCCAGCGAAGAGTTCTCTTTCCACGGTGGTCCGCGCAAGTCGGTTGAATACTGCGTGACCTGTCACGTCGATGGCGACACCGATGGTGGGCTGGGAACGCCGATTGACATGACTTACATGATCCACAAGATTCACGCCGCAGAGATCGTCAATGAGCCGTATGAAGTGATGGGCCGCGGTGGCAATATCGCCAGCTACGCCAACGTCAAGTACCCGCAGGACGTGCGGAACTGCACGACCTGTCACACTCCCGGCAATGAAGCGACGCCGGAAGCCGAATGGGTTGACAATGGTGGCACCGCCCAGCAGTGCGCGTCCTGCCACGACAATCTCACCTACGATGAGAATGGCCTGACCAACCTGAACCGCAATCACGCCGCCGGCGCCCAGCCGAACTCGACCTGTGCGGCCTGCCACTCCAAGGCCGGTCTGATGGAGTCCAACCTGGAAGCGCATACCATTCCGGGGCAGGCTGCCGGACAGACCGTCCAGTACAACGTTTTGGAAGTCACCAATGCCAGTGAAGGTGACTCGCCGGTGATCACCTTCTCGATCACTGACCCGACCAATGATGATGCACCGTATGATCTGACCACGCATCCATCGTTCTCCGGTGCCAGTGACGCTGGCGTGTACATCTCGTTGATGTGGCCGAACAGCGACTTCACCAATGTGGCCAACGACGAAGGTACCGACGTAACTGGCCGTCCGGCGGCGCAGGCTCGTCGCATCCCTGTCATCCCGGGTAGCGGTACCGAACTGCCCACGGGCGTGATGGACAACGGTGACGGCACCTACACGCTCGACACCGGCATGCTGAATCCGCCGGTCGTCATTCCGAGCACCACGCCGCCGCTGGGGTCCGGTTCAGTGTTGGTGGAAGGACATCCGGGCGGCGACTTCAGTGGTGTGGTTGGCGTGTTCGACGACAGCTTCCCCGTGCCTAGCGCTCTGGTGCCGTTTGCGATCAATGATGCCGAGCCGATGGCCCGCCGCGTAGTGGTCAGCCTCGAGAAGTGTCAGGACTGCCATAACGTCAACGACGGCCTGGCCTTCCACGGCGGCAACCGCTCGGACAACAACGAAGCCTGCGCGTCCTGCCACAACCCGAACTCGACCGACCTGTTCCGCCGCCCGATCGATCCTGACGGAGTCGCCGACGGTTTCAGCGAAGCGACAGTTGATGGTCTGGAAGAGGCCTCGGTCAGCTATGCCTACATGATCCACGCCATCCATGCACCGGATGTGCGCGAAAACGAGTACACCGCTTACGGGTTTGGTGGCACGGCCCATTCCTACGGCGATCTGACCTATCCGAAGCGTCAGGGCGACTGCCTGGCCTGTCACGTCGAAGGTACTTACTACGGCGCACCGGAAGGTGCCCTCGGTACCACGGTCAACACCGGTGCCACGGTGATCGATGGCAGCCGCTTCGGTGCCAGCGACTATGCCCCGAGCCTGGAAGTGGCCACGAACTGGAACGACGACAACAAGATCAGCCCGCAAGCTGCCGCCTGTGTCGCCTGCCATGACTCTGACATCGCTGTTGAGCACATGTCGATTCGTGGCGAGTCCGGGATCTCGTTCGGCAACTCCTTCCTGGATAACCCGGATCCGTTCGGCGATCCGGATACCCAGGAACGGCTGAACAACGCCGGGCCGGAGAACTGCGTGTTCTGCCACGGCCAGGGTGCATTTGCCGATGTTGATGCGGCCCACGGCCTGAAGTAAGCGGCACTACCCGCGTGCGGGTGCGAGTCTTCGCACCCGCCATTGAAGAGGAAGACCGGCCCGCCGGCGCTCCAGGCGCGGCGGGCCGGAAACGTTTCGGCCAGGTCCGAACCAGACGGGGAGATGGAGATTGACTGCCAGCAGAAGGATTCCGGGATTGATGTTTGCCATCGCGCTGCTTGCGGCATCTGC
This sequence comes from Wenzhouxiangella sp., assembly GCA_046540955.1. Lineage (GTDB taxonomy): Bacteria > Pseudomonadota > Gammaproteobacteria > Xanthomonadales > Wenzhouxiangellaceae > Wenzhouxiangella. Next base: position 10,116 of record JBKHEF010000011.1, read on the forward strand.
CGCAGCGCCATCGGCGGAGCAAGAGGCCCTCGAGTATTCCAGCTATGGTGCACAGCAGTGCCTGTGGTGCCACTCGGGCGCCGAACAGGCCCATCTGATGGAGCTGTTTGAGGGGCCGCACGCTGTGCGCGGCGATGCCCGCTCGCCGTTTGGCGATGGCCAGTTGCAATGTGAGGCCTGCCACGGTCCGGGTGGCGCCCACGCCGGGCCGATCGTGGCCGGACGGGAACGCCCGCCGATGCCGGCTTATGGACCCAACGCCTACTGGTCGGTCGATGAGCAAAACGAGATGTGTACCGCCTGCCATCTCGACCAGGGCCACAGTTTCTGGGACGGCGGTGCGCATCAGCGTTTCGAAGTGGGCTGCGCCGACTGCCACAGCTCCCACGAAGCGCGCGATCCGATGACCCTGGCGACCAGCCAGAATGCGGTCTGCTCGGATTGCCATATCAGCCAGCGGGCTCAGACCCAGCAAGCCTTTGCCCATCCGATGCGTCATGGGGAAATGGCCTGCAGTGACTGTCATGCGCCCCATGGCTCCCCCAACGAAGGCATGCTGACCGATCTCAACGTTAACCAGAACTGCTATACCTGTCATGCCGACAAGCGCGGCCCGCACCTGTGGGAGCACGCACCGGTGGCCGAAGACTGTACCAACTGCCATCAGCCCCACGGCTCGAACCATCCCGGCATGCTGACCCAGCGAGCCCCGCTGCTGTGCCAATCCTGCCATGGCCGCGAAAGTCATGTTGGCATCGGCATTACCGGTGATGGACTGCCGGAGAACAACCCGTCAAACCTGCTGCTGCTGGATAGCTGCATGAATTGCCATACCCAGGTCCATGGTTCCAACCATCCCTCGGGTCGGGCCCTGGCACGCTAGGTGGAGAGCATGAGCATGCACAAGACAATCACGATGACGGCCCTGCTGTTGCTGGTTCCGGTGCCGATCCTGCTGGCCGACTCACCGGATCGACCCGACACCAGCCAGTGGGTTTGCGAGCTGTGCCCCTTCAGCGATGGACTCAATGGCGAGGTCGCTGCCGGGCCTGGCTATGTCACCGATGACAACCCGGATTTCGGCAATTTTGGTGGGCTGGAAGAAGAGGGCGCTTTTGTCGCTCTGGATGGTGATCTCTGGTACCGCGGTGAAAATGGTCGGTACTTCCGGGCTTACGGAGACCGCCTGGGGTTGGATAGCCGTCATTTGATGCTTGAAGGTGGAAGGCAGGGCGGATACCAGATCCAGCTTGACTACCGTGAGATCCCATGGATCGGGTCGGACGACGCCCGCACTTTTTATACCGGTGCCGGTTCGTCGTTACAGACCTTGCCGGACGGCTGGGTCACCGGAAATACCAGTGACATGGCGCTGCTTGAGCCGAATCTGCGGGATATCCGCATCGGACACCAGCGCGAAACCCTGGCCGTCGGAGTTGCCCTGACCCGGCCTTCGCCGTGGCGCACCCGGATTGACTTCGAACAGACCCGGCGTGAAGGCAATTTCGTCAAGGGGGCCAGTTTTCTCTTCACCGGCACTGAACTGGTTGCGCCCATGGATGAGGAGACAACCCTGGTCGAGGCCGCGCTGGGCTATGTCCGGCCTGATTGGCAGATCGAAGGCGCCTACCAGGTCTCCCTGTTTGAATCCAATGAAACTGCGGTCCGATGGGACAATCCATTTCCGGCCTTCAATGGTGGCAACCGCGGCGAACTGAGTCTCGCGCCGGACAACGAGTTCCACCAGTTTGTCATCACCGGTTCCTGGCGGCCGACGCGCAACTGGAACATGGCTGGACAGTTTGCCTTTGGGCGGGCGACCCAGGATGAACCCCTGCTGGCGCCAACCCTGAACCAGAATCTGCTGGTGCCGGCCTTGCCGGTCGCCAGTCTGGACGGTCAGGTCGATACCCGGATCGCCAACTTCCGGATCAACGGACACTTCACCGACCGCCTGCGCGGACGCCTGGTGGTTCGTTATGATGATCGCGACAACACCACCGACCAGAATCTGTATCCGGTTGTGGCCACGGATACCTTCGTCGTCGGCCCTTATGCCAACCAGCCCTACAGCTATCAACGCCGTAGCGTTGAAGCGGCACTCGATTTCCGGGCCAGGAGTGATCTGATCTTTACTGCCAGCGCCAGCCGCAAGGCAAGCGACCGTGATTTCCAGGAAGTCGAGGAAACGACGGTTGATGCGTTCAGCATTTCCGCCCGCGCCAATGCCAGCGATCGGCTGACCCTGCGGGCCAGGTTCGGGCAGGAGTCGCGCAGCAACGATCTTGATCCGGCCCTGCTCAATCCGTTCGAAAATCCAGGTTTGCGGCGCTACCACTTTGCCGAGAAGGACCGCCACCTGGTCAACCTGGCCGGCGATATGGCGATCAACGACCGCTGGACGGTGGGCGCGTTTGCCGAAATGGCCTGGGAGCGTTACGACGACACGATGATCGGCCTGAGCGAAGCCGACAGCCGCCAGTTTGGTGTGGATTTGTCGGCTTATCTCAGCCGCACGACCACGGCCAGCGCCTTCATCGCCCGGGAGATGCTGGATGCAGAGATCCTGGGTGCCGATGGCCTCAATGGTGCGGCCTGGCGTGCAACGACTGACGACGACTTCTTGACCGCCGGGTTCGCGCTCAATTTCGGTGAATTGCCGGGCCGCTGGATGAATGCCGGGGTGCGTTTGACTTACGCCCAGGCCGATGGCGACATCGCGATCGAAAAACGCGAATCCGCCCCACCGTTCCCGGAGTTGCAGACACGACGTTACCTGCTTGAGGCTGATATTGAACGTGAACTGGCCGAGCGCTTGAGCCTGACGCTGGGTTACATCCTGGCCCGAGCGCGCGAGGATGATTTCTACCGTGACGGGGTCACACCGACCGCTATGCCCAATTACATCAGTCTGGGCACAGTCTCCCCCGACCGAACAGCCCATGTCTTCCGGGTGATGTTGCGCTATCGATTTCAGTAGTTTCGCTTGACCGGGTTTCGGCTACTATCACGGCATGAGTGTTCCTGCGACCGTCGCGCGTGCTGCACGACCGAATTTTCTGATTCTGACGCCGGTGTGCATCTTCCCGGCGTTGGCGGCTGCCCATGCGGCTGGCCACACCCCTGACATCGCGACCATCGTTCTGATCGTCGTGGCCGGTTTGCTGGCTCACGCAGCGGTCAATCTGATCAATGAGTGGGACGATTTCCGCTCAGGTCTGGATCTGGCAACCCAGCGCACGCCGTTCAGTGGTGGTTCCGGGGCCTTGCCGACCGTCCCGGCGGCCGCCCCAGCGGTGCTCGGTGCCGGCCTGGCCGGGCTGGGCAGCTCTGCCCTGATTGGTCTGTACCTGATGAGCCAGTCGGGGGCCGGCCTGTTGCTGCCCGGACTGGCCGGCCTGCTCCTCGTGCTGGCTTATACAGCCTGGATTACCCGCCGGCCCCTGCTCTGCCTGCTCGCCCCGGGCCTGGGATTCGGTCCGATCATGGTCGCCGGCAGCTATTACGCGGTGACCGGCAGCTACAGCGTCGCGATTCTTTGGGCCTCGCTGACCCCGATGCTGCTGGTCAGCGGCCTGCTACTGATCAACCAGTTTCCCGATGTCGAGCCCGATCGCTCCCATGGACGTCTGCACCTGCCGATTCTGCTCGGCCGCGAGGCTTCGGCACGGCTGTTCGTGGTCGTGCTGCTGCTGGCCTATCTGGTGCCGGTGACCGGGGTGCTGGCGGGGATTTTGCCGTTGCCGACCCTGTTGATCCTGCTGGCTGCCCCGGCCGCCGGCATCGTTGGTCGCAAGGCCCTGTTGCATGCCGATGATCCCAGCGCCCTGACGCCCTGGCTGGGATTGAATGTCGCCACCCTGATGGCCACCATTGTCCTGCTGGGCGTAGGGCTGTTGTTGGGCTGAACGCCGGTTTGCCGCGCCTGTCCCCAGGCCTGGTCTAGCGGTTGGGGGAAGGTCCGAGCAGGCGATCGGCCAGCGCGGCCAGCCCTTGCAGGGAATGAATCGCACCGGCCATCTCCGGCAGCCGAACCAGTGGGCATCCAGCATCGGCTTCCAGGCGCTTGATCGCTGAGTCCTGGACCTGGGCCAGGCGTTCGAGCGCGGTCTGCCAGTAAGCGACCCGCTCTGCCAGCGCCTGACCGGCCAGAGCCTCGGGCATAGGTGGTATCTGATCGGTCAGCGGCGGGCGCCAGCGGTTGACCACGATATTGCCCACCTGGATCCTCATGCGCTCCAGTGCCGCTGAAAAAGCACCGGTCTCATGCAGTTGGTGCGGATTGGGGCCGGTGACGATCACGAAGGCGGTCTGGCGATCGCGCAGCAGCTGCCGGGCGCGGCCGGCCTGGGCACTGAACGGCTCGAGGATGGATTCTGCCACCTCGAAAAACTCGGTGATGTCGCGGATGACCTGGGCCCCGGTCAGGCGCTCCAGGGTGCGAAACAGGACATCACTGACCCGGAACAGGCCGCGTCCGGCCCGACCGCTGAAGGCCAGGAAAACCCGGATCAGGTTGGAGTCGAAGAACGCCTGCAGGCGCTCCGGTGCGGTCAGGAAATCCAGTGCCTGGGTGGTTGGCGGGGTGTCGAGAATGATGCGGTCATAATCACCGCGGCTGGCGATGTCCTCCAACTGCTGCATGGCCGCATATTCCTGGCTGCCCGACAGTCGCCCGGCGATGTTCTGATACATGCGGTTGTTGAGGATCTGCGCCTTGCGCTCGGCGCTCGGAGCATAACGCTCGACGGCCCGGTCCAGGGTATTGCGCACGTCGAGCATCATCGCGTGCAATTCACCGGCAACCGGAATGCCGCCCTGCTGCAGGCCGACGGTGACGTCTTCGGCGTCAGGTCCGATACCATCCAGGCCCAGGGCCGAAGCCAGGCGCCGGGCCGGATCGATGGTCAGGACCAGGGTACGGTGGCCGGCCCGGGCGGCCGCCAGCCCGAGTGCGGCGCTGACGCTGGTCTTGCCGACCCCGCCACTGCCGCCGACGATCAGGATGCGGTGACGCTGGATGGTCGCCTCAATCATGGGGCAGTCAGTTCCTCGACCATCGCATCAAGCAGTTCGGCCTCGTCGGTCAGCGGAATCCAGGGGGCGCGGTACAGCGCCGGTGACTGTTCGGCGAGCCGATTCAGCCGTTCGAGCTGCGCGCAGCGGCGCTGTTCCAGCCATGCCAGACGCTCGCGCGGGCCCTGGTTGCCCCCGGTCAGTCCGTCAAGCTCGCCATCGGCAGTACCCGCCAGCCAGGCATGATAGCGGGCGCGGTCGTCCCGACCGATATCGGGCAGGATTTCGTTGCACACCAAAGCCTCGAAGCGATAATCGGTTTCGTGATGGACCTGGTTGAGCAGGTCTGCGGTCTCATCGACCGGCAGTTCGTCGAGCGTGGTCACCGCGACCAGCCCGGTCAGCTCGCGGTCGCGCAGAATGGCGTCGATCTCGCGGGCCCGGTCAGCCACGTTGCCGCTCTGGACGATATCGAGCGCGGCTTGGGGAAAGCGCAGCATGGCCAGCGCATGACCGGTGGCTGGTGCGTCGAGCACGATTCGATCCCAGTACGGTTTGGTCCCGCGCCGCCGGCCCAGCTCGTACCAGATCTTGCCCAGCGGAATCAGCGAATCGAGGCCGGGCAGGGCGCCGGTCAGCACCTGGAACAGGGTATTGCGGGCGATCAGCCGGGTGACAAACGGCACCTTGAAGGCCACCGCGAGGTATTCCTCGATGGCCGGCTGGATGCGCAGGTTCATGCCCCATAACTGCTCGCGCACCGGGGCCAGTTCGTAGCGCGGTTGGAAACCGGGGAAGAAGTGCCCGCCGCGCGGAGACTCCGACATTTCCACCCACAGCGTGCGCTCGCCCAGCCGCGCGGCCCGGACCGCCAGCGCGGCACTGATCAGACTCTTGCCAACCCCGCCTTTGCCGGTCACGAACAGGAACCGGCGGTCAAAAACCGGCCCGAGTTCGGTCTGAAGCAGCGGACGGGTCACTGCGCGATCAGGCGCTGGCAGGCAGGAAGAGTTCGTGGCTGTCGACGAAGACCCGGTAGGACTGAATCGGGCCGGTCAGGGTATCGGTGAACTCGAAGACCGACAGGAACGGGAAAGCCAGACGCTGTTGATCAGCGGCGCGGTGGTAGGTGACCCTGCCTTCAACCAGCAGGTCCTCATCGGCCTGCCAGGTCTTGATGATCTCATGCGAGATGCCGGTGAGCATGCCGAAAATCCCCTGCGCGCCGCCGGCGATGGCGGCAGCGCCTTCCAGGGGTGGATGATTGGCGAAACGAAACTGGCCGTCTGCGGCAAAATATCCGGCAAAGCCGTCGGCATCCATGCGGTCAATGGTTGCAAAAAACTGGACCATCCAGGGGTCGATGCTGGGTTTCATCGTCGAGTCTCTGTTCAAGCTGGTGGGCAGATCCGTGGTACACCGTACAATAAATCGATGAGCAGCAGAAAATCGACTCTTTCCCGACGCGAACTGTTTGGTCGATTGACCGGCCGTTCGCGCAGTGAAGCGGCGGCCGAGCGTGAGCCTGACCGTCATCCTTCCGCGCTGCGCGCCGATGAACTGCTCGCCAGTGGCGATTACCAGAAGGCCTCGGAATTGTATGCGAGACTCAGCCTGCGCGATCCTGATTTTCTCGAAGCCTATCGCCGCCTGGGCTGGTGCTATCTCAGGCTCGACATGACCAGCGAGGCTCGGCGTGTGCTGGAGCAGTTGCTGGACAAGCAACCCGATGATGCGACCGCCCTGCTCTATATTGCCTTGAGCCATGCGATGGACGGATCGGCGGACAACGCAGTGACGGTCTTGCGCGAGGTGCATGATTACAACCGCATCGTCGTCCAGCGCGAGGTCAATCTGATCCAGTTTCTTGCCGACAGCAAGGAGTTGCCCGGGGCCGAGGATATCGTTGAGCGTCTGGAGCGGGTGATCGCTGAGCAAAATCGGATGCCGGGCACGACAGGTGTTTATTTCTAGGCGTTTTGCCAGTACCCCATTGGTTTGAGACCATGGGTGTCCGCCAGACGATTTCAAATCGGGACTTTGTTGGGGTCTGGTGGCAGGTGGCCATCCTGAGCTTTGGCGGACCGGCGGCCCAGATCGCGGTGATGCAGCGGCTGGTGGTCGATGAGCGCCAGTGGCTGAGCCAGGCCCGTTTCAACCATGCCCTGAACTTCTGTCTGCTGTTGCCCGGGCCGGAGGCACAGCAACTGGCGACCTATATCGGCTGGTTGCTCAAAGGTGTGCGCGGTGGTCTCCTTGCCGGGGTGCTGTTTGTGCTGCCGGGAGCGGCGATCATGCTCGGCTTGAGCCTGCTCTACGTGACCGTTGGTCGGACCAGTTGGGTCGAGGGGTTGCTGTTCGGCCTGCAGTGCGCGGTCCTGGCGATCGTGGCCCAGGCGCTGGCCGCCATGGCTGGAAAGGTCCTGGACGGGGCCTGGGCCAAGATCATCGCGGTGGCCGCCTTTCTGGCGATGTTCTGCTGGCGTCTGCCGTTCCCGCTCGTGGTCGCCAGCGCCGGGTTGCTGGGCTGGTGCCTGCTCGCCCGAAATGGAGATGGGATGGTGGAGGCTGTGCCGGCACGAATCCCGGCGGCAGTGCCGACCATCGTATTGGCCGCCTGGTTGCTGCCCCTCGCTGCCATTGCCATCAGCCTGGGGCTGGACTCGATCTGGACCCGGATCGCCGGATTTTTCAGCCTGGTCTCGCTGTTCAGCTTTGGCGGTGCCTACGCAGTGCTGGCCTGGGTGGCCCAGTACGCCTCCGAGCAGCAGGCCTGGCTGACCGCGACCGAAATGCTTGACGGGCTTGGCCTGGCCGAGACTACGCCCGGACCGTTGATCCTGGTCACCCAGTTTGTCGGCTTTCTGGCCGCCTGGCGCCAGCATGGGGCCCTGCCACCTCTGCTGGCCGGCGGCCTCGGCGCCGGGCTGACGACCTGGATGATGTTCCTGCCGTCGTTTTTCTGGATCTTCCTGATGGCGCCCTGGGTGGAACGGCTGCGCCATCATGCCGGGGCGGCTGCCGTTCTTCGCGGCATCACCGCGGCAGTGGTCGGGGTGATCGCCAATCTGGCGTTATGGTTCGCCTTGCGGCTGTTGTTCGACGAACTGCACACCATCAACAGCCTGGGTATGCGCCTGACTGTGCCGGTCTGGTCCAGTCTTGAACCGGTCGCGCTGCTGTTGAGTCTGGCCGCAGCCGGGTTGTTGTTCCTGACCCGGCTCGGCCTGTTGGGGGTGGTCGGTCTGGCCGCGCTGGCCGGCTGGCTGAGCGCAGCCGGACCGATGTTTTCCGGCTAGAGACTGCCGCCAGCAGCTTCGGCCTGCTTCTCGTAGTCGCGGCGCGACATCCCGTGGGCAACGCCGTCATGACAGTCGATGCAGGTCTGGCCCTGCTCCTGGGCGCGCTGGTGCAACATCCAGGCCGGACGACTCTGATCGGCTTCGGCCATGGCTTCCCAGGAATGGCAGTTGCGGCATTCGCGCGAGTCGGTCTCGCGCATGTTTTCCCAGACGCTGTGGGCCATTTCCGAGCGATGCGCGTCGTACTTTTCCTGGGTGCCGATCTTGCCCATGAAGTGCGACGGCAGTTCGACCAGGCCGGCATTGATCTTGACCGCCATTTTCGGGAAGTATTCCTTGGGCACGTGGCAGTCCCGGCACTCGGCCCGAACCCCGCTGGCATTGTTCCAGTGCGGGCCTTCGGCCACCGCCGGCAGCACAAACGCTTCCATCTCGTGGCAGCTGGTGCAGAACGCCGTCGTCGAGGTCATGTCGATGACCGTCATCTTGGTCTGCCAGCCGGCAATGCCGACGACCACACCAATCACGACCAGCACTCCAGCGCCAGCCTTGGCGGCCGGCTGGGTGAACAGATTCCAGATCCAGCGGAAAAAACGGACGATGATGTTGGAGCGGTTTCCCTGATCGGCCATGCGGACTCTCCCTTGAGCGTTTGCCCAAGCATAGCCGTTCCGGTCAGGCGATCAATTGATCCCGGTCAATTGCATCTTTATTCAAGTACGCGCCGGGTGAGCGACCGGATCGCCGGGACGATCCGGTCCCTGAGGGCGAGCGATCAGTTGTCTTCCAGCGCGTTCTGGGTCCACTGCCAGGCCGCCACGGTCGCCGGAAAGCCGACCGAGTTCATGCCCAGGACCACGGCATGCTCGATTTCTTCGCGGGTCAGCCCGTTCTCGATTCCGCGCCGGACGTGGGATTTCAGCGCCGACTGCAGACCAGCCCCGGCGCAAAAGCCCAGTTTGACCAGGGCTCGGGTCTTTTCATCCAGAGGTCCGGCACCATCAACGGCGCTGCCCACCTGGCGGTGGGCGCTGGCCAACTCCGGGAAACGATCGGTAAAGCGGATAAAAGTCTTGGGGATGTCACTGCTCATGCATTACTCCTTGCTCGGGGTGAGAATGCGGATTGCCGGCGGCCTGCCAGGCAGGCAGCCCGCCGCGCAGTCCGCGGATGTCCTGGTAGTCAAAACGCTGGAGAATTTCGGCAGCCGTCTTGCAGCGCACGCCGCTTTCGCAGTAAAGCACGCAGCGTGATTCAGGCGGCGGCCTGATCCGGCCGCTCTGGAGCTGCGACAGCGGCAGGTTGAGCGCGCCGGGGATGTGGCCGGCGGCGAATTCATCGGGTTCGCGGACATCCAGAAACGGCCAGTCGCTCAGACTCTGTGCTTCACTGACGCCGATTTCGCGCAATACCGGGCGTTGAGCTGCCTGTAGAGTGATCTCGCTGGATGGCCGTGTGCAGGTTGGACAATTCTTGCCGCGGCGCACCGCCATCAGGCGGCTTTGCCCGTCGCGCGCGTCCATCACCCAGAGCCGTCCGATCAGGCCTTGCAGCCCCTGTTCAGAACCGACCAGCAGCTTGATCACCTCGCTGGCCTGGAGTGCTCCAGTCATCCCGACCAGCGAGCCCAGCACGCCGGCTTCGGCGCAGTTGGGCACCCAGCCGGTCGGGGCCTGGGGGAACAGGCAGCGCAGGCACGGACCGTGACCTGCGTGGAACACGGTGACCATGGCTTCCATGCCGGTCACCGAGCCGTAGACCAGCGGCCGGTCGTACTTGACGCAGGCATCGGCGACCAGGTACTTGGTGGCGTAGTTGTCACTGCCGTCGACAATGATGTCATGGGCCAGCAGAAGGTCTTCGACGTTGTCCAGATCCAGCCGGGCATCGATGGCCTGGATGTCGATGTCGGGGTTGAGATCGCGCAGACGTCTGGCTGCTGCAACCGCCTTGGGCTGGTCGAGGCTGGACTCGCCGAACAGGACCTGGCGTTGCAGGTTGGTCCGGTCAACCCGGTCGTTGTCGATGATGGTGATGCGGCCGATGCCGGCCCCGGCCAGGTAGGGCAGGACGGCGCAGCCGAGGCCGCCGGCGCCCACGCACAGCACCCGTCCGGCGCCGATCCGGGCCTGACCGTCGAGGCCGATCTCGGGCAGGATGGTCTGCTTGGCGTAGCGCTCGTTCATCAAACCATGGTGGCTCGCTGGCAGTCCAGGCGTTGCCTGAGCGCCTCGAGGTCTTCCAGGCTGGTCAGATTGTCCAGGCCGTCGTCGGGCAGCGAGGCCAGCACGGGCAACTCCAGCCGGGCGGCCAGGGAGGTCAGTGATCCGGCGGCCTGGAGGACGTCATCGATCGCCTCTGGCAGGTCGTGGTCGTGTCTGAGCGCCAGCGGCAGCGGGCCGAGGTCGAACAGCGCGCCGCGCCCATGGTACTCGGCGATTTCGGCCAGCCGGATCAGGCCGCGCGGGTTGAGCGCGGGCATGTCGGCCGGCACCACGATCAGGGTCTGGCCAGTCAGGGCCGGGCGCTGGTGCAGCACGCTGGCCAGCCCGCCCAGGGGGCCCTGGCCGGGCGCGAGGTCGGCAACGCTAGCGCCGTTCCCCGCGGCGCCGGAGATCAGCACGTGCTCGATCCCGGCCCGCCGGAGAATGCGCTCGGCCTGGTCGAGCAGCGAGACGCCCGGCCGCCACGGCCATGCGGCCGCGCTGCGATGGCCGCCGGCCAGGATGATGCCGCTGCGTTCAGTCACTGGTCCGCAGGGCATGGCCCTTGATCCACTCGCTGTCGCCGTCGGTGTAGTGCTCCTGTTTCCAGATCGGGGCCCGCACCTTCATCTGCTCGATCAGGTAGCGACAGGCCTTGAACGAGTCATCGCGATGCCCGGAGCTGACCGCGGTGATCACGCTCGCCTCGCCCACATCCAGGCGCCCCTGGCGATGGACCAGGTAGACGTTCAGATCCTTGCCCCACTGGTCCAGTGCTTCGGCACAGATTTCGCCGAAGATGCTGCGGCACAGCTGCGGATGCAGGTCATAGCTGACCGCGGTCACGCTGCGGCCGTCATTGAGATTGCGAACCCGACCGATGAACAGATCGGCCGCACCGTGGGCATCGCTGGCGCAGTGGGTCAGCGCTTCCAGCGGATCAAGCACGGCTTCGGTGATATCGACATGAATCATGGTTGTGCTCCGAAAAACGCTAGCCGCCGCAGACCGGCGGCAGGATCGAGACGTCCTGCTCGGGGACCGGATCCTGGTCGTCGAGCACTGTGCTGTCGGTGGCAAAGGCCGAGGCCTTGAGCAGTGAGCGCGCGTTATCGCTGTCCAGGGCCTGTTCCATGGCCTGGCGCAGGTCGGCCACGCGACCCTCGGCAGGGATCTCGACGGTCAGGCTGCTTTCCGGGTTGCCCTGGCGGAAAGCACCGAACAGTCTGACATTGATGGATCGATTCATCCGGTCTTCTCCTGGGTCAATGGTTCAGTTCGAATCCCGGGCCGGCGCGTCGAACCCGGGTGGGAGAGGCGGCAGCCCTTCGGGATGGATGAACAGGCCGGACTTGCCGCCTTCCTTGAGCAGCAGCCGGATGCCGTCAATGGCCAGGTCTGCCTGGACCTGCTTGGCCAGGTCCCAGATGGTCATCAGGGCACCGCTGACGCCGGCCAGTGCTTCCATTTCCACCCCGGTCCGGGCCGAAGTGGCTGCCTGACAGAATACATGAACCCCCGGCAGGCTTTCATCCGGGCGGAAGGCCACGGCGACGTGGTCCAGACCAAGCGGGTGACACAGCGGAATGATTTCGGCGGTGCGCTTGGCGGCCAGCACCCCGGCCACTTCAGCCAGGCGCAACGGATCACCCTTGGGCAGGGTACCGTCGCGCACCTGGACAAAGGTCTCTGGCGACATGCGGATATGGCCGGTGGCAATGGCCCGGCGGCGGGTGACGGCCTTGGCCCCGACATCCACCATGCGGTAATGACGACGATCGGACATCGCTGGATTCATCCTCCGGTGCTGGCCAGGTGCGGCGTGTCGCCGACCCGGCCCTGGTGCAGAAAGTGAGTGGGCGGTTTTTCGAACAAGGCGGACATGATATGGCTTTTGAGCGCCTCGGTTTGATCATCGGCGCGCAGCCATGGCCTCAGATCGTTACTGCCGTTGCCGAACAGGCACAGTTTCAGCGCCCCGCGTGCGGTCACCCGCAGGCGGTTGCAGCCGTCGCAGAAGTGCGCGGCATAAGGTGCAATCAGACCGATGCGTCCGGCGTGATCGGGATGGGCATATTCCACTGCCGGCCCGGCTGCCGGCCCGCGGACGACCGGCTGCCAGCCCTCGCTTTCCAGGCGCGTTCGAATCAGGCTGCCGGGAATTTGATGTCGTTGAAAGTAGGCCTGGTTGTCGCCGGTCTGCATCAGTTCAATGAAGCGCAGGCTGACCGGGCGGTCACGGACAAACTCGAAAAATGCCGGCAACTGATCGTCGTTGAGATCGCGCAGCAGGACGGTATTGATCTTGACCGCCTTGAAACCGACAGCCAGGGCCTGGTCGATCCCGGCCATGACCGCCGTGAACCGCCGATCGCCGGTGATGTGCCGGAAACGGTCGGCATCGAGCGCATCAAGGCTGATGTTGACCGCATCCAGGCCGGCCGCCCTCCAGGCTGCGGCATGCCTGGCCAGCCGGTAGGCGTTGGTGGTCATGGCGACCCGCCTGACGCCGGGCGTTGCTGCCACGCAGGCCAGGATGTCGCTGAAGTCGCGCCGCACGGTCGGCTCGCCACCGGTCAGGCGAACCTTGAAGGTGCCCAGCTCGGCGAAGGCCTGCACCAGACGGCGGATCTCATCGAGGCTGAGAAAGCCGTGTTTGTTACCGCGGAACCCATCGGGCAGGCAATACTGGCAGCGGAAATTGCAGACTTCGGTGACCGACAGTCTGAGGTAGGAAAAGCGCCGGCCAAACCGGTCTTGCAGGGTCTGCACTGGAGTGCTCCTTTTCAATGCGATCGGAAGGCAAGGCCGTTTCCGGTGCTTGCCCCGGCCGGAACGACCCTGGCAGAGGTCGAACCGACGGTATTCCGTCCCTGCCCGCTGCCGGTTTGATCAACACCGGTGACGGGGGTAGGCTCGGAATACTCGGAGACGTAGAACGTTGGGTAAGGCTAGCTGCTGGCGCCCGGCTTTTCCTTGACCCAGGTCAAAAGGTGCTCCAATCCCGGTCCGACACGGCCGTGGCGGGTGCGGGTGCGACGGGGTAAGATGAGATCATCGCATCGGGAAGGATGAGCAGCGCATGGACAGCGTGAACCTGGGGCTTGAGGTCGGCGATTCGCTGCAGTTGCAGTTCGTCAACGATACCCTGGGCAACCGCCATTACGTCAAGGTGCTCGGCTGCCACCCGGGGCGCAGCATCATTGTCGGCACGCCGCAGGTGGCCGGGCGCATCATGCTGGTCCGGCAGGACCAGGCTGTCATCGTGCGGCTGATGATCGGCAATGACGTGGTCGGGTTCAACTCCACGGTCCTGCGCAGTTGCGCGCGGCCCTATCCTTACCTGCACCTGGCGTTTCCGAAGGAATTGCAGAGCAGCAGTGTGCGCAAGGCTCTGCGGGTCAGCCTGGATGCGGTGGTGTCGCTGCGCCGGCTGGGCCATGACGATCAGCCCGACCGGCTGCACCCAGGCTTTGCCGGCCGGACCCGCGATATCAGCACGACCGGTGCGCTGGTCAGCAGCAGCGCCCGCCTCGGGGGCGTGGGCGATCGTCTGAGCATGGCGATGCAGGTCGCCGTGGCCGGCTTCAGCGAGGAGATCCGCCTGCTTGCCACGGTCCGCAACACCGCCGTGCTGGCGGCTGCCGACGAGACCGCAGGCACGCTCTATGGCATCGAGTTCGACCCGCCGGAGCGGCGCGAAGCCATTCTGCTGCACGGCCATGTCTACCAGACCATCCTCCAGCACATGGGCAAGATGGCCGCGCCGTTTGCCGATTTACCGGGAACAGCAGCGCTCGAGTCAGCCGATGAGGATGGCGTCTTCCAGCCCTGAGATTGCCGGAGGTGCCGGTCAGGCCGGGCAGGAAAAGACGTAACCGGCGGTCAGTTGCTGGACGGCGTGGCGGAAGGCCGGGGTTGGGCCGAGCACGGCCAGGCCGAGGTCATGGAGGTCCGGGTTGGCCTCCGGGCGGCACCAGCGGACTTCGACCTCGAATTGCACCGGCTCCACGGCGCCGACTTCTTCTGGCGGCGTGAACGCCAGGGTCAGCTGCCGGCCTTTCTCGATCGGCTCCTCGGTGACCAGCATCATGCCTTGCTCGGAGATGTCGACCAGGTGGCCGACCAGCCTGCCGTCAGTCGCATCAAAGACCTTCAGGTAGATCACCGGTCGGTGGCGGGGATGTCTGCGTTCGTCGAGCATGTCTTCCAGTATAGCGCCGCAGGGCTGGCAGCCGAAAGACTGCAGAACATCGCCTGCTCGGGGATAATCATGGCATGTCTGCGCCGAAACCATCCTGGACCACGGTCGCCTGGCACGCGATCCGTCCGCATACCCTGCCGCTGTCGTTGGCCCCGGTGCTGGTCGGTTCGGTGGCCGGCTGGGCGGCAAGCGGGGCCGTGCGGCTGGATGTGTCGCTGGCCGCGGCGCTGTCGACCGCCTGCATGCAGATCGGCGCCAACCTGCAAAACGATGCGGCCGATGCGCTCAACGGTACCGACGATGCCAGCCGAGCCGGGCCGCCGAGGGTCACCGCGCTGGGCTGGGCCAGCGCGCGTTCGGTACTGCTGGCCGCGTGGCTCTGTTTCGCGCTGGCCGTGGTTGCTGGCATTTACCTGGTCGCGGTGGGCGGTTGGCCGATGGTCTGGGTCGGGCTGCTGGCGGTCACCGCGGCCTGGGCCTATTCCGGCGGGCCGCGGCCCATCGCGCGCGGTCCCTATGGTGAAGCCGTGGTGCTGCTGTTTTTTGGCCTGGTCGCCGTGGCCGGGGTGGCCTGGCTGTACAGCGGCACGCTGACAGCGCCGATGCTGGTGCTAGGCCTGGTCATGGGACTGCCGGCCGCAGCGGTGCTGACCATCAATAATCTGCGCGATCTTGAGGGCGACCGGCGGGCCGGTCGGCGGACCCTGGCGATCCTTCTCGGGCCGGTCGGCGCAACCCGCATGATCGCAGGCCTGCTGCTGGCGGTCGCGCCAGTGCTCGCCTTGCTGGTGCTGTGGGGCCGGCCCTGGACGGGCGGGTTGCTGGGGTTGCCGGTGCTGGCGCTGGTGCCCGGTATCATCCGCAGCCTGTCCCCGCCAGTGACAGCGGCCGCCTGCAATGCCAACCTGAAGCGGACCACGCGTTATCAGATGGTACTGAGTCTGGCGATCAGTGGGGGTATGATTCTCATTGCGCTTGTCGACGGGACAACCTGACCATGAACAACATCCTTCTGCCGCTGGGTCTGGCTTTCATCATGTTTGCCGTGGGCCTGGGCCTGCGCGTCGGCGATTTTCTCGACGTGTTTCGCGCCCCCCGGGGACTGATCGCCGCCCTGGGCAACCAGATCGTGCTCCTGCCGCTGATCGCCGTGGCGCTGGTCGCTGCCTACAACGGGCGCCCCGAATTTGCCTTTGGCATCATGATTCTGGCTGCCTGTCCAGGTGGCCCGACCTCCAACCTGCTGACCGTGCTGGCCGGTGGTAATGCCGCGCTGTCGGTCTCGGCCACCGCACTGGCGAGCGTGGCTGGCATGCTGACCGTGCCATTGATCCTGTGGGCGGCCCAGGCCTGGCTGCTCGGCGAGACCAGCCTGGTCACGGTACCGCCCCAGCAGATCCTGCTGAGCGTGTTCCTGGTCACCGGTTTGCCGCTGATCTCAGGGATGGCACTCAACCATTTCCGGTCAGGCCTGAGTGACCGGATCCGGATACCGGCGCGTCGTCTGGCCACTGCGGCCTTTGCCTTCATCGTCGTCGGGGCTTTCATCAGCCAGGGCTCGGTCATGATTGAACATGCCCTGGACCTGGGCCCCTACGTGCTGGCGCTGAACGTGGGCACCATGACCCTGGGTATTCTCACGGCGCGCCTGCTGCGGCTGGATTTTGCCGACCTGGTCGCGGTGTCGATGGAGGGTGGGCTTCAGAACGCGGCGCTGGCGATCTTCATTGCCGTCAGCCTGTTCGGCGTACCGGCCATGCTGGTGCCGGCGATCATGTATGCGCTGATGATGAACATCACCGCGGTGGCCCTGATCGCGTGGGCCCGCTCCCGGGCCGCCAGCCAGGCCGCCTGGTCAAGCTGAACGTCCGGCCGGATTCGGGGACTGGACGAGCACAAAGCAAGAGGCCGCGGCGATAACAACGCCGCGGCCTCAATATGGTGACGATGGAATCGATCAGCCGCCGTCGTGAATGGAATGGCAGGCGCTGCACTCCATGTCCATGCCATGGGCCGAGATGGACTTGAACTCATCGGTTGGCGCATGGCAGGTCTGGCAGGTTTCGTTGGTGACTGCCGCCGGGTGCTCCTTGAAGTCTTCCAGGTGGGCATCAGCGCCTTCGGCGTGACAGGCCATGCAGTCGGTATGCGCCGAAACCGCGTTTTCTTTCTGATCCTGGTGACACATCAGGCATTGGTCGTTGCTCATGGCCGGGGCCATGAGCAGACCCAGCGCAAGCGCCAGGCACAGGCTGAACAGCATTTTCCTCATTGGTGACTCCTCGCTCACTCGATGGATCGGGCGGACATCCGCCCGCATAAGATAAGCCATCGGCGCGGCGGACACAAATGCGCGCAAGCTCAATAGCGCCCGCCGATCTTGTAGACGTAATTGGCCAGCTCCTGTGCTTCGCGGTTCATGCGCATCAGGTTCAGGTGGGTGATCCGGAAAATCGCCCGCATGATCTTGTAGACCAGAACCGGGTGGCTTTCGATCAGGCTTTCGAAAGGACCGGGTTCCAGACAGTAGACGACCGAGTCGGTCTGGGCCTTGAGCGAGGCCGAGCGGGCGGTACCGTCGACAAACGCGCGTGTGCCGGCGAATTCGCCGGGAGCCATGGCGTAAATATGGGTCGGCTGGCCGTGCTGCAGGGTCAGCACCTCGAGGGCGCCGTCGGCCAGCAGATAGAGATGGCGGTCGGTTGAACCCTCTTCGGCCAGCAACTCGCCCCTGGCCAGGGTCTTGATGGTCATGACGCTGCGCAAGGCCTCGATGTCGGCATCGTCGAGTTCCTCGCCGAGAAAAGAGTCCTTGAGGTGTTTGCCGTCGATCTGCTGATTCATGGCCGTCGTTCCCGTGAAAAATGGTTGAATCGATAGACTGGCAGTCTACCAGCCCGATGCTTTGTGCAGGGCATCATTCAGTCGGGCATGGGCCGTCCGAATTCATTTTCAAAGCGTTCGGCAATCAAGGCTGGGGTGAAATCATGCTGCTGCGGGCCGGCATGGGCGATCTTGATGGCACCCAGAATGGCACCGAGCCGACAGGCGTCGGCCGGATCCCAGTCGCGTTCGAGCCCGAACAGCAGGCCGGCCCGATAGGCATCGCCGCAACCGGTCGGGTCGCGGACCGCGGCGGGGGCCACGGCGGGAATGGATTCGCGCCGGGTCCGGGTCATCAGTTCCGAGCCTTCGCCACCGTGGGTGATCACCAGTCCGCCGGCCAGACGGGCGACGACGGCATCAACCGTCAGGCCGGTCTTTTGGTGCAGCATTTCCCATTCGTATGAATTGACCGTCAGCCAGTCGGCCCGCTCGGTCATGGCGATCAGTTCTTCGGCGCTGAACATCGGCAGGCCCTGGCCAGGGTCGAAGACATGCCGGATGCCGGCCGCCGCGAGCTGGGTGGAATGATCCAGCATCGCCTGGCGGCCGTCGGGTGAGACAATCCCGAAGCCGACCCTGGCCGCACGCGGCACCGGCTGCTGGTGGGCCTCGTTCATCGCCCCCGGATGGAACGCCGTGATCTGGTTGTCATCGACATCGGTGGTGATGTAGGCCTGGGCAGTCCAGAAATCCTTGAGCACCAGCAGGCCGTCGGTGCGGATATCGAGTTGATCCAGGTGGCGCGCATAGTCGTCGAAATCGCTGCCCACGGTGGCCAGCGGGACAGGTTCGGCGCCGAGCTTTTTCAGGCTGTAGGCGATGTTGCCGGCGCAGCCGCCGAAGTAGCGGTGCATCTCGGGGACCATGAAGGCCACATTGAGCATGTGGGTCTTGTCGGGCAGGATATGGTCACGGAAACGCCCTGGAAACACCATGATGGTGTCATAGGCAATCGATCCGCAGATCAGGATGGACATCGGCTTGGCCTGTCAGTGGTCGCTGGCCTCCATTGTAGAGCGATTAGCGGGCTGACCCGCAATGCGCTTGACTGTGTCGGTTTTGTGAAATAATCATCCATGCTGACGCATGAAACTCATATTTAAGGCATGTCAGCGCCAAGGAATGGATGACGTCATGAAAAACGGGGGGGGTGCGGACGTGGCCGCAACAGGAGAGGGCCGGTTTCCGGGCTATGTGGTCGGGATCGGTGCCTCGGCCGGCGGTCTGGAGGCGCTGGAGAACTTCTTCAGCCATTGCCCGAGCGATACCGGTGCGGCCTTTGTGGTGGTGCAGCACCTCTCGCCTGACCACAAGAGCATGATGAGCAATCTGTTGGCCCGGCATACCGACATGCCGGTCCAGATCGTGACCGATGGCATTCGCCTGCAAGCCAACGAGGTCTACCTCATCCCGCCGGGCAATCTGCTGACCGTTGATGGTGACCGGCTGTATCTGCGGCCCAAGCGGAGCCACGGCCTGACTTTGCCGATCGACATTTTCCTGACCTCTCTTGCCCGGGCCTACGGCTCGCACGCGGTCGGTGTGATCCTGTCGGGCACCGGCTCCGATGGCACCCGGGGGGCGGTCGAGATCAATGCCGCAGCCGGCTTTCTGGTCGCCCAGGATCCCCGGGAAGCCAAGTTTGATGGCATGCCGTCCTCGGTCATCAATACCGGCGTGGTCGATGCCGTGTTGGCGGCCGACAAGCTCGCCGAACGGCTGCAGACCCATTTCCTCAAGGGGCAGGACAGCACCGGCGCCGACAATGTGGATACGCTGCCGGCCATTCAGGCCGAGGATGCCTTCGAGGGAGTGATGCAGCTGCTGCGCCAGATCGGCGGCATCGCCTTTAGCGACTACAAGCCCTCGACCGTGATCCGGCGCATCGAACGGCGCATGCAGGTCCGCCAGACCGAATCGCTGGATGACTATCTGGAACTGCTGGAAAGCGATCGCGGTGAGGCGGTTACCCTCCGGCGTGAACTGCTGATTCCGGTCACCAGCTTCTTTCGCGATCCGCAAAGCTTCGAGAGGCTTGAGGAAAAGGCAGTGCGCAGGATCGTCTCCAACGCCGCGGCCGGTGATCAGATCCGGGTCTGGGTGGCGGCCTGCTCGACCGGCGAGGAAGCCTACAGCATCGCCATGCTGTTTCTCGAGGCCTTCGAGCGTTATGGTCGCTATCCCGCGCTGAAGGTGTTTGCCACCGACGTCAACGAGCAGGGCATCGAGCTGGCCGGTGCCGGTCAGTATCCCGACTCGGCCGCCGCCGAACTGACCCCGGAACGGATCGAACGCTTCTTTACCCGCGCCGGCCACAGCTACACGGTCAACAACGAGCTGCGCCAGTGCATCGTCTTTGCCCGCCACAACCTGCTGACCGATCCACCTTTTACCCGTATGGACCTGGTCAGCTGCCGCAACGCCCTGATCTACTTCAAGCGCGAAGCCCAGAACCAGGCAATCCGGCGCCTGCAGTATGCGCTCAAGCCTGGCGGCTTCCTGTTCCTGGGGCCGAGTGAATCGATGTCGGGCATGGACGAGGCCTTCGAGGCCGTCGATGGCAAGCACAAGATCTACACCCGAACTGCGGCCAGTCTGCCGCCGGTTTTTGCCATCGAATCGGCTGGCGGTTTCAACGGTGAGGCACGCAGGTCCACGCCATCGGATGACGCCCGCAGCCAGCGGCGTTCGCGGGATTCGGCCCTGATCGATCAGGGTGTGCATGAATTGCTTGAGGCCTACGCGCCGCCGTCGATCCTGGTCAACGACAAGCACGAGGCGGTCCATCTGTTCGGCGAGGTTCAGCGCTACATCCGCATGCGCGAGGGGCTGGCCAGTCTTGATCTCAACCGCATCCTGGTCGAGCCACTGGTCCCGGTGGCCTCAGCGCTGCTGTACAAGGTGGCCAAGGACGGGCAGATGCTGGTGTCCAGTCCGATCACCGTGGACCTGCCCAACGGTGATCGGGTCGTGGCGCATCTGAGTGTGCGGCCCTTGCTGCGCCAGGCCGACGAGCGCTACATGCTGCTGTCGATCGAGGCCCGGGCGATGCGCGAGGACGGCGCTGATCCGGAACCGATCGACATCGGTGCGGAGAACTCGGCCCATATCGAAATGCTTGAGCATGAGCTGGCCGCTACCCGGGAGAGTCTGCAGGCGACCATCGAGGAACTGGAAACGGCCAACGAAGAGTTGCAGGCGACCAACGAAGAACTGATGGCTTCCAATGAAGAGCTGCAAAGCTCGAACGAAGAGTTGCAGTCGGTCAACGAAGAACTCAATACGGTCAATGCCGAGTACCAGGAGAAGGTCCAGATTCTCAATCGCCTGAATGTTGACCTGGACTCGATGGAAAAAGCCGTCGGCATCGCCACCGTGTTCGTCGACCAGGACCTGCAGATCACCCGCTTCAGTCCCGATGCGGTCGACTTGTTCCGGCTGCGCCCGTCCGATATCGGCCGGCCGCTCGACGAGATCGCCCACTCGATCCGTTATCCCGGGCTGATGGATGACCTGCGCAAGACGCTACGCTCGGAACGCCTGATCGAGCGCGAAGTCTCGGGTCGGGACGGGGCCAAGCTGCTGATGCGGATCCTGCCTTACCGGGTATCGACCTCCAGCGCGGTGGGCGCGGTGGCGAGTTTCATCGACGTGACCGCGGTCCATGATCTGAAGGAACTGCAAAGCGTGATCGACGCCTTGCCCGAGCATATTGCCGTGCTCGAGGTGGATGGCAACATCTCCCTGGTCAATGAGGCCTGGCGCCGCTTTGCCCGCGCCAATGGCGATCCCGAGCTGCGCCATTCCGGGCCGGGCAGCAATTATTTCCGCGCCTGTCGCTCGGACGGCGTTGATGACGACGGCTCGGCATCGGCCGCCGCGCTCGGCGTCAAGAGCGTGCTCGAAGGCAGCCGCAGTGAATTCAGCCTGCGCTATCCGTGCCACTCACCCGATGAGCGGCGCTGGTTTGTGATGAATGTTGCACCCGTCCACCAGGGGCCGTTTGCCGCCGTGGTCAGCCACATCAACATCAGCGACTGGTATCGCCCCGGGCTGGATCAGCCGGATCCGGAAGCTTGATGGGGGCGCCGACCGATCCGCTGCAGTCGCTGCGCAGCCGGGCCCGTCGGGCGCTGGCCCGTGGTGAATTGAGCCTGGCCGATCTGGATGTAACGAACTCGCCGGATGCCGAGCGCCTGCTGGAGGATTTGCGCATCCACCAGGCCGAACTGGAGCTCCAGAACCGGGAACTGCTGGAATCACGGGCCCGGGCCGAGGCCGAACGGGCCCGTTATCAGGCCTTGTACGAGTCCATTCCGCTGCCAGCACTGGTCATCGATCGCATGGGCGTGGTCGAGGAAGCGAACCAGGCTGCGGTCGCGTTCTTCGGTTTTCGTGCCTCCGGCACGCTGCGTCGCCACTCGGTGTTTCGCCTGTTTGCCGATCGCGGTACGGGCTGGTTCGGGACTGCGCTGGAGCAGTCCGGTGGCCAGGGCCGGTCAAGTCTGAGCGAACGGGTGCCGGTGCTGCGGGCCGATGGCGCGGAAGTGCCCATGGACTGCCTGGCGCTGCGCCTGGGCAATGCCTACCATGCCGATCGCCACACCCTGTTGATGTTCATCGATCGTAGTCTCGAGACCGAGCGCGAGCGCGAGCGTGCCCTCCACGAATCGCTGCTCAGCAACAGCGAAGCACCGATCTATGCCTTTGACCGTTTCGATCGCTGCCTGTTGATGAACCGCGCGGCCGGGGAATTGTTCGGCATCGATGAAACAGCGGCGATCGGGCGGCCGCGCAGCGAGTGCATGGGGGCCGAGCGTGCTCATCAGGAGGCCCGCCTGGACCGGCGCGCGCTCTACGGCCAAAAGCCACACATCGAGGAGGCCGTCTGGCCGAATGCCGATGGGCGTGAAGTCGTTCACACGGTAACCCGCTTTGCCCTCAAAAGTGGCGATGGGGAGGCGTTCGGCGTGGCCGTGATCGCCAGCGATGTGACCGAGCATCGCCAACTGCAGGCGCGGATGCAGTTGGCCACCGAGATCTTCAGCCGCGGCAGCGAGGCCATCCTGATCACCGATGCCGCTCATCGCGTCACCTTCGCCAACGCGGCGGCAGCGAAAATCAGTGGTTTACGGGAAGACCAGCTGCTCGGAAGAAATCCGCTGCGGCTGCTGTCGCGCCGACACGACAATGCTTTCCTGCAGCGGATCAACGACCAGCTCAAAAGCGAGGGCTTCTGGGAAGGTGAAATCTGGCCCAGGCGCAAGAACGGCGAGGTCTTTGCCAGCTGGTTGCGGATCAGCCGGGTTTTGTCCGGGCCCGAAGAGTCCCTGCACCATGTGCTGGTGCTGCGTGATATCAGCCAGGAAAAACTGGCCGAGGAGGAAATCGAGCGGCTGGCCTTTTTTGACATGCTGACCGGCACGCCCAACCGTTACCTGCTCAAGGATCGCACCGACCAGGCGATCCGGGCTGCCGCTCGCAGTACCGGCCGCTTCGCTCTGGCTTTTCTGGACCTGGACCGGTTCAAGGAAATCAACGATGCCTTCGGTCACGAGACCGGCGACCGGCTGCTCATCCACTTTGCCCGCCGGCTGCGCGAATATGTGCGTGAGCGGGATACCATCTGCCGGCTCGGCGGTGATGAATTCGTCCTGCTGCTTGAGGACATCGATCGTGACTCGGCCAACCTGCGCCTGGCCCGGGTCCTCAAGGCCGCGACCCGGCCGTTCCACATCAATGGGCGTGCCCACCAGATTTCGGCCTCCATCGGGGTGGCCATGTACCCTGAGGATGGTGAAAGCTACGAGGAACTGCTCAAGAATGCGGATACCGCCATGTACCAGGCCAAGGCCGACGGGCGCGATGTCTGCCGCTTTTTTCACAGCGACATGGCCGAGGCCGCATCCTCGCTGGTGCGTATCGAGGCCGCCATGCGCCAGGCCCTGCAGACCGACGGTTTCCACATGGTCTACCAGCCGCAGGTCGATCTGACCAGTGGCAGGGTCATCGGCCTTGAGGCGCTGCTGCGCTGGTGCCCGGATGGTGAAGAAGCCATTCCGCCATCCCAGTTCATCCCGATTGCCGAGCAGAATGGACTGATCATCGAGCTCGGCAATTGGGTCGTCGATCAGGTTCTGGGCCAGATCCGGCGCTGGTCCGGCCAGCCGCCCGGATCACTGCCGGTCAGCATCAACGTGGCCGCCGAGCAGTTCTGGCGTGAAGGCTTCCTCGACTCGCTGGCCGAGCGCGTGCGCCAATCCGGGGTGCCGGCCGAGTGTCTGGTGCTGGAACTGACCGAGCGCACGGCCATGAAACTGCCTGATCAGGCGGCCCGGATCATGCAGGCGCTCAAGCATCAGGGCATCGAATTGTCGCTGGATGATTTCGGCACCGGCTATTCCTCGCTGGCTTACCTGAAGCGCTTCCCATTGCGCTTTCTGAAAATTGATCGTACCTTCGTGGCTGATCTGGTCACCAGTCCGGACGATCAGGCCATTTGCCGAGCGATTATTCAGGTCGCCCATACGCTGGGCATGGAAGTGGTCGCCGAAGGGGTGGAAACGGCTGAACAGGAAGCTTTCCTGAAGTCAGCCGGTTGCGATGCCGCCCAGGGCTTTCTGTATGCGCCCGGCCTGCGCGCGGAAGCGCTGGCAGACTGGATGGCCCGGCACGCGCCGGCAACGGCCTGACAACGCTTTTTACCCCGCCATTTAACGATTGCGGTCTGTACAATACGCGATTACCTTTCCGCTCCGGCCAGGAGCCAGCACTGTGATGTTCAAGCGCTTACGCGGCATTTTTTCCAACGACCTGTCCATTGATCTGGGCACGGCCAACACCCTGATCTTCGTCCGTGGTCAGGGCATCGTGCTCAACGAGCCTTCGGTGGTCGCGGTGCGCATGGAACGGGGGCCCGGCGGCCCGCAGTCGGTTGCGGCAGTGGGGATGGAGGCCAAGCAGATGCTCGGGCGCACGCCGGGCAATATCCGCACCACCCGACCGCTGAAAGACGGCGTGATTGCCGACTTCAACATGACCGAGCAGATGCTCCAGCACTTCATCAAGAAAGTCCACTCCACCCGGGTGCTCAGGCCCAGCCCGCGGGTGCTGGTCTGCGTGCCCTGCTCATCGACCCAGGTCGAACGGCGCGCGATCAAGGAGTCGGCCGAAGGCGCCGGCGCGCGCGAGGTCTTTCTGATCGAAGAACCCATGGCCGCGGCGATCGGTGCCGGGATTCCGATTCACGAGGCGCGCGGCTCGATGGTACTCGACATCGGCGGCGGTACTACCGAAGTGGCGGTGCTGTCGCTCAACGGGATCGTGTACTCCAACTCGGTGCGAATCGGCGGCGATCATTTCGATGAATCCATCATCAACTATGTGCGGCGTTCCTACGGCACCCTGATCGGCGAGGCCACGGCTGAACGGATCAAGATGGAAATCGGTTGTGCGTTTGCCCTGGACGTGCAAAGCGAGATCCAGATTTCCGGCCGCAATCTGGCCGAAGGCGTGCCCAAGATGATCACCCTCAACAGCAACGAGGTGCTCGAAGCCCTGTCCGAGGCCCTGGCCAGCATTGTCGGCGCGGTCAAGGTGGCGCTCGAGCAGACCCCGCCGGAGTTGTGCGCCGATGTCGCCGATACCGGCATCGTTCTGACCGGTGGCGGTGCATTGCTGCGCGGGCTGGACCGCCTGTTGATGGAGGAAACGGGACTGCCAGTCATCATTGCCGATGATCCGCTGACCTGCGTGGCGCGCGGCGGCGGTCGGGCGCTGGAGATGATGGATGAGAGCCGGGTGGACTTCTTTTTTGCCACCTGATCCGGTGGGATCCGATTTTCCGCAGGCCCGGTGAACGCGCCGGGCGGTCCATTCAATTTCAGCGCAGAGCTGGCCGGGCGCACCTCCCGGCTGATGATCTATGCGCTGCTGGCGATCATCCTGATGACCCTGGACTATCGTGGCCGCTGGGTCGATCAGCTGCGCGATCGGGCCGGGCTTCTGGTCGAGCCGGTCGTTTTGCTGGTCGAGGCCCCTTTCCGGTTGATCGAATCGACCTTCTCGGCACTGCGTAGCCGCCAGCAGCTGCTGGGTGAAATCGACGAGTTGCGTGGCCAGCTGGCCGAAGCCTCGGCGCGGCTGCTGCTGCTTGAGGAATTGCGCCGCGAGAACCGTGAACTGCGCGACCTGCTGGGTGCTTCCCGGCAGCCTGGCGTGGTCTTCAGGCCAGCCGAAATTCGCCAGATCGATCTCAACCCCTTTGCCCATCGCGTGCTGATTAACCGAGGCCGCAGTGACGGCTTGCAGGCCGGGCAGGCCGTAGTCGATGCTTTCGGCGTGGTCGGCCAGGTCGATGAGGTCTTCCTGCACAGCGCCCGGGTCGTTTTGTTGACCGATCCGGATCACGCCTTGCCGATTGCGGTCGAGCGCACTGGCGTGCGCACCATTGCCTATGGCAGCGGGCTGAACACCGAGCTGCGCCTGGACGACTTGCCCATGAACGTTGATCTTGAACCGGGGGATCGCCTGGTCACCTCGGGGCTGGGTGGTGCCTTTCCGGCGGGTCTGCCGGTAGCTGAAGTGATTGATGTCTCGCGCACCGTCGGCGAAGCCTTTGCCCGGGCGCGGCTGCGACCGCTGGGCCAGCTAGACCGGTCGCGCCAGCTGCTGGTGCTGGAGCCTCGGGTCGCCACGTCCGGGCCCGCACCATCGCCCCAAATCGAGGGGGACCCGACCGAAGAAGAGGCGGCTGAAGCGCCGGCGGCCCGGTCCGGTGGACAGGATGGACCGCCATGAGCCAGCGCGCTGGCGATCGCTTGCTGTTGCCGTTGACCCTGGTGATGGCTTTGCTGTTGACCCTGATGCCGCTGCCGGAGGGGATTCAGACGCTGCGCCCGCATTGGGTCGCCCTGGTGCTGATTTACTGGAACCTCGAGGGGGGGCGGCTACGCGCCATGGGCGCGGGTTTCGCGCTCGGGCTGCTGCTTGATGTGGTGACCGGCACGCTGCTGGGGCAGCATGCGCTGGGTCTGTTGATTCTGTGCTACCTGCTTGAGCGATTCCATGCTCGGATCAGATTCTTCCCGCCGTGGCAGCAGGCGGCCGTGGTTCTGGCGCTGCTGGTCAACGACCGGATCATCCATCTGTGGATCGTGGGGCTGGCCGGTGAGGGCTGGCCGCACTGGACCTGGTGGCTGAGCCCGCTGGTCAGCGTCGCCGTCTGGCCGTGGCTGTTCCTGCTGCTCGATCACATCCGCCGTCACGCCCGCCTGCGCAAGGTCTGAGCATGATCGCCCGGACCATTCAACCGGTACGCGACGAACAGGCCGAACTGGCGGTGATTTCCCGCCGTTACCGCTGGTTGGTTGCCATCGTCATCGCGGCAATGGTTCTGCTGGGTCTGCGTTTTGCCAATCTTCAGGTGCTTGACCACGAGCGCTATGCCAGCCAGGCCGAGGAAAACAGGATCCGTCTGCACGCTTTGGCGCCCAACCGCGGCCTGATTCTGGACCGTCACGGCCGGGTGCTGGCCGAGAATCTTCCGGCCTACCGCCTGGTGCTGGTACCGGAAAGAACGCCGGTCCTCGCGGAGACGCTCGACGAGTTGGCCACCCTGGTCGAAATCAGCCCGGCCGAACTTGAGCGGTTCGATCGTCAGCGCCGCCGCTTGCGCCGCTTTGAGGCGGTCACCCTGAAGACCAACCTGACCGAGACCCAGGTGTCGCGCCTGGCCATTCATCGCCACCGTCTGCCCGGCGTCGAGATCGAGCCCTACCTGACCCGTCATTACCCGCATGGTCCGGACCTGGCCCATGTCATTGGCTACGTCGGCCGGATGGACCAGGCTGATCTGCAGCGGCTGCCGGTCGAACGCTACCGGGCGACGACGCATGTCGGCAAGACCGGCATCGAGCGCCAGTACGAGTCCGTTCTGCAGGGCCATCCCGGTCTGGAGCGGGTCGAAACCAATGCCCAGGGCCGGGTGCTGCGGGTGCTCGAACGCAGCCCGCCGCAGCCCGGGCAGAATCTGGTCCTGACGCTGGATCTGGAACTGCAGCGCGAAGCGGTCGCGGCCCTGGGCGGACGCGCCGGTGCGGTGGTTTTGCTCGACGTCGCCAGCGGCGAGGTTCTGGCCCTGGTCAGTCAGCCCGGTTTTGATCCAAACCTGTTCGTTCATGGTGTGCCGTCGTCGCGCTACAACGCCTTGCTCAATGATCCTTATCGGCCACTGTTCAATCGCTTTCTTTCCGGGGGTTACGAGCCGGGGTCGACGGTCAAGCCGTTCCTGTCACTGGCCGGACTCGATGTTGGGGTCATCAACCCGCAGACCCGGGTATTTTCCGGCGGGCACTTCCAATTGCCCGGCCACAGCCGACGCTACCGCGACTGGCGCCGCGGCGGTCATGGCTGGGTCAACCTGGAGCTGGCCCTGGCCGAGTCGGTGAACGTCTACTACTACCAGCTGGCCGTCGAACTTGGCATCGACCGGATTTCGCGTGAGCTGGCGCTGTTCGGTTTCGGCCGGCCCACCGGGCTTGACCTGCCCGGTGAAACCGACGGCGTGCTGCCGACTCGCAGTTGGAAACGAGCCACTTTTGGCGAGCCCTGGTTTCCGGGTGAAACGGTGATTACCGGCATTGGCCAGGGCTTTACCGTGGTGACCCCACTGCAGCTGGCCCATGCCACCGCGGCGCTGGCCGGGCGCGGGCGCACGGCCGCGCCGACCTTGACCGGCGGCACCGATCCGGTCCAGATGGTCTCGCATCAAGCCGACCACTGGGACGCTGTCTTTGCCGGCATGGCAGCGGTCGTGCACGGTGAGTCCGGAACCGCGCGCGAAGTCGCTGCCATGGTGCCGGTCCCGATGGCGGGCAAGACCGGCACGGCGCAGGTCTTCGGCCGACCGGATGATGAGGACGAGCGCGCCCTGGTCGATGAGGACGACCTGCCGGAGCCACTGCGCAACCACGCGCTATTCATGGGTTTTGCGCCCCTGGATGATCCGCGCATCGCGATCAGCGTGGTGGTCGAACATGGTGGTGGCGGCGCCAGCGTGGCCGCGCCGGTGGCGGCCCGGATCATGGGCCGCGCGCTCGAGCTGGGCTACTGATGCCTCAGATCGCATCCCGGCCGGTCGCATGGCTGCCGTTCTGGCGGCTGGACCCCTGGCTGCTGGGCCTCATCGGCATTCTCATGGGCGCCGGCCTGATGGTGCTCTACAGCGCCGGCGAGCAGAACATCGGTCTGGTCTGGCGCCAGGGCGTGCGCCTGGCCCTCGGTCTGGGCGTGCTGGTCGTGGTAGCTCACCTGCCGCCGCGTCTGCTGCAGGCCTGGGCCCCGTGGCTGTTCGGCGCGGCCCTGGCTCTGCTGGTGGCGACGGCCTTTATCGGCGTTGGGCGCGGTGCCCAACGCTGGCTCGACCTGGGGTTCGTCCGCTTCCAGCCCTCGGAGGCGATGAAGCTGGCTTTGCCGCTGCTGCTGGCCACCTTCCTGGCTCGCCGCCCTCTGCCGCCCGGCTGGATGGACAGCCTGGTTGCCCTGGCCCTGATCGCTGTACCGGCCGGCCTGATCATGATCCAGCCGGATCTGGGCACGGCAGTTCTGGTCAGCGCCAGTGGCCTTATTCTGCTGTTTCTGGCCGGTCTGCGCTGGCGGCTGATCGGCTTGATGGTGCTGGGCCTGGCTGCCGCCCTGCCGCTGCTGTGGATGAATCTGCACGAGTACCAGCGCAACCGGGTACTGACTTTTCTTGATCCTGAGCGCGATCCGCTGGGTCAGGGCTGGAATATCCTCCAGTCCAAGATTGCTGTCGGCTCGGGTGGATTGAGCGGCAAGGGCTGGCAGGCCAGCAGTCAGTCGCACCTGGAATTCCTGCCCGAACCGCATACCGATTTCATATTTTCAGTGCTGGCCGAGGAGTTCGGTTTCGTTGGTGTGCTCGCCGTGCTGGTGCTGTATGCGGCCGTTATTCTGCGCTCGCTGTATCTGGCCAGCCGCTGTCGCGACGGCTTTGGCCGCCTGCTTGCCGGATCCGTGGCGATGATGTTTTTCCTCTACGTGGCGGTCAATATCGCCATGGTCAGCGGCTTGCTGCCGGTGGTCGGGGTGCCGTTGCCGCTGGTCAGCTATGGCGGCACCTCCGCAGTCACCCTGCTGGCCGGCTTCGGTCTGGTCATGGGTCTGTACAGTCGCCGTCGCTTCATGGACCGCGGCTGAGTCTGGCCGGCCGCCGAACGCGACCAGGAAACGGCTAGAATGAGGCCCGTGTTGACGACCTGCCGTGCTTGTACGGCCCAGTCTTGCCTATCCCTACTGCCAAGG
The DNA here is from genome assembly GCA_046540955.1 of Wenzhouxiangella sp. GTDB lineage: Bacteria > Pseudomonadota > Gammaproteobacteria > Xanthomonadales > Wenzhouxiangellaceae > Wenzhouxiangella. The sequence continues at coordinate 40,052 of JBKHEF010000011.1, forward strand.
AATGCCGCCGAGACATGAATCGAATTGCCCGCGTCTTTTTGTGCCTGTTCGCTCTCCTGGTCGCGACCGCAGCCCAGTCCGACGAGCCTCATCCCGGGGCCGAGGCGTTCGTGGCCCAGGTGACGGCTGAGCACGGTCTGGACCCCGAGCTGGTCCGGGCGGTGCTGGCCGAGGCGCGCTACCAGCAGTCCATCATCGATGCCATCAGCCGTCCGGCCGAAGCCAGGCCGTGGTATCAGTATCGACCGATCTTTCTGACCGAAACCCGGATTGCCGCCGGGGCCGAATTCTGGCGGGCCAACGCCGCCCTGCTCGAGGAGGTGGCCGAGCGTTTCGGTATTCCGATCGAGGTGGTGGTGGCAATCGTCGGGGTGGAAACCAGCTACGGGATGAACACCGGCAGTTTCCGGGTCATCGACGCCCTGGCCACCCTGGGCTTCTACTTTCCGCGGCGGGCCGAGTTCTTTGCCGCCGAACTCGGCCAGTTCATTGCCCTGGCGGCTGAAGAAGATCTGCCACTGTACGAGGTGCGCGGTTCTTATGCCGGAGCGATGGGTATTGGCCAGTTCATCCCGTCAAGCTACCGGGCCTATGCCGTGGATTTTGATGGCAGCGGCCGTCGTGACCTGTGGCGCTCGCTGCCCGATGCGCTGGGATCGGTCGCCAATTACCTGGCCGTTCACCGCTGGCAGCCTGGCGCGCCGATCGTGCTGCCGGTCGAGCACGTTCCTGAAGGGCTGGACGAGGACTTCCCGATCCGGCCGCGCCACAGCCTGGCCGAACTCGCTGCCCTGGGGGTGGAATTCGAGCAGGACGGCTTGCCCCCGGACACGCCCGCCACGCTGATCGAGCTCGAGGGCGCCGAGGCCAGCGAATACTGGATTGGCCTGAACAATTTTTATGTCATCACGCGTTACAACCGCTCGCCGCTGTACGCCATGGCCGTGACGCAGCTGGCCGAAGCCATCCGGGAGCGGATGGAGTGAAGCGTGTCCTGCACCTGGCCGGTCCGGGGCTGCTGCTTGCGCTCCTGACAGCCTGTGCCGTGCCGACCCATCAGCCCGGGCCGGGCCGGGTGCCGGGCGAGCCGGTGGACGGACCCCCCGAAGGCACCCTGGATGTCAGCCGGATTGTGCCGGTGGTGCCGCGTCCGGAACCGCGCAGCCCCTATGGCAACCACAGCCCCTACACGGTGCTGGGCCAGACCTACCAGGTCAAGCCCAGTGCGGCCGGCTACCGCGAGCGTGGCCTGGCCTCATGGTACGGGACCAAGTTCCATGGTCGCCTGACCTCCTCGGGCGAGCCGTACGACATGCACCAGCTGACCGCCGCTCACCGCTCGTTGCCGCTGCCCACCTTTGCCGAAGTGACCCACCTGGAAAACGGCCGCAGTATCATTGTGCGCATCAATGACCGCGGGCCGTTCCATCCCGACCGGATCATCGACCTGTCGTGGGCGGCGGCGGTCAAGCTGGGTATCGATCAGGCCGGCACGGGGCCGGTCGAAGTCCGCGCAATCACGTTTGATGAACCGGCCACGGTCGCCATTCGGCCGGCCCGCCTGCCGGTCTTGTTGCAGGTCGGCGCCTTTGCCGAGCGTGAGCGGGCCGAAGACATCGCGCGTACACTTCAGCAAAACGGGGCCGGCCCGGTCGTGACTGAGGCCGCCCGGACCGATGTCGGCCGCATATGGCGGGTCCGCATTGGCCCCCTGAATGATCTGGAAACCGTGCAGCGGCGTGTCGTGCAGGCCGGTGAACTGGGCTTCGAGCGCCCCCAGTATGTTTATCCTTGACCGCCGAAGTCGAGCAGATACGCCCATTCCCGTGACGAAGAGCCAACCCGGATTCATGTTGAAAACGAGCCTGTCCGCCTTGTTGTTCTCGCTGCTGCTGGCTGCCTTGACGGTGGCCCACGCACAGGTGCCGGTGCCGGAGCCGCCGAGCATCGGGGCGACCAGTTACGTGCTGGTCGATTTTCACAGCCAGACCGTGCTGGCCGAGCAGGATGCCGATGCCCCGGTCGAGCCGGCCAGTATCACCAAGCTGATGACCTCTTACGTGGCGTTTCGGGAAATTGCCCTTGGCAACCTGAGTCTGGACGATGAAGTGCTGGTCTCGGAGAAGGCCTGGCGGACCCAGGGTTCGCGCATGTTCATCGAGGTTGGCAACCGGGTGCGGGTGGAAGATCTGCTCAAGGGCATCATCATCCAGTCCGGCAATGATGCCAGTGTGGCGATTGCCGAACATATTGCCGGCGACGAGACGGTCTTTGCCAGCATGATGAACGAGGCGGCCGATCGCCTGGGCATGACCGGCACCCGCTATGCCAATTCAACCGGCCTGCCGGATCCGGATCAGTACACCACGGCGGCTGATTCGGCCCGCCTGGCGCGTGCGCTGATCAGCGAGTTTCCCGATTTCTATGCCTGGTATTCCCAGCGCGAGTTCACTTTCGGCGGTATCCGGCAGCACAACCGCAATCGCCTGCTGTGGCGTGATCCGTCGGTCGACGGGCTCAAGACCGGTCACACCAGTAGCGCCGGCTATTGCCTGGTCACTTCGGCCAGCCGCGAGGGCATGCGCCTGATCAGCGTGGTCATGGGTACCGACAGCGAGGAAGCGCGGGCCACCGCCAGCCAGGCGCTGCTGAACTACGGCTTCCGCTTTTTCGAAACCTACCAACTCTACGAGGCCGCTGCGCCGATCAGTGCCGAACGGATCTGGAAGGGTGAGCGCGACGAGCTTGAACTGGCCCTGCATGACGACCTGTTCGTGACCATCCAGCGCGGGCGCTATGACGCGCTTGAGGCCCGCCTCGAGTTGCCGGAACGGCTGCTGGCCCCGGTCGCCGCCGGGGAGGTTGTAGGGCAACTGGTTGTCCGTCTTGACAATGAGGAAGTCGTCCGCCGGCCGCTGCTGGCTATGAGCGATGTCGCCGCGGCAGGATTCTTTGGCCGGACCCGCGATGGGGTTCGGTTGTGGCTGGATGGGCTGTTTGGCGATGACTGAGACCCGTCGTGATCCCGACCAGGCTGCAGGACTGACCTTCCCGTGCCGTTATCCGGTCAAGGTCATGGCCGAATCCGGCGCGCGTTCGGCGATTCTCGGCGTGGTCGGCCGGCATGTTGCCTTCTGCGCCGATGAGGATGTTCGCTGCAGACCGAGTCGCAACGGCCGGTTCGAGGCAGTCACGGTGACCGTCGAGGTGGCCTCGCGCACCCAGCTGGAGGGACTGTATGCCGACCTGCATCGCCTGGATGCGGTCAAGATGATGCTGTGACCACCCGGACCGCGGTGGGCGAACACCTGGACGTCAGACGCCTTGGCCGGCGTGGCTATCCAGAGGTCTTTCAGGCGATGCGTGATTTCACCGATCAACGTGGCGCCGAAACCCCCGATCAACTCTGGCTGGTCGAGCATGATCCGGTCTTTACCCAGGGCCTCGCCGGACGCCCGGAACACCTGCTGGCTCCGGCGGGCATTCCGGTGGTCCAGACCGACCGCGGCGGTCAGGTGACCTACCATGGACCCGGCCAGCTGGTGGTCTACCCGCTGCTCGACCTGGATCGTCGCCGGCTGGGTATTCGCTGCCTGGTCGAGCAGCTTGAGCAGGCGGTCATCGACGTTCTGGCCGCCCATGCCCTGACCGGGCGGCGGCGCGCCGGCATGCCCGGGGTCTACATCGGCGAGGACAAGATTGCCTCGATTGGTCTGAAAGTGCGCCGGGGGCGGTGCTATCACGGACTGGCTTTCAACGTTGCCATGGACCTGGCGCCGTTTGCGATGATCAACCCCTGCGGCTATGCTGGGTTGAAGATGACCCAGTTGTCGGACCAGGGCATTGACCTTGGCCTCGAACAGGCTGGCGTGGAGATGGCGTCAGCGCTGTGCCGATTGCTGGATTACCATCCGGTCTGGACGGATTCGATCCGCGATGAAAACTAACGCCCGGTTTGCCGGTCTCAAGTGCCCATGAATACAACAATGCGCAAAATCTTCGGCGGCCTCCTGCTGACCGCGCTGCTCTTTCCGGCAGCGATCTTTCTTCACCCCGGCTCGGCCAGTGTCGTCGAGTCGGCCGAGACCGCTGAGCGGTTGGCCCCGAAACCGGAGCACCAGTTCGCCAGCCGGCTGGCAACCCGCTTCATCAGTGGCTACCACTATCATCGAGAGGATCTCGGCGATTCCCTTTCGGGTCGGGTCTTCGATCAGTACCTTCGGTTGCTCGACCCCAACAGGGTCTACTTCACGGCCGCGGATCTGGCCGACCTGGAGCGCTACCGCGACTATCTGGGCCGGGCGCTGAAGACTTCGGACCTGGACCCGGCCTTCGACATCTTCGAACGCTACCAGCGCCGGGTCGCCGAGCGCGTGGCCCATGCCCGCAGCCTGCTTGATGGGGGGTTCGACTTTTCGGTTGACGAGGAATATCGGTTCGATCGTTCTGAAGCCGATTGGGCTGCCGATGGGGCCGAACTGAATGAAATCTGGCGCCAGCGGGTCAAGAACGATTGGCTGCGCCTGCGTCTGGCCGACCAGGACGATGACGAGATCGTCGAGACCCTGGACGATCGTTACGCCAATCTCGGCCGGCGCATCGCCGAGTTCAACAGCGAAGATGTCTTCCAGTTCTTCATGAACGCCTATACCCGCTCGATCGAGCCGCATTCGGCGTACATGTCGCCGCGCAGCGTCGATAACTTCGAGATTTCCATGCGCCTTTCGCTGGATGGCATTGGCGCCATGCTGCAGCGCGAGACCGAGTACACCACGGTCATGGAAATCGTGCCTGGCGGGCCGGCCGATCTTGACGGTCGTCTCCAGTCGGGCGATCGGATCATCGGCGTCGCCCAGGGTGAAGAGGAGATGGTTGACGTGGTCGGCTGGCGGCTCGATGACGTCGTCCAGCTCATCCGCGGCGAGCGCGAGACCGTGGTTCGGCTGGAGGTTCTGCCGGCAGAAAGCGCCCAGAGCGGCCCATCGACGATCATCGACATCGTCCGCAACGAGGTGCGGCTGGAAGAGCAGGCGGCTCAGCGTGATCTGATCGAGGTGCCGACCGCTGAAGATGACGATGACGTGCGCCGGATCGGCATCATCCGGGTGCCGGTGTTTTACGTCGATTTTGCCGGTCGGGCCCGCAACGAGCCCAACTACCGTTCGTCGACCCGCGACGTCCGTCGCCTGATCAACGAGCTGACTGAAGAAGGCATCGACGGACTGGTCATCGATTTGCGTGGCAACGGCGGTGGAGCGCTGGTCGAGGCGACCACCATGACCGGGCTGTTTATCGATGAAGGGCCGGTGGTGCAGGTGCGCGACTCGCGTGGTCGCGTGACCCTGGAGCAGGACCGCGAGCCGGGCATGGCCTGGGACGGTCCTCTGGCGGTGCTGGTCGACCGGCGCAGCGCCTCGGCTTCGGAAATCTTTGCCGGGGCGATCCAGGACTACGGTCGCGGCGTGATCCTGGGGGAATCCACCTTCGGCAAGGGCACGGTCCAGAACCTGATCGATCTCGATGACCTGTCGCGGACCGAAAATGCCCGCCTGGGCCAGATCAAGCTCACCATGGCCCAGTTCTACCGGGTTGCCGGTGGATCCACCCAGGCGCGCGGCGTGGTCCCCGATATCGTTCTGCCGACCGCCGGTGATCCGGAAGAATACGGTGAGCGCGCACTGGATTTTGCCCTGCCCTGGGGTGAGATCGATCCGGCCGACTACCGACCGATGGCTGATCTTTCCGGATTGATCGAACGGGCCGAAGCGCGCCACAACGAGCGGCTGGCCGATGATGAGGAGCTGCAGGATCTGCTCGAGGAGATTGCCGAGTGGGAGCAGATCAGCGACCGGACCAGTATTTCGCTCAACGAGGCAGTGCGGCGCGAGGAGATGGCGGAAAGCGAAGAACGGCGCGGGCTTCGCTTTGGCCAGGCCGGGTCGCCCCATGCCGGCGTGGCCGACCCCGATGCCGAAGCCTCCGAGCCCGATGATCAGGCCGGCGACCAGGCCGACGACCCGGCCGAAGAGGATGCCGGTAGCGATCGGGACCTGTATCTGGTCGAATCGGCGCGCATCCTGGCCGACCTGATCGAGCTGGATCGTTCGTCCCAGCTGCTGGCCCACCGCGGTGATCTGGAACTGTCGGCGGCGATCGACTGACCCGGTCGGCTGATCCGGCCGGCCCACAGGTGATCGCGACCGTCGAGGTTGCCGTCCCGGTGCCGCTGCCGCAGCGGTTCGACTACCTGCCGCCCTCCCGGGGCCAGCAGCCGACGATCGGCAGCCGCGTGCTGGTCCCGTTCGGGCGCCGCCGCCTGGTTGGGCTGGTCGTCGGGCATGGCCAGGCGGTATCCGCAGAAGGCCTTAAACCGATCGAGCAGGTGCTCGACTGCGGCCTGATCGAGCCAGGCCTGATGCAGCTGGCCTTGTGGACGGTGCGCTACTATGGCTGCCCGCCGGGCGAACTGGTCAACCTGCTGCTCCCGCCGGCCCTGCGTCGCCTCAAGCCGTTCCGGACCGGTCCGCCGGCGCGCCTGGCGCTGACCGAGGCCGGTCGCTCGGCAACAGTCTCTGGCGCGCCGCGCCAGGCCCAGGTGCTGGCCTGGCTGGCTGAGCAGCCGCTGGCCCGTGACGACCTGCTGGCCCGCGGCATCAGTGGTGGCGTGCTCAAGGCGCTGGCCGACAAGGGCTGGGTTGAGCCGGCCGAGCGAGGCACGCCGCTGGCGGCTCAACCGGGCCCGCAACTCAACCCTGAGCAACGCGCCGCGCTGGCCGTGATCCTGCGCGCCCGTCGTCGTCATGAAACCCTGCTGCTGGCCGGGGTGACCGGCAGCGGCAAGACCGAGGTCTATCTGCGTGCCGCCAGCGCCATGCTGCAGCGCGGTCGCCAGGTGCTGATGCTGATTCCCGAGATCGGCCTGACCCCGCAGCTGATCCGGCGCGTCGAGGCGCGTCTCGGGATCACCGCGCTGGTCTATCACTCAGGCTTGAGCGAAGGCGAGCGCCTGGCCTGCTGGCGGTCCGCTGCCAGCGGCCAGGCGCGGGTCATCGTCGGGACCCGTTCGGCGGTGTTTTTGCCGCTGGCCCGGCCCGGCCTGATCGTGGTCGATGAAGAGCACGACGGTTCGTTCAAGCAGCAGGACGGGGCCCGCTACCATGGCCGCGATGTCGCCGTGATGCGCGCTCATCTGCTCGACATTCCGGTTGTGCTCGGTTCGGCCACCCCGTCACTGGAGAGCCTGGCCAACGCGCGCAGTGGCCGCTACCGGCTGCTGCGCATCGATCGCCGGGCCGGCAGCGCCCGGCCGCCACGCTGGTCGATCGCCGACCTGCGCGGCCAGCGCGGCACCCTGGGCAGTGGCCTGCTGGCGACCATGCAGCGCCATCTTGACGATGGCGGCCAGGTCTTGTTGTACCGCAACCGGCGCGGCTATGCGCCGGTCCTGATCTGCCCGGCCTGTGGCTGGCAGGCCGATTGCCGGCGCTGCTCGGCCCACCTGACCCTGCACCAGGCCGCCCGGCGGCTGCAGTGCCATCACTGCGGGGCCTCGGAGCGGCTGCCGGCGCGCTGTCCGGACTGCGGCGAGCCGGGTCTGCAGGGCCTGGGAGCCGGCACCGAGCGCCTTGAAGACGAGCTCAGGCAGCATTTTCCGGGCACACCGGTCCTGCGGGTCGACCGCGACAGCATGGCCCGGCGCGATCAGTTTGCCCGCCTGCTCGACCAGGTCCGCCAGGGCAACCCATGCATCCTGGTCGGCACCCAGATGCTGGCCAAGGGTCATCATTTCCCGGCCTTGACCCTGGCCGCGGTCCTCGATGCCGACCAGGCGCTGTTCAGCGCCGATTTCCGTGCGCCGGAACGGCTCGGACAGGCCGTCTGCCAGGTGGCAGGCCGGGCCGGGCGGGGCGACAAGCCGGGCCAGTTCATCCTGCAAAGCCGCCAGCCAGAGCATCCGCTGCTCGAACTGCTGTGCCGCACGGACTATCTGGCTTTTGCCGGGCGCTTGCTCGACGAGCGGGCCGCGGCCGGGTTGCCACCGGCGGCCGCGCTGGCCCTGCTCAAGGCCGAGGCCCAGCAGCCCGAGCGGGCCCGCGCCTTCCTCGCCCGGGCGGCCGAGCGGCTGAAGGACCGCGGGATTGCAGTGCAGGGTCCGATCCCGGCCATCCTGGCCCGGCGCGCCGGCTACTGGCGCTTTCAGTTGTGGCTGCAGGCGCCGGCCCGGGCCGGCCTGCTCAGGGAACTGCCGGCCTGGATCGCCGGCCTGTACGCCCTGCCCGAGGCGCGCCGGGTGCGCTGGCATCTGGACATGGACCCGCTTGAACTGTGACCTGCCCATGCACTGCGACTACAATGGCTCCCCAGAACCGGCGCCGGCTGCAGGCAGCAAGGCTTAGAACCGGTCATCGAAATAACGATCAGACAAGCGGGTAGACAAGATGCTGGAGCATTGGCGACATGCCGAAGACGTGGATGCGGAAGAAACGCGCGAATGGCTGGAAGCGCTGGCCGCGGTGGTCGATCGCGATGGTCCGCAGCGGGCCCATTACCTGCTCGAGCGCCTGGTCGAGCTGGCCCGCCGTTCCGGTGCGCATCTGCCGTTCGATCTGACCACTGCCTACATCAACACCATCCCGCCGCACCGCCAGCCCAACATGTCCGGCGACCTGGCGCTGGAGCGCCGGATCCGCTCGATCATCCGCTGGAACGCCATGGCGATGGTGGTGCGCGCCTCCCGCCGTGGCGGCGAGCTGGGCGGCCACATCGCCAGCTTTGCCTCGGCGGCCACCCTCTACGATGTCGGCTTCAATCACTTCTTCAAAGGCCCCGATCATCCCGACGGCGGCGACCTGGTTTACTTCCAGGGGCATTCTTCCCCGGGCTTTTACGCGCGCGCTTTTCTCGAAGGCCGTCTGAGCACGGAGCAGCTCGATGGTTTCCGGCGCGAAGTCGACGGCAAGGGGCTCAGTTCCTACCCGCATCCCTGGTTGATGCCGGACTTCTGGCAGTTCCCGACCGTGTCCATGGGCCTGGGCCCGATCATGTCGATCTACCAGGCGCGCTTCCTGAAATACCTGACCCACCGCGGGATCACCGACGCTGCCGGACGCCGGGTCTGGAGTTTTCTCGGTGACGGTGAAATGGACGAGCCGGAATCGCTCGGCGCGATCTCCCTGGCCGGGCGGGAAAAACTCGACAACCTGACCTTCGTGGTCAACTGCAACCTGCAGCGGCTCGACGGCCCGGTCCGGGGCAACGGCAAGATCATCCAGGAACTCGAAGGGGTCTTTCGGGGTGCCGGCTGGAACGTGATCAAGGTGATCTGGGGATCCTACTGGGATCCGCTGCTGGCCCGCGACACCAAGGGTCTGCTGCGGCGGCGGATGGAAGAAGCGCTCGATGGCGACTACCAGAAATACAAGGCCAACGACGGTGCCTACGTGCGGGAACACTTCTTCGGCGCCTACGAAGAGCTCAAGGAAATGGTCGCCGACATGTCCGACGAGGACATCTGGCGCCTCAACCGGGGCGGTCACGATCCGCACAAGATTCACGCCGCCTACCATGCCGCTGTCCATCACCGGGGCCAGCCGACCGTGATCCTGGCCAAGACCATCAAGGGCTATGGCCTGGGCCAGTCCGGCGAGGGCCAGAACATCTCGCATCAGCAAAAGAAACTCGACGATGAGGGCGTGAAGTACTTCCGCGACCGCTTCAACGTGCCGCTGCCCGACGAGAAGCTCAGCGAGGTGCCGTACTACCACCCCGGTGAGGATTCCGAGGAAGTGCGCTACCTGAAAAAACGGCGTGCGGACCTCGGCGGTGCCCTGCCGCAAAGGCGGGTCGACTACACCCCGCTGGAGGTACCGGCACTGGAGGCGTTCGACAAGATCATGGCCACCACCGGCGAGCGCGAGATTTCCACCACCATGGCCCTGGTGCGTTGCCTGGCGGTGTTGCTGCGCGATCGGAACGTCAAGGACCATATCGTGCCGATCATCTGCGATGAAGGCCGCACCTTTGGCGTCGAAGGCCTGTTCCGCCAGATCGGCATCTACGCGCCCTTCGGCCAGCTCTACGAGCCGGTCGACTCCGACCAGCTGGCCTACTACAAGGAATCGCGCGAAGGCCAGGTGCTGCAGGAAGGTATCACCGAGGCCGGCTCGATGAGTTCCTGGATTGCCGCGGCCACCAGCTATGCGACGACCGGCGTGCCGATGGTGCCGTTTTATCTGTTCTATTCGATGTTCGGTTTCCAGCGCATCGGTGATCTGGCCTGGGCGGCCGGCGACATGCGCGCGCGCGGCTTTTTGATCGGCGGGACTTCGGGCCGGACCACGCTCAATGGAGAAGGCCTGCAGCACGAGGACGGGCACAGCCAGATCCAGGCCGGCCTGATTCCCAACTGCGTCAGTTACGACCCGACCTTTGCCTACGAGCTGGCCGTGATCCTGCAGGATGGATTGCGCCGGATGTATGCCGAGGGTGAGGACGTGTACTACTACATCACGGTACTCAACGAGAACTATGCCCACCCGGCCATGCCCGACGGCTGCGAGGACGGCATTCGCAAGGGCATGTACCTGTTCCGGGCCGCCGAGGCCGATGACGAAACGCCGACCGTCCAGCTGCTGGGCTCCGGTGCGATCCTGCGCGAGGTCATAGCCGCGGCCGATCTCCTGGCCGAGCAGTACGGGGTCGCCAGCGATGTCTGGTCGGTGCCCAGCTTCAACGAACTCAGGCGCGAAGCCCAGGCGGTGACCCGGGTCAACCGGCTCAATCCCGCTGGCAAACAGGTCGAACCCTACATCACCGGGCTGCTCAGCGGCCGGCCGGGACCCGTGGTGGCGGCGACCGACTATATCCGTGCCTTTGCCGACCAGGTCCGCGAGTACGTGCCGCAGGATGACTACATCGTGCTCGGCACCGACGGCTTCGGGCGCTCCGATACCCGTGAGCAACTGCGCCGGTTCTTCGAGGTCGACCGTGTCCACATCGCCTGGTCCGCCCTGCTCGGCCTCCACCGCTGCGGCCGGTTCAGCGACACCGATCTGGCCCAGGCCCGCAAGGACCTCGGGATCGACCCGGACAAGCCATTTCCCCTGGGTGCCTGAGGCGTTTGGAGACAATGCAATACAAGGAACTGCCGATGAATGCGGACATGGGTTGGACATCCGATGAGTAGCCGACAGGACATCCGCGTCCCCGATATCGGCGACTTCGAGCAGGTGCCGGTGATCGAGGTTCTGGTGGCCGAGGGCGATACGGTCGCGGCCGAACAGTCGCTGATCACGCTGGAATCGGACAAGGCGACCATGGATGTCCCGGCCCCGGCCGCCGGCCGCCTGGTCGAGTTGACCGTTGCCGAGGGTGACACGGTCTCGGAGGGTGACGTGATCGGAGTGCTGGAGCTGGGCGCCGAGGCGTCGGGTTCAGGGTCCGGGGTTCAGGATTCGGGCGGCGGCGGTGCCGACGGCGGGGCAGGCGACAACAGTGAAAATCCGGACCCGCCGGAAAGTCGAATCCAGAAACCGGAAAGCGGATCTCCAGAACCCCGAACCCCGAACCCCGAAACCGGATCCTCCGCAACCGCCAGCCCGGTCGTGCCCTTCGAGGACCTGGGCAGCAATCCGGCCTCGCTGCCGCATGCCTCACCCTCGTTGCGCAGGCTGGCACGCGAGCTGGGTGTCGATCTGCAGGCCGTGCAGGGCTCGGGCCGGAAGGGCCGGATCCGGCCGGAGGACCTGAAGTCCTTCGTCAAGTCCAGGCTCAGCGAACCCGGCGCGGCGAGCGGATCCGGCGGACTGCCCGGCCTGGCACCGCCACCGGCGGTGGATTTTTCCAAGTTCGGCGAGATCGAGGAAAAACCGCTCTCTCGCATCCAGAAGATCTCCGGGCCCAACCTGCACCGCAACTGGGTTTCGATCCCGCACGTGACCCAGTTCGACGAGGCCGATATCACCGAGATGGAGGCCTTCCGCAAGGCCAGCCAGAAAGACGCCGAACAGGCCGGCACAAAGATGACCCCGCTGGTCTTCCTGATCAAGGCGGTGGTCGCTGCCCTCAAGCGCTATCCGCAGTTCAACGCCTCGCTGTCCAATGATGGTGAAACGCTGATCTGCAAGAAATATTTCCATGTCGGCGTGGCGGTGGATACGCCCGGTGGCCTGGTGGTGCCAGTGTTGCGCGACTGCGATCAGAAAGGGCTGATCGACCTGGCCGTGGAGCTGACCGAGGTCTCCGGCCGGGCCCGCGAAGGCAAGCTCAAGAGTGACGAGATGAAAGGCGGCTGTTTTACCATCTCCAGCCTCGGCGGCATCGGTGGTACGGCTTTCACGCCGATCATCAATGCGCCCGAGCTGGCCATCCTGGGCGTGTCGCGGGCGGCGATCAAGCCGGTCTGGAATGGTGCCGAGTTCGAGCCGCGTCTGAAACTGCCGCTGTCGCTGTCGTATGACCATCGGGTCATCGACGGTGCGGCAGCCGCGCGTTTCACCCGCTACCTGGCCGAGCGGCTCGAGGATGTGCGGCGCCTGCTGCTGTGATGGATTGGATATTCGATGAGTGATCGACAGGAAATCCGGGTGCCCGCTATCGGCGATTTCGAGCAGGTGCCGGTGATCGAGGTTCTGGTGGCCGAGGGCGATACGGTCGCCGCCGAGCAGTCGCTGATCACCCTGGAATCGGACAAGGCGACCATGGATGTTCCCTCGCCGGCGTCCGGAAAGCTGATTGAACTGACCGTCGCGGAGGGTGACAAGGTCTCCGAAGGCGACGTGATCGGGGTACTGGAGGTGAGCGCCGAGGCGCCGGGTCCAGGGTCCAGGGGTCAGGGTTCGGGCAGCGCCAGTGCTCACGGCGGGGCAGGCGAGAAAAGTGAAAATGCGGACCCGCCGGACAGTCAAACCCGGAAGCCGCAAAGCGGATCTCCCGAACCCCGAACCCCTAACCCCGAACACTCTAAAAAAGACTTCGACCTGGTGGTCCTCGGCTCCGGTCCCGGCGGCTACACGGCCGCGTTTCGCGCTGCTGACCTGGGCCTGAAAGTGGCCCTGATCGAGCGCTACCCGAGCCTGGGCGGGGTCTGCCTGAACGTCGGCTGCATTCCTTCCAAGGCGTTGTTGCATGTCGGCCAGGTGATCGATTCGGCCGCCCATCTAGACCAGCACGGGGTCCGTTTCGGCAAGCCCGAGATCAATCTGGAGGCCTTGCGCGACTACAAGAACGGTGTGGTCGGCAAGCTGACCGGTGGCCTGGCCGGGATGGCGAAAAAACGCGGCGTCGAGGTGATCCAGGGGACCGGTCGTTTTGCCGATGAGCACCGGATAGAGGTCGAGCGCGATGGCGAGGCCCGGTCGGTGTCGTTTGGCCAGTGCATCATCGCGGCCGGCTCGCGCGTGATCCGGATTCCCGGCCTCCCGTATGAGGACCCGCGGGTGATGGATTCGACCGGGGCGCTCGAACTGGCGGATGTACCCAGGCGTCTGCTGGTGATTGGCGGCGGCATCATCGGCCTGGAGATGGCCTGTGTCTACCGGGCGCTGGGTTCGGAAGTCACCGTGGTCGAGTGGATGAAGCAGCTGATGCCGGGTGCCGATGCCGACCTGGTCAAGCCGTTGCAGCAGCACATGAAAAAGATGGGCGTGCAGTTTCATCTCGGGGTCAAGGTCGCCGGCGTCGAGGCGGAAGATCGTGCGCTGATCGCCCGCTTCGAGGGTGAGCAGGCGCCTGGGTCGGCCGAATTCGATCGCGTGCTGGTGGCGGTCGGCCGGCGCCCGAACGGTGATCGCATCGCGGCCGAGAAGGCCGGCCTGGCCGTCGACGATCAAGGCTTCATCGCCGTCGACGGCCAGATGCGCACCCGGCTCGACCACATCTTCGCCATTGGCGATATCGTCGGCCAGCCGATGCTGGCCCACAAGGCCAGCTACGAGGGCAAGGTGGCCGCCGAGGTGGCGGCCGGTCATAAAGCAGCCGCCGATGCCAGAGCTATCCCCTCGGTGGCCTACACCGACCCCGAAGTGGCCTGGGTCGGCCTGACCGAGGCTGAGGCCAAGTCGCAGGGCATCGCATACGGCGTCGGTAAATTCCCCTGGGCCGCGTCCGGCCGGGCGCTGGGCATGGACCGATCCGAGGGTTTCACCAAGCTGATCTTCGACCAAAAGACCGATCGTCTGATCGGGGCCGGCGTGGTTGGTCTGCATGCCGGCGACTTGATTGCCGAGCTGGGCCTGGCCATCGAAATGGGCTGCGATGCCGCCGACATCGGCCTGACCATCCATCCGCACCCGACCCTGTCGGAGTCGGTCATGATGGCCGCAGAAGTCTACCAGGGCACGATCACCGACCTCTACCTCGGCCGCAAGTAGCCCTTGGGTCGGGACGGCTGATTGGCCGCCGATGATGTCGTCGGAGTCGGTCGGGCGGGATGCAATGCTTTTGCTGCCTTAGCTAAACCGCCACCCCAGCCAGATCAGGCAGAACAGCACCAGGAAGACGAACCCGGCCCAGGCCAGCGCCATCATGGCCGGGCCTGGTCGGTGCTGCTCGGGCATGAAGCTGGCGGTGATGACCCGGATGTTGAGCCAGGCCAGCACCGGTGCGGCGAGAAAGGAGACCGTGGTGGCAAAGTCGATCAGCAGGGTGAAGCGCTGGCCGAAATACAGGATGATGATCAGCGCGCCGATGGTCACGAACAGCAAGGCGGTGATGTAGCGGCCCCGGTGCAGGTCGAGTTGGCGCCCGGTCCTGTCTTCGCGGGCCGCGCCGCTGATCTCGATCATGGCCCGGATCACGCGCGGGTAGGCATCGGTCACCGCCAGGGTGGTCGAGAACATCGCGGTCAGGGCCGCGATGGCGATCAGCGGCCGTGACCATTCGCCGAGCGTGGCCGTATACAGATCGACCAGTTGTCCCGAGAAGGCCACCGCCTGTTGCGAGAAACGCTCGCCGCTGCCGTACATGATCAGGGCGCCGAGCAGCAGGAAGATCACCGCAGTGATCGTCGCCCCGAGGTAACCGAGGCGGCAGTCGATCAGTGCGTGCCGGACGCTCGGTGCGACGCCGGTCTGGCGGGCCCGCTCCAGGGTCCACAGCGAGTGCCAGGCGGCCACGTCGAGCGGGATCGGCATCCAGCCGAGCAGGGCCAGCACGAACGCGACCCCGGCGGCAGTCCAGACGGCATCAAGCCCGCTGAACGGACTGAGGACCTGGATATCAGGCGCACCCGCGATGGCCAGCACCACGGCCACCGTGGTTGACAGCGCGAGTGCGGCAATGATGATCTTCATCAGCCCGTCCAGCGCTGCAAACCGGCCCACGGCCAGCACCGCGATGCAGGCCACCAGGACCCCGAACGACAACTGGGTCAGGGTGGCATCGATGCCCAGGACCAGGCCGGCCAGGCCGGCGGTGACCAGGGTCACGCTGGCCTGGATGATCAGCATGGTCGACAGCGTGATCAGGGCGAACAGGCCCAGCGCCCAGGAGCCCAGGCGCTGGTAGCCGCGAATCAGTGATTCTCCGGTGGCCGCGGCATAGCGCGGGCCGAACTCGATGAACGGATATTTCAGCGCGCAAGCGAGGATCACCAGGCCCAGCAGGCTCAGCCCATATTCCGCGCCGGCTCGGGTGGCCTGGACCAGGTGCGAGACACCGATGGCGGCACCCGCCATGAGCAACCCGGGTCCGAGCGCGGCAATCAGCTTGTTGGCGCCTGAACGATTCAATATTTCTGTCATCGTTACTTGCAAATCAAAACTCGTTGTTCATATCATACGAGCGATACAAGCAGGCGGGCTCGATCCTGATCTGCGATTTCACAAACTGAAAGTTCTGCTTCGGGGAGAAAATCTGATGAAGAGACGCCTGGTACCGGCCCTGGGTCTGGCGCTGTTTTGGCTTGTCGGCTGCGGTGGCAGTTCCGATGTCGATCGGGCAACCCCGGTCAATCCGGCCGAGAAGCCGGACGGCGATCCGGTGACCGCTACACTGACCGCCCAGTTCGATCCCGCGGCGGGTGTCGTGCCGTTTCCCAGTAACCTGCTGCGGTCCGGTTCGACCGACCTGACCCTGAATATCCCGGTCGATGATCCGACCGACTTCGGCGACCCGACCGTCGCGCTGAATGCACTTGACGGATTCAGCACCGTCGCGCCCTGGAGTTTTTCCTTTTCCGCTCCGATTGATGCCGACACCGTGGTGCCCGGCAGCACGGTGCGGATGTTCGAGGTGCAGTTCGTGTTCGGCACCATTGCCGTCGAGCAGATCAACCGTGAGCTGACCCCGGGGGCCGAGTACGTGGCCCTGGCCAACCCGGGTGATCCCAGTGGCGTGGTCATCCTGCCGCTGGCGCCGCTGGCCGAGAACACCGGCTACATGGCCGTGGTGACCGACGGGATCCTGGATACCAGCGGCAACCCGGCCACGCCCTCGCAGACCTATTTCCTGGCCAAGCGTCTGGAGCCACTGGTCGATGCCGACGGCAACAGCACCGACCCGCTGCTCGACAATGGCACGGCCCAGGCATTGGAGCCGCTGCGCCAGCTGATCAGTGCCCAGGAAACCGCGGCGACCGGGGTCGGGATCGAGCGTGACGATATCGTGTTGTCGTTCACCGCCACCACCCAGGCCATCACCCCGGTGCTGGGCGTCATTCGCTCGACCCTGCGCCCGACTTCGACCCAGGTCGCCCAGGCCTGTCTGGCCCCGGGTGCCTGCCTGACCACGGCCGATGTGCTGCCGCCGGGTGCCTCGCCGGGGATTGCCGATCTTTACCTCGGTGTGGTCGAGTTGCCGTACTTCCTGCCGCTGCCCAGTCAGGACAATCCGACCGCGCCGTTGACCGGTTTCTGGCAGGCCGAGCCCGGCGCCTACGTGCCGCCGTTCGATGCCCTGGGCCTGGATCCGGCATCGACCAACGTCACGGTGGCCAACCCGCTTCCGGTCGAGCGCGCCCGCCAGGCCGCGCCGATGCTGATCAGCGTGCCCAACGCCTCTTCCGGCCAGGTCCGTCCGGCGTCCGGCTGGCCGGTGGTTATCTTCCAGCACGGCATTACCGGCAACCGGACCAACATGCTCGCCCTGGCCGATACCCTGGCCTCGGTCGGCTTTGCGGTGGTCGCGATCGACAAGCCGCTGCACGGCATTACCGATGTCACCAGCCCGCTGTACGTCGGCAATACCCCGTTCGGAGATGTGGCCGGCGAGCGCACCTTTGATCTGGACCTCCAGAACAACGAAACCAGCGCGCCCGGCCCGGACGGCAATATCGACGGCTCCGGCGCCTGGTTCATCAACCTGCAAAGCCTGCTGACCTCGCGTGACAACCTGCGCCAGGCCCAGGTCGACCTGTCCTCGCTGGCCATCAACGTGCCGTTCATCGATCTGGACGGCGATGGTCTGGGTGATCTCGACGGCTCCAACATCAATTTCGTCGGCCTGTCGCTGGGCGCGATGGCCGGGGTACCGTTCCTCGCCGTCGAGCCGACCGTCAGCAATGGCGTTCTGTCGGTACCCGGTGGTGGCATCGCCAACCTGCTGGCCGGCTCCGAAACCTTCGGGCCGGTGATCCGGGAAGGTCTGGCGGCTGCCGGCGTCGAGCCGGGTTCGGCGGATTTCGCCCAGTTCCTGCTGGCCGCCCAGACGGTGGTGGACTCGGCCGATCCGATCAACTGGGGTGGCCTGACCGTTCAGACCAACAGCGTGCTGCTGCAACAGGTGGCTGGAGACAGCGTGGTCCCGAATGAGGTGGCGGGTGCGCCGCTGTCGGGTACCGAGCCGCTGATCCGGATCATGGGGCTGGACGCAATCACGCAAAGCACGCAGGACCCGATGGGCATCCGTGGCGCGGTGCGTCTGCTGCAGGGCGGACACGGTTCGCTGCTGGATCCATCCGCCGCCCCGGCGGTGACCGCGGAAATGCAGGGCCAGGCGGCCAGCATGATCTCGTCCGGCGGTGCTGCCGTCGTGATCGGCAATCCTTCGCTCATCGAGACTGACTGACAGGGAGACGAACCATGAATCGCCAAGCAAAGAACAACCGTCGGCAGTCCCGCAGCGTGCGTCCCTGCCTGCTGGCCAGCGCCGTGGCCATGGCCCTGGCCGCCAATCCGGCCAGTGCTATCGATCTGAGCACCGACAATGTCAGCATTCGGCTGGATACCACGATCAGCTACGGCATCGGGTTTCGGGCTTCCGATCGCGATGACGATCTGGTCGCCAAGGCGTTTTTCAATCCGCTGATCGTGCAGGCGCCGCTGGAGCAGCAGATCGCTGCCACCGGCCGCTTCTCGGCCAACTCCGATGATGGCAACCTGAATTTCGATCAGTGGGACCCGATCTTCAACCAGGCCCGCATCACCTCGGAGCTGTCGATCGGTTACCAGAATTTCGGTGCTTTCGTTCGCGGCAACTACTTCTACGACTTCACCCTGACCGATGAAGATTTCCTGTCCGAGGGGGCCAAGGACCAGGCCGCAGAACGAGGACGGCTGCTGGATGCCTACCTGTATGGGGATTTCGACATGCCGGGGGGCAGACTGCTGTCGATGCGTCTGGGTCGCCAGGTGGTCAGCTGGGGTGAGAGCACCTTCCTGCCGGGTGGCATCAATGCGGTCAATCCGGTCGACATCACCGCGCTGCGCACCGCCGGGGCCGAACTGCGCGATGCCTTCTTGCCGCTGAACATGCTCTGGGCCAGCATGGATCTGACCCCGAACGTATCGGCCGAGGCCCTGGTGATGTTCGAATGGGATGCGGTCGAAGCCGAACCGTCCGGCACATTTTTCGCCACCAATGATTTCGCCACCGAAGGTGGCCGCTATGCCATGCTGAATTTCGGCCTGGTGCCGCAGCCGGTCCGCAATGGCGACCTCTATGGACCGGTCTGTGGCCAGGGGCAGTTCGGCCTCAGTGATACCGGACTGCCGCCTGAGCTGGTGGCGCTGGGGTGCTCGGCCGCCTTCCCGCGCGCGGCCCAGGACAACGAAGCCGGTGATTCCGGTCAATACGGTGTGGCCTTGCGTTACTTCGCGCCCTGGCTCAATGACACCGAATTCGGTCTGTACTACCTGCGTTATCACAGCCGACTGCCGGTGCTTTCGGGCCAGGCCGTGACCAGCCCCGACGTGACCACCGGGCGGGTCATCGTCGAATACCCCGAAGATATCAATCTCTGGGGCTTGAGCTTCAATACCACGGCGGCCGGCTGGTCGATCGGGGGCGAGGTCAGCTATCGAGACAACCTGCCGATCCAGATCGACGATGTCGAACTGCTGTTTGCGGGCCTGTCACCGCTCAATGCGGCCCTGCCCAGCGAGTACGATCGTTTCCGCAGCCAGCTTGGCTCGTATGCGCCCGGTGAGTTCATCCGCGGTTACGAGCGCCAGGCGGTCTCCCAGGCCCAGGTCACCATGACCCGTCTGATCGGTCCGAACAACTGGATCAATGCCGACCAGGTCGCGGTCGTCGCCGAAGCCGGTGCCACGCATTACTGGGATCTGCCCGGGCGCGATCAACTGCGCTTTGATGGTCCCGGCACCGACACCGGCGGTGGGCCATCGCGCCTGACCGGCGGCAACAGCCGCAACCCGGTCACGCTCAACGACGGCTTTGCGACCGCGTTCAGCTGGGGTTATCGACTGGTGATCGCGCCGAGCTACAACAACGTGTTCGGCACGCCCTGGTCGATGACACCGCGGCTGGCGTTCAACCATGATGTCCAGGGAGTATCACCGGGACCGGGCGGTAACTTCATCGCCGGGCGCAAGCAGGCCACGCTCGGTGTCCAGTTCGACTATCTGGCGCGGTGGCGGCTGGACTTTGGTTATACCAATTTCTTTGGTGCCGGCATCAATAACCTGCTGGGTGATCGCGACTTCGTTTCGGCCTCGGTCAGCTACTCGTTCTGATCGGGAGCCAGGGCGCGATGGCCGCTTTTGCAAAGCCGCTGCGGACAGGGCTGCTGGCAGGGTTGATCCTGGCACTGAGCGCCTGCGCGGTGCCGCCTGCGTCCGAGCGCTCGGAGTCTGACTCAGCGCGTGTCGCCGCCGAGGACAGGGCGGCTGAAGATCGGGCTCAGGCTGAGCGCTCCGCCGCGCAGCAGGCTGAGCAGGAGCGGCTGGCCGCCGAACGGGCAGCCGAGGCCGAACGCCAGGCCACGCGGGCAGCAGCGCGCGAGGAAGCGGAACGGCAACGCCGGGCGGCGGAGCGTCAGGCGGCCGAGCGCGAAGCGGCCGAGCGGGCCGAAGCTGAACGTCTCGAGGCTGAACGCCTGGCGGCCGAGCGCCTGGCACTGGAACAGGCCGAAGCCGAACGTCTTGCCGCCGAAAGGCAACGTGCAGAACGTCTGGCCGCGCAGCAGGCTGAGCAGGAACGGCTGGCCGCCGAACAGGCAGCCGAGGCCCAACGGCAGAGCACGCGGGCAGCAGCGCGCGAGGAAGCGGAACGGCAACGCCGGGCGGCGGAACGGCAGGCGGCCGAGCGCGAAGCGGATGCCCGGGCCGAAGCCGAGCGCCTCGCTGCCGAAAGGCAGGGCCAGGAACGGTTGCCGGCCGAGCAGGCTCCGCCGGTCAACGAAGGCGGCCCCGGCGCCTTGAGCGACGACCTGGAGCTTGTGCCGCGCACGCCGGAAAACATCGCCCGGCTGGGCAACGACCTCACCCCCATGGGTTCGGTTCGTGCCGGTGGTGTTGATGGGCGGATTCCTGCCTGGGACGGCGGCATCACCCGTCAGGGCTGGCCTGCAGGTTATCAGCCCGGTGAGCGTCATCTGGACCCTTTCGCCGATGACGAGCCGCTGTATGTCATCACCGGCCAGAACTATCAACAGCATCGGGCCCGGCTGTCGGTCGGCCAGATCGCGACGTTCGAACGATATCCCGACAGCTACCGCATGGCGGTCTATCCGACCCGGCGCAGCGCCTCGTTTCCGGAATTTGTCTACGAGGCGACGATCCGCAATGCCAGCACGGGTCGCCTGATCGCCGATGGCGAAGGTGTGGCCGATGTCGCCGAAGGCTTCCCGTTTCCGCTGCCGCAGAACGCCTATGAGTTGATGTGGAACCACAAGCTCAAGCACAAGGGCACGGGCGGCACGCGCTACAACAACCAGGTCGCGCCGACCGCCAGCGGCAGCTACCAGCTGGTCCGCCTGCGCGAAGAACTGCTCGGTCTGTACTACAACGAGGGCAATACGATTGCCGATACCAACAACGTGCTGCTCTACTTTTTCCAGGAAGTGGAATCGCCGGCGCGCCTGGCCGGCAATATCCTGCTGGTTCACGAGACCTTGAACCAGCTGGAGCAGCCACGCCAGGCCTGGATCTACAACCCGGGTCAGCGCCGCGTGCGGCGCGCCCCCAATGTCGCCTACGACAACCCGGGTACCGCTTCGGACGGTCTGCGGACCAACGACATGACCGACATGTTCAACGGCGCCATGGACCGGTTTACCTGGCAGATCACCGGCAAGCGGGAGATGTATGTTCCCTACAACGCCTATCCGATCCACAGTGGCGAACTTACCCCCGACGATCTGGTTCGTCCCGGCCATCTCAACCCTGACTACACCCGTTACGAACTTCACCGGGTATGGGTGATCGAAGCCAACCTGCGACCGGAGTTTCGCCATATCAATTCGCGCCGGACCTTTTATCTGGACGAAGACAGCTACCAGATTCTCCTGATCGACCACTACGATGGGCGCGGAGAACTATGGCGTGCGTCTGAGTCGCACGCGATCAACTACTACGATGTGCCGACCTTCTGGTCGTCGATCGAGGTGCACATGGATCTGCAATCCGGTCGCTACATCGCCAACGGGCTGGACAACCAGGATCCCGTCAACACCTTCGACGTGCCCTTGAGCCCGAGCAGTTACACCCCCCAGGCGCTGAGAACCCGGGGCCGTCGATGATTTCATCACTGGAGCTAGACATCTCATGAATCAGACATCGCAACGCAACGTTTTCTGCCGAAAAGCCGCGCGGCACGGCACGCTGGCCGCCGTTTGCCTTGGCCTGTCCCTGGCCGCCAGTGCCCAGGACGTGGCCAACGAGGAAGCCGACTACATTCTTCCCCGGACCGAGGCCAATGTCGCCCGCCTGGGCCAGGATCTGACCCCGATGGGTTCGCTGAGGGCCGGCAACGCCGACGGGACCATTCCGGAATGGACCGGCGGCCTGGGCCGCGATGACTGGCCGGCCGGCTTCGAGCCGGGCGACCGTCACCCCGACCCCTATGCCGACGATGAGCCACTGTTCGTGATCACCGCCGAGAACTACCAGGACTATGCCGATCAGCTTTCGGCCGGTCACAAGGCGGCTTTTGAACGTTACCCGGAAACCTTCCGGATGAAGATCTACCCCAGCCGGCGCTCGGCCTCCTTCCCCGAGCGGATCTACGAGATGACCAAGCAGAATGCTGCGACCGGCCGCCTGGTCGCCGGTGGTGAGGGCGTGGCCGACGTCGCCGAAGGGCTGCCGTTTCCGCTGCCCCAGAACGCCTATGAACTGGTCTGGAACCACAAGCTCAAGTACAAGGGCACCGGCGGAATCCGCTACTTCAACCAGGTCGTGCCCACCGCACGCGGCAGTTATCAACTGATTCGTCTGCGCGAGGAGTTCCTCGGCCTGTACTACGTCGAAGGCAATACCATCGCCGATACCAACAACATCCTGCTGTACTTCTTCCAGGAAGTGGAATCGCCGGCCCGCCTGGCCGGCAATATCCTGCTGGTCCACGAGTCGCTCAACCAGATCGAACAGCCGCGCCAGGCCTGGATCTACAACCCCGGCCAGCGCCGCGTCCGGCGTGCGCCCAACGTGGCCTACGACAACCCCGGCACGGCCTCGGACGGCCTTCGCACCAACGACATGACCGACATGTTCAACGGGGCCATGGACCGTTTCAGCTGGGAAATCGTCGATCAGCGTGAAATGTTCATTCCCTACAACTCCTACAAGGCCCACAGTGGTGATTTAAGCCCGGACGATCTTGTCACCCCCGGCCATCTCAACCCGGAGCACATGCGCTACGAGTTGCAGCGAGTCTGGATCGTCGAGGCTACGCTGCGGGACGGCACTCGCCATATCAATGCGCGCCGGACGATGTACCTGGATGCCGACAGCTACCAGATCGCGATCATCGACCACTACGACCAGCGCGGCAACATGTGGCGTCTGTCTGAAGCCCACTCGATCAATTACTACGATGTCCCGACCCTGTGGGTCACCATCGAGTCGACCATGGACCTGCAGTCCGGCCGCTACATCGCCAACGGCATCGACAACCAGGACCCGGTGATGTCGTTTGATCAGGATCTCAGCGCCAGCGATTACACACCGCAGGCCCTGCGGGTGCGCGGACGGCGCTGAGTTGGGGCTGGTGCCGCAAGTGCCGGCGAGGCGGTGCCTGGCCACCGCCCGGGTGGCGGCCGCTCGTTCCCGCCGGTGGCCGGGCGTGATGCTGCTCCGGCTGATCACGCTTGTCCTGGCGGGGCTGGTGATGGCATCGGCCCATGCCAGGCCGCCGCATGAACTGCCGAGCCCGGCAGTCCGTGCGCCGCTGGCGGCCGAAAGCCTGATCCTGCACGTGATCGAGACCCCCCGCAATCTGGTCGCGGTGGGCGAGCGTGGCCATGTCCTGCTGTCCGAAGATGGTCGCAACTGGACCCAGGCGGAATTCGTGCCGGTCCACGCCACCCTGACCCGGGTCGCGTATGCCGATGAGCGGCTGTGGGCAGTCGGCCATGACAGCGTCATTATTCACAGCTATGACTACGGCCAGACCTGGACCCTGCAGCATTTCGAACCGGACTGGGAACAGCCGCTGCTCGATGTTCATTTTGGCGACGGTGATGCCGGGATTGCCATCGGTGCCTACGGCCTGTTCATGCGGACCGAAGATGCCGGACGGCATTGGGAAGCCCTTGAGATGGCCGACCTGGTGGTCTCTGAAGCGATCGACTGGGAAGCCGCTGCTCGTTCCGTGCGAGAAGCCCAGCAGGACGATCTGGACAGCGCCGCCGCCGGTAGTGACGACGACCAGTATTACGATGCCGGAACGGACTTCGACCGCGGCTGCTATGAATTCATGGAGTGCCATCTCAACGCCGTTGTCGATCTTGGCGATGGTCGCCAGATGATTGCTGCCGAGCACGGTTACGGCTTCCGCTCCAGCGATGGCGGGCAGACCTGGGAAAGCTTCCGCTTTCCTTACTCCGGCTCAATGTTCGGCCTGTTGCACCTTGGCGGCGAGTCCGTCCTGGCCTACGGCCTGCGCGGGCACGTCCAGCGCAGCGATGACTTCGGTGACAGTTGGGCTGTCCTCGACACCGGTCTTGAATCGACCCTCATGGGGGGCACGGTCGATCCGCAGGGCCAGCCCCTGATGGTCGGCTCTGGGGCCGCCCGCTTGAGCTATGACCCTGAAAGCGGCCGCTTCGAGCTGGATGAGGACCGCCTGGGCAGCGATTACGTCTCGGTCCTCCTTGCCCCCAATGGCACCCTCGTCCTGGCCGGTGCGGATGGTTTGAGCCATGAGTGAGTCCAGTCTGTTCAGCCGCCGGGCCGCCGATGCGGTCTTCAGCATTCGCCCGCTGGTCCTGGCCATTTTTGCCATCGGTACCGTGGCCATGCTGTTTTTCATGGTCCAGTTGCGCGTCGACTCCGGATTCCTCAAGCAGTTGCCGCTCGAGCATGAATACATGCAAACGTTCATGGAATATGAGCGTGAGTTCGGCGGCGCCAACCGGGTCATGGTTGCGCTCATGGCCGAGGACGGTGACATGTTCACCGACGAGTTCTTCGAGCGCTTCGAAGAGATCACCAATCGGGTCTTTTTTATCCCGGGCGTGGACCGGGCCAGCGTCCGCTCGATTTTCACGCCCAACGTGCGCTTCGTGGAAATCGTCGAGGACGGCTTTGCCGGCGGCAACGTCATTCCGGCCGATTTCGCGCCTTCGCCGGAGGCTTTTGAGCGGGTCCGGTCGAATATCGTCGCCTCGGGCGAGATTGGCCGCCTGGTCGCCGAGGATTTCTCGGGCGCCCTGGTGTCAGCCAACCTTCTGGAACTCGATGCTGCGAGTGGTGAATCGCTCGATTACCAGGATGTTGCCGCGCAGCTCGAGGCGATTCGCAGCGATTTCGAGGGCCAGGGCTACTCCGTCCATATCATCGGCTTTGCCAAGATCGTCGGTGATATCGCCGATGGCGCCCGCGGCGTGGTGGCCTATTTCGGGGTCGCCTTTGTCATCACCGCGCTGCTGCTGTTTCTGTATTCGCGCTCGGTCTGGCTGACGGTTCTACCACTGGTCTGTTCGGTCACCGCCGTGATCTGGCAGCTGGGGCTTTTGAGCCTGCTGGGCTTTGGCATCGACCCGATGAATATCCTCACGCCTTTCCTGGTCTTTGCCATCGGCGTCAGTCACGGGGTCCAGATGATCTCGGGCTGGAACGCCGAAAAACTCTTCGGCGGCAATTCGCCGGTCGGTCTGGCTCAGGACGGTTATCGACTTGAAGATATCAAGGTTGTCTCCAGCCTTGAGGCATCAAAACGAACTTTCGCCCGGCTGCTCGCGCCAGGCTCGATCGCCCTGATCAGTGACACCATCGGTTTCCTGACCATTTTGCTGATCAACATCCGGATCATCCAGGAACTGGCCATTACCGCCAGCATCGGCGTGGCGGTGATCATTTTCACCAACCTGCTCTTGCTGCCGATCCTGTTGTCCTACATTCGCCTGCGCAACCCCAAGGCGTTCCGCCAGCGCCAGTATGAAAACGGCCGCAAGACCGGCGTGATCTGGCTGATGATTGCCAGCTTCACCCGGCCACGGGTGGCGACCATCGCGGTGCTGGTCGGCGCAACCCTGTTTGCCTTTGCCTGGGTCAAGGGCCAGGACATGCAGATCGGGGACTCCCAGCCGGGGGTGCCCGAACTCAGGCCGGATGCACGCTACAACCAGGATGCCAACCTGATCTCGGAGCGATTTGCCCTGGGCACGGACCTGATTTCCATCATCGCCGAAACCGTCCCCAGTGCCTGCACCGAATCCTATGCTGTCATGGAGGCGATCGACCGCTTTTCCTGGCGGATGGCCAATGTCGAAGGCGTGCAACAGGTGGTGTCGTTGCCCATGGTGGCCAAGACGGTCAATGCCGGCTGGAACGAGGGCAACCTGCGCTGGAAGATACTGCCGCGCAATGCCTTCATCATGCGCCAGAACCTGCAGAACATCGAAACCTCCACCGGCCTGCTCAACGAAGACTGCAGCGCGATGCCGGTGATGCTGTTTACCACCGATCACAAGGCCGAAACCATCATCCGGGTGGTGCGTGCAGTGCGTGAACTGCGCGAGGAGATCTTCGTCGAGCAACTGGATTTCCACCCGAGCGGTGATGTCATGGATGACCTGGTCATGCAGGAAGGTGAGCCGTGCGAGGAGTGCCTGCGCTTCCGCCTGGCCACCGGCAACGTCGGCGTGATGGCAGCGACCAACGAGGAAGTCGAGGCCGCCCAGCTGCCGATGCTGCTCTACGTGTATGCGGCCATCATCATCCTGTGCCTGCTGACCTTCCGGACCGTGCTGGGTACCGCCTGCATCGTGCTGCCGCTGGTGCTGGTCAGCTACATGGCCTACGCGCTGATGGCTTACATGGGCATCGGGCTGAAGGTCAATACCCTGCCGGTGGTGGCGCTGGGCGTGGGCATCGGTGTCGACTACGGGATCTACATCTTCAGCCGTATGCGCGCGTTCATGCAGGACGGCTACGATCTGGATGAAGCCTATCTGCGTACCCTGCGCCTGACCGGCAAGGCGGTCTTCTTTACCGCCATCACGCTGGCGGTCGGGGTCGGCACCTGGCTGTTCTCGGCCCTTCAGTTCCAGGCCGACATGGGCGTTCTGCTGGCCTTCATGTTCATCTTCAACATGGTCGGTGCCATGCTGTTGCTGCCGGCGCTGGCGCGGATGCTGCTGGCCTGGAAGGAACCCGAGGCCCGATCGGCCGCCTGATCAGGTTTTCGGGTAAAAGCGCGGTCCGGGCTCGGGCCGCTTGCTGAAGCGCTTGTAAATCCACAGATACTGCTCCGGCGCGGTCCGGATGGCGGTGCTCAGCCAGTCGTTCATCGCCAGCAGGGCACGGGCCGGGTCGGGATCGTGCAGCCGGTCCGGCGCGGGTTGGAAATCCAGCCGCCAGCCCTGACCGGCAGGCAGGCGCAGGGCGCAACAGAAGATCACCGCGCAACCGGTCTTGCGGCTGAGACGGTGAACCAGGGTCATGGTCAGGGCCGGAACGCCCATAAACGGCACGAACACCCCATCGCCCTGCTTGGGTTGAATATCGGCGGCAATCCCGACCGCGCCGCCGGCCTTCAGTTGGCGCAGCAACTGGCGCATCGCCGCGCCGCCGCTGGCCACCACCCGTCCACCGAAGCGCGACCGGGCCCGGCTGATGAAGCGATCCAGCGCCGGATCATCCGGTGCGCGGTACAGGGTGACCATGTCGAGGCGCCGCGACAGTTCCAGGTTGAGGATCTCCCAGTTGCCCAGATGGCCGGTCACCATGAGCACGCCGCGCCCGTGCTGGAGCGCAGACTCGACGCACTCCCAGCCCTCGACCGCCGGCAGGTGGGCGCTCAGACGTTCTCCCGGCCACCGGGCCAGGGCACCCAGCTCCGAGGCCAGGCGAAGCAGCTCTATGCGCTGGGCTGCGGCCAGCCTGCGTCGGTCCGGTTCGGTCAGTTCGGGGAAGCACGCCGACAGGTTGCGCTCGACGACCCGATGCTTGCTCCAGGGCAGCTTGCCCAGCAGCCAGGCGGCGGGCACCGCGGCCGCATGCAGCCAGCGCAGCGGCACCTGTCCCAGCGTGCCGGCCAGCATGGCCAGCAGCCCGGTTTTCAGTCCTGCCGCGGTCATTGTCCTGTCCGGTAGGGATTGCTCCAGCCCTCGGGCTGCACGGCGTAGCGCTTGTACAGCCACAGGTACTGGGCCGGTTGCCGACGGATGCACGCTTCCAGGCAATGGTTGAGGGCCGTGGCTGCAACGACCGGGTCCTGATCGCCGATGGCGGACGGGACCGGCAGGTATTCCAGCGCCCAACCGGCGCCGCCCGGCAGCCGTTGGCAGTCCGAGAAGATCACCGCGCAGCCGGTCCGTTGAACCAGACGCTGGACCAGGGTCATGGTCAGGGCCGGGCGACCGAACAACGGTGCGAACACCCCCTGGCCCTGGCGCGGCAGCTGGTCAATCAGCAAACCCACCGTTGCGCCATCCTTGAGGGCGCGCAGCATGTGCCGCATGGCCGGCGATCCGGCCGCGATCAGGCGCGCGCCGAACCGGGTTCGCGAAGCGGTCAGTGCCTGGTCAACCGCCGGGTCGCGCGGGGCCTTGTACAGCCCGCTGAATGGCCCGCTCAGGCCGATATGCAGGGCGTTGATTTCCCAGTTGCCATGGTGGCCGGCGATGACCAGTACCCCGCGGCCGGCGCTGCGGGCGCGCTCGAGATGTTCCTGTCCGCGTACTTCGCGCACCGCGCGTTTCAGGCGCGCTGCCGGCCAGTACCAGACCGCCCCTGTTTCCAGTACCAGGCGAACCATGGCGACCAGGTTGTGCCAGTGCAAACGCCGGCGCTCATGCTGCGATTGATCCGGGAAAGCAATCTCGAGGTTGGTTCGGATCACCGGGTGCTTGCGCCAGGGCAGGATATACAGGACAGCGGCCGGCAGCAGGGCCAGCCAGTAGCCAAGGCGCAGCGGCAGCCAGCTCAGCAGGCGGATCAGCAGCAGGGCCAGGGTGATTTTCATTCCGGAGCTGGACTTGCGGGGGCGGACGATTCGCAAGGATACCCGCAAAACAACGCTGCCGACCATGCCTATAATCGGGCTTCGGGTGTGGCCGGGAGAGGTTGATGATCGGTTTGATGCAGCGGGTGACGGCGGCCACCGTACAGGTGGCCGGCGAAGACATCGCCCGCATCGGCCCCGGACTGCTGGTCCTGGTTGGCTTCCGCGCGGGTGACCGCTGCGAGCGTCTTGACCGCTTCCTCGAGCGCCTGCTCAACTACCGGGTGTTTGCCGATGAGGCCGGGCGCATGAACCGGTCGCTGCGCCAGACCGGCGGCGGTTTGCTGCTGGTGCCGCAGTTCACCCTGGCCGCGGATACCAACAGCGGCAACCGGCCCAGTTTTACGCCGGCGGCACCACCCGAAACCGGTGCGGCGCTGTTTGCCGCCCTGATCGAGCGGGCCAGGCTGGTCTGGCCGGACACAGCGACCGGCCGTTTCGGGTCCGACATGCAGGTCAGCCTGGTCAATGACGGCCCGGTAACTTTCTGGCTGGAGGTCGACTGAGCGTGCCTGAAGCCGCCGTCATGGTCCCCGACATCGCTGACCCGGCAGCCATGCGCCGTCTGGCTGGCGTGTTCGATCAGGGGCGCCTGATTGCCATGCCGACCGAGACCGTCTACGGGCTGGCCGCACCGATCGACCGGCCGGAGCTGGTCGAGCGCATTTTTGAACTCAAACGCCGGCCGCCCGACAATCCGCTGATCGTCCACATTGCCAGCCGTGCCCAGGCCCGGCGCTGCGTGGCTGCCTGGCCGGCTCTGGCCGAAACCTTGGCCGATGCGTTCTGGCCTGGCCCGCTGACCCTGGTTCTGCCGCGCGCGCCGATTGTTTCCGACCGGATCACCGCCGGGCAGGATACCGTGGCCCTGCGCATGCCGGATCATCCGGTCGCGCTGGCCCTGATCGAAGCCCTGGATCGACCGGTCGTCGCCCCCAGCGCGAATCTGTTTACCCGTCTGTCGCCAACCCGGGCCGCCGATGTGGCCGCGGTGTTCGGGGCCGATGAGGTGCTGGTGCTGGACGGCGGGCCCTGCCAGGTTGGCATTGAGTCGACCATCGTGGCCGTCGACGAGCCGGCCCGGACCCTGTGGTGGCTGCGGCCCGGGCAGATCAGCCGGGATCGGCTGGCTGCCCTGTTGCCGGTCGGCTGGCGGCTCACAACGCCGGCCGACCAGGCCACCGTCCCGGATCTGGCCGCTCCCGGCAGCATGGCCATCCATTACCGACCCGGCAAGCCGGTGCGGGTGACGGTGGTGGGCGATTCTGGCCGGCTTGGCGAACTGACAAAAAATCTGCAGGCTGATCCGGCCACCATGGCCATCGATCTGCCCGACCAGCCTGAAACGGCCGCGCGCGCGTTGTATGCGATGCTCAGGCAGGCCGATGCCGGCCCGGGGCAGTTCATTGATCTGGTTCTCCCGGCCGAGGTGCTGGACCAGCCGGCCTGGGAAGGGGTCGTCAACCGCCTGCGCAAGTCGGCATCAAGCTGGCGTCTCGATCGGTCCTGAACGCGCCGGTCAGTCTTCGCTGGCCAACGTGGCGGGTTCCTTGAGAATCCGGGCCAGGGTGTTACGACTCATGCCCAGCCGGCGCGCAGCCTCGGACTGGTTGCCGTTGCAGAATTCAACCGCCACGCGGGCAACCAGTTGCTCGAAGCGGGTCTTGAGCGGGTCGTAGACCTCCGGCTCCTGGCGGATAAGGCGTTGGCGCAGTTCATCGCTGACCAGCTCGGCCCAGCCGGGTGTGCCGGATGGTGCCAGGCAATGGTCGGGATGCAACTCTGGCGGCAGATCATCGATCCCGATGACCGGTGCCGGGGCCAGTGCCGCCAGTGACTGGCACAGGTGACGCAGTTCGCGCACGTTGCCGGGCCAGTCCAGGGTCGCCAGGTGGTCCAGCAGGGCACGATCGGCCAGTTTGGGCGGCAGCCGAAATTCCTCACCGGCCTCGCGCAGAAAATGGCGGACCAGGGCCGGCACGTCCTCCAGCCGCTCACGCAGGGGGGGCACGCGCAGGGTGATGACCTTTAAGCGGTGGTACAGGTCGGCCCGGAACTGGCCGCTGTCGACCAGGGCGGGCAGATCGCGATGGGTGGCGGTGACGATGCGGACGTTCGCGCGCACCAGATCGTGTCCGCCCAGGCGATAGTACTCACCCTCAGCCAGCACGCGCAGCAGGCGCGACTGCAGCGACAGCGGCATATCGCCGATTTCATCGAGGAACAGGGTGCCGCCGCTGGCCTGCTCGAAGCGCCCCTGGCGTTTGTCGGCTGCGCCGGTGAAAGCGCCACGCTCGTGCCCGAACAGCTCGGATTCGAGCAGCTCGTCGGGGATGGCTGCGGTATTGATGGCCACGAACGGGCCACCGGCCCGGGGGCTGTGCTGATGCAAGGCGCGCGCGACCAGCTCCTTGCCGGTGCCGGTTTCGCCGGTGATCAGAACCGGAATATCGCTGCCCGACAGCCGACCGATGACCCGAATCATGTCCTGGAAAGCCGGCGAATTGCCGACCAGGCCGTCACGCGGCGGGCCGCCGTCGGCATCGCCCGGACGACTGTTGAGGGCTTTGCGCACCAGCCGGCCGAGATCATTGAGATCAAAGGGTTTGGCCATGAACTCGAATGCTCCGCCCTGGAAGGCGCGAACCGCGTAATCGAGGTCGGAGTAGGCGGTCATGATGATCACCGGAAGGTCCGGAGAGCGGCGCTGCAAATCCTGCATCAGGTCCAGGCCGCTTTTGCCGTCCAGGCGGATATCGGCCAGAACAAGATCGGGGGCCTGATGGCGCAGGGCGGCGTTGAGTTCATCGCCGCTGGCGAACACCGATGGTCGCCAGCCCTCGCTGGACAGGTATTCTTCAAGGACGTAACGAATACCGGGATCGTCGTCGATGACCCAGACCTGGTCAGTCATGATCGGTCTCCTCGGCCGCAATCAGCGGCAGGCGGACGATAAAGGCGCTGCCCGGGGAGCGGGGCAGGTACTCGACCAGGCCGCCATGGGCACGGGCAATCTGCTGGACGATGGCCAGCCCAAAGCCCGAGCCCTGGTCACGCCCCGACACCAGCGGCAGGAACAGCCGGTCGCGCAAGGCCTCGGGCACACCATGGCCATCGTCGAGTACCTCGATTCGGACCGCGTGTCGGGCCGGACGGTCCACCATGGGTGAGTCATGCTCGATTCGTGTCACCAGCCGGATGCTGCCGGCCTCGGCCTGCACGGCGTTGCGGACCAGATTGAGGACCAGTTGGTGCAGCCGCGCACCGTCGGCCATCAGGCGCGGAATGCTCGGGTCGAAGTCGCGGATCAGGTCGAGGCGGCCATGCCGTTCGGCAACCACCAGCTCGCCGGTTTCTTCCAGGATGCGGTGCAGGTTGACCGGTGCAAGCTCGTTGTCCCGATCGCCGGCAAAGCGCTCGATCAGACCGGTGATGCGATCGACCTCGCGCTGGATCATGTCGGCGTGCCGGCGAAGCGCTGGCTCGCTGGTCTGTCCGCCGATCAGCTGGGCAGCTGCCCGCACCCCGGCCAGCGGGTTGCGCAGCTCGTGGGCAAGCCGGCGCGAGAGCATGTGAATGGCCTGCTGCTGATCAGCCCGGTCGGCCAGTTGGCGCTGGCGCAGGCGCTCGGCGACCGGGTGCAGCTCAATCAGAATGCCGTCGTCGATGCGGGTAAACACCGCGTCAGTGGTCTGGCCGGTGGAGCTGAGCGCGGCCTCCGGGGCCTGGAAGCTGCGGTGGCCCTGGGTCAGCCGCAGCGACCAGCGCGCCAGCGCGGCATCGGCCGATTCCAGTGCGGTGCCGCGCAGACTGGCCGGGGAGCGGCCGAGAAAATCGGCGGCAGCCTGGTTGGTTTCGTGAATGCATCCGTCGGTCCCGATGACGAGCAGGCCGGTGTAGAGGCTGTCGGGATCGACCGGAGCCATGGCGTCTTCAGCCAGAGTCCGTAGCGATCAGGCGCACGGTCACCGAGTCGCTATCGGCCAGTTTGCGGCCGCTGGGGGTCTGGAGCTCGGCGCGCAGCCGATACTCGCCGGCCGGCAAATCGGTCAGGCTCATCTCCAGGCTGCGCAGAGGTGGTTGCGGGCGGTCGTTGACAAAGACCACCAGCTGGGCCGCTGGCGGGATGTCCAGATTGCTTTCGAAGCGAATGTCAAGGCGTCCTTCGGCATTGGCAATGATGCTGCCGTCGCCGGGCTCGGCGATGGTCATGCGGAAGGGCTCGATGTCCGAATCGCCGGTTTCGGGATCGATGATCTCCTCGAGCGCTGGATCACTGCCGGTGATCACGTTGATGTCGGGCAGCTCCATCGGCTCGGCATCGTCACTCGGTTTCTGGTCGGTGTAGGTCACGTTGCCGTTTTCATCGACGACGCGGTAGATGGGCTGGGCAGCCAGGCTGGCGCAGGCCAGCCAGAGTCCGGCGGCCAGCAGTCGAATCAGTGCGGTCATGGGGTGTCGCTCATCGCTGTCGTTGAAGTGCCGGCTTGCATTCTACCGCCACGGTTGCACAAGTTTTGAGCGATCGGCATTCGGGCCAGAAGACGGCCGTCGCCCCGGGGACGACGGCCGTCGCTTTGCCTAGCAGGAGTAGTACATGTCGAATTCGACCGGATGGGTCGACATCCGGAACCGGGTCACTTCCTGCATTTTCAGCGCGATGTAGCCATCGATGAGATCGTCGGAGAACACGTCGCCGGCCTTGAGGAAATCGCGGTCGGCGTCGAGTGCCTCGAGGGCCTGATCCAGCGCATGGCAGACGCGTGGAATGTTCTGCTCTTCTTCCGGCGGCAGGTCGTAGAGATCCTTGTCCATGGGTGGGCCCGGATCAATCTTGTTGACGATGCCATCGAGGCCAGCCATCATCATGGCGGCAAAAGTCAGGTACGGGTTGCCGGCCGGATCGCCGAAGCGCACCTCGATGCGGCGGCCCTTTTCATTGAAGACCCATGGCACCCGGCAAGAAGCCGACCGGTTGCGGGCCGAGTAGGCCAGCAGCACCGGGGCTTCGAAGCCCGGCACCAGGCGCTTGTAGCTATTGGTGGTGGAGTTGGCGAAGGCATTGATCGCCCGGGCATGCTTGAAGATGCCGCCGATGTAATGCAGCGCAGTCTCGCTCAGGCCGCCGTAGCCGTCGCCGGCAAACAGGTTGGTGCCGCCCTTGGACAGCGACTGATGCACGTGCATGCCGGAGCCGTTGTCGCCGACCAGTGGTTTGGGCATGAAGGTGGCGGTACGGCCGTGCAGGTGGGCCACGTTCTGCACGACATACTTGAGGATCAACAGTTCGTCGGCCTTGCGGGTGAGGGTATTGAAGCGGGTCCCGATCTCGCACTGACCGGCGGTGCCGACCTCGTGGTGGTGGACTTCAACCGGAATACCGACGCCTTCAAGCGTGGCGCACATCAGCGAGCGCAGGTCGTTGAGACCATCGACCGGTGGCACCGGGAAGTAGCCACCCTTGACCCTGGGGCGATGGCCATGGTTGCCATCCTCGTATTTCTTGGCGCTGTTCCAGGCGGCTTCCTCGGCGTCGATCGCAAAAAAAGCGCCAGAAATGTCGGTCCCGAAACGCACCGAATCGAACACGAAGAACTCCGGTTCAGGGCCGAAATAGGCCGTATCGGCCACGCCGCTTGCCTTGAGGTAGGCTTCGGCGCGCTTGGCCAGCGAACGCGGGCAGCGACTGTACGGCTGCATGGTCGCCGGTTCGAGGATGTCGCAGTTGATGTTGAGCGTCTTGTGCTCGGCAAACGGGTCGAGGAAGGTGGCCTCGCAGTCAGGCATCAGCACCATGTCGGAATCGTTGATGCCTTTCCAGCCGAGAATCGACGAGCCGTCGAACATCTTGCCGTCGGTCAGTAACTCTTCGTCGATCGCCGAGGCCGGCACGCTGACGTGCTGTTCCTTGCCGAGCGTGTTGGCAAAACGAAAGTCGACGAACTCGATGTCTTCGTCGCGGATACGCTTGATGATTTCAGTCGGGGTCATGGTTGCAGCAGATTCCTTGGGTTGCGGTGATGGATGGATACCCGATAAGGCAATGCACAAACTGTTCCAATGCCCAAATAATGGGCGCATGGACGGTTGTTTGTGCTCAAGCGCTCTTGATCTGATCAATGCATGAGCAGTTGTTCTGCGCGGGCGCTCAGCATATGAGCACTTTTATTCAACCAATGCCGGGTTCAGCGTGTAAGTGCCCGTCAGGCTCGCCTCGGCGAGAACATGGCCTGCCATGGCCTGGCGCACCGCCTGGCCGGTGAATTCGCCGGCCAGGTCGAGATGCTCGATGTCCAGGGCATAGATCGTGAATACGTAGTGATGCAGCAGCTCGTCATTCCACGGCGGGCAGGGGCCGTCGTAGCCGAAATACTTTCCGGCCATGTCGGGATTGCCGGCCATGAAACCGGTGTAGTCGTTCAGCCCCTGGCGCGAGCCGGGCGGTCCGGCGGGATCCTGCTTGCCCTTGACAGTGACCCCGTCGCTGCACTGGCCGGTGCCCAGTTCGGTGAGGTCGGCCGGGATATTGATCATCACCCAGTGGAAGAAATCAACCCGCGGCAGGTCGGCGGGCACGATGCGGCCTTGCTGGTTGACATCGTCGGCCTCGGACGGCACGTCGGGGTCGACGCACAGCAGGACAAAGGAGCGTGTCCCGGCCGGGGCGTCATGCCAGGCCAGGTGAGGTGAAACATTGTCCGACAGCGCCATCGGCGCATCATCGGCGAGTTTGCCGAACGCGAAGCGAGCCGGGATGGGCTGCTGGTCAGTCAGGTCGATGGAGGTCAGTTTCATGCGTCTTGCGTCCCATGGTTGTCGGCCAGGGGTTTATCCTAGCAGGCCACTCCAAGCCCCGCGAGTTGCCGTGATTGCCCGATTGTTCCGTTGTCCCCTGGTGTTGCTGTTGTCTTTAGGTCTGCTCGGACAGGCCACTGCCGAGCCCGGTCTGCCGGCCGATTTCGACCCGGATCCGGCGATCACGGCGCCCGAGCAGTTTCTCGGTTTCGATCCGGCCGAGCACCACCTGCGCCATGACCAGGTCATGGCCTACCTGGATTACCTGGCCGAAGCCTCGGACCGGGTTGTCATCGAGGAGATCGGCCGCAGCCATGGCCTGCGGCCCCTCAAGCTGCTGACCTTTGCCACCCCCGACCGCCTGGCCCGGCTGGATGATCTGCGCGCCGACCGGGTCCGGGCCAGTCGCGCCGGCGAGGGACCGCCGGTGATCTGGCTGGGCTACGCCGTCCACGGCAACGAAGCCTCCGGGGTGACCGCTGCGCTGATGACCGCCTGGTACCTGGCCGCGGCCCGCAACGATGAGGTGCGCGGCTGGCTGGAACAGGCGGTCATCGTGATGGAGCCGGTGCTCAACCCGGATGGTGTCGACCGCTTTGCCCACTGGGTCAACATGCATCGCGGGCTTCATCCGGCCAGCGATCCGGCCGACCGCGAACACCACGAGGTCTGGCCGAATGGCCGGACCAATTATTACTGGTTCGATCTCAATCGCGACTGGCTGCCGCTGGTCCATCCGGAATCGCGTGCGCGCCTGAAACATTTCCATGCCTGGCGCCCGCACGTGCTGACCGATCACCACGAGATGGGGCCTGACAGCACCTATTTCTTCCAACCCGGGGTGCCGGAGCGCAACAATCCGTTGACCCCGGCGCGCAATTTCGCCCTGACCGCCGAAATTGCCGGCTACCATGCCCGTCGGCTGGATGCAGCCGGCGAGCCCTACTACACCCGCGAGACCTTCGACGACTATTACGCGGGCAAGGGGTCGACCTATCCTGACCTGACCGGCACCATCGGCATCCTGTTCGAGCAGGGCTCGGTCCGCGGCCACGTCCAGGACACCGACTATGGTCGCCGGACCTTTGCCGAGGCGGTGGCCAACCAGGTCCGCACCAGCCTGTCAACCATCGAGGGTGCGCTCGCTCGGGCCGATGAACTGATTGCCTACCAGGCCGAGTTCTTCGCCAGCGCCCGCCGCGCTGCCGAACGGTCGCGTCAGGCCGGCTGGCTGATCGGCGATGGTGGCGATCCAGGCCGTGGCCGGGCACTGGTCGAGTTGCTGCTGGGACATGGCCTGACCGTTCTTCCGGTCAGCGAGGAAGTCACCATCGAGGGGCGGCGGCAGCCGGCCGGTACCGCCTGGGCAGTGCCCGCCGACCAGGATCACTACCGCCTGCTGCGTTCGATGTTCGAGCCGGTGACCGACCCGGGCATGGAGACCTTCTACGATGTCTCGACCTGGCCGCTGGGCTTGAGCTTTGACCTGCCGGTCGCCAGCGTGCGTCGACTGCCCGATGTCGGCGCGGCTTTGGACGTGGTCGAGCCGCGCCGGCTGGCCGCGCCGGCTGAACAGGCCCTGGCCTGGATCGTGCCCTGGGACCAGCGGGGTGCCGCGCCGCTGCTGGCTGCCCTGTTGGCCGACGACTACCGGGTCCAGGTCCTGACCCGGCCGAGCAGCTTCGAGACCACGGGCGAACAGACCCGTGCCTTCGGCCGCGGCAGCCTGGTGATCCATCGCGGTCTCCAGCCCGATCGGCTGGCGCCGGTCGGTGAGCGCCTGGTGGCGTTGTCGGCTGCCCACGATGCCGAGGTGCTGGCGCTGACCGGGGGGCTGGCTGCCAGCGGGGTCGACCTGGGTTCGCCGTCGGCGCCGGTGGTCGAGCCGGTGCGGCCGGCAATGGTGGTCGGGCCGGGGCTGTCGGCCAACAGCGCCGGCTACATCTGGCACTGGTTCGATCACCATCTGCGTCAGCCTTTGACGCATCTGGACTGGCTGCGGCTGGGCTCGGTCGAACTGGCTGACTACACCCATCTGATTTTGCCCGACGGCAATTACGGCGCGCTGCCGGAGACCACTCATACCCGGCTGAGCGAGTTCGTCGAAAGCGGCGGAATCCTGATCGCGGCCCGGCGCGCCGCGGCCTGGGTCGAGGACCTGCCGCTTGAGTGGGAATGGACCCAGGACGATTCGGCTGAGGAGGAACAAGACGATCCTCAAGGGGAACGCCGGGCCTACGGCGATTTCCGCGATGATCGGGCCAGGGAGCTGATCGGCGGCAGCGTGCTCGGTGTCACCCTGGACATCACCCACCCGCTGGCCTTTGGCTATGAACGTGAGGACCTGGCGGTGATGAGGCGCGGGCGCCAGGTGCTTCAGGCCGCGGCCAACCCTTATTCCAGTGTGGCCGTTTATACCGACGAGGTGCTGGTCTCCGGCTATCTGTCGGCAGCCAATCGCGACCGCCTGGCGGCCACCCCGGCCCTGAGCGTGACCCGCCACGGTCCGGGCGCGGTGGTCCGGATTGCCGATGACTACCTGTTCAGAGGATACTGGCCGGGCACCGAGCGGCTGTTTGCCAATGCCCTGTTTTTCAGCGCTCTGGTGGGCACCACAAGCTTGCCGTCGACCGAGGATTAGCCGCGGCCAAGAGATCTGGCGGAAAGATCAGCCGGTTGCCTGGCGCCGGCTGCCCTCGTCGACCCGCATCGCCATTTCCTCCAGCGCCGGACGATCGAGGACGCGAACCAGCTTGCCGCGGACCTCGATGACTTCCTCGCGCTGCAGGGCGCTGAGCGTGCGTGAGACGGTCTCGATGGTCAGACCGAGATAGTTGGCGATATCGCGCCGGTCCATGGTCAGCCGGAACTGGTCCGGGTCCTGGTTGCGGCGGGCCAGGCGGCGCGACATGCTCATCAGGAACAACGCGACCCGGGTGCGGGCGTCGAGTCGGCCGACCACCAGCAACAACTCCCGGGTTTCGGCCATTTCTTCCGACAGCAGGCGCAGCATGACCTGGTTGAGCTTGGGGCTGGACTGCAGCATGGTGACGAAATCCTTGAACGGGATTTCGCAGGTCCGGCTGTCTTCGAGGGCGACGGCAAAACCCGGATGCTTTTCGTTGGACAGGGCATCGAGGCCGAGAATCTCGCCGGGCAGGTAGAACCCGGAGACGATCTCGTCGCCCTCGTGCGAAAGCTGGTAGGCCTTGACCGAGCCGGACCGAACAACCGAGACGGTCTTGGCCGACTGACCGCCATGGAACAGGTGATCGCTGCGTTCCAGCGGCTGCTGGCGCTTGAGAACGCGGTTGATTTCCTCGCGTTCCTCGGCGGAGATGTCGTGGGCAAAGCAGAGATTGAACAGGGAGCAGTCCTCGCAAGACGTCTCTTTCTGTCCGATTTC
Source organism: Wenzhouxiangella sp. (assembly GCA_046540955.1). Lineage (GTDB taxonomy): Bacteria > Pseudomonadota > Gammaproteobacteria > Xanthomonadales > Wenzhouxiangellaceae > Wenzhouxiangella. Next base: position 79,098 of record JBKHEF010000011.1, read on the forward strand.
CGAAATGCTGGGCTTGTTGCTCACGCGCCAACTCCTGCGACTCAATGGCACGAGATTATATCAGCACTCGGCGGACTGCCAAGACAAAGCCGCAGTCCGGGGAAATTTTTCAGACGATCCGCGAGAAACGCCCTTGTTGCTGGCGGTTGGGCACCAGATAGGCATCGAACACCTTGGCGATGGCGCGCAGGAACATCATGCCGGCCGCGGTGACCTTGAAGCCACCCTTGCACCATTCGATCAGGCCATCCTCGGCCAGCGGGGCCAGGCGCTGCAGTTCATCGCTGAAATAGCTGCGGAACGACAGCTGGAAGAAGCGCTCGAGCTCGGCATAGACCAGTTCGCCGGTGCACATGATGCGCTCGATGATTTCGGCCCGAACGCGGTCATCGGTGGTCCGGGTCAGACCGCGGCAGGTGGCCGGATGGCCTTCCTGCTCGATCGCCACGCGCCAGTCGGCCAGCTTGCGCTGGTTCTGGGCAAAGCTGTCGCCGATCTGGCTGATGGCGCTGGGACCGAAGCTGACCAGGTCCAGGCCGCCGTGGGTGGAGTAGCCCTGAAAGTTTCGCACCAGTGTGCCATTGGTGCGGGCCTTGACCATGGAATCGCCGGGCAGGGCGAAGTGATCCATGCCGATGAATTCATAACCCGCATCCAGCAGGCGGCTCAGGGCATTGCGGAAGATGGCCAGTTTGGTGGTCGGGTTGGGCAGCTGCTCGGTCTTGATCCGGGTCTGGCCCTTGAACAGGTGGGGCAGGTGGGCGTAGTTGAACAGCGACAGCCGGTCCGGCCTCAGGCTGAGAATGGTCTCGACGGTCTGGGCAAAGCCGGTGGTGGTCTGCAGCGGCAGGCCATAGATCAGGTCGACGCTGATCGACTCGAAGCCCACCGCCCGTGCCGCGCCGATCGTGGCGCTGACCATGGCCGTGTCGTGGATCCGGTTGACCGCTTCCTGGACGGCCGGGTCAAGGTCCTGAACGCCGATCGAGATGCGGTTGAAGCCGATCTCGTACAGACGCTTGATGCCGGCCGGGTCGATCGTGCGCGGATCGACTTCCAGCCCCAGCTCTGCCCCGTCGGCAAACGTGAAGCGGGCGCGCAGCATGGCCATCAGGCGGCCGAGTTGTTCAACCGACAGGAAAGTCGGGGTGCCGCCACCGAGGTGAAGCTGGCGGACCTTGCGATCGGTATCGAAGCGAGGCGCGACCAGATCGATTTCGCGGTCGAGGGTCGCGAGAAACTCATCACCCGCCGTGGCCGAGCGGGTGATCACGCGGTTGCAGCCGCAGTAAAAGCAAGGGCTGGAGCAGAACGGGACATGGACATAGACCGACAGATCAGCCGGAATCGGTAGCCGGTTGCTCTCGTCAATGGCATTGAGAAAGTCGCTCGGCCCGAAGCGGTCGTTGAACTGCACGGCGGTCGGGTAGGAGGTGTAGCGCGGTCCTTCGCCGCCGTAGCGGTCGATCAGATCCACATCAAACGTGGGGCGGATAAGCTCGGACATGCTGTCGCTTCCTGGATAAGGACGGCCAATTATTCGATTTGAAAGCTTACCGTTGGCTCAAGACAAGAGAATTGATGCGCATCAAAACTGGCCCGCGTTCTGATAGATTGTCGACCTGTTCCCCGACCCAATCTACTTTTTAGCCCATGAATTGCCGTCTTCTTCCCTTCTTGCCGGGCATTCTGGCCGCCCTGGTTCTGCTCAACGGGCCGGTCCGGGCCGACAACCGGGCCGATATCGACGCGCTGCTGGCGCTCGGGCCGCTGCCGATCGATGTCGAGCAGATCAGCGAAAACCCCAAGGCCGACCCGGTGCGCCGCGCCCTGGTCATGCAGCTGGCCGACGCTGGGCTGCCGGTATCCGGACAGGAAGTTCGGCTGTTCGGCCAGCCCTTGACCTGGACGACGATTTCGCCCCAGAAAGCCACAGCCTCGTCCGGTGCCTCGGTCTGGGTGGTGCATCTGGAAACGCCGCGCTTTGTCCGCGGCCATCTGGCCATCAGCGGGCTGGCATCGCTCGAGGTCTGGCTGGATGATCAGCCCCAAGAGGTTGAAGACGACAAGGTGGCGCTCGATCTGGCTGCCGGGACCCATACCTTGTGGCTGTACCACCATGGCGCGGCCGATGACCAGCGCCCAACGCTGGCCTGGGAGGGTCGCAGCGAGATCGATCAGCTTCGCGCCCACACCGAGCCGCAGCGACGGCTGTCGGCACGCCTTTTGACCAACGCCGAAACCGCGACCGACCTGTCCCTGGCACCCGATGGACGTCATCTGGCGATCACCTTCCGCGGCCGCAGCGATGCGGCCGATCTCGACCTGGCGCGACTTGAGATCCGGAACCTGGCGCGTGACCGCATCGTCCAGCAGTGGACCGGCACGCTGCCGCAGCGCCTGGCCTGGAGCCCGGCATCGGATCGCCTGGCCGTTGAGGAAGGCGACAACCTGTGGCTGCATGATCTGGCCGATGGCCGGGCGCGCCTGCTGCTGGCCAACCATGCGCACATCGGCAACTGGCGCTGGCATCCGGACGGGCAGTCCATCCTGTTTGCCTGGACCGAAAAATTCGAGTCGGACAACGACAAGCGCCGCCGGGTCCGCTCGCTGGAGGACCGCTGGGCCAGCTTTCGCGACAACACGCAGCTGTTTCAGGTCGATGTGAACACCGGGATGATCCGGCCGCTGACCAGTGGCCAGACATCGGTCAACCTGCTCGATGTTCACCCTGACGGTGATCGGCTGCTGCTCTCGGAGCGCATCATTGACTATTCCGAGCCACCGCACAGCCTGTTTCGTCTCTACACGCTGGCACTGCCGTCGCTGGAAACAACCGAGATCGGGCGTTATCGCCAGATCAATGCGGCCCTGTTCGCTGAGCAGGGCTACTGGCTGCTGGCCGGCCCCGGCCTGGCCCAGGGTGATGGCGCGACCACTGACGAGAACCTGACGCCCAACGAGTACGACACCCAGCTTTACGCGCTCAGCACCGATGGAGAGCGGGCGCTCAGCGTCAGCCGGGATTTCGATCCGGCCTTCGGCAGTGTCCATCGCCTGGCCAGTGGCGACCTGCTGCTGTCGGCGACCTGGGGCGAGGAGGTGGCGCTGGTCCATTTCGATCCAGGCACCGAGCAGTTCCGCCGAATCGAGACCGGGTTGGAAGTCATGGAGCAGTTCGTGGCCAGCGAACAGGACTCGCCGGTGGTGGTCGTGCGCGGCACCGATGCCGACGCCCCGCAGCGGGTTCACCTGGTCGATGTGAACGCCGGTCAGCCGGAAGTTCTGGTCGACAGTCGGCAAAGCCAGTACCCGGGTGTGCGCTTAAGCGAGGTCCGGCCCTGGACTTTCACCAACCAGGCCGGCGACGAGATCGACGGCCGCTATTATCTGCCGCCGGATTTTGATCCCGACAACAGCTATCCGCTGATCGTCTACTACTACGGTGGGACCACGCCGGTCAATCGCCAGTTCACCGGCCGCTATCCGTTTCAACTGTGGGCGGCCAAGGGTTACGTGGTCTACGTGCTCCAGCCGCGCGGCACGATCGGTTACGGCCAGGAGTTCTCGGCCCTGCACGTCAATGCCTGGGGGCGCTACACCGCCGATGACATCATCGAGGGCACGGACAAGTTCGTTGCTGCACACCCGTTCATCGACGGTGAGCGGGTCGGCAACATCGGGGCCAGCTACGGTGGCTTCATGACCATGTATCTGGCCACGCGGACCGATCGCTACGCGGCCTCGATTTCCCATGCCGGGATCAGCGCGCTGACCTCGTACTGGGGCCAGGGCTGGTGGGGCTACGGCTATTCCGGCATTGCCAGCCGCGGCTCGTTCCCGTGGAACAACCCCGAGCTTTACGTGGACCAGAGCCCGGTATATGCGGCTGATCGGATCACCACCCCGCTGCTGCTGGTGACCGGCGATTCCGACACCAACGTGCCGCCGGGCGAGAGCCACAACATGTTCACCGCGCTCAAGCTGCTCGGGCGCGAGGTCGAGCTGGTCGAGTTTCCCGGCGAGGACCACTGGATTCTCGACCGCGAGAAGCGCTATGTCTGGTGGGACACCATGCTGGCCTGGTTCGACAAGTGGCTCAAGGACGAACCGGAGTGGTGGCACCATCTTTACCCGGAAACGGCGGTGGTCGGGCCGCGGTCTTCGGGCTGACCCGGGCGTGCCAGGGCGCGCTACCGGCGACCCAGGACGGCCAAGCGGATTTTTCTCGATTTGATGCGGAGACATTTCTCCGGCTCCTATAATCGAGGAGTTGTCGACCCTTGGGCTGTCATGCCTTTGACCGTGCCGCCATCATCGTGACTTCCATGCCAATCCGTGCTGCCGACTGGCTGCTGGCCGAGGCCGTGCGGGTGCACGAAGAGCGGCACGGCCGATTGCGCGACGATGAGACCGCCAATGTGCTGGCGCGCGAAACCGCCGGCGGGCTGGCCGCACGCCTGGCCCGACGGGCCGCCGCCCTGCCCGTTGCCGCGGCCGTTCGCGGCGACCTGGCGCGGCTGCGGCG
>JBKHEF010000012.1:0-78042 GCA_046540955.1 Wenzhouxiangella sp.
TCCCAGAACACGTACAGGGTGACCAGATCGCCGGCCAGGACCGCACCCAGTGCCGAGGCGGCGTAGGTCAAGGCGGCCACGTGCTGGACGGTATCCCTGACGTGCAGGGCAAAGATCATGCCGATCACCAGGATGATGGCGAAGACGTAGGCAAACACCAGGCTCAGTTCGTCGACCCGGCCGGTGACCAGCGGCATGCCGAGGAACTCGAATTGCCCGTGGGTGCCCGGACTCAAGGCAAACACCGCCGCCAGGCCGAGCAGCGGCACCAGGACCAGCCAGGCACGACGCGCAGCAGCCGGCAGGAGCGGCAGCGTGGCTGCGCCGAACAGCAGAACCAGGGCGGGGTGCAGCCAGTCAGTCATCACGGCTCCGTTCCGGCCCCGGTGCCTCGTGCTCGTGCTGTTCGCCGTAGTAGTCCTCGGGCTGGTAGAGCAGCAGCTGACCCAGGCCCTTGGCCACGGCAATGAAGAACACGCAACCGACAAAGCCGAGCACGGCAGCAAAACCGCCCAGTCCGTCCCAGGGGAAGCGGACATAGGCCGGCGGGATGATGATGTCGGCCAGCACCAGCCCGGCCATCAGCACCAGCGTGACCAGGCTGAGCAGGCGGCCGCGCGCGACCAGGCGTTCCAGCCAGCGTCCCAGCATCAGGCGGGCCCTCCGGCAAAGATCGAGGCCATCACGGCAAAGCCGCTCTGGGCGAGGAAGAACAGCACCAGGGTGCCCAGTGCGGTCAGGCTCAGCGGCACCACGCACAGCCAGGGCGCTTCCCTGATGCCCGCTTGTTCGCCGGCAGGCAAGGGTTTGAGAAATGCCCTCAGGACCGGCGGCAGCAGATAGGCAATATTGAGAATGGTGCTGATCAGAAAGGCAGCCAGCACGATCGCATGGCCGCTGGCGTAGGCGCCGCTGACCAGGTGCCACTTGCTCCACAGCCCTCCGGTGGGCGGCAGTCCGATCACGCACAGGGCGCCGATCAGAAAAGCCGTCATGGTGATCGGCATTTTCCGGCCCAGGCCGTCGAGCTCGGAGATTTTGGTTTTCTTGCTCGCCAGGTAGATTGCGCCGGCACAGAAGAACAGTGTGATCTTGCCGAAGCCATGCATGAGCATGTGCATGCCGCCGCCGATCGCGGCCAGCGAGGTGGCCAGCAGCGCCCCGACCACGATATAGGACAGCTGGCTGACCGTCGAGTAGGCCAGCCGGGCCTTGAGGTTGTCCTGGTGCAGGGCCACCAGCGAGGCGACGAGCATGGTGAAGGTGGCCGCATAAAGCATGAAGTCCGCCGTGGCCAGGGTTTTCAGATAGTCCAGCCCGAAGATGTAGATGGCCAGCTTCAGGACGACAAACACCCCGGCCTTGACCACGGCCACCGCGTGCAGCAGGGCCGAGACCGGCGTCGGGGCGACCATGGCCGCCGGCAGCCAGCGATGAAACGGCATCAGGGCGGCCTTGCCGGTGCCGAACATGAACAGCACAAGCAGGATCGCACCCGTGGCCGGGTCAACCTGGCCGGCCAGGATGCCGCCGGGGGTGAAGGTCATGCTGCCGGCTGCCGCCCAGGTCCAGATCATCGCCGGCAGCCACAGGCAGATGCTGGTCAGCAGCAGCAAAACCAGATAGGTACGGGCGCCGCGCTTGGCCTTGTCCGAACCGTCGTGGGCGACCAGCGGGTAGGTCGAGATCGACAGGATCTCGTAGAAGATGAACATCGTCAGCAGGTTGTCGGCAAACGCGATGCCGGCGGCCGCGCCGAGGGCGATGGCGTAGCAGGCAAAGAACCGGCCCAGCTGGCGGTAGCCGCCATGGGTCATGTAACCGATGGCATACGGGGTGGCCAGGATCCACAGGCTCGAGGCCAGCAGTGCAAACAAAAGGCCCAGGGGCTCGACGGCAAAGCCGATCGTCAGGCCTGGCAGGATTTCCCACAGACTCTGCGTGATCGATGCCCCGGAGAGTGCTGGACCGGCCAGGCCCCAGACCGCAATCAGGAACAGCCCCGAGGTCAGCCAGCTGAAGGCCTGGATCCAGCGCGTGCTGCCGGAGGCCAGGGCAATCGCGATGGCGCCGGCGAACGGGATCAGTACCACGGTCAGCGGGCTGAACTGCGGCAGCCAGCTCACGGCAGCGCTCCGGGACCACTGAGCAAGGCTTGCGCGGCCGCGCTGGCCGCGCCCACGGTCAGCCGGGTATCCAGGCCGAAGTAGAAGTTCAGCGCGACTACGAACCAGGTCGGGATGAGCAGTGCCAGCGGTGCCTCACGTACCGTTGCCGCGCCGTCCGGGCGGGGCGAGAACCAGGCCGCCTCGATTACCCGCCAGATGTAGTACAGCGCCATCAGCGAGGTGATGAGCAGGAACACCACCAGCCACCAGGCGCCGGTCTCGATCGAGGCCAGGACCAGGTACCACTTGCTGATGAAGCCGACCGTGGTCGGGATGCCGATGATCGACAGCCCGGCCAGGGCAAACGCGGTCAGGGTCCAGGGCATCTGTCGTCCCAGCCCGCGCAGGTCTTCGAGCCGGGCCGAACCGGTGCGATAGATCACACAACCGATGGCCATGAACAGCGCGGTCTTGATCAGGGCATGGTTGAACAGATGCAGGAACGCCGCGGTCAGCCCGGTCAGGGTGGCCAGCGACACGCCAAGCACCATGTAGCCAACCTGGGCGACCGACGAATAGGCCAGCATGCGCTTGAGGTGGATCTGGAACATCGCCACCCAGGAGCCGGCAAACATGCCGGCCAGGGCCAGCACCATCAGCACGGTCGACAGGGGCAGGACGGCAAAGCTGTAGTCGGCACCGAAGACCGTAAAGACGAACCGCAGCATCACATACAGCGCCACCTTGGTGGCTGTCCCGGCCAGAAACACGGTGACAAAGTTGGGCGCGTAGGCATAGGCGTTGGGCAGCCACAGGTGCAGTGGCAGCAGGGCCAGCTTCAGGCCCATGCCGACGATGATGAAGGCCAGCGCCGCCCGGACCGCGTTGTTGTTGCCCAGCTCCGGCAGGCGCTCGGCCAGGTCGGCCATGTTCAGGGTGCCCGTGACCATGTACAGAAAGGCAATCCCGATCAGGAAAAAGGTGGCGCCGACCGTGCCCATGATCAGGTAACGAAAGGCCGCCAGCAGGGCGCGGCGGTCCCGACCGTAGGCGATCAGGCCATAGCTGGCCAGCGATGAGATTTCCAGGAACACGAAGACATTGAACGCGTCTCCGGTCAGGGTAATGCCCAGAAGTCCGGCCACGACCAGCAGGAACAGCGCATAAAAAGTGCCCTTGCGCCCCTCGATTTCCTTGGCCACGCTTTTCGGCGCCCACAGCAGGGTGATCGCGGCCATGGCGGCAACCAGGAAGGCAACAAAGGCATTGGCGGCATCAACGCGATACTCGATGCCCACCGGCGCTGGCCAGTTGCCGAACGGATACGACAGCACGGTTCCGTCGAGGCTGCTGGCCAGGACCACTGCGGCCAGGATCGCGCTGACCAGGCAGGCCAGTGTGGCCAGGCTCCAGGGCAGCGATTGGCCCGGCAGCAAGGCGACAAAGCCCGACCCGATCAGCGGGGCCAGCATGATGAACGGCATCAGATCCGGAAGGTTCATGGCTGGCAATGGTCCCGGTCAGGCCCGCTCATCATCCAGGTCGTCGCCGAGATGATCGTCCTCAATGGTGCCGTAGGCCTCCTGTATCCGGACGGCCAGAGCCAGTCCGACCGCAGTGATGGCAACACCGACAACGATGGCTGTCAGCACGATCACATGAGGCAGCGGATTGGAATAGACCTCCACGCCATCGCGCAGGATGGGCGTCGAGCCCCCGACGACCTTGCCGGCCGAGACAAACAGAATGAAGACTGAGGTCTGGAACAGGTTCAAGCCCATGATCTTCTTGATCATGTTGCCCCGCGCGATCACGCAGTAAAAGCCGATCATCATCAGGGCGACAACGACCCAGTAATTGATCAGCCCCAGGAAGGTCATGCCGGGCCGTCCTGCTCGTCAAGCGCTTCGTCCCACTGTCGGCGACGCCTGGCAAACAGTGTAAACAGCAGCATCGACACCGAGGCCACGGTCAGACCGACGCCAAATTCAACAATGATGATGCCAGCCTGCTGGGCGGCTTGCGGATCGTCGAGCAGTCCGGTGAATTCGAGGAAGCGGCCGCCGAGGATGACCCCGACCAGGCCGGTCAGTGCGTAAAGCAGCACACCGGCGGCGCTGAGGGCATACATGACCTGCATCGGGATGGCGCGCAGCCCCCGCTCAAGACCGTAAATGAGGACAAACAGGATCCAACCCGCCGAAAAGACCAGTCCAGCCTGGAAGCCGCCACCGGGCGAGTACTCGCCGTGGAACTGGATATACATCCCGACGAGCAGGATGAGCGGGATCAGGAACCGTGACAGGATGCGCAGAATGCCGTTGTTTTTCATGGTGGTGTTTTTTTCAGGTTGATCTGGGTCCGGCCGATCGGTCGGCGTCTGCGCACGCCGGGCTGACCGCCTTTGGGCCGGATCGACAGCAGGGCAAAGACGACCAGCACCGCTGCAAAGATCACGAAGACCTCACCCATGGTGTCGACGGAACGATAACTGGCCAGGACGGCGGCCACCATGTTCGGAATGCCCATCTCGGTCCCCGTATTGTCCACATAGTAGGCACCGACATGGACCTGGGCTGGATTGTCCGGCGCGCCGAACTGGGGCAGATCCATCGCCGCGTAGGCGAGCATGCCGCCAGTAACCAGCACAACGGTCAGTGCCAGCCAATTGTGGCCGCCGGTAGGATGCTCGTGGCGGCGTGCCACGGTCAGTACGGCCAGCACCAGCACTGTGCTCAGACCAGCGCCGACCGCGGCTTCGGTCAATGCGACATCGCCGGCATCAAGCACGGTAAACAGCCCTGCCGAGAGCAGCGAATAGATTGCGAACAGCATGGCCGCCGCGAACAGATCGCGCACGCGCACCACGGCTATGGCGACCACCACCAGAAAGATCAGCAGCGGGATGTCGATCAGGTATTCGATGAAGGTGCTCCACGATGGTCGGCAACAGGCTTGGCGTTTTCATCCAGCACCGGCTCAAGGCCATCAATCATGGCTGCACGCGAAAGTGCGTGGGTGGCAGTAGGCGCGGTGAAGAGCAAAAACAGCAGAATCAGCAACAATTTCAGGGTCAGCAGGCTGATGCCGGACTGCAGGATCAGGCCAGCCCCGATGCAGATCGCACAGAGCGTGTCGGTGATGCCGGCTCCGTGCAGGCGGGTGTAGAAATCCGGCAGGCGGAACAGGCCCAGACCACCGATGAAGCCGAACGCTCCGCCGACCAGAAGCAGGGTGCCGGACAGCACGTTGATCAACAGATCAAGCATCGCCGGGGGCATCCTCGGTGGCGCTGCCCAGGTCTCGGGTCTTGACCAGCTTGAGTACCGTGACAATGGCGATAAAGTTGATCAGCGCATAGACAAGGGCCACATCGATCAGATCTGCATGGCCGGTGATATGGGTAATCAGGGCGACGACCAGAACGGTCTTGGTACCGAAGACGTTCACGGCCACGATCCGATCGTAGATGGTCGGGCCCTTGAGCGCCCGCGCCAAAGCCAGCGCCATGGTCGAAAAAATCGCCAGCGCGGTCAAGACCAGCACGGTCGTCATTGAGGCGCCTCCGAAGAACCTTCCAGCCAGCGGATTTTCGCCGCCAGACGGCCGCTGACCAGGGCTTCGGCGGATTGGGCGTCGAGGGCATGAGCGACCAGTTTTTCGCGGTCGAGGGTCAGGGTAACGGTACCCGGGGTCAGGGTGCAGGTGTTGCCGTAAACCACCTTGCCCAACGCGCTTTCCATGGGAACCGGGACCTCAACGATGCGCGGGCTGATCTTGCCGGGCTGAAAAATCAAACGGGTCACATGGACATTGGCCACGATGATTTCACGCAGGGCCCACAGCCAGAATATCGGCAGGCGCCAGGAAAAGACCAGCGGATTGTGTTCATCGCCAACGATCTTCATCCGCAGCGCGACCCAGACCACGACAACCAGACTGCCCCCCCCGAGCATAAACATCAACGGCTTGTAGACGCCGGAGATCGCCAGCCACAGGCAGGCCAGGGTGAATGTCAGAAAAAATACGTGACGCATAGGTTTTCAGATGATACCAACTGCTTCGTGAAAAACGGAAGCTTCGGACAGGTCGGGTTACAGGTAAGGTGAGAACAGCCAGCTCAGCGCATCACGCAGGCGTTGGGGTAGCGATCGCTTGTCGACTTCGGCCAGGCTGACCTCGCGTCCGTGCCGTGCCGCCTGCTCGATCATGGTGGCCAGTGTGCGGGCGAAGTCCTCACCGTAGACTTCCACCTGCAGTTCGAAATTCAGCCGCAGGCTGCGCGGATCCCAGTTGGTCGAACCGATCAGACTGTAGGCCTCGTCAATGACAAACAGCTTGCCGTGATGGAACGGCGGTTGCTGATAGACCACACGGGCGCCCCGAAAAAGAATCTCCCAAAGCATGTTGCGGGTGGCCCAGTGCACGTAGGGCAGGTTGTTGCGCTCCGGCAAGACCACCAGCACGTCGACCCCGCGCACACTGGCCGACTGGATGGCACCGATCAGCTCGCGTGGCGGCAGGAAGTAGGGCGTCATGATCCGTACCGACCGACGTGCCTCGCCGATCGCGGCGGTCAGCAGCATGGTCAACCGGTCCAGATCTTCATCGGGACCATCGGTCACCGTCCGGCACAGCAGTTGTCCGGTGCGCGGCGGTATGCCGCAGGCCGGCAGGTCGGCGTCATCGGTCGAAAAGTGCCACATGCGCAGGAATTCCGCCCGCAACTGCCCGACGACCGGACCTTCGAGACGAAAGTGGATGTCGGCGGTGGGGCGAGGGTTGTCGGGCAAGTCAAGGCAGTGCCGATCGCCAATGTTCATCCCCCCGGTAAAGCCGACGACATCGTCGACCACGAGGATCTTGTGGTGGCTGCGCATGTTGATCGACAGGCTTGGCGGCATCAGGCCGGGTGGCAGGAAACGGGCGACGCGGATTCCGGTCCGCTGAAGCTTCCGGGAGCTGCGCGGCAGCGAATAGAGATCCCCGAAACCGTCGATCAGCACGCGCACCTCCACGCCGCGCGCCGCGGCCTGCTGCAGGGCATCCATGAACCGCCGGCCGGTGCGGTCGTTGTCGAGGATGTAGGTGGCCAGCAGGACATGGTGGCGGGCCTGGGCGATAGCCTCAAGCATGGCCGGATAGGCCTGCTCACCGTTGATCAGCGCAGTGACCTGGTTTCCGCTGACCAGCGGGTGGCGGCTAAGCGCCTGCCCGACCCGGGCCAGTTCGCGGTACGGCTGTTCCACCTCAGGCGGCAACGGATGGGTCCGGGTCAGGGCCGACCCGCGCTCATAGCCCGGCCTGAATCCGGGCAGTCCCAGGCTCTGGGCCCGGCCGCGCGCGCGATTGAGGCCAAAGAACAGGTACAGCAGCGGGCCGGCCAGCGGGAACAGCACGCACACCGCAATCCAGCCGAACGCAGCGCGCGGGTCGCGCTTGTATAACAGCGCATGCAGCGCGGTGGCCGGCGCCAGCACGGCATGGAACAGCAAGGCGAACAGGGTTTCGAGAGCCATCAGGCAATCATCATAGCGAGAGCGGATGCATGGACGTCTTGATCGAGCTGCGCTACAATGCTTATCTTTCTATCCGTATCAAGAGATATAAGACATGTCCGGTTACCTGTTTACCTCCGAATCCGTCTCCGAAGGCCATCCAGACAAACTGGCCGACCAGATTTCCGATGCCGTGCTCGATGGCATTCTGACCCAGGACGCCCATGCGCGGGTCGCCTGTGAAACTTTCATCAAGACCGGGGCGGTGATTGTCGGAGGAGAAATCACGACGTCAGCATGGGTGGATCTCGAGGAACTGATCCGCGACGTGGTCGTGGATGTCGGCTATGACTCCTCGCGGGTCGGCTTTGATGGCCGGACCTGTTCGGTCATCAACATGATCGGCAAGCAGTCGCCGGACATCGCCATGGGCGTGGATCGGGACGATCCGGAAAAGCAGGGTGCCGGTGACCAGGGCCTGATGTTCGGTTATGCCGCCAACGAAACCCCCGAGCTGATGCCGGCACCGATCTACTATGCCCATCGCCTGATGGAGCAGCAGACCCGGTTGCGCAAGCAGTCAGACAACCCGCTGCCGTGGCTCAGGCCCGATGCCAAGAGCCAGGTCACGCTGCGCTATGCAGATGGCAAGCCGGTGGCCATCGATGCGGTGGTCATATCGACCCAGCATGATGAAGAAGTGTCGCTGGAGGCCTTGCGTGCCGGCGTGATGGAACACATCATTCGCCCGGTGCTGCCGGCGGAGTGGTTGCACGCGGACACGCTGTTTCATATCAACCCGACCGGCAAGTTCGTGATCGGCGGACCGGTCGGCGATGCCGGCCTGACCGGGCGCAAGATCATTGTCGACACCTATGGCGGCATGGCCCGCCACGGCGGCGGGGCGTTCTCGGGCAAGGATCCGTCCAAGGTCGATCGCTCGGCGACCTATGCTGCCCGCTATGTGGCCAAGAACGTGGTTGCTGCCGGCCTGGCCGACAAGTGCGAACTTCAGGTCAGCTACGCCATTGGTGTGGCTGAGCCGACCTCGATTTCAGTGACCACTTTCGGTACCGGCAAGGTTCCGGAGGCGCGGATCGAGCAACTGGTGCGCGAACACTTCGACCTGCGGCCCTACGGCATCCTGAAGATGCTCGACCTGCTGCATCCCATGTACCGCCAGACCGCCTCGCTGGGTCATTTCGGCCGCCCGGCGGTCGAAACCACAGCACTGGTGGTGCGCAACGGCCAAGCGGTGGAAGATCATTTCACCGCGTTTAGCTGGGAGCGCACCGACAGGGCCGAGGCGCTGGCCGCGGCCGCCGGGCTTTAGTCCGGCGCCTGCAGACGCATCGATTTCACTTTCAAAAACCGCCAAGGACATCACCGCATGAACGCAAGAACCGAAGACGCCCGCAAGAGCGTGCTGTTCGATGACAGCATCGCCCCGACCGACCGCGACTTTTTCGTCGCCGATCTCGCCCAGGCCAGGTTCGGACGCCAGGAGATCGCTATTGCCGAGACCGAGATGCCGGGCCTGATGCAGACCCGGGCAGAGTACGCCGCCGACAAACCGCTGCAGGGGGCGCGCATCGCCGGCTCGCTGCACATGACCATCCAGACCGCGGTCCTGATCGAAACCCTGATCGAGTTGGGTGCCGACGTCCGCTGGGCGTCGTGCAACATCTATTCGACCCAGGATCACGCGGCCGCGGCCATGGCCGAGCGCGGTGTACCGGTGTTCGCCTACAAGGGCGAGAGCCTGACCGAGTACTGGGAGTTCGCCCACCGCATCTTCCAGTGGCCCGACGGCGGCACGGCGAACATGATTCTCGACGACGGCGGCGATGCCACCCTGCTGCTCGATCTCGGTGCCCGCGCCGAGGCCGACCCCTCCGTCCTCGACAATCCTGGCAGCGAGGAAGAAACCGCGCTGTTCGCCTCGATCCGCAAGCGCCTGGAAATCAACCGCGGCTGGTATTCCGAAGCGCTGGAAAACATCCAGGGGGTGACCGAGGAGACCACCACCGGCGTGCTGCGCCTGTATCGCATGGCCAAGGCCGGCACCCTGAAATTCCCGGCCATCAATGTCAATGACTCGGTCACCAAGTCCAAGTTCGACAACCTCTACGGTTGCCGCGAGTCGCTGGTCGACGCGATCAAGCGCGCCACCGACGTGATGATTGCCGGCAAGACCGCCATCGTCTGCGGCTACGGTGATGTCGGCAAGGGTTCGGCCCAGTCGCTGCGCGCGCTGTCGGCCAACGTCTGGGTGACCGAAGTCGATCCGATCTGCGCCCTGCAGGCGGCCATGGAAGGCTTCAAGGTGGTCAACCTGGAGGACCCTGGCGTGATCGAGGCGGCCGACATCATCGTCACCGCCACCGGCAACTGCAACATCATCCGGCACGAGCACATGCTGCGCTGCAAGGACCAGGCGATCGTCTGCAACATCGGCCATTTCGACGATGAAATCGATGTCGCCAGCATCGAGCAGTACGAGTGGGAAGAGATCAAGCCGCAGGTCGATCACATCATTTTCCCCGACGGCAAGCGCATTATCCTGCTGGCCCGCGGACGCCTGGTCAACCTGGGTTGCGCCACCGGTCATCCCAGCTTCGTGATGTCAAACTCGTTCACCAACCAGGTCCTGGCCCAGATCGAGCTGTGGAAAAACGGTGACCGCTACGATAACGAGGTCTACTTTTTGCCCAAGCATCTCGACGAGCGGGTGGCGCGCCTCCACCTGGCCAAGATCGGCGCCCGCCTGACCGAGCTGACACCCGAGCAGGCCGACTACATCGGCGTGCCGGTCGAAGGCCCGTACAAGCCCGAGCATTACCGCTACTGATTCGCGCCCGGCCACCGCGGTCCGGTGATCGGGCCCCGGGCGAGATTGATTCGCCCGGGGCCGGCTTCAGCCGGGCGCGCTCGGGCCGGGCGTTGAAGATTTCCGCCCTGCAGACTGTTCTGGTGAGGATGGCGTCATGGGTCGTGTTGCACACCCGCAACTGAGTTTCGAGTTCTTCCCGCCGCGCGATGAAGCGCAGACCGAACGCTTCCGGACTGCGCGTGATCGACTGCTGGCGCTCCAGCCCGACTATGTGTCGGTGACCTTCGGCGCCGGCGGCTCGACCCGGTCGCGCACGGTCGATACGGTGCGCGAAATCTCCAGTGCATGCAGCGTTCCGGTGGCACCGCATATTTCGTGCATGTCAGAGGATCTCGACAGCCTGCGCCAGCTGCTTGAGACTTACCATGGCATGGGCGTCGATCGCCTGGTCGTGCTGCGCGGCGACCGGCCCTCGGGGCGCTATGCCGGGGTCTTTGAATACGCCGCCGAACTGGTCGTCGCCATCCGCCAGCGCTGGGGCGATCGTTTTCGGCTGGAAGTGGCCTGCTACCCCGAGCATCACCCGGAATCAACCAGCCCGGCGGCAGATCTGGCCCACTTCCGCGACAAGGTCGCGGCCGGGGCCGACGGTGCGATCACCCAGTACTTCTTCAATGCCGAATGCTATTTTCGATTCGTCGAAGACGCGCGTTCCCTCGGGGTAGAAGTGCCGATCGTGCCGGGCATCATGCCGATCACCAACTACCAGGGCCTGGCCCGCTTCTCGCGCACCTGCGGTGCCGAGATCCCGCAGTGGGTGGCCAAGCGCCTCCAGGCCTGGGACGCCGCCGGCGATCGCGCATCGCTGGTTGAGTTCGGTCACGAGGTGGTTTGCCGGCTGTGCCAGCGCCTGCTCGACGGCGGCGCGCCGGGCCTGCACCTCTATACCCTCAACCAGGCGGGCCCGGCGCTCCGGCTGTGTGCCGACCTCGGGCTGGATCAGCGCTGAACCAGCCCGCCGCTGGCGCGGCCGTGCCTGCTCAGCCGCCTTCGGCGCGCACCACCAACGCGGCATCGGGCCGGTCAGGCGGCGGCAGGTCAATCTCGATCGGCCGGCAGCAGACTGCGCAATCCTGCAGCACCGTCTGGCCGGCGTCGTCCGGCTCCAGTTCGACCCAGTTGAGCTCGCCGCACCACGGGCAGGCAAAGGATGCCGAATCGGTCAGCACGAGCAGGGCGGCATCAATCGTCGCCGTAGATGGCTACGGTCTTGCGGCCATCGACGTCGATGGCGGCGCGGTACATGCCGTCGGTGTTGAATGGCATGGCAATGCTGCCCTGCGCGTCAATGGCGATCACCCCGCCATCGCCGCCGGCTTCAACCAGCACGTCGTTGACCACCGCATGCGCGCTGTCGGCCAGGGAGAGATTCTGATAGCGCATGCGCGCGCAGATGTCGTAGGCGACCACGTGGCGAATGAAGAACTCGCCGTGGCCGGTGGCTGAGACCGCGCAGGCCCGGTTATCGGCATAGGTGCCGGCCCCGATGATGGGTGAATCGCCGACCCGGCCCCACTGCTTGTTGGTCATGCCGCCGGTCGAAGTGGCGGCGGCGAGATTGCCGTCGGCATCCAGCGCGACCGCACCCACGGTGGAGAACCAATCCTCCGACAACTGCACCGATGCATCCTGGCGCGCCTGCACCGCTTGCAGTTGCTCGGCGCGAAATTCGGTGATGAACCAGTCCGGATCCTTCAGCTCCAGTCCGATCGATTCAGCGAAGGCGGTTGCCCCCTGGCTGACCAGCATGACGTGGGGCGAGTCGGTCATGACCGCGCGGGCCGCCTCGATCGGGTGCCGGATACCCTGGACGCTGGCCACCGCACCGGCAGCCAGCGAGGCGCCATCCATGATCGAGGCATCCAGCTCGACGGTACCTTCATGGGTCAGGACTGCACCCCGACCGGCATTGAACTCAGGCGCGTCTTCGAGGATGCGCACGGCGGCGACCACGGCATCCAGGCTGCTGCCGCCCTCGGTCAGGACTCGGTGACCGGCTTCGATCGCCTCGTCGAGGGCGGCGCGGATGGCGCTTTCCTGGGCGTCGCTGAGCTTGCCGCGCTCGATGGTGCCGGCACCACCGTGGATGGCAATGGCAACGGGGGACTGGGCTGCTGTAGTCATGCTTATCAGGATCAGGCTGGCAATCAGGATCAGGCGCTTCATGATGACAGGCTTCCGGGGTCTTGAAGACAAGTCCGGAAGTCTAGCATTGCCGCTATACTCGCGGGCTGTTCCAAGGACCCGAACCCGGAGACTGTCGCCATGATCTATTCCATCACCCTGTTCTATGCCGGCTTGTCGGGCCTGCTGCTGCTGGCCTTGTCGTGGCAGGTTGTCGCCTTGCGGCGGCGGTTCAAGGTCGGCCTGGGCACGGGCAGCCAGCCGGAGCTGGAGCGGGTGGTCCGGGTCCACGCCAATTTCTGCGAATACGTGCCGCTGGCGCTGCTGATCCTGCTGACCCTGGAGCTGTCCGGGGCCCTGCCTGCCGTGCTGCTGCATGCGCTGGGAGTGGCCCTGGTACTGGGCCGCTTTCTCCATGCCTGGGGTTTGAGTCGGACTGCCGGGGTCTCCAGGGGGCGCTTTATCGGTACGCTGCTGACCTGGCTGATGCTGCTGGCCGGTTCACTGCTCGCCGTCGGCATGGCCCTGGGCGGTTGGTGGTTCACGCTGGGTGGCTGACCAGTACAGGGCGGTGAAAATCTTCGGGTCGATCGCCAGACCGGCCCGGTAACGGTCAAGCAGCCAGCCATCCACGGCGGCCGCCGGTATCCGGTGAACGATGATGTCCTCGCTGTCATCGCCGCCGCCCGGACCGACCGGGGTCAGGTTTTCGGCCCAGACAAAGCAGACCTGTTCGCTTGACAGTCCGGCCGAGGTCGGGCAGCGCATGATCTCGCGCAGGCTGCCGGCCTGCCAGCCGGTCTCCTCAATGAGTTCGCGCGCGGCTGCCTCGAGCAGCGACTCCTGATCGGCGCCGGCCTGGTCGCCGACCAGCCCGGCCGGGAGTTCGATGGTGCGCTGTTCGATCGGTATGCGATACTGTTCGACCAGCAAAAGCTCGCGCTCGGGCGTCCAGGCGATCAGCACGACCACGCCATGGCGCCGTTCGATGAATTCCCAGCCGCGTCGTTCCTGAAGGTTCAGATAGCGGCCCGCATACAGGGTCGAGTCCGGATTGTTGTCCATGTCAGAGGTTCTGATCCTTTGCAGATGTGTGAACGTCCGGGCGCGTTGGGGGTCCGAACACGGCGAGTTGGCATCACAATCCCGAAGAGTACAGGACATCAAATCCATGCCGCGATCACGCCCGTTTTTCCGCCTGCCCTGTTTCGTGTTGATGGCCGCACTGGCCATGACTGGCCCGCTTATGGCGCAAACGGCGGCCGAGACACCGCCCCCGGACAATGCTCCGGCCGGAACCCGCCTCGCCTACTGGTTCGGGCAGGCCGCCCGGGCATTTGAAAGCGACCGGGTCGATGACTGGGTCGAAGCTACCGAACAGTTGCATGAGCTCCGGCCCTACAACCAGGATTTCATGACCCACCTGGTGGTCGGCCACGCCCGCCAGGGCGATCTGAGCAATGCTTTCAACATGATGTTGCACATGCAGCAGCAGGGTCTGGCCGAGGACTGGAGCCGGTTCGACGAGTTGGCGCCGTTGCGTGAGCATCGCCTGTATGACCATCTGGTTGGCCTGATGAGCGAGGCCGGCCAGCCGTTTGGCCGCTTCGAGGAACAGGGTCAGTTGCCCGAAGATCTGGCCATGCCCGAGGGCATCGCCCATGATCCCGCGAGTGGCCGGGTCTTTGTCGGCAGTGTCCGCGATGGCCGAATCCTGGCCAGGGTCAATGGCGAGGAGTGGAGCGTGTTTGCCGCGCCGGAGATGGTCGAGGGGCTGGCCAGTGTGTTTGCCCTCGCCGTTGACAGCGAGCGCGGGCATTTGTGGGTGGCCACGGGCATGGCACCGCAGTTCGAGGGATTCGATCCGGACGCGGTCAGCCCAAGCGCCCTGATCAAGCTGGACCTGGCCTCCGGCGAGCGCATCGGCCACTACCGGGTCGCCAGTGATAGCAAGGCCCAGCTGCTCGGCTCCATGGTGGTTGCCGACGATGGCACGGTCTACGCCGCCGATACCCGCCAGCCGGTGGTCTTTCGCCTCGCGCCGGACGCTGAGGTCTTGCAACCGTTCTTTGGCAACCGCAATCTGTCCAGCCTGCGCGGCCTGGCCCTGTCGGGCGACAACAAGCTGCTCTACATGGCCGACTACGAACAGGGGATCTTCGTGTTGACCACCGACGGCTCCAACCAGGGCTGGAAGCTGGCCGTGCCGGAGACCCTGAACGAAGGCGGCATCGACGGCTTGTACTGGTGGGAGGGTCATCTGATCGCGATCCAGAACGGGATCAGCCCGCAGCGTGTGCTGCGCCTGGAACTGGGCCCGGACGGTCTGGGCGTGGTCGCCGTGGCGCCCGTGCTGGCCGCGCTTGAGGTGTTCGATACGCCGACCTATGGCGTCATGGAGGGATCGCGCCTGGTGATGTTTTCGGGCAGTCACTGGCAGCATGTGGACGGCAGCGGCCAGCCGCTTGGCGAGACCCTGCCGACGATCAGCCTGCTCGAGACCGACATCGATGCCGCCGAGGTCATGGTGGTCGGTCAGGAAGCACTCGAGCAGCTTCAGGGCCAGCGCTGACCAGCGCTGCTGCGCTTGCCGGTCCAGCGACGGGTCGATCCGGATGGGTTAGGGCTTTGGACCCGGGTCGCGCTGTCGATGAAGCCGCTCGCGCAGCGGCCGGCCAAAGCCCAATCCGTCGAGCAGGGCGTCCAGGGCATCGGCATTGCCCTGGTCGCGGTCGATGCGCGGCTGGTGGCGCAGTTGCGCCACATCGTCGGCCAGCCGGGTCAGGCGCAGGGCCAGGCGGGCCGCGGCCTCGTGGGTTTTCAGCCTGGCTGGCAGGGTGCGGGCGCCGCGCAGGCTCAAGAAAGGAATCTCGTCGAGCCGCTGAAACAGCTGATCGAGGTTGCCGAAGTGAGCGAGCAGGGCGGCGGCGGTTTTCGGGCCGATCCCCGGCACCCCGGGGATGTTGTCGACCGCATCACCGGTCAGGGCGAGAAAGTCGGCAATCTGCTCCGGCCGGACGCCGAAATGGGCCAGCACACCGGCCGGGTCAAGCCGGCGGCGGCGGGCGAAATCCCACCAGCTGTCGCGCTCGCCGACCAGCTGGGCCAGGTCCTTGTCGCCGCTGACCACGCAAAAAGGCAGCTCCCTGGTCCGGCAATGCCACGCCAGGGTAGCGATCAGGTCATCGGCTTCGAAGCGATGGTCGGCATAGACCGGCAGGCCGGCATGCCGGGCCAGGTCCTTGCACCAGGCGAACTGCTGCACCAGGGCTTCCGGCGCGGGTTCGCGATTGGCCTTGTAGGCGGGATAGATCTCGTTGCGAAACGATGTCGTCAGCGATTCGTCGAAGGCCACCGCGACCTGACTGCAGCCGGTCTCCTCGAGCAGCTCGCACAGGAAACGGGCAAAGCCGTAGACTGCGTTGGTCGGCCGTCCGGCGCCGTCGGCGAACTGGTCGGGCATCGAAAACCACGCCCGGAAGACATACACGCTGGCATCGATCAGGTAGACCGGCTGCTGTTCGCCAGACGGGTTCACCAGACCGCGGTCGGTGCCGAGCGATCTGCGGCCAGGCTGCGGGTCAGGCGGTAGCGCAGCACGCTGTGGCGTGGAAAGTGGGCGAGCAGGAATTCCATCTGGTCGGCCAGGATGCGCCGTCCCTGCAGATAGACATACTCGGCGTGGGTGGGCGCGAAAGGAATGGCCAGCAGCTGCATGCCGGCCTGTTCGGGCGTGCGCGAGCCCTTGTGGTTGTTGCAGCGTTTGCATGCAGTCACGACGTTGGTCCAGCTGTCGACCCCGCCTTGCGACAGCGGCTTGACATGGTCGCGGGACAGA
The DNA here is from genome assembly GCA_046540955.1 of Wenzhouxiangella sp. Classification (GTDB taxonomy): domain Bacteria; phylum Pseudomonadota; class Gammaproteobacteria; order Xanthomonadales; family Wenzhouxiangellaceae; genus Wenzhouxiangella. Next base: position 16,462 of record JBKHEF010000012.1, read on the forward strand.
TCACCGTGGCCGAAGCGGTTGCCGCAGTACAGGCAGATGTTCTCATCGCGCCGGAACAGGGCCCGGTTCGACAACGGCGGCGTGTAGCGGCCGTAGAAGCGGTGGGCATCCGGGTGACTGCCCTGGGTGGCAACAATGGCGTTGACCGGGATGACCGTGCGTTGGCCGGTCAGTGCGCTGATACCGCCGTGAAGATGGTAGAGGACGCGGCCGAGCGCATAGCTGACCTGGCCGAGAACGATCAGCCGCACGGCGTCCTGGTAACCGATCCACTCGATCGGCATGCCGGTGACGTCGGTGCGCAGGACCTGCTGGTCAAGATGCAACATCTTGTGTTCTGCCTCTGGTCAGTCCCCAAGATATCGCGATTCTAACCACAAGCGGCTCACCCCACCAGTGCCATGTCGTTGGTGCCGGTGAACCAATCGCGGGCCGATGCAGTCGAACGCGGCGGACTGACAGACCCAGGAAGTGTGTCGATGAGACGTTTGATTGTCCTGTTGACGATGATATTGCTGATCTATGTGCCATCCGTCGAGGCCGTGTTACCGGCCGAGGTCGATGGCCGGCCGCTGCCGTCCCTGGCGCCGGTGCTGGAACAGGTCACCCCGGCGGTGGTCAATGTTCACACCCGCACCCGCGTGCAGGTCCGTTCCAGCCCGTTGTTCGATGACCCGTTTTTTCGTCGTTTCTTCGATGTGCCCAGCGTACCGCGTGAGCGCGTCCAGCGGTCGCTGGGTTCGGGCGTGATCGTCGATGCCAAGGCCGGTCACATCCTGACCAACAATCACGTCATCGACGGCGCTGACGATATTGCCGTGACCCTGCAGGATGGCCGTGAGTATGCCGCCGAACTGGTCGGCGCCGACCATGAGACCGATCTGGCGGTCATCCGGATCGAGGCCGAGGGTTTGAGCGCCCTGCCGCTGTTTGCCGCCGATACCTTGCGGGTGGGTGATTTTGTCGTTGCCGTGGGCAATCCGTTCGGGTTGGGGCAGACCGTGACGTCGGGCATTGTTTCGGCCCTGGGCCGTTCCGGGCTGCGTGGACTGGAGTATCAGAACTTCATCCAGACCGATGCCTCGATCAATCCGGGCAATTCGGGCGGTGCCCTGATTGACCTGGCCGGGCGGCTGATCGGCATCAATACCGCGATTTTCACACCCTCCGGCGGTAATGTCGGGATCGGCTTTGCGATTCCGGCCAGCACCGCCGAATACGTGATGGATCAGCTGGTGCGCTTTGGCGAGGTCCGGCGCGGCTCCTTGGGGGTGGAGGTCCAGGATCTTGACGAGCGCCTGCGCGAGGCGCTCGGGGTCACGGTGACCTCGGGTGTCGTCATCACCCGCCTGGCGCCGGATTCTCCGGCCGATCGGGCCGGGTTGCGGGCCGGTGACATCATCGTCGCGGTCGATGACCGCCCGGTGCCCGATGGCCAGGCGCTGCGTAACATCGAGGGACTGCTGGCGATCGGCAGCGAAGTGACCGTCCGCCACCTGCGCGACGGGCGCGAACGCTCGGTTCGCCTGCGCATGCGTGAAAATCTGGATGCGCGCATTTCCGGGCGTCGCCTCGATCAGCGCCTGGATGGCCTGACCCTGGTCCAGGTGGCGTTGCGTCGGCCCGGCGGCGGGGTGCTTGTCGAAGATGTCCGGCGCAACAGCCCGGCCTGGCGCGCAGGTCTGCGCCCGGGTGATCTCGTCGTCGCGCTCAACCAGCGCCCGTTGACCGACCTGGCGCAGATGCGCAGGCGGTTCCCGCTGGGCGAGGAGACCCCGCTGGTGCTGGAAATCCTGCGCCGGGGCGTTGCCTACCGGGTGTTCCTCGAGCCCTGAAACGACCGCGCTCCGCCAGCCGGTCAGACCTGGTAGCGGTTGGCCAGGGCCTCCTGGGCGGTGCGCACGATACCGAAGGCCGAGCGCAGGTAGCGCTTGTGCAGACCCGACAGTTCGTCCGGGTCGACCAGGTGGTTGGGCTTTTCGCCGCGCTCGTACAGGGCCACCTGGTGACGCAGCCGCACGTTGCCGATGAAGCGCAGGGCATGAATGAGGTCGTCGGCATCGTGCTCGTTCATGATGCCCTGGCGGCCGGCGGCCAGCAGGCGCTCCTCGGTATGCACGGCCGTGATCGCGCCTTCCAGTGCGCGCACCCGGGCCAGGTCGACGATCGGGATCACACCGCGTTTTTTCAGGTTCAGGCCCTGGCTTTTTTCGCCGTCATGTTCCTGGACGAATTGCCGGAACAACCCCAGCGGCGGACGGTGGCCCATGGATTCAGCGGCGAGGAAACGGCGGAAGATCTTGCTCTGGCTGGCCTGCTCGAGCACTTCTGCATGCAGTCGCCGGCTGAGCGCGATATCCCCGGCGACCCCGCGCATGTCGAAAAAGATGCTCGACTGCATCACCGACTTCGGTTTGGGTTCCACGATCCAGCCGGCAAAGGTCTTGCGCCAGGCGGCAAAGCTCATGCGCCACTCGCCCTTGGCCATGACCCCACCCGGGCAGTACACGTAGCCGCACTCGTTGAGTCCGTCACAGACAAAATCAGCCAGCTTTCGGAAGTACTCCGCTGCCTCGCCTTCGGGGGCTTCAGCCAGCAGCAGGCCGTTGTCCTGGTCGCTGACCAGGCCCTGTTCAAGACGGGCCTGGGAACCGAACGCCATCCAGGTCCAGGGCATCGGCGCTTCACCCAGCTGTTCCAGGGCCAGGGTGATCAGGCGCCGGGTGCAGGCATCGGTGATCATGCTGGCAACTCGTCCGACCTCGGTCACCTGGCTGCCCTGGCGGGCCATGCCAGCGAGCATGCCCGGGCCCTGGTGGGCCAGCGTAGCGATCGCGGCGCGGTTGTCGGCGCGCTGGATATCGCGAACCAGGCGCAATGGATGGGGAGATTGCTGGCGCAGCAGATCGCCCGAACTGATCACGCTGGTCAGTTCACCTTGCTCGTCGAGCACCGGCAGGTGGTGAATCCCTAAGCGCATCATTTCGACCAGCGCGTCTTCGATGCGGTGCTCGGCGGTCACCGTTACCGGGTCGGCGGTCATGACCTCGACGATGGGGCGGGTGGCATCAAGGCCGCGGCCGAGCACGCGGTTGCGCAGGTCCCGATCGGTGACGATGCCGACCAGGCGGCCATCCTGGACCAGCGGCACACAGCTGACCTGGTGTCGACTCATCAGGGCCGCGGTCTCGGCGATTGAACGTTGCGGGTCACCGGTGATCGGGGCGCGCAGCGGCAGTTCGCCCAGCCGGGCCGGGGGACGGGCATCGGCGGCGCGCAGACGGGCGCCCGGTCCGTCACTGAAAAACCGGGCAATCTGTGGCTGGCGCTGACCGAGGCCGGCCAGATCATCGGCGGCCAGGTAAAGCAGCTCCAGATCCTCGCTGGCCTCGGCGCTGTAGTCGCGGATGGCCCCGTCGAAGCGGATCGCGTGGCCGAAGACTTCGCCCTCACCGCGTTGTTCCAGCAGGCTGCCGTCGGGTGCCTTGAGGACCACGGCGCCGGCGGCGATGACGTAGATGCCGTGCTCGCCGGGCTGGGTGAACACGCCGATCGACTCGGCGGGCTTGAAGCGCCGGGTCTGGCAGCGTTCAAGCAGCGGTTCGATTTCGTCGTCGGGCAGTTCCGAAAACGGGGCTACCGTGGTCAGAAAGGCGCAGGACTCTGCGGGCTGCATGCGGGGGTATCTCCTTGGATGAGGGCGATCAATAGTTGATCCGGGCATAGTAGGTTTTCTGGGCCGCCGCGCGCGCCTGGCCCAGGGTATGGATGCCTTTTTCAGCCAGCAGCGGGATCAGCTTGACCATGATCTCGGCCGTGACCATGGCATCTCCGATGGCGGTATGACGGCCGATGATGGTCAGGCCGAAGCGCTCGGCGATGGCTTCCAGGCGATGCGAGTCCTGATTTTCGTGCACCAGCGCCGAGAGCAGCAGGGTATCGAGCACCGGGTGATCAAAGCAGACCCCGGTGCTGCGCTCCTTGAGTTGCAGGCAGCGCATGTCGAATGCGGCGTTGTGCGCGACCAGCACGGTGTCGGCGCAGAAGCCGTGGAAGGTTGGCAGGACGGTCTCGATGGTTGGCTGGCCCTTGACCATGTCGGGGGTGATACCGTGAATCGGGATCCCGGCCGGCGGAATGTTGCGCCGCGGGTCGACCAGCTGGTCGAAGAACTCCTGGGTGAGCACCTTGCCGTTGACGATACGGACCGCCCCGATCTGGATGATCTCGTCGCCCTCGGCCGGGTTGAGCCCGGTGGTTTCGGTATCGAAGACCGTGTAGGCCAGTTCGCTGAGCGGGCGCTCTTCGAGGCTCAGGGTCTGCTCGGTGATTCTGAACAGGTCGAAGTCGTAGTACTCGGGCCGGCTTTCGTGGCGCACGAAGGTATCCACCGACAACTCTTCCTGTGGCGCGGCCAGCGGCAGCAGCAGGCGGAACAGACAGCGGTGACGATCGTCGTCAACCTCCTGCTCGATCCAGCATTCGCCGCCGTGGCGCTCGAGTACGTCGCGCACGGTCAGCGACAGGGTCTCGGAATCGGCTTCGATGGGTTCGCGCTCCCAGCCCAGCTCGGCCCTGGTGGCGGTCTCGTCTTCGGGCTGCCAGATCAGGTCCAGCGCGCCGCGTCCCTGATACTCGCAGACTCTAAGCGTCAGTGTCTGGACCTTGCAGCGCTGCTGGAGGCGGCCGGCCAGATGAACCACCGCCTGGAGCAGGCTGAAACTCTCGACTTTCAGCCAGATGCTACGGCTGCCGGGCTCGGCCTCGACGGCCAGTCCCAGCGCGGTCCCGAGGCGTTGAACGGCGGCTTCGACCAGGTCATCGCCGAGCATGTCTTCCAACGGCCAGCGTGAGCGCAGGGCCGCGGCCGAGGTGGGCTGGAGTTCGTTGACCTGGCGGCTCAAGGCCTGGATTTCGTGGCGGATGATCTCGAGCAGCTTGGCCTGCAGGGCGGCGGGAATATCAGCCAGCTCCAGGACCTCGGCGGCGGCCCGGGCATTGGCCAGGGCCGAGCGACTACCCTCGGTCAGTCCGGTGAGGATGCGATCTTTCTCGGCGTCGGCCTGCATCTCGTCGGTAATGTTCTCGATCAGGAGCACGAAGCCGGTCATGGTGTCGGTGCTGCGGGGCTCATGATCGTCGGTCTCGACATCGCGAACGGGGGTCATCTGGACCCGTAGCAGTTTGCCCGAGGGGGTGGCGGTGACGAACTGGGCGGACGGCGCGTTGGCGCCGCGGCGCAGTCGCCGCTGAACGTTTTCCAGCGCATGGTTGACCAGCTTGCGGTCGAGCACGGTGTAGATCGAACGGCCCAGGCCCATCAGTTCCGCGCCGCCAGCCGGGTTGGGCAGACGCGAGAGCCGGCGGAACTGGAGTCGGGCGCGGCTGTTGTAGAGCAGGATCCGGCCATCAAGATTGCACACCACCACGCTCTTGGTCAGTTCCGACATCAGGGCGGCCAGTCGATTCTTCTCCAGTTCGGTCTGGCGACTGGCCGCCTGGATGCGCCGATCCATGTCCTCCCTGAGCGATTCGCGCTGCCTCACCAGCTCGCCGATCACCTCGGCCAGGCGACGGTTTTCGGCGCTGCCGCGGGGCGTGGGCAGTCGCTGTACATCGGTTTCGAGCAGCAGGCGGGCTTCTTCGGCCAGCTTGGCCGGGGCGCGGATGTAACGCTCGATCAGGGCGCGCAGGGCGGCTGCAGTGGGCAGCAGCGAGCCGGCCCAGAGAAACAGCAGCAGCCCGCCCTTGCCGCCCAGTGCATCCACCACGGTCTGCCAGTCGGCCGGATCCAGCACGGCCCACAGCAGGGCCCCGGCAACCCCCAGCCACAGCAGACAGACCATGCCGACGATGGTCACGCCCACGACCAGGCGCCAGTCCAGCGGTCTCACTGGTGCGTACCGAGCTGGGCGCGGACCTGTTCGAGCAGGTCAGCGACGGCAAAGGGTTTGACGATGAAAGCGCTCGCGCCCAGTGCCTTGCCCTTGGCGATGTCGGTCTCGCGCGCCCTGGCGCTGAGCATGATTACCGGAATATCCTGCAGGGCGGGATCGCTGCGGATCTGCTGGCAGACCTCGAAGCCGGACTGGCCGGGCAGCATGACGTCGACAATGACCAGGTCAGGGGGCTGTTGCCGGATCAGCGCCAGGGCCTCGTCACCCGAACGCGCCACGCTGACGTCGAAGCCGTGGTGTCGCATCAGGTATTCCAGCGAGACCAGCAGGTTGGCTTCGTCATCAGCGATCAGGATGTTGCTCGCCATGGCGTTACGCCTCCTTGCGCTCAAGGTAGCAAGCGGGCGGTGGGTTTGCGCTCCGACTTTGGTCGTAGGCTGGGTTCAGCGGATGTTCCGGCAGGCCAGCGCCAGGGCGGGGTCGTCCGGATCCAGCGCCCGCCAGTCCGCACCGGGCAGGTTGCCGGCTTCATCCAGTTCGACCCCGGCATGCAGATCGGCCCGTCGATGCGCCGCGCAATCGAAAACCACCGGAATCTGACGGGGTGGCATCCACCGACCGAGCAATACGACACTGGTCATGACCCGGTCCGGCTGCCCGGGATGGCTGCGGTTGCGCCGGGTATCGAGTGCGATCATGCGCAGGCTCAACGGCTGCAGATAGGTCCAGGGGCGAAACCACATGGATTCGCGGCTGACCGAGACCACCTTGACCCCCTCCGGCAGTGTGCCGATGGTGCGCGCCGACCAGCTGTATTCCATCGAGACGATGAAGGCGATCATCGCAGCCCCCGCTCCGGCCGGGGCCAGCCAGCCGGGCAGACGTCTACCGGTGATCCTGTTGATGGCCATGACCACCCCGGCCACGGCCACTCCCAGAACGACGGCGGCCAGGAATTCAAGCAGCATGGACAAGCGCTCCGTTGACGAGGGTCGTAAATGATACTGCCCGGCTGCGAGGCCGGGCAGTCAAGGGGAGTTCCGACCGCCGGGGGACCCCGGCGGTGATGAGGTGTGGAGCTAGTGTTCTACGGCCCCGCTGGCCCCGCGCGGCACGCGGATGCTCTCGACCAGTTCCTGGATATGCTCGGGCGGTTCGGCCGTGATCTTCATGACGATATAGGCGGTCACGAAGTTGAGCAGGGCGCCAACCGCACCAAACGACAGCGGAGAAATCCCGAACAGCCAGTTGTCTGCGGTGTTGGCCAGCATGTTGGTCCCGGGAACGAAGAACCAGCCCAGATAGGTGAAGATGTAGAGCAGGGTGGCGATCAGGCCGACCAGCATCCCGGCAACCGCACCCTGGGTGTTCATCTTCTTCGAAAAGATTCCCATCATCAGGGCCGGGAACAGGGTGGCAGCTGCCAGGCCGAAAGCCAGCGCCACCACCTGGGCGGCGAAGCCGGGTGGATTGAGCCCGAGCCAGGTTGCCAGGGCGATGGCAAAGGCCATGGAGATCCGGGCTGCCAGCAGTTCCTGCTTGTCGCTGATCTTTGGCATCAGCACCGACTTGAGCAGGTCATGGCTGATCGCCGAGGAAATGGCCAGCAGCAGGCCGGCGGCGGTTGACAGGGCTGCGGCCAGGCCACCGGCGGCGATCAGCGCCAGCACCCATCCCGGCAACTGGGCGATCTCCGGGTTGGCCAGCACCAGGATGTCCTGGTTGAAGGTCACCATTTCGTTGCCCTCCCAACCACGCTCGGCGGCGACCGAGGCGAACTCGTCGGAGGCATCGTTGTAGTACTGGATGCGGCCGTCGTTGTTCTTGTCCTCGAAGGCCAGCAGACCGGTCTGCTCCCAGCTCTCCATCCAGTCCGGGCGCTCGTCGTAGCGAATCGGCTCAGCCGCAGTACCGTCGGGGAAAATGGTGGTGATGATGTTCAGGCGGGCCATGGCACCGACCGCCGGGGCGGTCAGATAGAGCAGGGCGATGAAGACCAGCGCCCAGCCGGCCGACTTGCGCGCATCGGCCACCTTGGGCACGGTGAAGAAGCGGATGATCACGTGCGGCAGTCCGGCCGTACCGACCATCAGCGACATCGTGAACAGGAGCATGTTGAATGTCGATCCATGCTGGCCGGTGTAATCCCGGAAACCCAGTTCGATCAGGACCTCATTGAGTTTGGTCAACAGCGGCACGCCAGATTCGGCATGCGTGGAAAACAGGCCCAATCCCGGAATCGGGTTGCCGGTCAGCTGGATCGAGATGAACACCGCCGGGATGGTGTAGGCGGTGATCAGCACGCAGTACTGGGCCAGCTGGGTGTAGGTGATCCCCTTCATGCCGCCGAGTACAGCGTAGATGAAGACCACGCCCGAGGCGATCAGCAGGCCCGTGGTGTTCTGCACCTCGAGGAAGCGCGAGAAGGCGACCCCGGCCCCGGTCATCTGCCCGATCACGTAGGTGATCGAGATGACCAGCAGGCAGATCACCGCCACCACGCGCGCGCTCTGGCTGTAGAACCGGTCGCCAATGAATTCCGGCACGGTAAAGCGACCGAACTTGCGCAGATAAGGCGCCAGCAGCAGGGCCAGCAGGACGTAGCCGCCGGTCCAGCCCATCAGGAAGCTGGAGTTGCCATAACCGACAAAGGCGATCAGACCGGCCATGGAGATGAACGAGGCCGCCGACATCCAGTCGGCCGCAGTCGCTGCGCCGTTGACGATCGGATTGACGCCGCGGCTGGCGGTGTAGAAATCAGAGGTTGTTCCGGCGCGCGCCCAGATGGCGATACCGATGTAGAGCAGGAAAGATGCTCCGACGACAATCAGATTGAGTGTGAACTGGCTCATGATGATTTGGCTCCCTTACTGTTCGTCGACGCCGAACTCGCGATCGAGCCGGTTCATGTACCAGGTGTAATAGAAGATCAGCACGATAAAGGTCAGAATCGATCCCTGCTGGGCGAACCAGAAGCCCAGATCGGTCCCGCCGACGGTCAGCGGCAGCATCTGCAGCACTGGCCTTAGCAGGATGGCGAAGCCGAACGAGACCGTAGCCCAGATGACCAGGCAGATCTTGATGATGCGAACATTGGCCGACCAGTAGGCGGCAGCGGATTTGTCAACTGACATGATGGTGGATTCCCTCGGTGGATATTGATCTGTTCTTTGCCGAAGTGTAGGCAGCCGGATGGTGAAAACCCATACGACCATAGTAGGTTGCACCCGGGACGCGCTGCTATGATGCCAGTCGATCTGGTCGAGGGAAGGAACCGCCAGCCATGCCTGATGGACGCAAGCGCATAGCGACGGACGCGTGATGTTTTCTCCGGTCGCATTGATCCTGGTGTCCCTGGCCTATATTGGCGTTCTGTTTCTGATCGCCTGGTGGGGTGACCGGCTTGCTGCCCGGCGCGGCCGGCTGGTTGCCCAGCCAGTCATCTACAGCCTGTCGCTGGCGGTCTACTGTACGTCCTGGACTTTCTATGGCGCGGTCGGACAGGCGGCCAGCAGCGGCTGGGATTTCGTGCCGGTGTATCTCGGCCCGATCCTGATGTTCGCTCTGTTCGGTGGCTTTCTGCAACGCATGGTGCGGGTGGCCAAGGAGCAGCAGGTCACCTCGATTTCGGACTTTCTGGCCTCACGTTTTGGCAAGACCCGACGTTTGGCCGTCTTGGTGACGCTGGTCGCGACACTGGGTGTATTGCCCTATATCGCCCTGCAGCTCAAGGCCATCGCCATGGGCTACGAGCTGCTGACCACTGACCTGAGCCAGCCGTTCACGCTGCTCGACGGGCCCGCCCCGGTGCTGCGTGATACCGCCCTGGCCGTGGCCGTGCTGCTGGCCGTGTTCGCAGTCCTGTTCGGGACCCGGCAACTGGACGCCACCGAACACCATCCTGGACTGATGCTGGCGATTGCCTTCGAGTCGGTGGTCAAGCTGCTGGCTTTTCTGGCCGTCGGCGTTTTCGTGACCTGGTTTGTCTTTGACGGTCCGGCCGCGCTTGCCCCGCTGGCCCTGGAGGATGCGCTGGTCGCGGCCACCTTTGCGCTGGACGGGATTGGCGGCAGTTTTGTGACCATCCTGCTACTGTCAACCTTGGCGGTGTTCTGCCTGCCGCGCCAGTTTCACGTGGCCGTGGTCGAAAGCACCAGCGAGCGCGATGTGCGCTGGGCACGGCTTTTGTTTCCGGCCTACCTGGTGCTGATCAGCCTGTTCATCGCGCCGATCGCGGTGGCCGGGCTGCTGGTTTTCGGTGACGGCATGGCCTCGGATGCCTTTGTCCTGACCCTGCCGCTCCAGGCTGGGCAGGGCTGGCTGGCCTTGCTGGCCCTGCTGGGTGGCTTCTCGGCGGCGACCGGCATGGTGATCGTGGCCTCGGTCGCTCTTTCGACCATGGTGTCGAACGATGTGGTGATGCCGCTGCTGCTCAAGGCCCGGCCGGTTGCCGCGGGTCGCGGCGCTGATTTGGGTCGCCAGCTGCTCGTGGTTCGGCGGGTGGTCATCGTCATTCTGCTGCTGCTGGCCTGGCTGTATTACCGCTGGTTCGGCTATGCCGAAAGCCTGGCTGGCATCGGCCTGCTGTCGTTTGCCGCGGTGGCCCAGTTCGCACCGCTGGTTGTGGCTGCGGTGCTCAGTCGACGGGCCAACCGGCATGGTGCTCAACTCGGGTTGGCCGCCGGTTTTGCGACCTGGCTTTACTGCCTGCTGTTGCCGGTGATCGCGCGCGGCAGCGGCGTGGGTCAGGCCTGGCTGGATCATGGTCCATGGGGATGGTCCTGGCTCAGGCCGGAAGCGCTGTTCGGCTTAGATTTCGGAGATCCGCTGACCCATGGGGTGATCTGGTCGCTGCTGCTCAACATCCTCGGTCTGGTGTTCGGTTCACGCGTCGGCTCGGCGCGTCCGATCGACCGCATTCAGGCCAATGCCTTTCTCGGAGCGGCCAGTGATCCGGGCACCGACTCGTTGCCGCGAGCAGGCATTGCCACGGTCGGCGATCTGATTCAGCTGACCCGGCGGTTCCTCGGCGAGCGCCGTGCGCGTCTGGCTTTTGATGAGTTCGCCCGCCGCTCCAGCCGCGAACTGAGCGACGCTGCACCAGCCGATGCCGCGCTGGTCGGTCATACCGAGCGGGTGCTGGCTACCGTCATCGGCGCCAGTTCGGCCCGGATCGTGCTGGCCTCGGCCCTGGCCGGCAGCGGCATGCAGCTCGATCAGGTCGTCACCCTGCTTGACCAGACTTCGCAGAAACTCAAGTTTCGCCAGGAACTCTTGCAATCGGCGCTGGAAAACCTGTCGGAGGGGATCAGCGTGGTCGACGGCGAGCTCAGGCTGGTGGCCTGGAACCGGGCTTATCTGGATCTGTTCGATTACCCTGACGGTCTGGTCCAGATCGGACGCCCGATCGAGGATCTGCTGTATTTCAATGCCCGGCGTGGCATGCTCGGTGCGGGCGATGTGGAATCACTGGTCCAGCGCCGCCTGCACTGGATGCGCCAGGGCAGTTCCCATTTCTACCAGCGCCATACCGGCGACGGCCGGGTGATCGAAATTCGCGGCAACCCGATGCCCGGCGGCGGATTCGTCACCAGCTTCACCGACGTCACCGAGCGCCTGCGTGCAGAGCAGGCTTTGCGCGAAAGCGAGCGCAACATCCGGTTCTACACTGACAATGTCCCGGCGCTGCTGGCCTATGTCGACAGCGATCTCTCGTTCCGCTTTACCAACCGGGCCTACGAAAACCTGCTTGGTCTTGACCGGTCGGAACTGATCGGTCGCCACCTGCACGACGTGTTCGATCAGCACGAGATGTTGCGCCGTTCACCGTATCTGGAAGGCGCGCTGGCCGGTGAACGACAGGACTTCGAACTCGAGATCACCGATGCTCGCAATAGACGCCGTTACGTGCTGGCAACCTACATTCCGCAGTTCAACCGGCGCGGCGAGGTGCTGGGGTTTTTTTCCCTGCTCCAGGACATCACCGAACGGCGCCAGGCCGAACTGCGGCTCAAGGACGCCAAGGAAGAGTTGGAGCGCCGGGTGGCCGCCCGTACTCACGAATTGACCGAACTCAACCGTGAGCTGAGCCAGGAAATCCGTATCCGCGCCCGGGTCGAGGACGCGCTGCGTGAGGCCAAGCGCGAAGCCGACCAGGCCAATCAGTCCAAGACCCGCTTTCTGGCCGCGGCCAGCCATGATCTTCTGCAACCGCTCAACGCCGCCCGGCTGTTTGTCTCGGCGCTGGGCCAGCAGCCAGGCCTGGTGGCGGAGCAGACGCACCTGATCGAACGTCTGGAGGGTTCGATCAGCAGTGCCGAGGAGTTGCTCAGTGCCCTGCTCGACATTTCCCGGCTCGATGCCGGGGCCATGGCAACCGACGTGCGCGAATTTGCCATCGCCGACCTGCTCGAGCCCCTGCATGCCGAGTTCGGTGCGCTGGCCCGCGAACGCGGTCTTCGCTTTGACCTGGTGCCTTGCCGGGCGCGTGTCGTGTCGGATCCGAAGTTGCTGAGAAGAGTGATCCAGAATTTTGTCTCCAACGCCCTGCGCTATACCGAGCAGGGCAGGGTATTGCTGGGCTGCCGACGGCGGGATGGGCATCTGAGCGTGCAGGTCTGGGACACCGGTCCGGGCATTCCGGCCGACCAGACCGAATCGATCTTCCGTGAGTTCCACCGCCTGGAGGCCTCCCGGCGCAGCCGCGAGCGCGGCCTGGGCCTGGGCCTGGCGATCGTCGATCGCATCGCCCGCATGCTCGATCATCGGGTCAGCGTGCGCTCCTTGCCGGGGCGCGGGACGATGTTCGCGCTGAGCGTGCCGCTGGCCAGCGGGCCTGCCGAGGCCAGCACCCCGCGCCCTGGCCGGGTTCGCCGGCCGGGACGCGATCTGGCTGGTCTGCGCGTTTTATGCGTGGACAATGAGGCGGATATCCTGACCGGGATGCGGGCCCTGATCGAGCCCTGGGGTTGTGATGTGCGCACTGCCGGCGACGAGGCCGAGGCGGTCGCGGTGATGGAGCAGGACTGGCGGCCGGTGGTCATCCTGGCCGACTACCATCTCGACCAGGCGCGCAACGGGATCGACCTGCTCAACCGGTTGCGGGCACGCTTTGCCGAGCCCATCAGCGGCATTCTGATTACCGCCGACCAGAGCGAACCGGTCCGCAACGAGGCCCGTGCCAATGGTTACCGGGTGTTGCACAAGCCGCTCAAGCCGGCCGCCCTGCGCGCCCTGCTCAGCCGCATGGCCAGCATCGGCAAGCGGGATCAGCCGCCGGCCGGCTGAAAGGGACTGGAGGAGTGCTCGGGCCTGTCGACGGCCAGCTGGTTGAGCAGCAGCACGGCCTGGGTGCGGTTGCTGACTTCCAGCTTGCGGAAAATGGCCGTCATGTGGGCCTTGACGGTGGCCTCGGAGATCCCGAGTTCGAAGGCGATCTGCTTGTTGAGCAGGCCGTCGGCCAGCATCATCAGGACGCGAAACTGCTGTGGGGTGAGTTCGCCCATACGCTCGGCCACGTCCAGCTCGTCGGTCATGCTGCCGGTCGCCTCGCCCTCCGGTGGCTGCCAGATGTCACCGGCCAGCACGGTCTCGAGTGCCTGGCGGATCTCCTCGACCGAGGCGGACTTGTGAATGAAGGCGGCCGCACCGTGATCCAGTGCGCGCTGGATCACGACCGGGTTGTTGTTGGCCGAGACCAGGCAGACCGGCAGTTCGGGGTGATGGGCACGGAGGTAAACCAGGGCCGAGAAACCCTGCACGCCCGGCATGTGCAGATCGAGCAGCACCAGATCGGCAGCATCCTGGCCGGCCGTGGCCTGCTGCAGTTCATCCATGTCGCCGGCCTGGACGATGGCCACGTCCCCAAGGGCCTGGCGCAGGGCCAGGCCGAGGGCTTCGCGAAACAGCGGGTGATCATCGGCGACGATGACCTTGTGCGCGGCCATGGTATGAACTGTCGGGCGGAACCGTTCAGCGATTCATGCGCCGGTTGATCAGATCGTCGACCACGCCCGGTTCGGCCAGGGTGGAGGTGTCACCCAGGTTGCCGTAGTCGTTCTCGGCAATCTTGCGCAGGATCCGGCGCATGATCTTGCCCGAACGGGTCTTCGGCAGGCCAGGCGCGAACTGGATGAAGTCGGGCTTGGCGATGGGCCCGATCTCGGTGCGCACCCACTGGCTGAGCTCGCCGAGCAGCGCATCGCTGGGATCAATCCCGGCAGTCAGCGTGACATAGGCATAGATGCCCTGGCCCTTGATGTCATGCGGGAAGCCAACCACCGCTGCTTCGGCAACGGCGGGGTGGGCGACCAGAGCCGATTCGATCTCGGCGGTACCCATGCGGTGGCCGGACACGTTAAGCACATCGTCCATGCGCCCGGTGATCCAGTAATAGCCATCCTCATCGCGCCGGGCGCCGTCACCGGTGAAATAGAGGTTTTCAAAGGTCGCAAAATAGGTCTGGAAAAAGCGCTCGTGATCGCCGTAAATGGTGCGCATCTGGCCGGGCCACGAGCCCTTGAGGACCAGTGCACCGCTGGCCGCACCGCTCAACTCGTTGCCGTCGGTGTCGACCAGCGCCGGCTGCACGCCGAAAAACGGCAGGGTCGCCGAGCCGGGCTTGAGATCGGTCGCACCCGGCAGCGGCGTGATCAGCATGCCACCGGTCTCGGTCTGCCACCAGGTATCGACGATCGGACAGCGGCCATCGCCAACAACGTGGTAATACCATTCCCAGGCTTGCGGGTTGATCGGCTCGCCGACGCTGCCGAGTACGCGCAGGCTTTTGCGCGAATACTTCTTGACCGGTTCGTCGCCGTCGCGCATCAGGGCGCGAATCGCAGTCGGCGCGGTATAGAAGCTGTTGACCTGGTGTTTGTCGACCACCTGCCAGAAGCGCGAATTGTCCGGATAGCTGGGCACCCCCTCGAACATCAGGGTGGTCGCGGCATTGGCCAGCGGACCATAGACAATGTAGCTGTGGCCGGTCACCCAGCCCACATCGGCGGTGCACCAGTAGACCTCGCCGGGGCGGTAGTCGAACACGATCTCATGGGTCATGGCCGCATACAGCAGATAGCCGGCGGTGGTGTGGAGCACGCCCTTGGGCTTGCCGGTCGAACCGGAGGTGTAGAGGATGAACAGTGGATCCTCGGCCGACATCTCCTCGGGCGGGCAGTCGCGCTCGGCGGCAGCGGTAATCTCTTCGTACCAGAGGTCGCGGTCGTCGACCCAGTCGATGTCGCCGCCGGTGCGCTTGACGACCACCACATGCTTCACCGTGGTGACTCGATCCTGGGCAAGCGCCTTGTCAACATTGGCCTTGAGCGGGACTTTCTTGCCGCCGCGCACGCTCTGATCGGCGGTGATCACCACCGAAGCCTCGCAGTCGACGATGCGGTCGGCCAGGGCACCCGGAGAAAAGCCGCCGAAGACCACCGAATGGATTGCCCCGATGCGGGCGCAGGCCAGCATGGCGACGGCCGCTTCCGGAATCATCGGCAGGTACAGGGTGACCCGATCGCCTTTGCCGACCCCTTGATCGCGCAGGGCGTTGGCCAGGCGGCAAACCTTTTCGTGCAGTTCGCGGTAACTGATCGCCAGGCTGTTATCGGGATCATCGCCCTCCCAGATGATGGCGGTCTGGTCGCCACGCTCGGCCAGGTGGCGGTCGAGGCAGTTGTAGCTGACATTCAGCGTGCCGTCTTCAAACCAGCGAATATGCAGGTCATCCCTGGCGAAAGAGTGATCGCTGACCTTGGAGAAGGGCTTGATCCAGTCAAGCCGCTTGCGGGCCTGGTTGGCCCAGAAGCTGTCGGGATCGCTGATCGAAGCTGAGTACATCTGCTCATAAAGCGGTTTGTCGACCAGGGCGTCGAAGTGGGCGGGTACCGGATAGACTTTTTCGCTCATGATGATCCTTGGGTAACGAGACAGACGTGCCGCTGCAGTTGCCAGTCTATCAATCGGGGCCGATGGTGACCCATTCGACCAAAGTCGGCAATCGCGACCAAGGTCGAATATGTTTGATCTGCATCACTGCTATGCTGTTAACGCTTCCATAACAAGGAGAGAGAGTATGCAATCCCGAGGGTTGAAAAAACTGGCCGTGGCGCTGTGCGCAGCTGGCCTGACGTTGCCAGTCTGGGCCGACGCTGATCCATCCGAGCGTGAACGTGCACTCGAGCAGCGCGTGGCCGATCTGGAGCGGATGGTGCAGCAGCTGCTGTCCGAGCGCGACGACCGGGACGACGAACCGGCCCCGCAGGTCCAGCAGGAAGTCGAGGAACTGCGCGCCGAAGTTGCGCGTCTGGATACCGAGAAATCCAATCAGGTGATCCGTCCGGGTACCAACTTCAGCTTCGGCGGCTTTGTCAAGCACGACATGATGTACAGCCGCTACAGCGCCGGTTCGGTCGGCCCGCAGAGCATCCTGCGTGACTTCTATGTGGCCGGCGTGGTGCCGGTCGGCGGCGACAAATCGACCACCGACTTCGACACCCATGCCCGCGAAACCCGCTTCTTCTTCAACGTCGAGCGGCCCGAAGACGGTCTCCAGGGCTACATCGAGATGGACTTCACCTCACGCACCGGCGGTGACGAGCGCCTGACCAATGCCACCAGCCCGAGCATCCGGCACATGTTCCTGCGCTGGAATAACCTGATGGCCGGCCAGTACTGGTCCACGTTCCAGAACGTCGGCGCTCTGCCGGAAAACCTCGACTTCGTCGGGCCGGCCGAGGGCACGACCTTCGTCCGCCAGGCCCAGATCCGCTACACCAACGGGCCGTGGCAGTTCTCGCTGGAAAATCCCGAGACCACGGTGACGCCGTTTGGTGGCGGTGGTCGGATCGTGACCGATACCGCCAGCGTGCCCGACGTCGTGGTGCGCTACAACCACTCGGCCGACTGGGGTTCGTTCGTGGCTGCCTTCCTGGCCCGCCAGCTGGGTATCGACGGCCCCGGCGGGGCCGAGCGCGAAACCTCGTTTGCCTTCAGCCTGTCGGGCAAGTTCGACATCGGTCGCAACGACATCCGCTGGATGTTCTCCGGTGGCCCGGGCATTGGTCGTTACCTTGGCCTCAATACCGCCAATGATGCCGTGCTGGACGCCGGTGGAGACCTCGAGGCCATCGACGCGTACGGCGGCTTCGTGTCCTATCGTCATTTCTGGTCCGATCAGTGGCGGTCGAACTTCACCCTGTCTGCCTTCCGGGCTGACAACGACACCAACCTGAGCGGTTTCGGCGTGACCGAAACCGCCGAGAGTGCCCATGTCAACCTGATCTACCAGGCCAATTCGCGGCTGCGTTTCGGTGCCGAGTATATTTACGGCCGGCGTGAAGTCGAATCCGGTGCTTCCGGCAACATGAATCGACTGCAGTTCTCCACCATCTACGCATTCTGATTCGGGCACCACTATCCCGGCGGCCGGCACCCTGCCGGTCGCCGGATCCTTTCTGCGGCAGCGGCGAGCTGCCCCGCCATCATGCTATCTTCGCCATCCGTAACCGCCAGTCGGCCCGGGTGTGCCCAGATCTTCAGACAGCGCCATGACCGTGTCCAATCGTGCCAACCTGCTCTCCCGGGTTGCCTCGGCGCTGGTCATCGCCGATCCGGATTCGATCGATGCGGTGATCGGGGAGGCACTGGCCACGACCGGCAACCTGCTTGGCGTCGATCGCTGCTCGCTTTTCCTGTTCAGTCAGGCGACCACTGATCTTGAACTGACCCATGGCTGGGAAGCCGAGGGAGTCGCGGCGCTGCCGCTCAAGGTCCTGCCATCGGTGCCTGCGGCCAAGCTCTTTCCGGGGATCATGGAGACCCTGCTCGGGGGTCAGGTTCTTGCCATTGACGATACGCATTGTCCTGACGGAATTCCTGAGGTTGAGAGCGAGCGTTTATCGCAGTTGGGTATTCGCGCCCTGCTGCTGGTGCCAATGCTGGCCGGCCAGCGTGGTATTGGCCTGATCGGTATCGACCGGGCCGCTGAGCCGCGCCGATGGACTGAGTCGGAAGCGGTGTTGCTGGATGATCTGGGCCGGTTTCTGACCCATACGCTGCTGCGCATTCGGGCCGAGCGAAACGCGAGCCGGGTCACGGAACGCTATCAGGCCCTGACCGAAAAAAGCCAGAGCATCCTGTTCGAGGTCGACCGCCAGGGCCGATACACGTTCGTTTCGGCCAATGCCGAAGCCATTACCGGCCACAAGGTCCAGGCCATGATCGGGCGCTCGTTTCGCGAGTTGCTGCATCCGGATGACGTGCCGAAACTGCTGTCAGGATTCCGGTCGGCGCTCGCTGAATCGGCCCACTTGCCCAGCCTGGAGTACCGGGTCATCCATGGCGATGGCAGCACCCACTGGCATCGCTCGGTCCTGGTGCCCTTGCTGGATCGCCAGGGCCGGGTTCGTGGCGCGGTTGGCAATGCGCTCGATGTCACCGACCTGAAAGAACTGGAGGCCAGCCTGCGTCGCGAGGTTGGCCTGACCGATCTGCTGGTGCGGCTGGCGACCGAGTACATCAACCTGCCCAGTCGCGATTTCGAATCTGCCATCGCCCGCTCGCTGCGCGAGTTGGGCGAGTTCGTCGATGCTGACCGCGCCTATGTCTTTCATTATGATTGCGCCGCCGGTGTCGCCCGCAATACCCATGAATGGTGTGCCGAAGGGATCACCGGACACATCGATGATCTGCGCGCCGTCCCGCTCGACCAGATCAAGGATTTTGCCGAGCCGCATCAAGCGGGCAAGCCGCTGCATATTGCCGATGTTTCGGCCTGGCCCCATGTCGGCACGCGCGACATTCTCCTGGCCCAACAGGTCCGTTCGCTGGTCAGCGTGCCGTTCATGCTTGACGGCGAATGCCTCGGTTTTGTCGGTTTTGACTACGTGCGGGCCGAGCGCATCTATTCGGCCACGGAAATCCACTTGCTCAGCGTCTTTGCCCAGATGCTGGTCAACATGCGGGTGCGGCGCGAGATCGAGCGGCAGCTGGCCGATGAGCGCCGCCGGCTGGCCGAGATCATCGACGGCACCGATGCCGGCACCTGGGAGTGGAACCTGGCCGATGATCGGCTGCAGTTCAACGAGCGCTGGGCGCAGATGATGGGGATGGCATCGGTGGCGGACCTGCCACGCTCCTCGCGCGAATGGTTCGGTGCTGTCAATCCGGACGATGCAGCTGCCGGGCTGAACAAGCTGCGCGCGCATCTGAAGGGTCATACCTCCTCGCTGGAAGTCGAGCTACGGGTGCGCCGTGCCGATGGCGGCTGGTTGTGGATTCTGGCACGCGGCCGGGTTGCTCAACGTGGCCCGGATGGCCGCGCCCGGCTGATGTCGGGGATTGCCGTTGATATCGACCAGCGCAAGCAGGCCGAGGCTGAATTGCGCAAGGCCGCCAGCGTATTCACGCATTCCGGCGAGGGTATCCTGATCACCGGCCTGGACAACCGGATCATCGAGATCAACGAGGCCTTTACCCGCATCACCGGTTATGGGCGCGACGAGATGATCGGCTGCAAGCCCAGTGTGCTGTCGTCCGGCCGGCACGACCAGGCGTTCTACCAGGCCCTGTGGCGGGACCTGCTGGAACGGGGTGCCTGGTCCGGCGAAATCTGGAACCGGCGCCGCGACGGTACCGAGTACGCCCAGCGACTGACGATTTCAGTCGTGCGCGATGAAAGCGGAACACCGAGCCACTACGTCGGTTTGTTTGCCGACATCACGGCGCAGAAGAATTACCAGCGCGAGCTTGAGCGCATGGCGCACTACGACTCGCTGACCGGTCTGCCCAATCGCATTCTGCTCGGTGATCGGCTCGGCCAGGCGATGTCGCAGGTGCGGCGCAGTGGCCAGCAGATCGCGGTGGTCTACATCGATCTGGACAATTTCAAGCTGATCAATGACCGGCATGGTCATCATGCGGGCGATCAGGTGCTGCGCCAGGTCGGCCAGCGGATTGCCGAGGTGCTGCGCGAAACCGACACTGTGGCCCGTCCGGGCGGTGATGAGTTCGTTGCCATCCTGACCGGCCTGAAGTCCGAGACCGACCCCGACCAGCTGCTGCGCCGGCTGTTGCAGAGGATGGAAGCGCCGATCCGGCTCGAGCAGGGTCCGGCCCAGGTCGGGCTGAGCATCGGCGTGACCCTGTATCCGCAGGCCGGGGAGCCGGAAGCCGATCAGCTGCTCCGCCAGGCCGACCAGGCGATGTTCGAGGCCAAGCGCAAGGGGCGCAACACCGTCTGCTACTTCGACACCGAGCTCGAACGCTTGACCCGCCAGCGCCATCTCGACCAGCAACGTTTGCACCGGGCCCTGGCCGAGGACGAGTTTACGCTGCACTACCAGCCGCAGGTCAGCCTGCGCACCGGCCGGGTCGGGGGCGTGGAAGCGCTGATTCGCTGGAACCATCCGGAGCGCGGGCTGCTGGCACCAGGAGCGTTTTTGCCCATGATCGAAGACCCGCGGCTGGCCGTGGCGTTGGGCGAGTGGGTCAGGGTACGCGCACTCAGAGACCATCGGGGCTGGCAGCGTCAGGGACTGGATCTGGATATCGCGGTCAACGTCGATGCCATCGACCTGCTGGCCGATGATTTCGTCGGGCGAATCCAGCAATTGCTTTCGACCCATCCGGATTTCCCGGCCCGCCGCCTGTTGCTGGAGGTGGTCGAAACCAGCGTGCTGGAAGATATGGCGCGGGCCAATACGATCACCAATGCCTGCCGGGCGATGGGCGTGGGCGTGGCTCTCGACGACTTCGGTACCGGCTTTTCCTCCCTGAGTCATCTCAAGCACCTGCCTTTGCAGCAGCTCAAGATTGATCGCAGCTTCGTGTCCGGCATGATGGCCGACGCCGACGATCTGGCGATCATCGAAGCGGTGGTCAATCTCGGCCGGGTCTTTGACCTGGATGTGCTGGCCGAGGGGGTGGAGACCGAAGAACAGGTCGAAGCCCTGATCCAGTTTGGCTGTAGCCAGGTCCAGGGCTACCTGATCAGTCGGCCGATGCCGGCCGACCAGTTGCCGGGCTGGATCGAGCAATGGCACCTGCCGCCCGCATGGGCCCGGATCCGACCGTTGGCCGGCGAAGATCGGTCGCTGTTGTTCGCCGAGGCCGACCTGCGCGGCCGGGTGCGTCGCCTCGGCGAGGCGGTCGATTCACTGGCCACCCAGTCTCCGATGATTCCCGAGCGCGGCCTGGCATCGGTGATGCCGGCCCGGCTTGGCCAGGGCGACAGGGCCGAGGACCTGGCGGCGCTGGCGGCCCGGGAAGCTTCGCTTCTGGCATGCTGCCGAGCCGGCCAGGCGGCCGCGGCGGCGACCGAGCTGGAACAGCTGAAGGTGCTCGCCGAGAAAATGATCATCGACCTGCGCAGCCGGCGCTGCGAGGGCCACGAACGCCATGACTGACGCCCAGGCCTGGCTGTCCGGCGGAGAGGGCGGGCATGCGCCATTGGCGCTGATCGGTGACTGGCGTATCCACCACGCCGCCGAACTGAAGCGGGCGCTGGACGGGCTGGAGGGCGAGTGGGACCGGCTGGACGGCAGTGGCATCGAGGCGCTGGATGCTGCCGGGGCTTTCCTGCTGCTCGACCTGGCCCGCCGCCTGGGCGTGGATGTCGAGTCGATCCGGCTGGCCGCGCACCAGCGCGAGCTGGTGGCCGCCGTGGCTGACCGCCTGGCGGTCGAAGAGCCGGCGCCAGAACCTGTGCCTGGCTTGTGGCGGCGTGTCCTGGCCGGTCTGGGCCGCGCCACTTTGGCCCTGAAGAACAATGCGCTGCAGTTGCTGGGCTTCCTGGGTCTGGCTCTGGCCACGCTGGCGGCCACGGCCTTCCGCCCGCGCCGCTGGCGGGTGACGGCGACCGTGCATCACATGCAGCAAAGCGGGCTCGATGCGCTGCCGCTGGTCAGCCTGCTGAGTTTTCTGGTCGGTGCTGTGGTGGCGTTTCTCGGGGCGACGGTCCTGCGCGATTTCGGCGCCGAGTTGTTCGTGGTCGATCTGACCACTTATGCTTTCCTGCGCGAGTTCGGCGTGCTGCTGACCGCGATCCTGCTGGCCGGTCGCACCGCCAGCGCTTTTACCGCCCAGATCGGGACGATGAAAAGTCGTGAAGAGATCGATGCCATCCGCACGCTTGGCCAGGATCCGATCGTGCTGCTCGTCCTGCCGCGCCTGATTGCCCTGTTGATCATGCTGCCGCTGCTGGCGGTGGTCGCCACCCTGGCCGGCCTGGTCGGCGGCCTGGTGGTGGCGGTGGTCAGTCTCGGCATTCCGATGGATCTCTACATCAGCCGGGTGCAGGAAACCGCGACCCTGAGCCACTACCTGACCGGTCTGTCCAAGGCCCCGATATTTGCCATGGTGATCGCCCTGGTGGGTTGTCTGGAAGGTTTCAAAGTGGCCGGAACCGCCCAGTCGGTGGGCGAGCGGACAACCTCGGCAGTCGTTCAAAGTATCTCGCTGGTGATCATCATCGACGCCCTGGCCGCGGTGTTTTTCATGGAGATGGGCTGGTGAGCGACGCAGTGATCCGGGTCCGGGGTCTGAAGAATCAATTCGGGGCCCAGGTTGTCCATGAAGGTCTGGATCTGGATGTTTGCCGCGGTGAGATCCTGGGGGTGGTCGGTGGCTCGGGCACCGGCAAGTCGGTCCTGATGCGCGCCATCCTTGGGCTGCGCGCGCCGCAGGCCGGATCCATCGAAGTGCTCGGCCAGGACGTGACCGGCCAGCGCGACCCGGTGGCTCTGCGCCGGCGCACCGGGGTGCTGTTTCAGGACGGCGCCCTGTTTTCCTCGCTGACCGTGCTGGAAAACGTCGAAGTGCCGCTCAAGGCACATTTTCCCGAGCTTCCGGCAACCCTGCGTGCCGATCTGGCCCGGCTGCGCCTGCGCCTGGTTGGCCTGCCGGCCGGCACCGGGGCCAAGTTGCCGTCCCAGTTGTCCGGTGGCATGCGCAAGCGCGCCGGGCTGGCCCGGGCCCTGGCGATGGACCCCGAGCTGCTGTTTCTCGATGAACCCACGGCCGGCCTCGATCCAATCGGCGCGGCGGCCTTCGATGACTTGCTCAGGACCCTGCAGCAGGCGTTGGGCTTGACCGTGTTCCTGATTACCCATGATCTTGATACGCTGTACGCGATCTGCGACCGGATCGCCGTGCTCGGCCGGCGCCGTATTCTGGCGGCCGGCACGCTCGAGGAGGTCGAACAGGTCGATGATGACTGGATCCGGGATTATTTCCACGGACCCCGAGCGCGGTCTGCGCGGACCGCCCAACGCCGCGGAGGCGACCGATGGAAACCCACGCCAACCATGTCCTGATCGGTGCCGTGACCCTGCTGGGGGCACTGCTTGCTGTCGCCCTGGGCCTGTGGTCGGCCAGTTACCGTACCGATGCCGCCTGGCAGGCGTTCGAGATCCATTTCTCCCAGGCCGTGACCGGGCTGGCGGTGGGCAGCGTGGTGCAGTACAACGGCATCAACATGGGCAACGTGCGCGATCTGTACCTTGACCCCGACGACCCCAGTCGGGTGATCGCATCCGTGCAGGTTGACGCAGAGGCTCCGGTTCGTGCCGACACCACCGCCCGCCTGACCATCAACGGCCTGACCGGCGTGTCGTTCATCCAGCTGCGTGGCGGTAGTCCGGACGCGCCAGCGTTGACCGGCGAGTCCGGCCGCATGCCGGTGATCGTGGCCGAGGAGTCGCCCCTACAGCGCTTGATTGACCAGTCCGAAGATATCGTCAGCACGGCCAGCGAGGTGATGCTCCGGCTGCTCGATTTTCTCAGCGAAGACAATGCGTCCAGAGTGTCTGACACGCTGGACAACATCGACGCCTTTACCGTGGCCATGGTCGCTGAAACCGACCGGGTCGGGACCATCATGAGCGACCTGGGTGCCGGGGCGGAGAGGATTGATCCGATCCTGGAAGAATTTTCGGCTTTGCTGGCTGACGTTCGCGATCTGGTCACCGGTCTTGATGGCCAGGTCGAGCGCCTGGGGCCGGAATTGGCAGCGGATCTGCAGACCAGCCTGCAGCGCTTCGCCTCGGTCGCTGATCGGCTGGACCGCCTGCTGGCCGCCAACGAACAGGCGATCAACGAATTTGGCAGTGAAACCCTGGTGGAACTGGGTCCGACGGTCGCAGAACTGCGCCGACTGATTCGAGACCTGTCCGTGGTTGGCAACCGGTTCGAGCGCAATCCTGCGCGCTTCTTGCTGGGAGGTGAGCGGCCTGAGGAGTATCGCCCGCAATGAAGACCATCGCAGACTGTCGTTGCAGCTGGAGCCGCTGGTTGCTGGTGATCATGGCTATCGCTGTTTTACCGGCCTGCGGCCTGAACCGGGCAATGGCGCCGTTCAGTGTGATCGCGCCCGAACTTGATCACAGCGCTTTGCCGGCGCACGGTGAGGCGGTAGCCTGGGGTCTGGCCGTGCGCCGCCCGATCGCCGACCGAACCCGGGATTCAGAACGCATCCTGATCCGCACCGATGATTTCCGCCTGCTGCCTTACCCGGGTGCTGTCTGGCTGGATAATGCGCCCGATCTGCTCAGGGCAACCATGATCGAGGCACTCGAGTCTCCGGGGGCGTTTGCCGCGGTCGGTCGGACTGGCCGGGGTGGCCAGTTCCTCGTCCTTGAGACCGAGTTGCGGCGATTCGAGGCGGTGGACGACGGTAGCGGCAATCTGGTGATTGAACTTGAACTTCGTGGCAGTCTTATCAATCCACGGGGCGGTGCGCTTCTGGCCGCGCGCTCATTTTCACACCGCCAGCCCGCCGGTGGAGACAGTCTGGAGGCCTTGATACCGGCTTTCAATCGTGCCCTGACACGCTATGTCGTAGATCTGGATGCATGGCTGACCGGCGCCGGTCAGACCATCGACCTGAATGACGCGCTGGATTAGCACGCAGTCACTGCGCCCGAGCGGCAGCGCCGCTGCTCTGGCCAGGCCCCGAAGGCTGATCGGCTGAAAGGTATACTGCGGGCCTGCTGAATTTCTCTCTTAACCCTGATCATGACCCAGTCCGCTTCTTCCGCTCACAGCCTCGGTCAGCGTTTTGGCGCCTTTGTCGAACGTGCCGGTCACCGGATTCCCGATCCGGTCATCATCTTCATGACCTTCTACCCGCTGGCGTTTCTGGCCACGGCCATTCTCGGTGGGCATCAGTTTGAATCCATGGGTGCTGGCGGCGAGCCGGTGACCTACGAGATCCTGCCGATGTGGCACGCCGAGCACATACGCTGGATTTTCGACAATGCCTTGCTGCAAAACTGGCTGGCCTTCGGCAATGGCGTGCTGGGGGTCATCCTGGTCGTCATGCTGGCTATCGGTATCGCCGAAAACTCGGGCCTGTTCGGTGCCCTGATCAAGCGGGCCGGGGCCTGGATTCCGCAGTCCCTGCTACCGATGCTGCTGATGTTTCTGGGCATCATGAGCTCAATCGCGACCGACGCCGGCTACCTGGTCCTGATCCCGCTGGCCGGTCTGCTCTATGCCGGGCTGGGACGCAATCCGCTGATCGGCATGGCCGCGGCTTTTGCCGGTGTGTCGGCCGGGTTTTCAGCCAATCTCATGCCGGGTACGCCGATTGACGTGATCATCGGGATGAATGCCGAGGTCTTTGCCGCCGCCCAGGGCGTGCCGTTCACCACCGCCGACGGTGACAGTCTGCGTCCGGCCACCATGAACTACTGGTTCATTCTCGCATCGACCTTCCTGTTGACCGCAACCGGCTATTTCGTCACCCGGCGATTTGTTGAGCCAAGGCTGGAAGGTCAGGATTTCGTCATCCCCGACGACCTGAATGCCGGTGAATTCCAGATCAGCCCGGCCGAGCAGCGCGGGCTGCGCTTCAGCGTGATGGGCGTGCTGGTGGCCGGATTGATGATCACCGGCCTGATCTTCGGCCCGCTGGCCTCGTTCGAGAACGAGGCCGGTCAGGTCGTCGACCCGTACATGGACAACATCATCCTGCTGATCTCGCTGTTCTTTGTCGTGGTCGGCGTGTTCTACGGCGTGGCTGCCGGCACGTTTCGCTCGGTGATGGACGTGGTCCGGGCGATGGTCAAGCAGATGAACACCATGGGCTACATCCTGGTACTGACCTTTTTCAGTTACAACTTCCTCGGGCTTTTGAGCTACAGCGGGCTGGGTTCGTGGATCACCTACCTGGGGGCGCAGAGCCTGCTGGCCCTGGGCTTGCAGCAGTTTCCGGTGCTGCTGCTGGTCGGCTTCGTGCTGACCACGGCGGTGATCAATCTGTTCATCGGCGGCCTGACTTCAAAGTGGATGCTGCTCGGCCCGATCTTCATCCCCATGCTGTACTTCGTCAATCCGGCCATGACCCCGGACCTGGTCGCCGCGGCCTTCCGCGTGGCTGATTCTTCGACCAACATCATCACCCCGATGATGACCTATGCCGGGGTGATCCTGGCCTTCATGCGCAAGTACCGGCCGGACATGGGTTTTGGCGACATGCTGCTGATCATGCTGCCGTACTCGATTGCCTTCCTGATGGTCTGGACGGCCCTGCTGGTCGCGTTCTTTATCCTGGGGATTCCGCTGGGTTTTTGATGCGCACGGGTCAGCTTCAGCGAGTCGCGCGATGGCGCCAGCGGTGATCAGGCTATCTGTCATCGCGTTCGCGCTGCTGGGCCTGGCGCCGGGCAGTGGGATGGCCGCTCAGCCGTTGAGCTTTGACCAGGCGATGGAACGGCTGGCGGCCAACAGCAATGCGCTCGAGGCGGCCCGGCGCGAACTGGATGCCGCCGTTGCCGAGGCGGCTCAGGCTCGTGGCCGGCGCTTGCCCACGCTGGGGCTGGAAGGCCGTGCCACCCGGCTCAACGAACCGCTGGGTCCGGAACTGTCCGACTATCTGCCCGGCATCGATGGCGTACTGCCGCCCGGACTGCTGCCGGAACGGTTGACCATCCAGGAACGCCAGTTCTACAACCTGTCGGTCGAGGCCCGGCTGGCCCTGTATTCCGGGGGTCGCATCGCGGCCGGCATCGCCGCCGGCGAGGCCGGGGCCGAAGCTGGTCAGGCGGCGCTGGATGCGGTCCGGGCCCAGCTTCACGAGCTGCTGGTCCAGCGCTACTTTGGCGTTGTCCTGGCCGAACAGGCGCTGGCTGTCCGCCAGGCCACCGTTGATGGCCTGGAGCGTCATCTCGCCCACGCCACCCGGCTGGAAGAGGAGGGTCTGATTGCGCGCGCCGAGCGCCTGCGCGCCAACGTCGCCCTGGCCGAGGCCGAACGCGATCTGCGCTCGGCCGAGGAAAGCCGCGCGCTGGCGGCCTCGGCGCTGGCCGCGCTGCTGGCGATGCCGGGTGATGCGCAGCCGACCACGCAGATTCCACCGCCGCCGGCCGCGCCGCCGGTTGCGCCGCTGATCGACCAGATCCGCGCCAGCAACCCCACCCTGCAGGAACTGCGCGCGCGCAAGGCCCAGGCCGAGGCTGCCGTGCGGGCCGAGCGCGGCAGTCTGCTGCCCACGCTGGGTGCGTTCGGCCGGCGTGAACTCTACACCGGTGATCTGACCCTGCTGGACCCGGAGTGGGCGGTCGGCCTGGTCGCCCGCTGGACCCTGTTTGACGGCGGCCAGCGGCGGGCCCGCCTGGATCAGGCATCAGCCCGGTCCGATCGGCTTGCAGCGTTGCTGGCCGATGCCGAGCGGCAGCTGGAAGTCAGGGTGCGACAGCGCCACGAGCAGCTGGTGACGGCCCTGGCTCGGCTGGATTCTTTCGCTGCTACCCGCGAGCTGGCCGAGGAGAGCCTGCGTGCCCAGCGGCTTGCCTTTGCCGAAGGGCTGACCTCTTCGCTGGATGTGATCGACGCCGAGCTGGCCCTGTCGCGCGTGCGCCTGGGCGAGCTGCAAGCCCGCCTGCAGGCCTGGATCGGATTTGCTGGTCTGCTGGCCGCCGTCGACCGGACCGAACAGCTGGTTGACCATGTGGCCGAGCAGCTGGCGGCATCTCCCCAACCCATCGATTGACAGACCGCCCATGTCCGAGCCCAATTCCGCAGCCAAATCCCCGTCAAAACGATCGTTGCTGCTGCCGCTGGCCGTAATCGCATTGCTGGCCGTCGCGGTGATCGCGGCGATCTGGGTCTATCGCCATTACAGCCGGTCCGGGCCGGTCTGGATCCAGGGCCAGATCGAGGCCACCGAGGTGCGGGTGGCGGCCAAGGTCGCCGGGCGCGTGGCCGCGGTCGAGGTCCGGCGCGGACAAATCGTGGAGCAGGATCAGCTGCTGGTCGTGCTCGACCTGCCCGAGGCCCGGGCCCGGGGCCGCCAGGTCGAAGCCCAGGTCGAGGCCGCCCGGGCCATGGCCGACAAGGCGCAAACCGGGGCCCGCGAGGAGCAGATAAAGGCCGCGCGGGCGCAATGGCAGGCAGCCGAGCAGCAGGCTGAGTTTGCCACCGTCAGTGCTCAACGGATCGAACGCCTGTTCGCCGACGGCGTGGTGCCGGCGCAGCGTCGTGACGAGGTGGTGGCCAAGGCTGCCGCGGCCCGCGGCCAGGCCGAAGCCGCCCGCCAGGCCTACGAAATCGCCCGCGACGCGACCCGGCCGGAAGACCGGCGTGCCGCCATGGCCCAGCTATCCCAGGCCCAGTCAGGGCTTGAAGAGGTCCAGGTGACTCTGGAAGAGGCCGAGCAGCGCGCCCCGGTCGCCGGCGAGATCAGCGTCACCGTGGTCGAGCCGGGCGAGGTGGTCGGTGCGGGGTCGCCGCTGGTCATGATCAGCCGCACCGATGACCCGTGGCTGACCCTGAACCTCAGGGAGGACTTGCTCTCGGCGGTGCAGATGGGCACTGAACTGACCGGCGAGGTGCCGGCGCTGGGCCGGCGCGAGGTGGCGTTCAGGGTTGATTACATGGCGCCGCTGGCCGATTTTGCCACCTGGCGCTCGGCTCGGGACCTGGGCGGCTTCGACCTGCGCACCTTCGAGATCCGTGCCCGCCCGACCGCCCCGGTCGAGGGTTTGAGGCCGGGGATGACCGTGCTGATCGATGAGCGTTCGTTGCAGTAGCTTTCCCGGCTTCTGATGCGTGCCGTCCTGACACGCGAATGGCACCGGT
Organism: Wenzhouxiangella sp.; assembly: GCA_046540955.1. Lineage (GTDB taxonomy): Bacteria > Pseudomonadota > Gammaproteobacteria > Xanthomonadales > Wenzhouxiangellaceae > Wenzhouxiangella. The sequence goes on from JBKHEF010000012.1 coordinate 45,441, forward strand.
TTCGGCAGACGCCGCGGCTGTGGTTGCTGGTGGTGGTGGCGCCACTGCTGCTGCCCATGGTGCTGTTGACGCTGTTTGCCGAGCGCACGCCGAGTGAGCTGCCGATCGCCGTACTCGACTTTGACAACAGCGCACTTTCGCGCCAGATCATCCGCGCTCTGGATGCCACCCCCGGACTTCGAGTAGATCGCCGGCCGGCCGATCTGAAAGCCGCCGGCAGCGCCGTGCGCCGCGGCGAGGTGTACGCCGTGGTCGCCCTGCCGCCGGAGCTGCACCGCGATGTGCTGCGCGGCGCAGCGCCCCGGGTGCAGTTGTACGACAACCGCCAGATGCTCACTGCGGGCAATGTCATCCTGCGCGAGGTGCGCACGGCCGTGGCCACGGTCGGTGCCGGCATCGGCCTGCGCCAGGGCGTTCTCCCGCCGGTGCGCACGGAAAACCACCCGCTGTTCAATCCGGGCCTGGACTTCGGCCGCTTCCTGGCCCTGCCGCTGATGGTCACCCTGCTGCATATCCTGGTGGTGGTCGTGACCATCGATGTGACCGGGCGCGAGCTGCGCGAAGGCACGGCCGGGGCCTGGCTGCAGGCGTCCGGGGATCGACCCTGGCTGGCGCTGCTGGCAAAGCTTGTGCCTTACTTTGTCTGGTTCTCGCTGCTGGGGGTGCTGGCGCTGATGCTCGGCGCCCGCTTGCTGGGCCTGGAGGTGCGCGGCAGCAGCGGGCTGTGGCTGGCCGGCTGGGTCGGACTGAGCGCTGCATGCGTGGGCCTGGGCGTGTTCCTGACCGGCTTGATCGGCAACCTGCGCATGGCCACCAGCGTGGCCAGCGTGATCGTCAGCCCGGCATTCGCCTATTCCGGCATGACCTTTCCGGCCCAGGCCATGGACGGCTTTGCGGTGCTGTGGTCGCGCCTGCTGCCGCTGGGGCACTATCTGAATCTTCAGACTGGACAGCTGGTCATGGGGGCCCCGGCCGCCAGCGGTTTCATGCACCTGCTCTGGCTGCTGCCTTTTGTCGGCCTGCCGCTGCTGGTGCTGGCGCGCTGGCGTCGGCTGATGTCCGAACCGACCCTGTGGGGTGCACGCTGATGAGCGCCTGGCGCATTTTTACCGCCGAGCTGCGTGCGGCGCTGAGCGATCGCGGCGTGGTCATCATCATTCTTGGCGCGAGCGTGTTCTATGCCTTGTTTTATCCCTTGCCGTATCAGTCCCAGGTGGCCACCGATCTGGCGGTGATCGTGGTCGACCAGGATCGCAGCGCCAGCAGCCGTGACCTGATCCGGCGGGTGTCGGCGACCGAGCAGATCCGTATCCACAGCGTGATTGGCCAGCTCCGGGAAGCCGAAGCCCGGGTGCGCGACATGCAGGCGGCCGGCATCCTGGTGATTCCGCCGGATTTCGAGCGCGATATCCTGCGCCGTCAGCCGGTCCAGGTGGGTGCCTACGGCAATGCCGCCTTCGTCGTACTGTATTCGCAGGTGGTCACCGGCATGGTCAACGCGGTCCAGGACTACAGCGCCGGAATCGTACGCGAGCGCCAGCTGAGCAGCGGCCGTCCGCCCCTGCTGGCCAATGCCCTGGCCGAGCCGCTGGCGGTCGATCTGCGCGAGCTCTACAACCCCGACGGCGGCTACGCCAACTACATTGTCCCGGCGGTGCTGGTGCTGATCCTGCAGCAGACCTTTCTGATCGGCATTGGCATGATGGGTGCGGGTCGGCGCGAGCAGGGTTTGACAGCCGCCCGCGGCCTGGTTGATCTGTTGGCCCGCGGATGCGCCTACCTGCTGCTACTGGCGCTGCTGCTGGGGTTTTACCTGCTGGTGGTTTACGAACTCTTCGACTTTCCCCGTTTCGGGCGGGTGCGCGATGTCTACGTGCTGATGCTGCCGTTTTTCCTCGCCGTGATCTTTCTCGGCCTGGCCCTGGGGCAGCTGTTTCGCTCGCGCGAGACGGCCCTGCAGACGATGCTGCTGCTCAGCCTGCCGGCGGTCTTTCTGGCCGGCTTTGCCTGGCCGGCCGAAGCCATGCCGACAGCCATGGTCTGGCTGGGTCAGCTGATCCCCTCGACCCCGGGCATCGATGGTTTCGTGCGCGTCTACCAGATGGGGGCATCGCTTGAGGAGGTCGGCTCGACGCTGGTCCAGCTGTGGCTGCTGGCCGGGGTTTACCTGCTTCTGGCATGGTCGACCTCGCGGATGCGCGACCGTGCTGCGGTATCCTAGAGCGCTGTTTTCAATGCCCGTCAAGGGGAGCGCCGAATGTCCATGTTCATCACCGATTCCGATCGCGCGGTTGCGCTGCATTCCGTCGACAGCGAGGGCCTGAAGCGCTGGCTGGAGACCGCCGATCCGGCCCAGGCGCGCTGGGTCAAGGCGACCGGATTCCGGCCCGAACGCGGTCGTTGGCTGGCCGTGCCCGGCAGCGATGGCAGACTGGCCTGCGTGCTCAGCGGGCGCGAGGGCGATGATCGCCTGTGGGCGCTGGCTCATCTGCCGGGCGTGCTGCCCGAAGGCGATTATCTTTTCGAAGCCGACTGGCCGGCCGAGGAACTGCAGCGCGCCCGGATCGGTTTCGGGCTGGGTGGCTATCGTTTCGATCGCTACAAGCCCGCAGCGCAGCGCAGCGTGCGCCTGGTCGTTCCGGTGGACGAGCTGCGAGAGCTCGAGGTTCTGGTCGACGCCGCCTGCTATGTCCGCGATCTGGTCAATACCCCGGCGCTGGACCTGGGGCCGGCCGAGCTGGCCCGTTCGGCCGAGCAGCTGGCCGAACAGTGCGGGGCGCAGTTCGAGGTCATCGAAGGTGAGCGCCTGGCGCGCGAGTTTCCCGCCATCCACGTGGTCGGCCAGGCCTCCAGCCGTCCGCCGTGCCTGATCCGCCTGCAGTGGGGCGAGGCGGATGCCCCGCCGCTGGCCCTGGTCGGCAAGGGCGTGATCTTCGACTCCGGCGGGCTCGACATCAAGCCGGGTAGCGGCATGGTGCTGATGAAAAAGGACATGGGCGGGGCGGCTCACGTGCTTGGCCTGGCCAAGATCATCATGTCGCTCGGTCTGAAGGTCAATCTGCGGGTCTACATCCCGGCGGTGGAAAACGCAATTTCAGGCAACGCCTACCGGCCTTCCGACATCATCTGCACCCGCAACGGCACGACCGTGGAGATCGGCAACACCGACGCCGAAGGCCGGGTGGTGCTGTCTGATGCCCTGAGCCTGGCCTGTGAGGAAGGAGCTGAGCGGATCATCGACATGGCGACCCTGACCGGTGCGGCGCGGGTCGCCCTGGGTGAGGATCTGCCGCCGGTTTATGCGCGCGATCAAGCCCAGGCCAGAGCGATCCAGGATCTGTCGTTTGAGGTCGAAGACCCGCTCTGGCACATGCCGCTGTTTGACCCCTATCGCGACTACATTCGCCCGCCGATCGCCGATTTGTCCAATTCCGGCACCAGCAGGTTTGCCGGCAGCCTGACCGCGGCGCTGTTCCTGGATCACTTCGTCGCAGCAGAAGTTGACTGGTACCATCTCGACATCTACGCCTGGAACCTCGGTGATCGCCCGGGCCGCCCCGCCGGCGGTGAAGCCCAGGGCTTGCGGGCGCTGTGGGTATGGTTGAACCGACTGTACGAAAAGGCCTGACCTTGTCCGGTCTGACCGGCCCGCCGGACTGATCCCGTGGCGGCGTCCTCCGATTCTGCCAGCCTGAGCTACGAAATCCGTCGGACACTGGTTCTCGCGGCTCCGCTCATCGTTGGGCAGTTGACCAACTTCGGGATGAACTTTGTCGACACCGTCATGGCCGGGCGGATCGGCAAGGTCGATCTGGGCGCAATCGCGGTCGGCTCGTCGATCTGGGCGGCCGGGTTTCTGTTCACCCTGGGTGTCCTGCTGGCGGTCTCGGCGACCGTGTCCCAGCTCGACGGTGCCGGTCGCCCGCGCCAGGCCGGCGAGTTCACCCGCCAGGCGCTGTGGCTGGCCCTGGCGCTGGCCGCCGGGCTGATCATGCTGGCGCTGAGCGCTGGACGGGTCATGGATGCCCTGGAGGTCGAGCCGGCGGTAGCCGACCTGGCCATGGGCTATTTGCGCGCCATCGCCTGGGGTGCGCCGGCGCTGGTGCTGATGCTGGCCTTGCGGTTTTTTTCCGAGGGCATGGGCCATACCCGTCCGACCATGTACGTGGGCGTGCTGGGTATTGCCTGCAATATCCCGCTGAACTGGATGCTGATGTTCGGCAACCTGGGGTTTCCTGCCCTGGGTGCGGTCGGGGCTGGCTGGGCCACTGCAATCGTTTTGTGGCTGCAGTTCTTTTTGATGGTGATCTGGGTGGCCTCGCGCCCGCAGTACCGGCCGTTCAACGTCTTCGGGCGCTTCAGCGGGCCCAATGCCCGCGAAATCCTGGCCTTGCTCAAGGTTGGCCTGCCGATCGGTTTCATGGTCCTGATGGAGGGCGGCTTGTTCGCTGCCTCGGCCCTGCTGGTCGGCATTCTGGGTGCGCTGCCGGTGGCCGCCCACCAGGTGGCGATGAACTATACCGGGCTGGTCTTCATGGTGCCGCTGGGCCTGGCCGGCGCGATCACGGTGCGGGTCGGCAACGCCATCGGCCGCGGTGATCCGGCTGGGGCGCGTCGTGCGGGATTGGTGGGGATCGGGATCGCGCTTTTGTTCGCACTGTGCTCGGCGACCGTGATCGTGCTGTTCCCGGAGGCAATCGTGCGCCTGTATACCAACGATCCCGAGGTGATTGCCCTGGCCGCCAGCCTCCTGCTGTATGCGGCGATCTTCCAGGTCTCCGATGGTCTGCAGGTTGCCGCCGCCGGTGCCTTGCGTGGTATGAAAGACACCCGTATCCCCATGCTTTACAGCGTATTTGCCTACTGGATGATTGGCATGAGCGTGGGCTGGTGGCTGACGTTCCGGGCCGAGTGGGGTCCGGCGGGCATGTGGGTCGGCATCCTGAGCGGCCTGAGCGTGGCTGCAGTGATGCTGAGCGGCAGATTCTGGCGTTTATCGAGGGTTGAGACTGGGTCTCGCGATAGGCTTGCGTGACCAACGACCCATTGTTTTGCTCACAGGCCGGGCCTAGAATCGCGGTCTTGCCCGCTCCTTGACTCAGACCAGTCCCATGCCTTCATCCCGCCAACCCAATATTCTCGTCCGCCTCTGGCTCGGTTTCTGGCGCGCGGTCACCGCTTTGCGCATGGGCGTATTCAACGTCCTGTTCCTGCTCGTGCTGGCCCTGATCATCGGGCTTGCCCTGCGCGGCTCGGAACCGCTGATGATCGAGTCCGATACCACCTTGATTCTCGATCCGAAGGGTTTTCTGGTTGAGGAATACAGCGGCACACCGATCGAGCGCGCCTTGAATGATGCCCTCGGTCAGGGCGTGGTCGAGACGCGCCTGCGCGATGTGCTCGACGCGCTGGAGCGCGCTGCCGAGGATGATCGCATCGGCCAGGTGCTGATCAGTACCGACGAACTGCTGGGTCTTGCTCCGGGCATGATGGTGGAGTTGCACGATGCCGTCGCCCAATTTCGAGCCAGCGGCAAGCCGATCATTGCCTACGGCGGTTTCATGGGGCAGGGCCAGTATTTCCTGGCCTCGCTGGCCGATGAGGTGTGGCTGGATCCCGACGGCGTGGTGCTGCTGACCGGCTATGGCTTCTACCGCCAGTACTACGCCGAGGGTCTCGAGCGCCTGGGCGTGGACGTCAACCTGATTCGGGTCGGTGAGTACAAGTCGGCGATGGAGCCGTTCATTCGCAGCGACATGTCGGAAGAAGACCGCGAAGCCACCAACTATTTCCTCGGCGATCTGTGGCAGCGCTACGTCGAGATGACGGCGCGTAACCGGGGCCTGCCGGTGGCGGTGATGGCCGATCTGACCGAACAGTTGCCGCGCCATTTCGAACGTGCCGACGGCGACAGCGCCCGGGCAGCACTCGATGCCGGCCTGGTTGATCGATTGGTCAGCCGACCGGAATTGCGCGCGGAAATGGCCCAGCGCGGCGCGCCGGCTGAAGACGGCAGCTACCGCAATATCGGATTCATGGCCTATCTGAGTGTCTCGCTACCGGACCGCCAGCCCGGTGGCCGGGTTGGCGTGATCGTGGCCCAGGGGGTGATCACCGAGGGCGTGCAACCCCCGGGCATCATCGGTGCCGATTCCACCTCGCGCCTGATTCGTCAGGCCCTGCACGATGATGAGATCGAGGCCGTCGTGCTGAGGGTCGATTCCGGCGGTGGCAGCGCTTTTGCCTCCGAGGTCATCCGGCGTGAGTTGATGGCCCTGCGCGACGCCGGCAAACCAGTGGTGGTCAGTTTCGGCAATGTCGCAGCGTCCGGCGGATACTGGATCGCCATGGGTGCCGACGAGATCTGGGCCTATCCGTCAACGATCACCGGCTCGATCGGCATCTTCGGCTTCTTCCCGACTTTCCAGGACACCCTGGCCAAGATCGGCGTGTACACCGACGGGGTCGGGACCACGCCGCTGTCGGGGGCGTTTCGTGCCGACCGGGCCATGGGCGAGGACACCGAACGCTTGCTGCAGAGCTTCATCGAGCATGGTTACCGGGAGTTTATCGGCCTGGTGGCAGAGCATCGCCGGATGAGCATCGAAGAGGTCGATGCCGTGGCCCAGGGCCGGGTCTGGAGCGGTGCCCAGGCCCAGGCGCGCGGCCTGGTCGATCAACTGGGCACGCTGGAACAGGCTATCGGCTCGGCGGCGCGCATGGCAGGCCTGGGGGAAGACTATCGGGTCAGCTATGTCGAGCCCGAACTGGAGCCCTGGCAGCAGTTTCTGACCGGCCTTGGCGCGCGCGCGATCCTGGCGGCCGGTTTCGAACCCGACCTGCCGGTGCTGGATCTGGTGCCGGCTGATCTCCGGCGCGGCTTGCTGATTGATCTCCAGCGCGTGGTTGAGCGCACCCGGGCCGGACAACCTGGCGTGATGGCCCATTGTCTGTGCGAGGCACCGCGGTAGTGCCATCAAGGCGACCATGGTGGCGGTGCGGGCGGTAGCAGGCCGCGAATCCGCGCCAGGTCTTCAAGCGGCTTGAGTTCGCGCTCGATGGCATGGCGATGGCGTCGCTACACTAAGCGCATGGTTTCCTGTTACCCGAGCAGCGCCGATTCATGGATCCGGTCACCCACGGCATTGCCGGCGCGTTAAGCGCAGCATCAGCTGCCCGCCGGCAACAGTTGCGCTCGGCCGCCCTGGCCGGTGCCGTCGGCGGCATGACGGCCGATCTGGATGCGCTGATCCGCTCGTCGACCGATACCCTGCTCTACATCGAGTACCACCGCCAGTTCACCCACTCCTTTGCCTTTGCGCCGCTGGGCAGCCTGCTGGCGGCCCTGGTGCTGTGGCCGCTGCTGGGTCGGGATGCGTGGTTTGCCCGCATCTATCTCTGGTGCCTGCTCGGCTACCTGGTCCATCCGGTGCTCGACGCCACAACCTCCTACGGCACCCAGTTGTGGTGGCCTTTCAGTGATCAGAGAGTGGCATGGAACTGGATCAGCGTGATCGACCCGCTGTTTTCGCTGCCCGCGCTGGTCCTGCTGGGCGTGGCCCTGTGGCGGCGCAGTCGCATCGTGGGCCTGATCGGGCTGGCCTGGATGCTGTTTTACATGGGTTTCGGGGCCATCCAGAACCAGCGCGCCGAGCGCGTGCTGGCCGGCTGGGCCGACCACCATGGGATCGGGGTTGAACGCTTGGTTGCCAAGCCGGCATTTGCCAACCTCATCCTGTGGCGCGGCCTGGTTGATGATGGCGAAGATCTGCACCTGGTTGCGATCCGGGTGATGCCCGGAACCGAGCCGATTTTCTACCCCGGCGGGGCAGTGAGGCGTTTCCGTATCGTGGATCCGGACCCGGCCAGTCGGCGTGACCGCGATCTGGCCCGTTTCGACCATTTCTCGTCGCAGTGGCTTTTTCACTACCCGGCCCTGGATGAGGGGGTGCGCCAGTTCATCGGTGATTTCCGCTATGCCCTCGACCCGGCCGACCAGCGCCCGCTGTGGGGCGTGCTGTTCGATCCGGACGATCCGTCGGGGCGGGCCGAGTACACTACTTCGCGCAGCACCAACAAAGCCGACCGCCGCCGCTTCTTCCAGCGACTCGGCGGCGAGCCGGCTCAAGCCATCGATTGACATCGCCACCGGAGCCTGTTCCCTATGCTCGTTACCGTCACTGATTTTCTCTGGTCTTACGTGCTCGTCAGCGTACTGATCGTCATGGGCCTGGTTTTTACCGTGGGCTCGCGCTTCGTCCAGCTGCGTTATTTCGGTGAAATGTTTCGGGTTCTCGGGCAGGCATTCCATCACCACCCGGGCCAGGTCTCGTCGTTCCAGGCGCTGACCCTGAGCGTGGCCGGACGGGTCGGCGCCGGCAATATCGCCGGGGTGGCCGTGGCCATCACCCTGGGCGGACCCGGGGCGATCTTCTGGATGTGGGTGGTTGGCCTGATTGGCATGGCCACCAGCTTTTTCGAGTGTTCGCTGGCCCAGGCCTACAAGACCCGGGACAACAGAACCGGCACCTTCCGCGGCGGGCCGATGTACTACATCGAACGCGGCCTGGGCAGTCGCGCCCTCGGACTGGTGTTTACCGTGTTGCTGCTGGTGACCTTCGGCCTGGCCTTTGTCGCCCTGCAGTCGTTTACCGCCTCCTCGTCACTTGAAGAAGCCTTCGGAATCCCGACCCGGACGACCGGCATCGTGCTGACCATCGTGGTCGGCTTGACCATCTTCGGCGGGGTCCAGCGCATTTCGCGGGTCACCGAGGTGGTGGTCCCGGTGATGGCGGTGCTCTACATCGCCGTGGCCCTGGTGGTCATCATCGCCAATATCGGCCAGGTACCGGCGGTGCTCGCCCTGATCGTCAACAGTGCTTTCGGGCTGGACCCGGCGATCGGTGGCGGCATTGGAGCGGCGATCATGCACGGGGTGCGGCGCGGTCTGTTCTCCAACGAAGCCGGCCTGGGCAGTGCGCCCAACGTGGCCGCCGTGGCTTACGTGCCGCACCCGGTCAACCAGGGCATCGTGCAGTCGTTTAGCGTGTTCATCGACACCGCGATCATCTGCACGGCGACCGCCTTCATCATTCTGATGGCCGGCATGCACACGGTTGGCGATATCGACAACGGTGTGGTCCTGACCCAGCTGGCCCTGGCCGAGCACGTCGGCGCCTGGGGCCAGCCGTTCGTCAGCTTCGTGCTGATGCTGTTTGCCTTCAGCTCGATTCTCTACAACTTCTACCTGGGCGAGAATGCCACCCACTGGATTGACCCGGGCAACCGCTTGTTGTTCGTGATCTTCCGGGTGTTGATGCTGGTGCTGGTCTTTTGGGGTTCGACCCAGAATCTGGCGACCATTTTCAGCTTTGCCGACCTGACCATGGCCTTGCTGGCGGTGGTCAATCTGATCGCCCTGGGCTTGATGGTCAAGGTCTGTTTCCGTCTGATGCGCGACTACGACGAGCAGGCGCGTGCCGGTCAGGTACCGCAGTTCGATCCGGAGCGGTTCGCCGACCTGGCGATCGACCACGATGCCTGGTCCGACGCACCGGGTGCCGGACCCGCCAAACAGCGTTGATCCGCCAGGCGGTGCCTCAAGCCGCCGAGCGGTGACGCTTGAGGTAGACCAGGATCTGTGAGATCGCGGCCGGGGTCATGCCCGGGATGCGGCTGGCCTGGTCGATCGAGCTCGGGCGGATTCGGTCGAGCTTTTCGGTCAGTTCCGCCGATAAGCCCTTGACCGCCTCGAAGCGGAAGTCCTCGGGGATGGCCTGGCCGGCGGCGCGGTGCTGGCGCTCGATCTCGGCCTGCTGGCGACCCAGATAGCCGGCGTAGCGGATCTGGATGGCGACCTGCTCGCCCACATCCTCAGCCTCGACCCCGGGGCCGATGCCGTCGATGCCCATCAGCGCCCGGTAGCGCACTTCCGGACGCCGCAGCAGTTCCTCGGCGGTTGAGTCCTTGCTGATCGGGATGCCAAAGGTGTGGGCCGCCTGGATGGCCGGCGCCGAATTGGCGCCGAGGCGCAGGCCGCGCAGGCGTTCGAGTTCCCGGTCAATGGCGTCCCTGCGGCGGCAGAAGGCGTCCCAGCGAGTATCGTCGACCAGACCCAGCGTCCGTCCGGTTTCGGTCAGGCGGAGATCGGCATTGTCTTCGCGCAGGTGCAGCCGGAACTCGGCCCGACTGGTAAACATCCGGTAAGGCTCCGGTGCACCCTGGGTGATAAGATCGTCGACCAGCACACCGAGGTAGGCCTGATCGCGGCCCGGCGTCCACGGCGCCAATTCGGCGGCCTGGCGGGCGGCATTGAGGCCGGCCAGCAGGCCCTGGGCGGCAGCTTCTTCATAGCCGGTGGTGCCGTTGATCTGGCCGGCGAAATACAAGCCGGCGATAAAGCGGGTCTCAAGGCTGGGCCTGAGATCGCGCGGGTCGAAGAAGTCATACTCAATCGCATAGCCCGGTCGGGTGATGTGGGCGCTTTCAAGACCCGGAATCGAGCGGACCATCTCGATCTGGACATCAAACGGCAGACTGGTCGAGATCCCGTTGGGATACCACTCGTTCAGATCCAGTCCCTCGGGCTCGAGGAAAATCTGATGCGAGCTTTTGTCGGCAAAGCGCACGACCTTGTCTTCGATCGATGGGCAGTAGCGCGGGCCGGTACCCTCAATGGCCCCGGAATACATCGGCGAGCGCTCGATGTTGGCGCGGATGACCGCGTGGGTTGTCTCATCGGTCCGCGTGATCCAGCACGAGACTTGGCGCGGGTGTTGGTCGCGTGAGCCAAGAAAGGAAAACACCGGGCGGGGTTGATCACCCGGCTGCTCGGTCAGCGCGCTGAAATCGATGCTGCGGCCGTCGATTCGTGGCGGCGTGCCGGTCTTCAGCCGCCCGACCGTAAACGGCAACTCGCGCAAGCGCGCCGCCAGGGCGTTGGCGGGCGCATCGCCGGCTCGCCCCCCGGCCAGGCTGGAGGCGCCGATATGGATGCGACCGCCGAGAAACGTGCCGGTGGTCAGGACCACGGCGCGGGCGCGGAAATCCAGGCCCATGCCGGTGCGAACGCCCACCACGCGCTCGCCCTCGACGATCAGGTCGTCCACCGCCTGCTGGAAAATGCTCAGGTTTTCCTGATGCTCCACGGCCCGGCGCACGGCGGCGCGATACAGGCTGCGATCGCACTGGGCGCGGGTGGCGCGCACGGCCGGGCCCTTGCGGGCGTTGAGCGTGCGCCACTGGATGCCGGCGCGATCGGCCGCCTCGGCCATGACGCCGCCCAGGGCGTCGACTTCCCGGGTCAGGTGCCCCTTGCCGATGCCGCCGATGGCCGGGTTGCAGCTCATCTGACCGACGGTCTCGATGCTGTGGGTGACCAGCAGGGTACGCGCGCCGCCGCGCGCCGCGGCCAGGGCGGCCTCGGTGCCGGCGTGGCCGCCACCGATCACGATCACATCGAAGGATTCCGGGTACTGCATCTGCGATCCTGGCTGGTCAGAAACCAACCGGCAAGTCTATCAGCAGGGCCTGGGCTTCACCAGCGCTTTAGCGCTCCATCTGGCTGGCGCTTGCTGATGAGGCGGTCGCCGCTGAACCCCGTGAAGCTGACCCGGCCTGCCGATGGCCCGAGCGCGCGGCCGACGTTTGCCTGCTGGAGCGGCTGTCTGATGAATGGCTGCGCTCGGCCCGCATCCGCTGCGCTGGCGCGCTGCGGTCGCGCTGGGCCGCGCTTCGGGCCCTGACGGCCCGGGCATCGAGGCGGGTGCTGTGCTGCGCGTCGGCGCGGCGCTGGGCGCCAGACGTTCGCCGGGATTCAGCTCGGATCGCGGCGCCCTGAGCGTCAAGGCGACGCTGCTGCTGCAAGGCGACCTGGCGGCGCTCGGCAACGGTTCTCCGGGCTTCGCTGACGCGTTGCATGAGATGCAGTTCGGCCCCTGCGCTGAGCGCCCGGATGCGGTGGTCCGCGGCGCGCCCCTGATCGAGCCTGGTCAGCGAGAAGTCATCGCGTTCGGCGCGCAGTCGCGTGTACAGGTGGCGGGTATAGAATTCTTCCAGGCAAAGATGCCTGGCCCAGCGGTCGCAGGGCCCGCCGATTGAGGGGTGCAGTGGCGGGTTGTAGAGCGCTCTCGTTCTCATCGGCCCATAAAAGTGGCTGAAGTAGAAGAAATCGATCGACCAGAACGGATAGCTCCTCGGGTTGAGGATCGCCGCCTGGCGGGCGCTCAGGTCGGCCCGGTCCGTGGCACCCAGATAAACCCCGTCGTCGACCGAGCGGAATTGAGAAGAGGTCGCGCAGCCTGATAGCAGCACAGCGATGGCCAGAATTCCCGCAAGCCGGGACTTCAACACGGTGATCATCAGCGATTTCCACGTACACACCAATCGATGACGCTAGCACTGCGGCCAGAGAAAATCAAATAACAGCTAACCGGCCAGTGGCCAGCCAGAGGCCCGTCGGCGTGGTTACCGATCGCGCTCTCGATCGGATCGATCGATTCTTGACCTGGCGCGGGGAGCTGGCGACGTTTCCCGTGGCGGCATCCGGCGGGTCGAGGGCGCGGGCCGCACCTGCGGTGCACGCGACGGGGTGATTTCTTGCCGAGGCGACGGTCTTGAGGGTCGGGACTGTTGGTCCGGTGCTCTGGCGGCCGGCGCCGGGCGCGAGCGCGGTTCGGTTACGCGGATACGCGGCGAGGGCGACGGTCGGGGCGCTGATCGGCGCTCGGCGCTGAAGGCCGACATATCGACGCCAGAGCGGAGTTCAGCTCGTGGCGACTGGCGCTGCGGTCGCACGGTGCGTGTGGGGCTGCCGCGCTGGCGCGACGGCTGGGTCGCCGGACTGCGCCGGGTGGCGGCCGGGCGGGTGGTCGGCTGGCGCTGAAGGGTGCGCGACGGCGCCGCGGTCGGTGCCGCTCGACGTGAACCATGAACCGCGCGGTCTTCGGCAAGCCGGTGACGAAGCATGGCGTCCGAGCGCACCGCGGGCGCCCCCGGCCGGCTGGTCGGGCGGGCGATCCTGGGCGACCGGTCACGCTGGTCGATGGCGCGCAGCCTTTCGTCGATCTGGTGAACCCGGTGGGAGGGGCCCTGATACGGGTGGCCTCGGTAGTGCGGATAGCGCACGGCATAAGGGCGCCACGGCCGGTAGCTGGCGTAGCCAAAGCCATGCCACGGGTAATACGTGCCGAAACCGACGCTGAGGCTGAAGCTGCTGCCGGCGCCGGGTCGGTAGCCGTAGTACCAGCCCGGGTAGGGATAGTACCAGGGGTCAAAGGCCGAGACCGCAACCGAGTAGGGATGGTAGTGGCGGCTGAAATAGAAGTAATCCAGCGACCAGTAGGGGTAAAGCAATGGATCGGCAACCACGAGAGCACGCGGCTGATGGTGAGTCTGGTCGAAATAGACCCCATCAGCGCCGTAGCGGGGTTGATGGTAGGTCACGCAGGCGCTGCTCGCCAATGCGGCCAGGAGGATCACGGCAAACCTTGCAACGCGCTTGTCCATACACTGACTGTACCGCAAGTGCTGCGAACGTGCCTGAACGGATGGTGAATGTGCCGGCTATGGGCTCTCCTCGATCAGGGCGGTCAATTCCGCCGGCCCGATGCGCCGGACCGGCTTGCCATCGATCGGGCTGGGTGGAGCATGCACGGCATCGCGCCCGATCATCAGCGTCATTTCCACCGTCTGGTCACCAGCCTCGACGACCAGGACATCGACGTCGCGGTATTCACCGCCATGCCAGCGGATTCGGCGCCGTTCCTGGGCAAAGTCGATGCCGTGTTCCATCAGAAACCGGACCGGGGCGTCGGGGTCGTCAGCAAACAGGTGCAGGCAGATGCGCGAATATTCGTCGGCCGTGCCCTCGAGCACCGGCCCGACCAGGCGTGGCTGGAAAGGCCCGAGGAAAGCCATCGCGTCCAGGGCAGCCAGACGCATCGCGCGCAATCGCTCGGCGTGTTCGTCGCCACCGTAGAGATGCTGCCAGTCTTTCAGTGCCTGCTCGATTTCGCTGTTGGTCGGCAGGCCGCCGCGGCCGGCGCCGAGGCGTTGGGCGGCTTTCTGCTTGGCGGCCAGGTAGGAGCGCTGGCCCTCGGTGGCCATGATCCGCGCTGCTTCGGCGGCCACTTCCTGGCGAATGCGCGGATTGCCGCGCTTGATGGTCCGGTCCGGCATGGCTTGATCGATCGTCAGAAAATGTCGTACGGGTCATCGTCGCCGTTGCGGTCACGGCCGTCTTCCAGCGGCGGCAGGTTGTCGGCATGGAACCACTCGGGAATCGCCCCGGCGGCACCTGGCCGGGCGCGCAGTCCGGATGCCGGGTTGATCATCGCCCGGGCCAGGCCGACCGGCACGGCCGGTAGCCGCTCTTCGCGGCCTTCGAGGGCGGTGGTCATGAAATCCACCCACAGCGGCAGGGCCGTGCGCCCGCCCTGTTCCTGGCTGCCCAGGGACTCGTTGTCATCCATGCCCAGCCAGACCGTGGCGACGATGCCGCCGCCGAAACCGACGAACCAGGTATCGCGCAGGTCGTTGGTGGTGCCGGTCTTGCCGGCCAGGTCCTCACGGCCCAGGGCCAGCGCGCGCCGTCCGGTCCCCTCGCTGACCACATCGGAGAGCATGGAGTGGATCAGCCAGCTGGTCTGGGCGCTGATCACGCGCGGTGCGATGGGTGGAATGGTCGGTCCGACCATGGCCGCTGCGGGCTCCGATGGCGTTTCGCTCTGGTCGAGATCGATCCGGCGCGGGCCGGTCACCATCTGGTCGGCCGGTTCCATGATTTCCGGTGCTGGAAGGGGTTCGGGGCAGTCCGGACAGATGCGCGGCCATTCCGGTTCGAATACGGTCTGTCCGAAACCATCGGTGACCCGATGAATGAACTGCGGCTCGACGGCATAGCCGCCGTTGGCGAAGGCGCTGTAGGCGGTGGTCACGCTCAGCGGGGTCAGCGATGCCGAGCCCAGCGCCATCGACGGTCCATTCGGCAGATCGGCCCGGGCAAAGCCGAAATCGCTGATGTAGTCGCGGGCATAGTCCAGGCCGATATCCATCAGCAATCGCACGCTGACCAGGTTGCGCGAGTGAACCATGGCTTCGCGCAGGCGCGTGGGGCCGTGGAAGCGTCGACCGAAGTTGGTCGGCCGCCAGGCCCGCTCCAGCGACGGATCATCGATGACCACTGGCGCATCGTTGACCAGTGAAGCCGGGGTATAACCCTGGTCCAGCGCTGCGGCATAGATGAACGGCTTGAACGACGACCCGGGTTGACGCCGACTCTGGGTGACCCGGTTGAACTGATTGCGCGCGAAATCCAGACCACCGACCATCGCCAGGATGGCGCCGGTATCGGCTTCCATGGCGACCAGGGCGGCCTCGGCACGTGGCACCTGGGCCAGTTGCCACGCTTCTTCGCCGGTGCGCCGCACCCTGACCACATCGCCAGCCTGGAGCACATCGGTGACCGCTGCAGGGCGGGCGCCGAGGGCGTTGAGTTCGAGGAATGGTCGTGCCCAGCCCAGGTCTTCCAGTTCGATGACAGCCTGTTCACCGGCGCGGACATGCACAACGGCACGGGCCTCATCGGCTTCGATGACCACGGCCGGCTGGAGATCGGCCACCGGACGGATTTCAGCCAGGCGCTCCTCGAGGACAGACTGATCGGCAAGGACTTCATCTTCGAGCCTGAACTCGGGGCCGCGCCAGCCGTGCCGACGATCATACGACTGCAGGCCATCACGGACCGCCTGGTCAGCCGCCCGCTGCATTGCCGAGCGAACGGTTGTGTGGACTTGATAGCCACCGGCATAGGCTTCCTCGCTGCCAAACCGCTCGATCAGTGCCTGACGGGCCATCTCGGCCACCCAGGGTGCATTGAGTTCGACCACCGGGCCATGGTAGCGAGCGGTGTTGGGCTCGGCACGCGCTTCGGCATGCGCCTGTTCCGAGATATAGCCCAGGTGATACATGCGATCGATCACCCAATTGCGCCGGATCATCGCCTGCCGCGGACCCGAGATGGGATTGTCGCGCGATGGCGCTTTGGGCAGGGCGGCCAGCTGCGCCATCTGGGCGATGCTCAGTTCGGCCAGCGGGCGTCCGTAGTAGACCTGCGCGGCCGCGACAATACCGTAGGCGCGATGGCCGAGGAATTCCTTGTTGAGATAGAGTTCGAAAATCTCGTCCTTGCTCATTTCCCGTTCTATCTTGAGCGCCAGCAGCATTTCGCGCAGCTTGCGGATCACTGAATATTCCGTGCTCAGGAAGAACCGTCGCGCAACCTGCTGGGTGATGGTGCTGCCCCCGGGTACGCGGCCCTTGCCCAGGCTTCGGGCATACAGCAAGGCTCCGCGCAGCGTGCCGCGCCAGTCGATCCCGGGATGGCGGTAAAAGCGGTCATCCTCGGCGGCCAGAAAAGCCAGCCGGAGGGTTTCCGGCACATCGTCGAGAGCGATCGGTGAGCGGCGTTGTTCGCCGATCTCTGCCATCAGTTCGCCGTCTTCGGAGAACACCCGCAGCGGTACCTGCAGCCGGACCTCGCGCAGGCTTTCCACATCCGGCAGGGTAGGTACGACCAGCACCCAGATTGCCCCAACTGCCAATACCCCGGCAAGCAAAGCCAGGGAAAACATGTAGATGGAAAACTTTATTAAGGCCTTTAACCGGGGCATGGGTTGTGATACAAGGGTTTCAGGAATGCAGTTGGACGAGATTGTCTGACCTTCTAAGACTTTGCCGGACAAAAAAAGTGCCGGTGACGGTGGTGGACCCGCAGACAACGCGGCGCCATCGGTAGTATAGTTGGTCGGGGCGAAGTTCCACATCGGGGTTTTGGCGTGTAAGTGTGATTCATGGCACGTTGCGCGGCACCGCAGTAAACGAGGGCGACGAGACGTAGATGAACGGATTTCTGGGCAAGCTTCTGGGCAAGGGCCCGCCTGCTCTGGTCGGTGTGGACATCGGGACCAGCAGTATCAAGGCGGTGCAACTGGCGGGTTCGGGCAGTGCGATGCGGCTGGAAGCGTTCGGCGTCGAACCGCTGGCGGAAAATGCTGTCAGCGAGGGCGTGATCAATGATCCGGAAGCGGTCGCGACGGCTCTGCGACAGGTGATCAAGCGCTCGGGCGCCTCGGCCAAACGCTGCGCGATGGCGGTCAGCGGTTCAGCGGTGATCACCAAGATGATCAATTTGCCAGCCGATCTGAGCGAGGACGACATCGAGGCCCAGATCGAGGTCGAAGCCGGTCACTACATCCCTTATCCGCGCGAAGAAGTCAGCCTGGATTTCGAAGTGCTGGGGCCCTCGCCCAGGAATGCGGATTTGCTGGAGATTCTTCTGGCCGCCTCCAAGACCGAGCACGTGGACATGCGTCGCGAGGTGGCCGAACTGGCTGGCCTGACCATCCAGGTGGTCGATGTTGAATCGTTTGCGGTCGCCAACGCTTTCGATCTGGTCCGCCAGCAGTCAGGCATTGATGAGTCCGCCACCCTGGCGGTGCTCAATATCGGTGCGGTTTCGTCGACCATGATCGTGCTGCGGGGCAATCGCAGCATCTACAGCCGCGAACATTCCTTCGGCGGCAACCTGCTGATCGAGGAGTGCATGCGCCGGTATGGCATGGATGCCAACCAGGCCCGGTTCATGCAGCGCGGCGAGGCGCCGCCGGCCGGTTTCGAGGACGAGGTCCTGGAGCCTTTCCGCCAGAACATCATCCAGCAGATCAGCCGCGCGCTCCAGTTTTATGCCTCCTCCAGCGATTACATGAGTGTCGGTACGCTGTACCTGACCGGCGGCGGAGCGCTGATTCCAGGACTGGCCGAAACGCTGGGTGACGAGGTGGGCATTTCAACTGAATTGGGTGATCCGCTCAAGAATGTCCGTCTGGCGCCGAAAATCAACGCCCGACAGTTGGATCAGGTCCGTCCGGCCCTGACGATTGCCTGCGGTCTTGCGCTGAGGGGGGTTGCCTGATGTCGAGAATCAACCTGCTGCCCTGGCGGGAGACCCAGCGGCAGGAGCGCCAGCGCAATTTCATCATCCTGGTCGTGGCGGTTGCCGCCCTCGCGGCCGCTGCGGTGTTCGCTTCCAACCAGCTGATGGGCAGCATCATCGAGGGCCAGGAGGCCCGCAACGACTATCTGCGCGGCGAGATTCGTTCGCTGGACCGCGAAATTGCCCGCATCGAAGACCTGGAACAAACCCGTGACAGCCTGATTTCCCGCAAGAACGTGATCGAGCGTCTGCAGGAAAACCGCTCCCTGATGGTGCACCTGTTCAACCAGATCGCGCAGACGGTGCCCGAGGGCATCACCCTCAACTCTGTCCGGCAGACCGGCTCCGATCTGACCATTGTCGGTACCACCGAGTCGGAAACCCGGGTCTCGGAATACATGCGCCGTATTTCTGATGCCACCTGGTTGCGCAACCCGCAGTTGCGCATCATCGAAATCGAATCACGCGAAAGTCGTGCCGATCAGCCTTTCCGGTTCGAACTGCGGGCCATGATCGGCCCGCCCAGTGACGCGGCAGAGGAGAGCTGAGCATGGATCTGTCCGAACTCAAGGATCTTGATTTCAACAATCTGGGCAGCGCCTCGACCGGGGCGAAGTTTGTCATTCTTGCCTTTCTTGCCATCCTGATCCTGGCTGCTGGATACTGGTTTCTGATCAAGGACCAGCGTGAAACACTGGAAAATCGCGAACGGGTGGAAGTTCAGCTCAAGCAGGAATTCCAGGAAAAACAGCAGAAGGCCGCCAACCTGCCGGCCTACGAGCGCCAGCTGGTCGAGATGGAGGAGATGCTGGATTCCATGCTGCGCCAGCTGCCGTCCAAAACCGAGATGGCGGAGTTGCTCGTCGATATCTCGCAGACCGCGCTGGGGGCGGGCATCGACAACGAACTGTTCGAGCCGCGCGCTGAAATCACCCGGGACTTTTATGCCGAGCAGCCGATCAACGTGCGTATGGTCGGCAGTTACCACCAGTTCGGTGAATTCGTCAGCACCGTGGCGTCGCTGCCGCGGGTGGTCATCCTGACCATCCAGGATATTTCGTTGCAGCCGGTGGAAGGCTCCGGTGGCCGGCTGCGCATGGATGGCGCGATCACCACTTACCGTTACCTCGATGAAACCGAGACGGCCGCTGCGCAAGTTGCCGGGGGGGCGCCCTGATGAACTCAAGAGCGTTGTTGATCCTGCTGCTGGCCGTCGCCGTGCTGGCCGGCTGCGACCGCGGCAGCGATGACTTGCGGCGCTGGGTGGCCGAAGAGGGCCAGCGTCCCGGCGAACCGATCGATCCCATTCCGCCGGTCGCCACGCCCGAAGTCGTGGCCTACGAAGCGGCCGGTTTGCGCGATCCTTTCCAGCGCCAGGCCGCCCGCGCCGAAGACGATGACATTGACGCTGGCACTGGTGACGGGCCGCGCCCCGATCCGGATCGGCAGCGCGAATACCTGGAAGGGTTCCCGCTCGACACCCTGGACATGGTGGGGACCTTGCGCGTTGACGAGGTTGAATATGCCCTGATCCGCGACAACGAGAATGTGGTCCACCGGATTGCCGAAGGCAATTATCTGGGCCGTAATCACGGCCTGGTCGAAAGCGTGACGGCCAACGGGGTCGAGTTGCGTGAACTGGTTCAGGATGGCCGCGGGGGCTGGAGCGAACGGCGCGTCCAGATTGCGATGGATGAATCCCGATGAGTGGAATGAAGACGATGAGCCGCTGGATTTTTGGCACTGCAGGACCCGATTCGGGGACGACTGGGAGAAGCGTGATGACAAGAAGAGCCGGACTGACCGGATTGATAATCCTCGGTCTGACGCTGCTGGCCACGGTACAGGCGGCTGAACTGACCGATGTGCGGGTTGAAACGGCAGGCTCCGAGGTGCGCCTGATCCTGACCACCGATGGCCCGTTTCCGGAACCCGCGGTTTTTGCCACCGAGCAGCCGCCACGGATTGTCGTCGATCTGCCCGGGACCACCACCCGCGTGCCCGGACAGCGTGTTTCGGTGGGCAGTGGTGCTGCGCGGAGCTACCAGGCGCTGAGTGCTGGCGATCGGACCCGGCTGGTGGTTGACCTGGCGCGGATGGTGCCTTATGAAATCGAGATGGCCGGCAACGAGCTGGCTCTGATCGTCGCCGGTGGTGGCCAGAGCGGTGGCGCCGCACCCGTCGCTTCGCGGGCCCGTCCGGGCAGCGCTGACGGCCATGCCATCACGGCGTTCGATTTCCGGCGCACTGCCGATGGCGGCGGCCAGGTGATCGTCGATCTCGATCAACCGGGTGTGGACATCACCGTCGATGAACGCACCGGCGGCCTGCGGGTCGACCTGTTCGATACCAGGCTGTCAGAGGATCTTTACCGTCGTCTGGATGTCGCCGATTTCGCCACGCCGGTGCAGATGATCACACCCGAGCAGCGCAACGACAATGTCCGTCTGCAGATTGACGTGGCCGGCGCCTATGAACATCTGGCTTACCAGACCGAAAGCCGGCTCGTGATCGAGGTCGAGCGTCCCGAGGTCGTCGAGGACGAGCAGGATCGCGAATTGCAGTTCTTCGAAGAGCGTGAGTACGAAGGCAGCCGGATCACGCTCAACTTCCAGGACATCCAGGTCCGATCCGTGCTCCAGCTGATCGCCGATGTCTCGGATCTCAACATCGTGGTTTCCGATTCGGTTTCTGGCGCGCTGACATTGCGTCTGACCAACGTGCCATGGGACCAGGCCTTGGATATCGTCCTGGAGACCAAGAATCTGGACATGCGCCGCTCCGGCAATGTCATCTGGATTGCACCGATCGAGGAAATCGTCAACCGCGAACAGCAGATTCTCCGCGCCCGGGCCGATCGCCAGACGCTTGAGCCCCTGCGCACCGCGATGATTCCGATCAGCTATGCCAATGCCGAAAACCTGGCCGGCATCATCCGCTCCGGTGCCGGAGAGGAAAGTGGCATGTTGTCCGAACGTGGCTCGGTGTCGGTTGATCAGCGCACCAACACCTTGCTGGTGACCGATACCCTGGAAAACATCGACCAGATTCGCGGTCTTGTCACCGAACTAGATCGTCCGGTCCGCCAGGTCTCGATCGAGTCGCGCATCGTGATTGCACGTCATGACTTCAACCATCAGCTGGGCGTGCGCTTTGGCGTGACGGCTGCGCGCGAGAGCTCCGGGGGAACGCTGTATTCGACCTCCGGGTCATCGACCGCTCTGGATGGGATCAATCGCGAGGTGCCCAGGGACTCAACCGTTCGTCTGGGCGGTGGACGGCGGCTACCCAGCGAAGTGCCGGGCCTGGATGACCGATTGAACATCAATCTGCCGGTTTCCAATCCGGCAGGCCGGCTTGGGGTCTCGATTCTTGCGGCGGATTACCTGCTGGATCTCGAATTGAGTGCGCTGGAGACAGAGGGCCGTGGCGAAGTAATTTCCACCCCGCGACTGATTACGGCCAATCAGGAGGAAGCCTTTATTCAACAGGGTGTGGAAATTCCGTTTGAATCCCTCCAGGGTGGTAACCAGGCTGGCGCCGTGAATGTCGAATTCAAGGAAGCCGTTCTTGAGCTTCGGGTCCGGCCCTTGATTACGCCGGACAACCGTGTGCAACTCGACCTGAATATCAAGCAGGATACCGTGGGCGAAATCTTTGAAACCGGGCGTGGTGGTTCTGTACCGTCGATCGATACGCGTGAACTGGCAACCAATGTGCTGGTCGACAATGGCCAGACCGTCGTGCTTGGCGGTATTTTCCAGGAAGAACGGAACTTCAGCTCCAGCAAGGTGCCGGTGATGGGTGACGTGCCCGTTCTGGGCCACTTGTTCCGTCGTCGCGGTACCGAGGATCAGAAGCGGGAGTTGCTGATCTTCGTCACGCCGTCGATTCTGGACGATCGGGCTGCCTACGAATAATCCGGCCAGGCAGCGCCATCCGGGCTGCCTGCTTGGATTCTGGCTGCAGGTAACGGATCCTGATGACGTTACTTCCGTTTTCCAGGGCGGCGGAAAACAATAGCGCGCCGATTCGCGACGCGCTCAGACATATTTTGCCCCCGCAGGGCAGTGTTCTGGAAATCGGCTCCGGCACCGCCCAGCATGCGGTGTATTTCGCCGGCCAGTTGCGGGGGGTGCGCTGGCAGTGCTCGGATCTGGCCGGGAACCTGCCCGGGATTCAGGCCCGGATCGACTGTGAAGGCGGGGGCCGCCTGCCCGACCCGATCGAGCTGGATGTGCTGACGTCCGACTGGCCGCAGGGGCCGTATGATGCGGTCTTTACCGCCAACACCCTGCACATCATGCCGTGGGACAACACCCTGGTATTGCTCGATCGTGTGGTCAAGGTCCTGGTGCCTGCGGGTCAGTTGATCATCTACGGGCCGTTCCACGACAGCGGCGTCCATACCGCGCCAAGCAACGCGGCATTCGACCAGTCATTGAAGCTGCGTGATCCGGCCATGGGCGTGCGTGATGCCGTCGAGATCACCGCCCAGGCTGCGCGCCGGGGCCTGCACGCCCAGGCCGATCTGGCCCTGCCGGCCAACAACCGTATCCTGGTCTTTCGCAAGCCGGATGATGCCCCCACCTGACAGGCTCTGAAGCCACCGATCCTGAGCACATGACCACGACCGAACTGACTCCGGCGTATTCACGCCTGGTCGAGCAGGCCCGATCCCTGCTGGCCGGCCAGTCCCATCGCATCGCCAATGCGGCCAACCTCAGCGCCCTGATCTTCCACGAGCTGCCCGACCTTAACTGGGCAGGCTTTTATTTTCTCGAGGGCGACAGCCTGGTGGTGGGCCCGTTCCAGGGCAAGCCGGCCTGTGTCCATATCCCGCTGGGACGAGGGGTGTGCGGCACGGCTGCGGCCACCCGGCAGACCCAGCGTGTGGCTGATGTCCATGCCTTCGAAGGCCATATTGCCTGCGATACCGCGTCACGCTCGGAGATCGTTGTGCCGTTGATCGTCGACCAGACCATTCTCGGCGTCCTCGACATCGACAGTCCGCTGCCCGGCCGCTTCAGCCTGACCGATCAGGCCGGGATCGAGGCGCTGGCGCAGGTTTATCTCGACTCGCTGGGCTGAAAACAGGCCACGGTCGATGCCTGGCCGGGGGTCAGCGGACGCGGCGTGTCGAGAATGCACAGGCTGCCTGCTTTCATGCCGACCACCGGCAGTCTGCCGCCCAGCCAGCCCGCCAGGTCTTCAAGGCCGGGGTTATGGGCAATCAGCATGATGGCGTCGGCTGGTTCATCGGCCTGATCAAGCAGTGCGACCAGATCGCCGACGGTGGCGTTCCACAGCCGATCGTCGATGACCGGTGCCGGAACATCGAGGTGGCCAAGCACGGTGCGGGCTGTCTCCAGCGTGCGCTGGGCCGGCGAGACCAGCACCCTGGCAGGGACCGGATGGCCGCTGTCGCGGATCCAGGCCTGCAACTCGTGGCAGGTCGCTCGGCCGGCGGCGGTCAGGCGCCGGTCTTGATCGCGTCCGGATGGCGCCCGGACTTCGGCGCTGGCGTGTCGAAGCAGCCAGATTTTCATAGCGAGCCTCTTTGGGTCATGGGTGATGTCTGTGCCAAGCGTCGGCCACATGCCGACCAGTCCCCGATGCCCAGTCCGTATACTACAGGTCCTTCATGACCTCGGGATCACAGATGGCCTTACGTGCCGACCAGGGTGGCAAGCCCACGCTGCGCAGCGATTATCATCCGCCGGCCTGGTTGATCGACCAGGTGGAACTGAACTTGAAACTGGACCTCGCCACGACCCGGGTCCATGCCCGCCTGAGGGTGCGCCGCAACCCGGCCAGCGATGCCCCGCGCGCGCCGCTGGCCCTGGCCGGTGTCGGCCTGACCACCCGCGCGGTACGGGTCGATGGTCGGGCTGTCGGGCACGATCAGCGCCGGCACAAGGGCGAAGAGATGATCATCGGTGCGGTGCCGGACCAGGCCGTGGTCGAGACCGAGGTCGAGATCTCACCGATCGCCAATACCGCGCTGGAAGGCCTGTATGCAGCCGGCAACATGCTGCTGACCCAGTGCGAGCCTGAAGGTTTTCGCAAGATCACCTGGTTCCCCGATCGGCCGGACGTCATGACCCGTTTCCGCGTCCGCCTGGAAGGCGCGCGCGCCGACTTTCCGGTACTTCTGTCCAATGGCAACTGCATTGAGCAGGGTGAACTCGACGGTGGCGAACATTACACGGTCTGGGACGATCCGTTCCCCAAGCCCAGCTACCTGTTCGCCATCGCCGCCGGCCGCCTGGCCTCGGTCAGCGATCGCTTCACCACCGCCTCTGGCCGCCAGGTCGATCTTTTTATCCATTCCGACCCCGACAGCCTTGACCGCCTGGGTCATGCCATGGACAGCCTCAAGCGGGCCATGCACTGGGACGAGGAGCGATTCGGGCTGGAATACGATCTGGACGTCTACCACATCGTCGCGACCCATGATTTCAACATGGGCGCGATGGAGAACAAATCACTCAACATTTTCAACGCGCGCTACGTGCTGGCCGACCAGGACACCGCCACCGATGCTGATTTCGAAGCGGTCGAGGCGGTCATCGCACACGAGTATTTCCACAACTGGACCGGCAACCGGGTGACCTGCCGCGACTGGTTCCAGTTGACCCTGAAAGAAGGCCTGACCGTCTTCCGCGACCAGGAGTTCACCAGCGACCTGCACTCGCGCCCGGTCAAGCGCATCCAGGACGTGGCCGATCTGAT
Organism: Wenzhouxiangella sp.; assembly: GCA_046540955.1. GTDB lineage: Bacteria > Pseudomonadota > Gammaproteobacteria > Xanthomonadales > Wenzhouxiangellaceae > Wenzhouxiangella. Next base: position 70,168 of record JBKHEF010000012.1, read on the forward strand.
CGCCCGCCAGATGCCCGAGGATGCCGGCCCCATGGCCCACCCGGTCCGGCCCGAGCGCTACGTCGAGATCAACAACTTCTACACCGCCACGGTCTACGAGAAAGGCGCCGAAGTGGTCCGGATGTACCAGACCCTGCTCGGTCGTGAAGGCTTCCGGCGCGGGCTCGATCTCTATTTCCAGCGCCATGACGGGCAGGCCGTGACCTGCGATGATTTCCTTGCTGCCATGGCCGACGCCAACGATCGTGACCTCGGCCAGTTCGAGCGCTGGTATCGCCAGGTCGGCACGCCCACCGTTCGGGCCACGACTGACTTCGATGCCGAGCGCAACGAACTGGTGCTCAGCCTCGAGCAGTCGCTGCCCGACCATCCCGACAATGACGGGCTTGGCCCATTGCTGATCCCGGTGGCGGTGGGTTTTCTCGATCCTGACAACCGGCCGCTTGCATGCCGCCTGGCCGGGTCTGAAACAGCGCCTGCCACGACCGTTGTGCTGGCGCTGGATGCGGAGCGGGCCGAGTTCCGCTTCCCCGGTCTGCCGGCCGATGCCCTGCCATCGTTGCTGCGCGATTTTTCCGCCCCAGTCCAGCTCGACTACGAATGGTCGCTGGAGCAGCTGGCCCGGCTGGCCGGCTTCGATCCCGATGCGGTCAACCGCTGGCGCGCCGGTCGGCGCCTGGCCGAGCGCATCCTGCACGAGGCCATCGATCAGCCGGCGGTGCTGCCGGCAAGCGCCGAGTTGCTGGCCGCGGCCTGGCGGGCAACCCTGACCGATACCGGGCTGGATCCGGCCCTGGCGGCCGAATTGCTGTCACTGCCCTCGGAGTCCGAACTGGCTGAACAGCGCACAATGGTTGATCCGGAGGCCATCCACCGCGCCCGCACCGATCTGGCGACCTACCTGGCCGATCACCTGACCGCCGAGTTCAACGCCGTCTACCAGCGTCTGCATGTCGTCCGTGACTGGTCTGTCGACGGGCCCGAGATTGCCCGTCGCCGGCTGCAAAACACTGCCTTGCACTGGCTGTCGGCGGCCAGCGACCGCAACTGGAGCGTGCAGGCCGACACCCAGTACCGGGGCGCCGACAACATGACCGACCGGTTCGCCGCCCTGCGCGCGCTGGTCCATGCCGGTGCTGATGAGGCCAAGGCTGCGCTGGCTGATTTCGCCGAGCGCTACGCCGACGATGCGCTGGTCATGGACAAGTGGTTTGCCGTCCAGGCGACCCGCCCGGACCCGGACGTTGCTGCGCGCCTGCCGGAACTGATGGCCCATCCGGCGTTCAGCCTGAAAAACCCCAACAAGGTGCGTGCGGTGATCGGCAGCTTCGCCATGGCCAACCCGGTCGCGTTTCATCGTGCCGACGGAGCTGGATATCGCCAGGTGGCCGACATCGTTGCCGAGCTGGACACGATCAACCCGCAGGTCGCCGCCCGCCTGGCCGGCGCATTCTCGCGCTGGCGCCGTTATGAGGCCGGTCGCGCCGAACAGATGCACGCCGAGTTGGAGCGTCTGGCCGGCGGGCGTCTGAGCCCGGACGTCGGCGAAATCGTCGCCGCCGCGCTACGGCCCCCCAAGAGCTGACAGCCCGGTCGCTTCGATCACGCGCTGCCAGGGAAAGTCCGGACCCGGATCGAGCTTGCGCCGCACTTGGCGGCGAGGGTCATCGCTGGCTAGGACGAAGCGTTGATCGAGCTGGTCGTGTCCGGCGATGGAGTTCAGGCCGGGCAATTCACGCTGCAGGCGCTGCACCAGCTCGATCAGGGCGGTGAGCTGGGCTGAGGTGATCGGCTCTTGCCAGGCCTGGTGGCGGCTGTCGAGCCAGTCGGGGAAACGCCCCAGGTTGACCAGTTCGATGCCGATGGAGGCCTGGTTGTGCCCGGCCACGTGGTGGGCGATCCGGTCCAGCGCCACCCACTGCTCGATCCGGCCATCGCGGTCGATGTAGAAGTGACCGCTGTTGCCGGTCTGCGAGACGGGGTAGTGGATGCGTTCGCCGTATTCGCGCGCCGTGGCCAGGTCGGGCAGTTCGGTGGCGTGGACGACGACCAGGTCGATCGGCTCGAGCGGGCGCAACTGCAGTCGATCCTGGTAGCCGAGTGGCTCGTGCCGGATCTCGTCCAGCCAGCCGGGCCCTGCGCTCACGGCTTTCCCGCAGCGCGCGCGGCCACCTCCCCCAGCATCCCGTCGAGCGTGGCCCGATCAAACCAGCGTCCGGCTCGCATCACGCCCTCGATGGCACGCGTATGCCGGATGTCGTCGAGCGGGTTGGCGTTGAGCAGCACCAGGTCAGCCACGCAGTCGGCCTGCAGGCAGCCATAGCGCTCGTCCTGATCCAGATAACGGGCCACGTTGACCGTGCCGGTGGCCAGGGCCTCGGCCGGGGTCAGGCCGCTTTTGACATAGATTTCGAGCTCGTGATGGATGGCATCGCCCGGAATGCTCATGATCTGCGGCGCATCGGCGCCCAGCAGCAGCACTGCGCCGGCCTCGTTGAGGGCCCGGATCAGGGCACGCCGGATCTCGACGAAACGAGCACCCTGGGCCGGGGTCGAGCCGGCGCGGACACGCTCGATCCCCTCCAGCCACCGAGCCTGGGTCTCGCGGTCGATCCAGCGCATGGCCGGGCGGGCCATCAGGGCATCGATATCGCCGACCGCCCAGTTTTCGATCAGGCTCTGGGTGGGGACGTTGGCGATGCCGGCTGCGGCAGTGCGTCGGGCCAGCCCCGGGATGCGGTCCGGGTCCATGCCGTCGACCAGATGGATCGCAAACAGGCCCGGGTCAGTGCCGTAGAGCGGATGGTCGGGCGGGACCAGCAGCTGGCCATAGCCATCGAGATGGTCGATGCTGCCCTGGTTTGAGGCAAACACCCGATCCAGGCCCACGGCCACCGACACGTGACCCGAGTAGTCGATGCCCAGCGCATCGGCGGTCTCGGCGATCGCGGCGAACGCGTCCGGCCACAGCCCGGGATGAAGCTTGAGCAGGTCGTAGCCGGCTTCGGCCTGGGCGCGGACCCGCTCGGCAGCCGCGGCCGGCGAGCCGATGGTACGGTTGTTGAACGATGGTCCCGAGGTGATCAGGCGCGGGCCGATCACCTCCCCGGCGGCCAGTTGCTGGCGCAGCACCAGGTGGGCCGGCTCGCCGAGCATGCCGCGGATGGTGGTGATGCCGTGGGCCAGGTAGAGCACCAGGGTGTCGTGAATCGGCTGCGTGCCGACCCGTTCGGGCGGCACATGGGCGTGCATTTCGGCCAGACCGGGCAGGAGATACCGGCCTTCAGCCGGGATCCGCAGCGCGTCTTCCGGTTCACTGCCGGCCGGCAGGATGCGGCCCTGACTGACGGCCAGATCGATCGGTGCCGAGACCTGGTTGGCGGCTACATCGATCAGCCGGACCTGCTCGAAGATCACGCTGCCGCCGGGCTCGGCCTGCGCGGCCGGGGGGCCGGCCATGCACAACACCAGCAGCAGGACAGTTGAGCAGGACAGTTTGTTCACGGCTTGGGCCTCAAGGCTTGCATGGCGATGCCCCGATTTTACTGCATGCGCGCATGACCTCCGGCACAGCCGGCCTCACGAACAGGCGAGTACAATAGCGCCATGTCAATGAACATCGAACAGGCCCGGTTCAACATGATCGAGCAGCAGGTCCGGACCTGGGACGTGCTCGATGCAGCCGTGCTCGATGTGCTGAAAACCGTGCCGCGCGAGGATTTCGTGCCGTCGCGCTACCGCCGCCTGGCGTTTGCCGATCTGCGCCTTCCGCTGGCCATGCAGCAGGTGATGATGAAGCCGGTCGAAGAGGGCCGGATGCTGCAGGCCCTGGCGGTCCAGCCGTCCCAGGCGGTGCTCGAAATCGGCACCGGCTCCGGTTTTACCGCCGCCTGCCTGGCGGCCCTGGGCGGCCGCGTGCTGAGCATTGATATTCACCCCGAACTGGCCGATACCGCGGCTGCCCGTCTTGAGCGGCTGGGTCATGCAGACATCGAAGTCCGGCGCGGTGACGTTTTTGATCCTGATTTTGATCCGGGTCGGGTCTTCGATCGGATCGTGGTGACCGGTTCGGCCGCGGACGTGCCGCAGCGCCTGCTGGATTGGCTGTCTCCCGGCGGGCGCCTGTTTGCCGTTCGCGGCTTCAGTCCGGCCATGGAGGCCGTATGCCTGCACCGGCATCCAGCGACAGGCTGGACGACCGAAAGCCTGTTCGAGACCGACCTTCCTCGCCTGCTGGGCGCCGAAGACCGCCCGTCGTTCGAATTCTGACCCCAATTGTATTAGAATATGCTAATGATAAAGAAATCCGCTGTTGCCCTCGCTCTTGGGGTGGCGCTGAGTCCGCTGGCCCTCGCGGTCGACCTGCTCGGTGTCTATGAACTCGCCCAGACCAATGATGCCGAACTGCGCGCGGCCGAGCGCCGTCTGGCCGTGGCCGGCGAAATTCCGGTTCAGACCCGGGCCGCGCTCCTGCCGCAGTTGTCGGGGAGCGCCTCGCAGACGCTGGGCCGGTCCTCGTCCAGTGTCGGCGGGACCGATCTCCCGTCCAACGACGTTGACCAACGCAATTACAGTATTCGTCTGAACCAGAGCATCTACGACGATGCCAATTACGGCCGCCTGGAGCGCGGTCGTGCTGAACTGGCCGCCGCCGATGCGCGTTACCAGGAAGCCTTCCAAAGCTTTCTGCTGCGAGTCAGTCAGCGTTACTTCGACGTGCTCACCGCGCTGGATACGGTGCGTTTCTCGGAAGCCGAGGAGACCGCCCTGCGGCGTCAGTTCGAGCAGGCCGAGCAACGCTTCGAGGTTGGGCTGGCGGCGGTGACCGATGTACACGAGGCCCGCGCGACCTGGGACGGCGCCCGAGCGCGCGTGATCGTGGCCGAGAATGCATTGGAGGACGCGCGCGAAGCGCTGCGCGAGACGACCGGGACCTGGTTCGAGAATTTCGCCGGCCTGGTCGAAGACGTGCCGCTGTCGCCGCCCGAACCCGCCAACTCCGAAGAATGGGTCAAGGTCGCGCTGGAGTCCAGCCCACTGGTGCAGCAGCAGCGCAGCCAGGTGGACGTCGCCGATGCTGACTTGCGCATCGCCAGGGCCGGTCATTTGCCTTCATTGGGCCTGTCCGGATCCTACAGCCGCAATCAGAACAACGAGTTTGTCGCCCGCGACCCCGAGACCCAGACGCCGATCGGCACCACGACCTTCCAGACCGACGGTTGGCAACTCGGACTGACCCTAAATATTCCGATCTTCGAAGGCTTTGCCACCCAATCGCGGCGCCGCCAGGCCGGCGAGAGCCTGCGTCTGGCCGACGATGTCCTCGACCAGGCCGAACGGGCGGTGGTGCGCCAGACCGAAACCGCCTACCGGGCGGTGATTGCCGGCATCCGCGAGGTCGAGGCCCGGCGCCAGGCACTGGTGTCGGCCGAAAGCGCGCTGGAGGCGACCAACGCCGGATTCGAGGTGGGGACACGCACCATCGTTGATGTGCTGATTTCCGAGCAGCGCCTGTTCCAGGCCCAGCGCGACTACTCCAATGCCCGTCACCAGTTCATCCTCAACGGCCTGCGCCTGCGCCAGGCCGCGGGGTTGCTCGACGAGCAGGACCTGGTTGGCGTCAACCAGTTGCTGCGCTAGGCGCCGGCTGCTCCGGCCCGCTCGGCGCCAGCCAGGGCGCAATCGCAGCCAGCGTGCGAGCCAGGCTGCCGCGGCCTTCTGCCAGGGCGGCGTTGGCGGCCTGGCCGATGCGTTCGGCTGCGCCAGGATTATCGATCAGTCTTTTCAGGCATTCAGTCAGGCTCGCGGCGTCGGCCAGGCGGATCAGTCCGCCTGAGGCGCTCAGCAGTCTGGCGGCTTCGGCCTGCTGTTGCAGATGCGGCCCGGCCAGCACCGGTAGGCCCAGGGAGGCCGGTTCGAGCAGGTTGTGTCCGCCGACCGCCACCAGGCTGCCGCCGACAAAAGCGATCTGGGCGAGCGCATAGCACTGCAGCAATACCCCGAGCCGGTCGACCAGGACAACCTGAGTATCTGCAGCCGGCATGCGATCGAAGCGGCACCAGCGCAGCCGTGCGGCCTCAAGCAGGCCGGCGATGTTCGCAGCCCGCTCGGGATGGCGCGGCGCCAGGATCAACAGGGCGGCCGGATGCGTGCGCAACAGTTCGCGGTGGGCGGCGATCAGGATCTCCTCTTCCCCGGGCCGGGTGCTGCCGGCCGTCCAGACCGGCCGGTCGGCAACTGCCGTTTTCAGGGATCTGCTCCCGCTGGCCAGCCCGGCGGCCACTGGCACGTCGAATTTCAGGTTGCCGGTGACCTGCAAGCATTGCTCAGGCAGGCCAAGTGCGGCCAGCCGCTCAGCATCGGCGCTGCTTTGGCAGGCCGCCATGGAGACCGCGGCCAGCGCCTGGCCGTACAGTCCGGAAAAGCGCTGGTAACGGGTCATCGCCTGGTCACCCAGGCGGGCGCTGATCAACAGCAGCGGAATGTTCAGCGCCCGGCAACGGCCAAACAACTCCGGCCAGATTTCGGTTTCCATGATCAGGCCAACGCGCGGCCTGGCGCGGGCCAGCCAGGCGCGCACGGCCAGCGGATTATCCAGCGCCAGATAGCGATGCTCGACCCGGTCGGCGAACAGGACCCGGCAACGCTCGGCGCCGGTGGCGGTCATCGTGCTGACCAGAACGGCCTCGCCCCGCTCCAGCAGGGCAGCAATCAGGCCCTGGGCGGCATTGATTTCGCCGACCGATGCGGCGTGAACCCAGACCTGCCCGGGGGGCAGGGCTTTGATCTGGCCCAGACGTTCACGCCAGCGCCCGGCCCGTGACTCGCCGCGCTGCAGGCGCAACAGGGCCAGTGGCGTTAGCAAAAGGGTCAGCAGGCGATAGAAGCTGCGCATGGCTGGGCCAGTGTAGCCCCGGTCGGGACCCGTGGCCGCATAATGTGGCCGATGAAAGCATTGTCCGATTCACTGCTGCGTTTGCTGCTGCTGCCGGTCCGCGCCCTCGGCCGGCTGCCGCTGGGTCTGGCCCGTGCCCTGATGCGCCCGCTGGCTCCGATCATGCGCAGTTTGATGGGACGGCGGCGAAAAGTGGTCGAACGTAATCTCGCCCTGTGTTTTCCCGAGGACAGCGCGGCCGAGCGGGCTGCACTGTGCAAGGCACATTTCGTCGACCTGGCCGACAGCCTGGCCGAAACCGCCGTGGCCTGGTGCCGGCCCGGCCGCTTCGATCGTCGCTTCGGCGAGCTGGTCGGCCTGGAGCATCTCGAGGCTGCCCGGGCCAGCGGGTGCGGGGTGCTGATGCTGACCGGACACGCCACCTGCATCGAACTGGGCGCGCGCCTGGTCGGGGAAAGTGTCACCGCGAGTGCGATTTACCGACCACTGCGCCAGCCGGTGCTCGAGGCCTTTCAGAACAGGGGCCGGGCGCGCTACGCCGAGGCGATGATTGCCCGCGATGATGTGCGCGCCATGGTCCGGCACCTGCGCGCAGGCGGGGTGCTGTGGTATGCCCCGGACCAGGACTTCGGGCCAAGGCGCAGCGCATTTGCACCCTTTTTCGGCCTGCCGACCGCCACGCCCACCGGCCTGCTCGACCTGGTCCGGCTGGGCCGGGCGCAGGTGGTGCCGATGTATCCCCTCAAACAGGCCGATGGTCGCGTAGTCGTCCATTTCGAGCCGGCCTGGCAAAACTACCCGTCCGGCGATGTCGAGGCCGACCTGGCGCGCTTCAACGCCTTCCTCGAGCGCTACATCCGCCTCAACCCGGCCCAGTACTGGTGGTTGCACCGCCGGTTCAAGACCGCCCCGCCCGACACACCAGACCGCTATGCCGGCTCGCCGTCATCGCCACCCCTGAACCCTGAACCCTGAACCCT
>JBKHEF010000013.1:0-70006 GCA_046540955.1 Wenzhouxiangella sp.
GAGGCGTGGCCCTTGGATCGCGGGCGTCCAGGATCTTGCACATCATCAGGCCCACGGTCCCGGCGACGCCGTAGGCATAGTCGATCAGTTGCGGGGGCGAAACTACGCGCTGGCCTCGCAGTTCTTGGCTGACCGTATCGATCAGCTTGAGCGCAGGCTCGAGGGGAAGATCCGTCTCTGCGGCCAGTTGGAGCAGGCGCGCGCTGTCAGGGCAGCGCGCCGATCGCCGGACCAGGTCGTCTCTGAGCCGCGAAAGCTCGCGCTCGGCGCGATTACGGTCCTGCTCGGTGTCGGCCAGGTCGTCGACGTGACGGCAGAAGGCATACAGCCCCGCAGCCCGGGCTCGGATCGCAGGCGGCAGGACCCGACTGGCGAGGTGAAAGCTGCGCCCGTGCCGGCGCAGCGTTTCTTCAGCCGGCAGCGCGCGCCCGGCGTCCAGCGATCCTTCCACGAACAGGCTCACGGCTGTGCCGCCAGTTGTTGCGCAAACGAGGTCCGGCCCTGGCTGGCCGCGTCGGGCAGCAGTCGATCCACGACCTTGGCCGAGCACAACACGCCGGGCAGCCCGGCGCCCGGGTGGGTGCCGGCACCGACCAGGTACAGGTTGGCCGGGCCTTCGGCGCGATTGTGAAAGCGGAACCAGGCCGACTGGCGAAAGATCGGGGCAATCGAGAACCCCGCGCCCTGGGGCGAAAGATAGTCGGCGGCAAAGTCTTCCGGCGTCATGAAGAAATCTGCCTTGATGTGCTGCTCAAGCCCCGGCAGGATGGTCGCCGACAGCGCCTGGACCATGCGTTGCTGCAGCCTGGGTCCTTCGACCGACCAGTCGATCCCGGCCTCCAGGTTGGGCACCGGTACCAGCGCGTAGAAGCTGTCGCAGCCAGCCGGAGCGAAGCTTGCATCGGTGGCGGTCGGACGGTGCAGGTAGATCGAAAAATCCTCGGCCAGGATCTTGCGCTGGAAAATATCGGCGAGTAACTCGCGGTAGCGGGGCCCCATCCAGATCGTGTGGTGGGCAACCTCGGGATACTGCCGATCGGTGCCGAAAAACAGGACGAACAGGCCCATGGATTTTTTGGCGTGGCGGGTCTTGAGCCGGGCCGAGGCGCGGCTGGCGCTTTTCGGCAGCATGTGCTCATACAGGTGCGCCGGGTCGGCGTTGGAGATCATGGCCTCGCACGAGCGCGAGCTGCCGTCGGCCAGGCGCACGCCGGTCACCCGGTCGCCCTGCGTGGAGATCGACTCGACCGTGGTGTTGAGCTCGACGCGGATGCCGACATCGTCCATCAGCTGGTGCAATGCATCGACCAGCGCGCCGGTGCCGCCCATGGCAAAGTGCACGCCATGGGCGCTTTCCAGGAAGTGAATCAGCCCGTAGATGCTGGTCGTATCAAACGGGTTGCCGCCCACCAGCAGCGGCTGGATGGAGAAGGCCTGGCGCAGGTGGTCGCTTTTCAGGCGCCGGCTGACCATCTGCCAGACCGTACGCCAGGCGCCCAGCCGGGCCAGGTGCGGCACCTGGCGCAGCATGAAACCCATCCTGTGGAACGGGGCGTCGGAGAGCTGGGTGAAACCGACGTCGTAGAGCCGACGGGAGTCTTCCAGCAGGCGCTGGTAGCCGGCCACGTCTTCAGGCTGGATCCGCCCGATTTCGGCGAGCGTCTGTTCCATGCTGCCGCCGTAGTCAAAGCGCTCGCCATCGGCGAACTCGAAGCGATACCATGGATCCATCGGTACCAGTTCGACGGCATCGGCAAGCTTCCGACCGAACAGGGCGAACAATTCCTCGAACAGAAATGGGGCGGTCAGGACCGTCGGGCCGGCGTCGTGGCGATAGCCGTCTTTCTCAAACACCTGGGCGCGCCCGCCGAGCCGTGCACAGCGATCCAGCAGGGTGACGTCATAGCCCTTGGCGCGGGCCCGCAAGGCGGCCGCCATGCCGCCAAAACCGCCACCGATGACGATGACTCGATTCATGCATTCTCCTTGCAGGGCAGCGCTGCGTGCAGCTTGAGCGCGGTTTCGGCCAGCAGCCGACCCGAGTTGCAGGGCAGCGTTCGCGCCAGTGCCGCGGTCTGGCCGAAGTGCTTGCCGGCGCGCTTGGCCACGATCGAAGCCGGCTCGGTTTGCCCGGCAGCCTCGACGACGCGCACGGCGTTGAGGGCATTTCTGGCCCGGTCGGCCTCCAGGTCGCGCAGATCGTCGAACATCTGGTAGCCCAAAGAAAACAAGCGGCCGCAATCTTTGGCCAGCGGATCGAACTCCGCGTGTCCGGCCAGGTGCAGGGCAAAGCTCAGCGGCAAAGACAAAAGCGGGCCGGACTTGCCGGCCGCGATCGCTTCGTAAGACGCCAGGTCGGCGACGTTTCGACCTTCGCCCAGGTCTGCATCCTGGCCACGGATCAACAGTGTCACATGATTGTGCAAGTGAGGCGCCAGCGCCGATGTTGCCGGGGAGGTGGCCAGGGCGGCGTAGGCCGCCGACAGCAGCAGATCGCCGGTGCAGATGGCCACGGCCTCGCCATGCGCGGCCCAGACGGCCGGCCGGCCACGCCGAAGCCGATCGCGGTCCTGCACGTCGTCGTGCACCAGCGAGGCGTTATGGACCAGTTCCACGGACGCGGCGCTGGCGACGATGGCGGCCGGCTGAACGTCCAGCGCCAGTCCGGCCTCGATAGCCAGTCGCGCCCGGAATCGGCCGCCACCGGCTTGAAGATGGTCCAGCGCGGCCTGCTGGGCCGCGCTGGAGGGGTTGCCGGACACGAGATCCTGCATGCGGCACTCGACCCGATCGAGCAGGGTCAAGGCATCGGCCGGCGCGGGGGCAGGCAGGGCGCCTGCGCCCGGGCCGGGCCTGTGCAGAGCATTTGCCTGGAGGCTCATGCGCGGATCCCGTGAGCCTGGTTGTCTCAGGCCGTAGCCGGGCTTTGCGACTTGCGAAGCGCGATCATGAAGATCAGTACACCAAAGAAGGCCTTGGCGACGACATCAGCGATCGTGTAGCCGACTTCGATCACGACGGTGGCGGTACCGCCATCCATGGGGATCACAAACGGCAGGAAGTACACAACCGGGTAGAAACTCCACGACAGAACCACGACCCAGCGCGCCAGATTGATCAGTCCGCGAACTTCGCTGGGCTGGCTGTTGATGGACTCCGACAGGCCGACAAACAGGCTGTAGACGATGTACAGGAACGGAATCATCGACAGTGCGCCCCAGATGAACCGGGTGCCGTCGATGCCGCCGGAGACCTCGCCGGGATAACCCAGCAGAATCATCAGCGCGGCTGCGCCGCCGAGCGCCACGCTCTTGCGGATCGTTTCCGATTTGGTCAGGCTCATGACCAGAATCAACTCGACCAGCAGCAGCGGGACGGTCAACAGCCAGTCGACGTAGCGGTAGGCCTGGTTGAAGGCGACACCGGTCAGTTCGACGCTGCCGTCCATGACGGTGAACGCACTTTCCCAGCTGGCGAAAATTCGCAGGTAGTGATAGCCGGCGATGAAGGTCACCAGCCCGGTGATGATCACGGCGAGCTTGTATTTCGGGGCGATTTGCGAAAGGCCTAGCCAGTAAAAAAGAGTCGCGGCGAGCATCGCCGCAATGCCAAACGAGAACGCGTTGTAGATCAGTTGATATTGTCCAAAGGATAAGGCTTCCATTGATTTCTCCCAGTCGCGGTGCATTGTGACGCTGGACGGGCCTTGTTCGATCCTTGGGGAAACAGGCGCAGCCAGCAAGTAGAAAGTCTGGTGGGATCTTTCAGCGATGGGAGACTACGCCGCGAATGTGTAGCTTAAGTGAATCTAACTTCTTGAAAATGAAGTCAAAATGCTCACATCAGTGAAGTGTCTCTTCACTCACGTCCTGTGCGTGGGCAATCCGTTATGGTTGCGGGTTGGCCTCAAATTGCAAATGCCGGTGCAAAAAGCGGGCGATCGTTTCGTAGACGTGCACGCGCTGGTTGTCGCCGGTGATGCCGTGTTTTTCGCCCGGATAGGTCATCAGGTCAAACTGGATGCGCGCTTCCTGCAGTTTTTGCATCAGCATGGTCGAGTGGGTGAACAGCACGTTGTCGTCGGCCATCGGGTGGATCAGCAGCAGGGGGTCGCTGATCCGGTCGGCCCAGCTCAGTACATTCCCCTTCCGATAGGCTTCGGGCTGGGCCTGCGGGGTGCCGAGGTAGCGCTCGGTGTAATGGGTGTCGTAGAGCGCCCAGTCGGTGACCGGGGCCACCGCGACGCCGGCGGCAAAGTTGCCCGGCTGCTGGGCCAGGGCCATCAGCGCCAGGTAGCCGCCGTAGCTCCAGCCGAAGATGCCGATGCGTTCAGGGTCGACGAAAGACTGGCCGCGCAGCCAGTCCAGGCCGATCATCTGGTCGATGATTTCGACCCGGCCCAGCTGGAGATGGGCTGCATCCTGAAAGGCCTTGCCCTGGCGGACGACGCCGCGGTTGTCGAGTGAGAAAACGATGTAGCCCTGGCGGGCAAAATACTGGTCGATCAGCGCCCTGCGCCCCCAGCTGTCGGTGACCAGGCGATGGGTCGGGCCACCATAGACATGGACCAGCACGGGGTAGCGCCGTTGCGGATCAAAGCCGGCCGGCCGGATCATGCGGTAGCGCAGGGCCTGGCCATCGGGGCCGATCAACTGGCCGAACTCGGTGGCTTGATGGGCGGCCCGGTAAGGCGCGTAGGGATGGTCGTCATCGAGCTGGTTTTCGACCAGCCATGCCAGGCGCTCTCCGTCGGCCGAGTGCAAGGACAGTTGCTGGGGCTGCCGGGTGCTGGAATAGGTGTCGACATAGACCCGGGCGGCGCGGTCCATGGTCACCTCGTGCCAGCCCGGCCGGCGCGAGAGGCGGGTGACGTTTTCAGGCGTTCGGGTCAGCAGGGACTGGCGGTAGAGATGTTTTTCTTCCGGTGAAACTTCCGCGGCGGTGAAATAGACCAGCCCGAGTTCTTCGTCCACCCCGACCAGTTCGTCAACCGCCCAATCCCCGGCGGTCAGGCGTCGGATCAGGCCACCGTCCAGGTCATGCAGGTACAAATGCCGGAATCCGTCTTGCTCGGACGACCAGATGAAGGCATCGAGACCATCGAGGAAGTGCAGGTCGTTGTGCAGGTTGATCCAGGTGTCAGAAGTCTCGGTCAGAACCACCTGCGCAGGGCCGCCGTCAAGCGTTGCGACGACCAACTCCAGGGTTTGCTGGTCCCGGCTCTGGCGCTGAAAGCTCACACGCTCGCCGTCGGGCAGCCAGGCAACGCGCGGGATGTAGATATCGTCATCTGCGCCCAGGTCGATGAAGCGGGTGCTGTCATCGGCCAGGTCGATCACGCCCAGGCGGTAGCTGACGTTGGGCGTGCCGGTGAACGGATAGCGTTGCTCGACCAGAGTGATTTGATCAGCTTCGATCTCGTAGCGGCGGGTTGGCGCGATGGCCGACTCGTCGGTGCGCAGGAACGCGATCCGGCGGCTGTCGGGCGACCACCAGAACCCGCGCGAGCGGTCCATTTCTTCCTGAGCGATGAACTCGGCCAGACCATTGGCCACGACCTCGTCGCCATCCTCGGTCAGCGCACGGACCTCGCCCGATTCCAGATCCGCCACCCATAGGTTGCGCTCGCGCACAAAGGCCACGAAGCGCCCGTCGGGCGAGATGCGCGGGTCGATATCCGCTGCCGCGGCGTCAGTGACCTGGCGGACCTGGTGCTCTTCGGCCGCCAGATCAAGCAAGTGGATATCGCCGTCCAGGGGAAAGATCAGGTAGCGACCATCGCCTGACCAGCGGTACTCGACGATGCCGCTCAAGCCCGAGATCCGGGCCCTCTCCCGCCGGGCCTGCTCGGCAGCGGATAGTTCTCCTTCCTCGGCGACGATACTGTCGGCAGCCACCAGCAGGCGGGTTTGCTTATCGGCGATGTGGTATTCCCACAGGTCGAGGCGGTCGCGGTCTTCCTCGCTGGCGCGCAGAAAGGTCACCCGGTCGCCGGCCGGTGACAGCTCGGCCTGACGCAGGCTGGCTCCCGTCAGATCGGGTGATGCGAAGATGCGCTCGATGGTCAGGTCGGGCTGGGCCGGCGCCTGGACCGACCAGAGCAGCGCTGCAAGAACAGGCCAGAGCCTGGGGGAAAGAAAAGGCATGTTGCGGAGGGTCCGGAAAATCTGGTGTCGGTACTATTGTGCGCAGCCAGAATCCATTTTGGCAAATGCCCCTGCGCATCTGCCGCATGCAGCAGCTGGTTTGCGCGCTCACCCAAAACCTTATGTTTCAGGCGCGATCTTCTACACTCGGTCATGCACCTGCGGCAGCGGATGACGGGTGGTGATGGTTTCCAGGCCATGGGCATTCGGGCCGCGTTCGGAGCGGTATAGCAACCACGAAAACAGCAGACCCAGGGCAGCCAGGGTGGTATAGAACCACATGCCGGCCGCGTAGCCGGCCGGATTGTCGGGTGCGGCGTTGAAGGTGTCGTTGAGCAGGCCGATGATCGGCGGAACAATGGCCCAGCCCAATTGCTGGCACAGCGTCATCATCGCGTACGCCGAGCCCAGGCGACGTTCGTCGACGATGTAGGCGACCGACGGCCACATGACGGCTGGAATCAGGGCAAACACCGCGCCGAGCAGCAGCATCACGATCAGCAGGGTCAGCGGCACCTGGCCCGAGCCTACGAACGGCACGGTCAGCGTCATGTCCGGGCCGGGTGGTGCATAGGTGACGATCAGGAACAGCGGCAGCATGACCAGCGAACCTGTGGCCATGAAGAACGAACGTTTGCCGACCCGGTCGACCCACAGCCCGAAGATCGGCGTGATGAACATGGCCGCCAGCGGCAACAGGCTCGACAGCAGGCCGGCGGCCTGGCGCTCCAGACCGTGGGCCTGCTGGAAGTAGTCGATGGCGAAGGTGCGAAACGGAAACACGGTGGAATAGAACACCACGCACAGCGCGACCACGTACCAGTAAGACGGGCTGAAGGCGAACAGATCACGGACGCTCAGCTTCTCGTGGTCGCCGCCTGGTCCAAGCTGATAGTTGCGCTCGGCCCGCCTCTCCATCAGCCAGTAGAGCAGGGCGGCGGTCACGGTGATGCCGCACACCGCGGTGGCCAGCCACAGCGGGTCCTGCCAGTTGGCATACAGCGGGGTGGCGAAACCGGTCGACCAGTCGGCGGTGGTTGAACCGAAGCGTGAAATCGACAGGTTGATGCCGAAGGCAAAGCTCAGTTCCTTGCCCTTGAACCACTTGGCAATCGCCGTGGTGGCGGCCACGATCAGCGGTTCCGAACCCAGGCCCAGCATGACGCGGCCGGCCAGGATGGTCTCGTAGCGGGGGGTCAGCGCGGTCAGTGCGGCGGCGGCCAGGCAGACCAGGGCAAACACGAAAATGGCCCGCCGCGTACCGAAGCGATCGATGATCACGCCGCCGGCCAGCAGGATCGTCAGCGCGGCCAGGTTGTAGCCGGTCGACAGCCAGCCGATCTGCTGGTAGGAAAAATCAAGCTGTTCGCGCATCAGGTCGATGACCGGCCCGAGCGCGTCGTAGACGTAGTAATTACCGAACATCGCCAGGCTGACGAACACCAGCACCACCCAACGATAGGTCGGTGGCGGCGGCAGGGAATCCAGGCGAGGGTCGTGGGTCATGCGCGCAGAAAGTTCGGTCAGCGGTCGCTTTTCCAGCGCAGTGTATACCGGGCAACTCGGGCGCGCGCCCGCACCATGTTCCAGCGCAGCCGGTCGATCAGGGCCAGGGCAGCCTGGCGGGCATCGACGAGGGGCTGGAGTATGCGATGACGCGGGCCTGTTTCGCGACGACTAGAACCGAAACAGCGGGTATTGGCTTCGCGCTTGTTCCAGCAGGCCCTGGTCGTCGTCGGCGGCCTGACAACGATCAGGGCAAACAGCCAGTCACACAAGAGTTCCTTAAGTGGCATTGTCATGCACTCTGCCGGAACCGACAATCCGACCCAACGAAGCGGGCGAGTCGTGGCTTTGAGTGCACAGCGTCGGCCCGTTCTCGCCAGCTTGGCTATCTGCGATGCGGCGCTGAAGCCTCCGGGTCACACCAGTGGGCGGTCAGCAGGTAGTCGATGGTCAGGTTGTCGAACAGGGCCGAGCCGGTCGAGATGAACAGCACCGGTTCGGGGCAATCTTTCGGATGTTGCAACAGATGGCCAAGATCGACGATGCGGTGCCGATCCAGAAGGCTTTCGGAGTCGAAGCGCTTGAGATCGCCCCAGTGTCTGCTGTCATGGGTGTCTACACAGACATTGTAATGAGCGAGCACCTTGGGATCGAGTTCGCGTTGCCAGTCGGTGTCGGCGCCGACGCTGATGACGATGCGTGGTTGGTAATCGGAGGCGTCAAACAGCGGCGACTCGCTGTCGGTAGCCAGGACCAGCGCGTCGGGCCGGCTGGATAGATCTGCGGCCTCGAACGTGCCCGTTTCCAGTTTCGGATTGTGCAGGGAGAGTTGTTCGGCGGCCAGGTGCGCCCGGCCCGGGGCGCGGTCGCTGAATTCGATCCGGCGGACCGTATCCAGCGTGGCAGCATAGCAGGCCGTGTAGAAGCCGACCCGACCGGCGCCGATGATGGCCAGGGTTTCACAGTTGGGCAACAGCAGGCGCAGACCCGTGACCGCGCAGGCACCGGTGCGCGCCGAGGACAGAATGCAGCCGGCAAAGCCGGCCTCGATGAAGTTTTCGGCGCTGTGCAGGGCAAACGCCTTGCCAACACTGATTTCACCGGGCACGATCTGCCGTGGCCAATTGGTGCCTATGATCTTGACCGTCTTGCGAACCCGATCCGGGAATCGAACCACGCAGGGCATGACCCTGAAATCGGAGCGCTCTCCGGGATCGATGAACACTGACTTGGCCGGCAACTCGAGTTGCGCATCGCCGCGGGCAATGGCCTTCAGAGCCGCCAAAAGATGGTCCAGGTAGGCCGCAGGTGCAGCGGTCAGGGCCGCGTGCACCGCCGCATCGTCGAAGAACACGTAGGGTTCAGGGTTGATGCGAAGTAGTTGATTGAGGGCGTTGTCGATCATTGCGGTCTGATCTCCTGGTCAGCGCGGTTTGAGGCTCGAAGACCGCCAGCGCGACCTCTGGCGGCGCCAGCACGAGCACAAGATCGCCGTTGACTGCCTGATCCAATCCGGTCCGGATGGCCTGTGCCCGGTCGGCGAATGTCGTGACCTGGCTGGGCAAAGCTCCTGCGGCAAGTACTTTCTGGCGAAAGTAGTCCAGCATCTTTTGCTGCGGGTTGGGACCGGCCCACTCAGGATTACGCTCGATGTAGCCGGTGTAGCCGCTGAGCGTGATGGTGGCAAAGCGTTGCGCAAATGCACCGGCCAGCTCATCGATGTGGCAGCGGTGGCGCGCGCCGATGGTCATGCAGACCAGGTGCACCCGGCCCGATACCTGCAGTCGATCAACTACTTCGAGCACGCGCTCGACGCCGTCAGGATTCTGGGCAAAGTCACTCAATACCGTGAACGGGTAGCCGGTAATGAAGTTGTAGCGACCCGGGTTATCGGCAGTGGAGTTGCTAAAGCCGGCAAGCGCCTGGCGGATGCGCGCCGGGTCGATGCCGAGGGCCCAGGCGGTGGCTGCTGCGAAGCGTGCGTTGAAGCAGTTGCTTTCCAGCAAGCCTTCCATGGTGGCTGGAATTTCAGCCAGAGCCATCAGCGGCGACTGCTGTTCGCCCCGGGCCAGTATCAGCCAGTCACCATCCGAACGCCGGTCGACGAAGACGGCTTTTCCGCCCTGGCGGCGATGGGCCAGCAGTTCGGGATGCTGCCCGGATTTGGCAACCAGTACCAGGTGCCGGCAGCGCGCGCGAGCGCGCATGTTCAGACACAACGGGTCATCAGCATTGAGCACGATCGACCGCGTGGCGCGGCCGATCAGGCGTCCTTTGACCTCGGCCATGGCCTCGAGGCTGTCGATGCCGTCTACGCCCAGGTGGTCTGCTCTAACGTTGAGGCAGGTGGCCACTTCGCAGTGGTCGAAGGCGGTGCCGGTCTTGAGCAGGCCGCCGCGAGCCGTCTCCAAAACCGCCGCGCGAGTGCGGTTGTCGGCCAGCACCATTGCGGCTCCCGTGACCCCGGCCACATCGCCGTCGATGATACGCTCGCCGCCCAGGAAAGCGCCCTCGGTGGTGGCCAGGCCGACCGCGTCGAACGCCTGTGCCAGAATGCGAGCGAGCATGCGGCAGGTGGTGGTCTTGCCGTTGGTTCCGGTAACCGCCACGAGCGGTATCCGCGCTCGTTGGCGGTCGGGAAACAGGGTGTCAACCAGGCAAGCGGCTATCGACCTGCGTCTGGCATGGTCGCCATGGCGCATCAGGTCAGGATCCGGCAGCACGTTAGTGATCACGCAGTTAGCTGCTTCGGCCGGCCCGGCCGGGTCGACGACGGCCATGTCTACGCCGGCCAGAACGGGCAGCTTGCACACGGCCGCGGCGCGCTCGGCCAGTTCGCGGATCGGTTGGGAGATCCGGTCGAGGACATCCTCGGTATATGGCGCGCTGGAGACGGCTCGAAGCCGCCCGCCGATGACCAGACAGCGATAGTGCTGCCCTGGTGGCCAGGACTCGACCCAGACCCGTCGATGCGGGCCGGCCAGGACATCGAAAGCCGCCGCGACTTCACTGGAGCGGTGCAGCGGGCCCAGCGTATCGGGCGTATTTGAAAGATGGGGAAACCGCGGCTTGTACAGCGTCCGAACCGCCACCGGATAGCCCAGGCGCTCGGCGGCCCGGATCGCCCGCCGGGCAGAGTTCTGGTTGCCAAATTCCAAATCCTGCCGTGGCAAGGGCAGGCCGGCCTGCGCCAGTCTCGGCATCAGCTCGGCCCGGCAGCGAATGGATTCCAGCAGGTGTTCGCTGGCACCTTCCGGCATGGCCCCGGCCACCAGGCGACGACGACATCCATGGCCAAGCTGGAGCAGGCCCACGCGGATCGGACGGTCCGGCGGCGACGGATCGAAAGGCTCCTGGTCAAGCCAAAAGGTCGGCAGGCCGGCAGCGTGGGCTGCCTCGCGCACCAGCTTTGCATCGGCATCAAGGGTCCGCGCGGATGCAAAGCGCAAGAAAGCGGCTGCGCGGTCGAGCAGATCGTCAGGTTCTGAGTTTGTGTCGATGGACAGCAGTTCTGCAGCCAGTTCCCCGGCCCGCAGCGCGCTCAGGCTTTCCTCCACCGGAAGGGCAATTGCCCAGAGGCACGAACGCCGCTCGACGGTTGTCGTGCCCGCGCCATGGCCGGCCGCCTTGAGCAGGCAGGCCACCAGGCGGCCGAAAAACTCCATCGGTTCTTCACGATCAGTCGCTGATTGTCCGATGGCCCGCACACCGCACTGTTCCAGCCGCCTATCCAGCTCATCGGCCCGCTTGATCGCTGCTTCCAGCAGCGGTCTATTCAGCTCAAACCACGCCACCGGCGGCGGCCCGAAGCTGGAATATCCAGAAACGATGTGACTTGAAAGGATGATTGACACGAACCGATTTTATAGCGTTTGCCCGGGCTCGGGCACAGCGCTGGGCTATGCGGATCCTTGAGCCGGCGGGACTGCTTTTTCAGCGCGAAACCAGGGTTATGCGGCTGGCCGTGGTGCGTTCTATCGCCTCCCGGGACCACGGCACGGTCCAGGGTTCGCCGTTGAGGAAATCACCCAGGAAGCTGTCGAAATGGGGGCTGAAGGGGTTGCCGGACTGGCCCATGGCCAGGTTCAGGGTGAAGCTGTCGGGATCATTCCAGTCCAGCACGAAGCGCATCGAGGCCCCGGCCCGGGCCTGCCAGTTGGCGGTTTCGGTATCGAAGCGGCTGAAGGTGGCGTTCAGGCTGGCGCTGTCGCCGCCGAAGGGAAACGGGCCACGGCTCAGGTTCAGCCAGCGGTCGAGCAGCGCGGACCGGGCCAGCGGGTGGCGAACGTGCAGGGTCTGGATCATCCCCAGCGGTCGGGCACCGGCCCGTAGCGCATCGTCGAGCGCCAGGGCGGCGGCTTCATCGCGGTCACGGGCGGCAAGGTCGGGTGCAGTTTCGCCATCGCGCAGCCAGCGGTCGGTGAGCGGGCGCAGGGTGCGCCAGTCCGGGCGAGCGGATTCGTGGCTCGAGTCGAACAGCGCGCGTGGCAGGTAACCCCACCAGCGCGCGAACAGGCCGGCAACATCCGATTCGATCCGCATGTCGCCGTCCCAGCGGCGCAGGTCATCGGCGATCACGCTGCGCCCGCTGCGCTCGGCGGTCTCGGCCAGCCAGTCCTTGAAGGCCATGGCGCGGTCGGAGGTCTGATCGAGCTGGAAGCGGGTCATGTCGGCCTGGTCGAAGCGCTCCTGGCTGGTCAGCAGTTCGGTGGCGCGGCGGATTCGGTCCTGGTAGTAGAAACCGGGCAGGGCATAGGGCCAGTCTGTTCCGGCCGCCAGGTTGTTGGCATTGGCCAGCCAGCCCTGTGGGGGGTCGAGCGCAAACGGCCGCGCTGCCGGTGGCTGGAAGCCGCGCCAGTGATAGCGCGGATCGGCCCCGTCGAGCACGCGGAAGAATTCCCGATGCTCGCGCACAGGGACCGGGGTGGACTGTACGTAGCCTATATGACCGTTGCGGTCGGAATAGCTCCAGTTGACCGACAACGCACCCATGTCCCCGGCAGCGGCCCGAAACTGGGCAAAGTTTTCGGCCCGGTTGATCGCCAGTCCCTGGCCGATCAGCGGTGCGATCGGCAGCTCGAAGCCGGCCCAGCCCAGGACCAGCACTTCGCTGGCATTGGCCTCGATGACCTTGCCGAACGGCGCATATTGGTAGGTCTGGACCTGGGCTGTTTCCTGGCCGCGCACAGTGATGCGTTCTTCGCGTTCCAGCAGGCTGACCCAGCCTTCGGGACCGAGGACGCGATCGGGCTGGTCCGGGTTGCGCTTGAGGCGATACAGCTCGAACAGGTCGACCGGCGCCACGGTGAACGCCCAGGCGATGCGGCCATTGTGGCCCATGGCCACGAACGGCAGGCCGGGCGCGGTCACGCCGACGACATCGAGTGACTCCTCCGAGTGCAGCCCGGCGGCATACCACAGGCCAGGCGCGGTGTTGAATTCCAGGTGTGGGTCCGAGGCATGCAGGGCCGCGCCGCTGGTCGAGTGCTGCGGTGCGATCACCCAGGTGTTGGAGGCTTCGGTCAGGCGCAGGGCGGGAATCGTGGTCATGCCGCCGGCAGTCAGCTGTTCCAGCCACCTCCCGGCCTCGGGACCGAAGCTTTCGGTCACGGCCAGGTAGGCATCGCGGATCTGCTGGACCAGGGTGAGGGGATAAAAGGTCTGGTAGTAGGCGATGCTCAGCACATCGGCCCGGGTCCAGGGTCTGGGCCGGTGCCCAAGCACAACAAACTCGGGTGGCAGTCGATCGGTGGTTGCGATGCGCTGGTTGACCCCGGCCAGGTAGGCATCGAGCAGGTCAGCGGTCGCGGGATCCAGCTGTGGCGGGTCTTCCGCCATCCGGCGGGCAAAGCCGAAACCGCGATGCAGGACATCAAGCTCGATGGCCGCAGGACCGAAAAGTTCGGCCAGTTCGCCGGCGGCCATGCGCCGGATCAGTTCCATCTGGAACAGTCTTTCCCCGGCATGCAGCCAGCCCAGTGCTATCAGCACATCGCGATCGGTCTGGCCGTGAATTCGTGGAATGCCGCGGTCGTCGAACAGGATTTCAACCTGATGGCCCAGGCTTTCGACCCGAACCTGGCCCGCGTAGGGCATCTGCGACTGGGCCAGCCACAGCCGTCCGCCGAACCAGGCGGCCGCGAGCAGGACGAACAGACTGATCAGGCTGACCCAGAAGCTGCGGGCAAGGATGTTGCGGGTGCCGGTGCTCATGGGCGGCAAGAATAGCGGATCATGCCCGCCAGGTTTGCCTATAATTTCGCAACTTCCCTGCCCGATACCGAGTCCGCCATGCCCCGAGTTGCCGAAATCAAGCGCGGCCAGGTGGTCGAACACGATGCCACGGTCTATGCCGTGCGCCAGATCGACCGCTCCGCTCCCACCGCCCGTGGCGGCGGCACCCTGTATCGTTTCAAGCTCGAATCCATTCCCGGCGGCGACAAGCGCGAGTTGACCTTCAAGGGCGATGATGTGCTCAAGGAAGCCGACCTGGTCCGGCGCCTGAGCGAATTCTCCTACCGCGATGCCGACGGCTTCGTGTTCATGGACGGCGAGGACTTCAGCCAGTACGTGCTCTCGGCCGAAGATGTCGGCGATGCCGCCGACTACCTGCTGGAAGGCCAGGATGGGATCTATGTGCTGATCATCGACAGCCAGCCGGTGGCCATTCAGCTGCCCCAGTCGGTGGTCCTGGAAGTGGCCGATACGGCGCCGGTGATGAAGGGAGCGACCGCGTCGCGCTCGGCCAAGCCGGCCCGGCTGGAGACCGGTGTCGACGTGATGGTGCCCGATTACATTACCCCGGGCGAGAAGATCAAGGTCAATACCGAGACCGGTGAATTCATGAGCCGCGCCTGATGGCCGGTGCCGATTCGATCGATCCGCGCCTGAAGGCGCTGCGCGAGGAACTCGACGAAGTCGATGCCGGACTGGTCGACCTGGCCGCGCAGCGCCAGCGCATCGTCGCCGATATTGGCCGGATCAAGCAGGGGACCGGCCGCCAGGTGCGCGATTTCCGGCGCGAACGCGAAGTGCTCGACCGGGTTCGTGCGCGGGCCGAACAGCGCGGCCTGGACCCGGATGTGGCAGAGGATCTGCTCAAGCGGCTGATCGATGCCTCGCTGACCCGCCAGGAGCAGGATCGGGTGCGCGCGGCTGGTCGCGGCGAAGGCCGCCAGGCCCTGGTCATCGGTGGTGCCGGGCTGCTCGGTCGGTGGCTGGTGGCCTTTCTGGAATCTCAGGGCT
This sequence comes from Wenzhouxiangella sp., assembly GCA_046540955.1. Taxonomy (GTDB): domain Bacteria; phylum Pseudomonadota; class Gammaproteobacteria; order Xanthomonadales; family Wenzhouxiangellaceae; genus Wenzhouxiangella. Next base: position 14,898 of record JBKHEF010000013.1, read on the forward strand.
ACGGCGTCGTGGTGGCCGATCCGGCCGTCGATCAGTCGCTGCCCGACAGTTACCGGGACTGGCGCGAGGCGCCGCTGGATGTCGAACTGGTTGTCGTTTCCACCCCCCCGAAGGCCAGCGCCGCAATCATCGAGGCGCTGGCAGATCGCCGGGTTCCCGGGCTGGTGTTCGATGTCGGCTCGATCAAGTCGCCGCTGATTCCAGCCCTGCGTTCAGCCGCCCGGGCTGGCCTGAACATCTGTTCGATTCACCCGATGTTCGGCCCGGATACCCGCTTGCTGTCGGGTCGTCATGTGCTGCTGATGGACGTGGGTAATCGCACGGCGGTCGAGGCTGCCGGCGCCCTGTTCATCGATACCATGGCCGAAGTCGTCGAGGTGGCACTGGATGAGCACGACCGGCTGATGGCGCTGGTTCTGGGCCTGTCGCATGCCTTGAACATCGCGTTTTTCACCGCCCTGGTCCGCTCCGGCATCGAAGCCGGTCAATTGGCCGGGATTTCATCGACCACCTTCAAGCGCCAGCTTGAGATTGCCCGCGATGTGGCGGCCGAAAACCCCGATCTCTACCATGAAATCCAGCGTTTGAACGCCCACGGCGGACTGGCCCGCCGGGCCCTGGTCGAAGCCGTGGAGCTGTTGTCACTGGCCAGTGATGCCGACGATGCAAGCGCCTTTACCGAATTGATGCAGCAGGGCCGGCGCTATCTCGAGGGACTGAGCCGCTGATCTCGCTCAGGCGAAATGCTCGTCCAGGTAGCGGTGGATTTCGGCCTCGACCCGCGATTCCAGCGCGCTGAGCAGGAAGCCCAGGCGTGCCTTGACGTGCACGACTTCCTCGGTCACGGCAATTTCACCGTGCACGCCGAAGCGCTCGAAATGAATCGTGTCGCCATCCCAGCCATAGTGGATGGCGAACTTGCTGGCCAGGTCGCGGGCCAGGTCATCAGCGATCCCCTGGGCTTCTTCCAGATTTTTGTTGTGCGGTTTGCAGATGTCGATGGCCATGGCTTTGCTATAAAGAGGTTTTCGGCGGCAACAGGACGCTGGCCAGGATCATGCCAATGGTCAGCGCCAGGGCAATCATACCCGCCATCACGGCGGTTTCGATGCCCGAGACGACGTCATCGGCCAGCAGCGTGGTCAGGCTGCGCAGGCCGATGCTGCCCGGAACAAGCAGGATCAGGCCGGGCAGGTGCATGATCGAGCCTGGTCGGCCGGTCAGGGTGACGAACAGGTTGCCCGACAACCCCACTGCGAGCGCGCCGATAAAGGCCCCGAAAACGGGTGCATCGATCAACAGACCCACCCGTGACCCGGCATGGGCGATTGCGCAGGCCAGCAGGATCCAGATCCAGTTGCGCAGGTGGGCCTGGTTGAGCATCATCAGGCCCAGCGCAGCCAGGGCGACGCCGAGGGGAGGCAGCCAGGCCGGGGGATGGGCCGAAGCCGTCAGATCCGGCGGTCCGATCAGCCATTGTCCGGCCAGCCCGCCCATCACCAGGCCCATCGCCAGCAGGGCAAACACCATCAGCGCATAGGCCAGTCGCGACGAGCCGGATACCAGGTGGCCAGTGGCCAGTTCGCGTGCCGCGGTGGTCAGGTTCATGCCGGGCAGCAGCGCGATGATGCTGGCGATGACCCCCGGTAGCAGGGCTGTGGTCGGATCAAGGTGGCACCACAGCATGCCCAGGAAGGTGGTCACGGCAGCCGCCAGCGGCGAGATCAGGCGCGCGCGTTCGACGTGCTTCCCCAGCCACAGGACAATCAGCCCGGTCAGCGTGCCCAGCACCAGGGCCAGCAGCATCTCGCGCCAGTTGCCGCCGATCAGCGGTGCGATACCGGTCGACAGCAGCGTGAACCCCAGCAGTTGCAGCCAGTAGCCATACAGCGGCGGCGCGTGATCGATTTCGCGCACCCGCTGGTCGGCCTGTTCGGGGCTCAGTTCCCCGGCGGCCAGTTGCTCCATGACCTCGGTCAGATCGGCCAGCTTGGCCAGGTTTGCGCTGCCCGGCGCTGAGCGGGCCAGGAAGGTGCGCTGTTTTTCGCCATCGCCCAGCGAGACGATCAGGGCCGTCGGGGTGGAGAAAAACTCTGCCTGCAGGCCCAGTCGCCTCGCCATGATCTGCATGGCATCCTCCAGCCGGTGGGCCGGCGAACCGACGTGCAGCAGGGCGCGGCCGAGGTTGAGGACCAGGGCCGCATAGCGGTTGGACTCATAGGGCTGGGCGTTTTCGGCAAGGTTGGCAGGGTCGGTCATGGATCGCAGTGTACTTTCTTGTTTGCCGATGCGGCATGTCGGCCAGGCATGCCGCTCTGTGCTAGCCTTCTGAGAACATGAATACCGTCGCTGATTATCTGTCCAGTCTTGTCGCCTTTCCCACGGTATCGCGGGATTCGAATCTGGACCTGATCGACTGGGTCGAGACGCGTTTGGTCGGGTTGGGGGCACGCTGTCGCCGAACCTGGAGCGATGACCGGCGCAAGGCCAATCTTTGGGCCTCGTTCGGGCCCGAAGGTAGCGGCGGCGTGGTCCTGTCGGGTCACACCGACGTGGTGCCGGTCGAAGGCCAGGACTGGAGCAGCGATCCTTTCCAGCTCACGCACCGTGAAGGCCGCCTGTACGGTCGCGGGACAGCTGACATGAAGGGGTTTTCAGCTGGCATTCTGGCGGTCCTTGGACGGGCTGATCTTTCTGCCCTGCGCCAGCCTCTCCACGTGGCCCTGTCCTACGACGAAGAGGTCGGTTGCCTGGGGGTGGACCGGATGATCGACGATGCCGTGGCCGCCGGCGCGTGCCCGGCCTATGCCGTCATCGGTGAGCCGACCACCATGCGCATCATCCGCGCGCACAAGTCGATCAACGTGTTCCGCACCCGCATCACCGGCAAGGCGGCCCATTCCAGCCAGCCGCACCGCGGCGCGGGTGCGATTCTTGCCGCCGGCCGGCTGATCGATCAACTCTACCGGATCGGCGAGGAAAAACGGGCTGCGGCCGGCGCCAACGGCTTTGAGCCGCCCTGGACAACTGTCCAGGTGGGCCTGGTCCGGGGTGGCAACGCGGTCAACATCCTGCCGGCCGAGTGTGATTTCCTGTGGGAGTACCGGGCGCTGCCCGACGAGGATGCCGACGAGATCATTGAGCAGGTGCGCGCCTTTGCCCGTGACCAAGTCCTGCCTGCGCTGCGTGAATTCGCGCCCGAGGCCGACATCGCCATCGACACCCTGGCCCGGGTGCCGCCACTGGTGCCGGATCCGGGCCAGCGTGGCGAGGCGTGGGTGGGGAGCCTGCCCGGCGTGCGCCCGGGCGGCAGCGGTGAAGTCGCGTTTGCCACCGAAGCCGGCAGTTTTCAGCGCGCCGGGATTGCCAGCGTGGTCTGCGGCCCGGGCTCGATCGACCAGGCCCACCAGCCCGACGAGTTCATCGAAATTGCCGAGCTCGAGCGCTGCGAGCGCATGCTGGAGGGGATTGTCGAACGCCTGGCGCAGCCGCTTTCATGAAGCTGGATTTCTTCCAGGTCGACGCTTTCGCCGAGCGCGTGTTCGAGGGTAATCCTGCCGCAGTGGTGGCGCTGGACGACTGGCTTGATGATGCCGTGCTCCAGGCCATCGCAGCGGAGAATAACCTCTCGGAGACCGCATTTTTTGTCGCCGAAGGCGATGGGTTCCGGCTGCGCTGGTTCACGCCCCGAGCCGAAGTTGACCTGTGTGGTCATGCCACCCTGGCCACTGCGCACGTTCTGTATGCGCATCGCGGTCATGCCTCGCCCAGCCTTAAATTCCAGACCCGCAGTGGCCCTTTGGGCGTATGCCGTGAGGCGGCGGGCTACTGCATGAATTTCCCGGCGGCTGTTTCCAGCCCCGCTGCCATTCCCGGTGCTCTGATTGATGGCTTCGGTGGGCGCAAACCGGCCGAGGTACTGACCGGGCCCGACCATCTGGCGGTGTTTGCGAACGCGAGCGAGGTGGCCGAACTCCGTCCGGACTTCGCCGCCCTGGCTCGCCTGGGAGGGCGCGGCGTGATTGCCACGGCACCAGGCGCGGACTGCGACTTCGTCAGCCGCTGCTTCTTTCCCAAACTGGGGGTCGACGAAGACCCGGTCACAGGCTCCGCCCACTGCCAGATGGCGCCATACTGGGCCGCTCGCCTGGGACGGACGGACTTGCGCGCCCGGCAACTTTCGTCGCGCGGCGGCCGGGTCGACTGCCGCCTGCGCGGTGACCGGGTCGAACTGCTTGGCCGGGCAGTGACCTGCCTGGTCGGCGTGCTGAGTCTTTAACGCATGACATTTGGGCGAAAATTCGAGCCATGAGCATGGACGATATCCAGGATCGACCACAGATCCGGCCACTGTGGCCGACGCTGTTTCTGAATCACCGACTGCCCGGCCACGAGCGTGCCAACCCGGTCCTGATGGAGTTGATCACCGGCCTGGACTCGGCCAATCCGGAGCTGACCACCGACTACCTGGAGGGCAATCTGTTCGCGACCGGTCATCCCGTGCTCGAATGGCTGGAGGCCTGCATCCGGCGCTGCGTGGCCGATTATGCCGGGGCCACCGGGATCGACTACGAGCTGGACTTCCACGTCCAGGGCTGGGCCAATATCAACCGCTTCGGTGATTATCACAACCTGCACAACCACCCCTATTCCTGGCTGTCGGGCACCTATTATGTACAGGTGCCCGAGTCGCGGCGCGAGATGCCGGGCCGGGCCGACCTTGACCCCGGCGCGATCAGCTTCTTCGATCCGCGACCGCAGGCCAACATGAACGCCATCCGGCGCGATGCCCAGGTCAATCCGGAACACCGCGTCCTGCCGCGCAGCGGCGACATCCTGTTGTGGCCGGCCTTCATCCATCACCTCGTTCATCCCAACCTGTCCGATGAGTTGCGGGTGTCGATCTCGTTCAATATCGTGCTGCGCTGGCGCGATAGCTACATGCCGTGACGCTGGTGCGATAAAGGTGCCGATCTTTCCGAATTTCGCGTCCAGTATTCAGAACCTGCGCAGCTCGGTTTATGCCGGGGTGCAACCGGCCTCGGGGTCAGCCCCGATCCCGTTGCACATCGGCGATACCTGGATGGAGCCGCCGGCCGGATGTCGGATGGAGGATCTGCGTGTGGCCGACCATCCCGGCATGCACCGCTACACGCCGGTGGCGGGCTTGCCGGCCTTGCGGGTCCGGATTGCCGGGCTTGAGTCGGCCCGGACGGGCCTTGAGACCGCACCGGAGCAGGTGCTGATCACCGCCGGCGCCACGGCCGGGCTGGCCGCCGCAGTAGGTGCCCTTGTCGCTCCGGGCGAGGAGGTGCTGCTGGCCGCCCCCTACTGGCCGCTGATCGCAGGGGCCGTGCGCGCATTCAATGCCGAGCCGGTTGCGGTACCCCTGATGACCGCGGTCGAGACGGCCGAACAAGCGGTGGCCCTGTTCGAGCACTACCGCAGCGAGCGTACCGTGGCGGTCTACTGGAATACGCCGCACAATCCCACCGGTCGCGTGATTCCGCGTGACTGGCTGGCGGCATTGTCGGCCTGGGCCCGGGCGCATGACCTCTGGGTGTTGTCAGACGAGGTCTATCAGGATTATGTCTACACGGGCGAGCACGTGGCCAGCCGACCGTTTGCGCCGAACCGAACGATCGCAGCCCACTCGTTTTCCAAGGCCTTCGGGATGACCGGCAACCGCTGCGGCTACCTGGTCGGCCCGGCAGAGGTGATCGAGGCGATCGAGCGCATCACCACCAACCTGCATTATTCGGCCTGTACCGCTTCACAACTGGCCGCGCTCCGGGCCCTGGACGGGCCAGGGCTGGACTGGGTCGAAGCAGCCCGCCAGCAGTATGCTGATCTTGGCTGCTTCGCGGCAGCCGCCCTGGCCCTGCCGGCCCCGCAGGGAAGCACCTTTTTGTTCCCCGACGTGTCCAGCGCGCTCGATGAACGCGGCCTGCCCGGGCTGCTGGGCGATCTGGCCGAGCAGGGTGTCATGGTTGCACCGGGCCCGACCTTCGGCCCTTATCCGAACCACGTGCGGCTGTGCTTTACCGCCGTCGAGCCTGACCGGGTGCGCCGCGGCGTCAGCATTCTGGCAAAACGACTGGGGGTTTGAAGGCCGCGCCGTTATCGCACCAGTTCGATGCGCGCGACCTCGATGTCGGCTTCGAAGGCCTCACCATAGGCGACCACGCCGAGCGTGCGCAGGGCTGTCAAATCCAGCTCGCGCTGTATCGAGCGGCCCTCGAAAGCCGAGAAGGGGATGACCAGATCGCGCCATTCCGGGCCAGGGTCGATGGTTGCCCGGTAGTATTGCCACGGCCGCCAGGTGTGGCGGGTGCGCAAGTGCAGATAATAGGGTCCTGGCGCACCGCGCACGCGCAAGGCGATTCCGCGGTAATCCGAAGCATCGAAATCCCCACCCTCGGCCTGGAGCGGCACCCTGGTCTGGATGAAACCGCCATTGTTGTCCAGCCGCACCTGGCCACGCAGGCGCAGCGCGGGGCCGCTGGGCCCATCCACATAGCCTGCCTGCATGTCGGAACGCCCGCCCATGACCCGGTCGGTGAACCCGCGCCACCGGGTGCCGATGGCGGCGGTCCCGTCGCGGCTTGCAAAATCATCAATCAGCATCGGTTCTTCGCTGGCGCCAGTGGTTGTGGTGGCCAGGGCGCCCAGCAGCAAAACAAGGGCGGCGCCGGCAAGCGTGGAGTGCGCCATAATGATATTTTTTTAAGTTGCGGAACATCGCCGCAAATTAGCACGGCCCCGGTCACGTTTCTGTCGCCGCCGGTCGGTGCCCGCTGGAGAGTCCGATGATGCAAACCCTGCTTACCTTGGGCCTGCTGGCCGCGCTGCTGTCTCCAGCCGGTCCGGCCATAGCCGACACCGGGTCGGAGTTCGACGTCAAACTTGCCGGGTTGCAGGTCCGGATTGCGCGCCAGTCGCCCTGATCGGCAGGTATCGACGATCAGTCGGCACCGGCTCGGTCGAGCCGCAGTTCAAAATGGTAGGCGTGGCGCTCCATTGGCGAGAGCGTGCCGACCTCGTAGGTTGCGACCTCGACCTGGCCGTTCTGGTGGACCGAGACGACCCGGAACATCGGCACGTGACGGGTCTCGTCGGGAATCTTGGTGCGCTCCAGGGCGGGGATGTGCAGATAGTGGACCCCGTCGATGCGCTTGGAGTGATCGACCCGGTCCATGTCCATGTGCAGGTCGCCGGAGATCACCGCGGCCACATTGGCTTGGGCGATGACTTCGGCGAAACGGGGATGGGTCACCCCCTTGTCGGCATTTTCCGGGTAGACCCCGGTCTGGGAGGCGTGGACGACCAGAAAGACCGGCTTTGGTGCCAGTTGCTGGATCTCGGCAAGCATCCAGTCGATGCCATCATCGTTGAAATCACGCTCGACATCCGGGGAGGCCAGGACCAGTGCCACCGGATCGGTCTCGAGCACGTAGCGGGCCGATGCAATCTCGGCCCGCCCGTCGTTCCAGCGATTGGCGAACTCCAGGAACAATTCCACCGATCCATTGTTTTCCTCGTTGCCCATGATGGGGTAGAAGGGCAGGTTGAGATCCTGCAGCACCGGGGTCACGTTCTCGTACTGGACCATGGTGGCCTTGTGGGCAATGTCACCCACGCCGATGACGAAATCCAGCTGGCCGCGCGTGGCCAGCACATTGATGTCGGCCACTGCGGCCTCGACCCCGGGAAAGGCCGCCTCGGGCTTGGGTTCAGCGTCACCGAGCACGGCAAAGCGCAGCGTGACCGGGTTGTCCTGATCGGATTGTGCTGGGACGGTGCCGGCCAGCAGTCCGCATAGTAACCCGGCGGTCAGCACGCGCAAGAGATTCGGCAGGATCGGCATGGTAACAGGCTCCTTGTCAACAAGCCTCCAGTGTATCCACGGTTTACTGCGCTACCATGAAAATCCCGTCAATCGACGAAATTAAAGAGCCTTGTGGCATGAAACGCGACCAGATTGATTTCCCTGCCCGCCACGCCGCGCTGCGCGAAGATGTCAGTCTGTTGGGCGGTCTGATCGGTGAACTGCTGCGCGAGCAGTGCGGCGAGTCGCTGTTTGTGCGGGTCGAGGAAGCCCGATCGGCGGCCATTGATCGGCGCAGCGGTCAGTCGACCGGGGATTTTCTGCAGTCGCTGTGCCGCTTCGGCGACAGCACCGAGGCCAGCGATTTCATCCGCGGCTTCGCCGCCTGGTTCCGCATGGTCAACCTGGCCGAGCAGGTCCACCGCATCCGCCGTCGGCGCGAATACCAGAAAAGCGCGACCGGACCGCAGCCCGACAGCCTGCTCGACGTGTTTGCCCGGCTCAAGGCCGCCGGCCGCGGCTGGGACGAGATTCGGGCCCTGCTCGACGAACTACTGATCGAGCCGGTTTTTACGGCCCATCCGACCGAAGCCACGCGCCGCTCCATCCTGGAGAAAGAACAGCGCATGGCGCGCTACCTGGTCCAGCGGATGGACCCGACCCTGCCGCCGGGCGAAGCCGAGCGCCTGATTGACCGGGTCCGCATGGAACAGACCATCGCCTGGCTGACCGCCGAGCAGTCGCATACCCGCCCGACCGTGGCCGACGAGGCCGAGCATGCCCATTTCTACCTGGCCAACACCCTCTACCGGGTCGCGCCCCTGATCCACGAGGCCATCGCCGAGGCGGCCGGACGGGTGTTCGGGGTCGATGACTGGCCGGGTGACATGCCGACCGTGTTGCGGTTCGGATCCTGGGTGGGCGGTGACATGGACGGCAATCCCAACGTCGGGCCCGATACCGTGCTCGACACCCTGGCCGAGCAGCGCCGCCAGGCGATCAGCAACTATCGGCGCGAGGTCGGGCGGCTCAACCGCCTGCTCAGTCATACCGAGGCCAGGGCAGGGGTCAGCGCTGGGGTCAAGGCACGAATCGCCGAGTACCGCCGTCTGCTGCCGGAGGTCGAAAAGCAGGTGCCGGCCCGACACATCGATATGCCGTATCGCGTCTTGCTGTGCTTCATCGACGCCCGCCTGCGCGGTACGCTCAAGGAGCACCGGGCCGGCTACGAGCGGGCCGGGGAATTGCTGGACGATCTCGACGTCATGATCGACAGCCTCAAGCAGCATGGTGGCCGCCGGGCCGGGCTGTTTCCGCTCCAGCGCCTGCGCCGCCGGGCCGATATCTTTCGCTTTCACCTGGCCGCGCTGGACCTTCGGGTTGACTCCGGCGATCTGCATGAAGCCGTTGCCCGCCAGCTCGAGGACCCTGAATGGCCCGAGCGCGGCGTCGAGGAACGCACCGGTGTACTGCTTGATCGCCTGCGCCACGGCCACCATCCCCGGTCCGATGACCACCCGGTCTTTCGCCTGCTCGAGGCGGCAGCCACCGCCCACTACCGCTTCGGCGAGGGCTCGGTGGGCACCCTGATCGTGAGCATGAGCCGCAATGCCGACGACATCCTGGCCGCCTGGCTGATGGCGCGCTCAGCCGGGATCGAAGACGGCCGTCTCGACCTGGTGCCGCTGTTTGAAACCGTTGCTGACCTGCAGGCTGCCGAGCGGGTCATGGCCGGTCTGCTCGAGCTCGATGGCTGGCGCGATTTGCTGTCCCTGCGCCAGAATCGCCAGATGATCATGCTGGGCTATTCCGACAGCAACAAGGATGGTGGCATGGTCGCTTCGCGCTGGTCGCTGCAGGACGCCCAGGTTCGCCTGACCGCCCTGTTCGTCCAGGCCGGTATCCGGGTGGTTTTTTTCCACGGCCGCGGCGGCACGATCGGTCGTGGCGGTGGCAAGACCCACAGCGCCGTGCTGGCCGCCCCGCCCGGTTCGGTTGGCGGACGGTTGCGCCTGACCGAGCAGGGCGAGGTGATTCATCGCAAGTATGCCCTGCGGGCGATTGCCGCGCGTAACCTGGAACAGGCCACCGGGGCAGTGATCGAGGCGACCCTGGGCTTCAACCGCTCCCGGGAGGAAGAGGGTGACCATCGGCTGATGGCCCGGCTGGCCGAGCTGGCGCGCGCAGCCTACCGCCAACTGGTCTACGGCAGCGAGGATTTCTCAGACTATTTCCGCTCCGCCACACCGATCGATGTGATCGAGCGCATGCGCATCGGCTCACGTCCGGCCTCGCGCCAGAAAAAGACCGGCATCGAGGGCCTGCGCGCCATTCCCTGGGTGTTTGCCTGGGGCCAGAGCCGGCACAGCCTGCCGGGCTGGTACGGGCTTGGCAGTGGCCTGGAACAGCTTGCCGGGGAGGTCGGGCTGGATACGCTGCGTGCACTCAACCGGCGCTGGCTGTTTTTTGCCAACCTGCTTCAGGATGCCGAGATGGCCATGGCCAAGTCCGACATGGATATCGCCGGTCACTACGCCGGCCTGGCCGGCGAACTCGGCGAACATTTCTTTCCGACCATCCGGGATGAGTTCAAGCGCACCGAGGCCATGATCTGCGCCATCCGCGAGCAGAGCAGCCTGCTTGAGCGCGATCCCACACTCAAACGCTCGATCTTGTTGCGCAATCCCTACATCGACCCGATGAGCTTCGCCCAGGTCGACCTGTTGGCCCGCTGGCGTGCCGGCGACCGGGAAGATTCAGCCCTTGAGCAGGCCCTGATCACCAGCGTGCATGGGATCGCCCAGGGACTGCAGAACACGGGTTGAGTAACCAAGGAAATTTCCTACCAGAAATCATGATGTTTTCCTAATTTGATCAGCGGTAGTTAGCTGATGAAACCGTAAATGGAGCTACGCCAGACTTGGAAACACTCCGCGTCCACCGGGAGTACTTCTAACCATCAAATCAGGAGAAAAGTCATGAAAAAAAATGGGCTTTTTCATTGGATTCTCGTCGGCTTGCTCTATCTGCCGGTGCAGGTTTACGCCGAAGGAATCTGGGTGCTCTGCGATCACTGCAGCTCGGATTCCAGTTTCGCCAGTGTGGCCCTCAACGCCACGCAGGAAGGAACGATCTTTGTATCAAACAGGGCATCTAGAGAAACACGCAAGTATTTTCGGGTGGTGCAGTGGGATCGGCTGGAGCAGGTTTTCCGGGCTAGGGTTACCCCCAAGCCATTGAGTGATACAGAGGAAAGGGTTTTTAGTAGCGCGATAGAGGGCGGCAACACGGCGGTCATAGTCACTTCGAGAAACGGCAGCGACATGACCCAATGGGGCATTTCCGCGGTGGACTCGGTGGTCGAAGATCTGGCTAATGGTCACCTCAATCCGGCCCTGATCAACGCACTTTCCAATCAGTTGCTCATGAACGGTCTGTTTCCAACCGCGTCTGGCCTGAGTCAGTCCCTGGGCATTTCCATCAAGGGTTTGTTCAACTGGAGCGGTCGCGAGCTCGGAACCTCGCGCAGTTCCGTGCTTAACGTGACGATGACTTACCCGGATGATTCCCGCCTGTTCATCACGTTCTCGACCCTCGGGGAAGTCATCTCGGTCAGTGGCGTGGATGCTGGCGGTCGCGGGCTGGCGTTGACCTACAGCGCGTCCAGGGGTGCGGCGATCGATCCGGGGCGTACGGGTGCCTGGGAGTTCGGCGGCACGGCTGTCGCAGCCGCAGAAGCCCTCGGTGCATGGATCGGAGGTGCTGGCCCGCTGGAGTGCCACTTTGAGGAATTGGCCAACGATCGTGTGCGTGTGACTTGCGTACGCGACTAGGGTGACTGCCAGGTTTGGCCGCTTCCGGCGGATGTCGACGCCGTCGGAAGCGTCTTTCGTCAGCTCTCAATATGACTTGTGCGTTGCATCACCGTTAAGAATCGGTTATTTTCGGGGCCTGATTCCTTACCAGTCCAGGAGAAAAACATGGCCACGACCCTGCAACCCCGTCCGCTGGTGACAGCGATTTCTGCAGCACTGTTGACGCTTGGGCTCGGCAGCCTGCCGCTCTATGCCCAGACGGAATCCGCCGTTCAGGATCAGAGTGCCGAAAATGAAAGCGCGGAAGCCGCCGACGGACAGATTACCGACCGCGTCGTGGTCACCGGCTCGCGGATTGCGCGCGATCCCAACCTGATCTCGCCGGCACCGGTGCAGTCGGTGGATTCCGAGGACATCGAATTGTCCGGCGAACTCAACGTCATCGATATCGTCAACGACCTGCCGGCCCTGCTCGGTTCGGCCAACGCCACCGAAAATCTGGCCTCGCCGGGGGCGGCCGGTGCCGGGGTGCTCAACCTGCGCAATCTTGGTTCGGTGCGCACGCTGACCCTGGTCAACGGTCGTCGTCACGTCGCCGGCCTGGCCGGCAGTGCCTCGGTCGACGTCAACACCATTCCGGCCGCGCTGGTCGAGCGGGCCGAGGTGCTGACCGGCGGCGCCTCGGCGGTCTACGGCGCCGATGCGGTCACCGGGGTGGTCAACTTCGTGCTCAAGGATGATTTCGAGGGCGTCGATATCACCACCCAGTACAACCTGTCGGGTCAGGGCGATGCCGATCGCCGCCTGATCTCGGCCACCCTGGGCAAGAACTTCGGCGGAGAGCGCGGCAACATCGTCTTTTCCCTGACCCATGAGGACACCGAGGGCCTGCTCCAGGGTGATCGCGCCCATACGCGCGGTGATCGGCTCGGCTCAGTCTGGCCCAACCCGGTCCGTTTCATCCAGGCCGCCGATATCGCCGAATTCGGACTGGACCCTCTTCTGCTGGGTAGCCAGATCGCTGGGTTCTGCGACGATGGTGACGCCACCCTGGGCGCGGCCCGCGGCCCCTTGTGCAATCGCATCGATGGCGTCCCGGGTCAGAGCCTGCAGCCGTTCGGTCGCTTCAACCTGACCAGCTATGGCTCGCTGATCGGCGTGGACTGGTTCGGTGATGAGTTCCTGTCGACCTTCCCGGGCGATGAGTTCGAGGAATTCGGCTCGCCCATCTCGGTCAACCGGCCGCCGGGCGGCCTGATTTTCGACCTCAACAACAACGGGATCGAGGATTGCCTGGAGACGGTCAACGGCGTGATCCTGCAGCGCTTCGGCTTTTTTGCCGGCTGCCACGTCACCCGCACCCCCGGTGGCGATGCCGATGTTTTCCAGGACGGCCTGCTGGCTGGTTCGCAGAATGCTTTTGGCGGCGACGGTACCTCGGGCGGGCGTGACGGCCAGTCGATCTCTCCGGACGATGAACGCACCGTGCTCAACCTCAACACCCGCTACGACATCACGCCGTCGACGCGCTGGTTCTTCGAGAGCAAGTATGCCCGCTCCAAGACCATTGATGATGGCAGCCAGGCGGTGCAGGGCTTTTTCGACTCGCAGGTCATCCCCTGGGACAACCCGTTCATCCCGCAGAATCTGCGCGATCCCATCGAGGCCTTCGTCAACGCCAATCCCGACCTGTTCGTGCTCGAAAACGTCAACATCCTGGTCGGGCGCGACATGACCGACCTGGGCCAGCGGCGCAGCATTTCCCGGCGCGAAACGATCCGCTTCGTGACCGGGCTGGAAGGCGAGATCGGGACCGGTCCGTTCAGTTACGAGCTGGCTGTCAACTATGGCAAGACCTCAGCGGATACCGACTTTACCGGCCTGGCGCTGGACCGCTACTATGCCGCGTCCGATGCCGTGGTCGATCCGGCCAGTGGCGAGATCGTATGTCGCTCCGAACTCGACCCGACCGCCCTGCCTCCCGGTTCCTTCCTGCGCAGTGCCGGTCCCTTCCGCGGCTTCCAGACCTTCACGCCGGGCCAGGGCCAGTGCGTGCCGCTGAACCTGTTCGGGATCGGCGCACCCAGCCAGGAAGCGGTCGATTTCGTGATCGTCGACATGGCTCGCGAGCGGACCATCGAGCAGACCGTGCTCAGTGGCTTTGTGGTCGGCGACAGCTCCGAGTGGTTCGAACTGCCGGGGGGTCCGATGGGCATGGTGTTCGGTTTCGAATACCGCGACGAGGAAAGCTCGTTCAAGGCTGACGGGTTCGAGTTGCCCCAGGACGATCCGCTGGGTATCGTCGAAGCCGCCTCGCGGGTGTTTCCCATCGATGCCCCGACCGACAACACCTCGGGCGGTTTCGATGTCCGGGAAGTGTTTGCCGAGGTCTCGCTGCCGCTGCTCAACAACCGACCGGGGGTGGAAGACCTGACCTTCGATGCGGCCTATCGTTACTCGGACTACTCGACCCTGGGCAGCACGGACAGCTGGAACCTGCGCCTGTCCTATGCCCCGATCCAGGACATCCGCTTCCGCTCGACCCTGTCGCAGACGGTGCGTGCGCCCAACATCAACGAGTTGTTCTCGCCGCTGCAGCCGGCCACCGCGCGACCGAGCGATCCGTGTGATGTCGGCAATATCAATGATGGTACCGCCAATCGTCCCGGCAACTGCGCCGCCGATGGGCTGCCGGCCGATTTCACCGATCCGCTGACGGCACGTTTTTCCGGCTTCACTGGCGGCAATCCCGACCTCGACGTGGAAACCGCCGATACCTTCACCGCCGGCGTCGTGCTCGAGCCGCGTTTTGCCCCGGGTCTGTCGATATCGGTGGACTGGTACGACATCGAGATCGACGATGCCATCTCCTCGATCGGGGTCCAGGAACTGGTCAACGCCTGCTACGATTCATCGACCTTCCCCAACCAGTTCTGCGCCCAGTTCGTGCGCGATCGCAATCCCGACTCGCCGACCTTCCTTGGCTTTGAATCATTTGTCAGCAGCCAGCTGAACTTCGCCAAGATCGTCACCCAGGGCGTGGACTATGCCGTCCGTTACGACTTCGAACTGGGCAGCCTGGCCCAGGCGCTCGATACTTACGGCAGCATGACCCTGGGTGTCACCGGCAACTGGGTGAAAAAGCTCGAGCGCTTCGAGGATCCGGTCGATGCCAGCATCGTCAATGATCAGCTTTATGAGAACGGCCAGCCCAAGGACGCCTTCAGTGCCTTTGCCCGCTGGCGCTGGGATCGGCTGACCCTGAACTGGCAGGCGCGCTACTGGGGCAAGTTCCTGGAATTCTCGCCGCGGATCACCAACGACAGTGCCGACAATGTCGAGAACGCCTGGACCGGCGACATGTGGCGGCATGACCTGAGTGGTTCCTATCAGGCCAACGAGTCGATCCGGGTGATCGCCGGGGTCAACAACGTGTTCGACAAGGCACCGGTGCTGACCTCTCGCGCGTACCCGGTCGGGATCATCGGTCGCGAGTACTTCCTCGGGCTCAATGCCCGATTCTGAGCGCGCCGAATCGGCTCGTTGAAAACCCGGGATGGCGACGCCGTCCCGGGTTTTTTTTTGGACCGATGCTGGCTCCAGCATCGATCCCGGCTGGCGGCCAGAGTGCTGATGCGACGGGGCAGGGTCAAGGTCCGGTAGGACTGACCGCGCTTCTGAGCGCCTGAACCATGGCCAGAAAAGCCTGTTCGAACTCAGCGAAGCGCTGTTTGGCCTGATCAGCCTGGTTGGCCGCTGAGTGGGCGATGACTTCGGTGGCCAGTTGTTCCAGCCTCTGGTGCAGCGGCAGGCAGTGCTGTCCGGCCGGCGTTGCTGCAGCCGGTGTGTCCAGCCAGCTCACGGCGGCCAGCCTGGGCGGATGGCGCGGCGAGTGCTCGTCGCTATCGACGGCCAGGTAGCGCTCGAGGCGATCGCGCCAGCTGCGGTACTCGACGCTGGCGGCCAGCAGCGGCAGATGCGCTTGATCGACCGGTCCGGTATCCAGCCAGCTTTGCGGCGGGTGCCATTCGGCGATCCAGTCGGCCACCTCCTCGCCCGGCATGGGACGCGAGATGGCGTAGCCCTGGCCCTGTCGGCAGCCCAGCTGCAACAGCATTTTGCCGTGGGCCTCGGTTTCGACCCCTTCGGCAATGACGTCCTTGCGGAAGGTTCGGGCCAGGTGGATGACGCCTTGCAGGATGGCCAGGTCATCCGGATCGTTAAGCATGTCGAGGACGAAGCTGCGGTCGATCTTGAGGGTAGCGACCGGGAGGCGTTTGAGGTAGGTCAGTGATGAGTATCCGGTGCCAAAGTCGTCCAGCGAAAAGTTCACCCCCAGATGATCGGCGGCTTCGATGATCTCGACCATCGGTACGGCTTCGTCCAGGGCGCTGGTTTCGAGGACTTCAAGTTCCAGATCGCCGGCCTGAACGGCCGGATAGCGGTCGAGAGCGTCACCTAAGCGTTCGATGAAATCTGGCTGGGTCAGCTGCAACGGGTCGACGTTGATGCTGACCGGGAGTTTAAGACCAGCCTGGCGCCAGGCGGTTATTCGGGCCAGTACCGACTCGATCACCCAGTCGCCCAGCTGAATCATCAACTGGTGCTGCGCCAGCAGCGGCAGGAAGGCGGCCGGTGGCAGCAGGCCTTCCTCGGGGTGCTGCCAGCGGATCAGGGCTTCCATGCCGATCACCCGGCCGGCCTGCATGTCGACCTTGGGCTGGTAGTAGAGAACGAACTCGTGGTCGGCCAGGCCCTGGCGGATGCGCTCGATGCGGCGATGGCTGCTGCGCAGGTGCCGGTCGTGCTCGGCGTCAAAGCGGTGGTAGCGATTCTTGCCGGCCAGCTTGGCCTGGTACATGGCCTGGTCGGCCTGGCGCAGGAGCTGGTCGGCATCGATGCCGTCGCCCTGGGGATAAAAACTGATCCCCAGGCTGGCTGAGATTTCCAGCACGTGGCCGTCATGATGCACGGGTTCGGCGACCGCCTGCAGCAGCCGCCTGATCAGCGGTTGCGAGGCTTCGGTGTCGGACAGCCCGACCAGGACCAGGGCGAACTCGTCACCGCCCAGACGGGCGACGGTATCGCCCTGGCGGACCGCCCGCTGCATGCGCCTGGCCACCTCCACCAACAGCCGGTCGCCGACTTCGTGGCCAAAGCGATCATTGATCGGCTTGAAGGCATCCAGGTCCAGGCAGGCAACACCCAGCAACTCGTCGCGCCGGTCGGTCTGGGCCATGGCCTGCTGGAGGCGGTCGGCCAGCAATGCCCGGTTGGGCAGGTCGGTCAGCAGGTCATGATGGGCCAGGTATTGCAGTTGCTGTTCGGCCTGCTTGCGTTCGGTGATGTCGGTGTCCGAGCCGCGCACGCCGAGCAGCTGGCCGTCCGGGTCAAACACCGGCAGGATGGTGGTACTGACCCAGATGATCCGCCCGTCGCGGGTCTGGACCCGGTTCTGGAAGCCACTGTGGCGGCGACCACTGCGGATCTGGAGCAGCCCCTCGCGCTTGAGTTCCTCACGATCCGATGGCGGCGCCAGATCAAAGAAGTATTTCTCACCGACCAGTTCTTCGGGCCGATAGCCCAGCACCTGGGTGACCAGCGGGTCGACGTCGGTGTAGAGACCATCGGTGTCGACCTGCCAGCGAAATGAGCGGCTTTCCTCGGCCAGTTCGCGGTAATTGGCTTCGCTTTCGGCCAGTGCCTGGATTGCATCACGTCGGACCAGGGCGCCGGCCATGATGTCGGCCACCACCTGGAGCATGGCGACCTGTTCATCGGGCCAGCGACGGGTGGAGCGGACCGAATCAAAGCCGATGAAACCCAGCAGGCGAGACTGCTCGCCCAGCATGGGCAGACAGACCAGCGACTGGATGGACTGGGCCTGCAGCAGGGCCTGCTCGCCGGCTGCCTCGCTCGGCATCCGGTCGACCTGCTCGATCCGGATCGGCTGCTTTTCCAGCCATTGGTCCATCCACCAGTGCTTGTCGGCCAGCGCCAGCTCCTGCAGGACGGGCTTTTGCGGCTCGATGCTGCTTGCGCACCACTCATGGGTGTTGCTGGCGCTGGTCATGCCGGCAGAAAAGCGGAACAGGTAGGCGCGATCGACTTCGAACAGGCGTCCGAGCTCGCCCAGGGCGCGTTCGATCAACGCTTCGAACTCGGCATGGTCGGCCGCGCTGACGAAGCCGGCCGCGATGTCTGCCACCAGTTCGCGAAAGCGCTGGTTGAACTGCTCGCGCTGGCGCTGCTTGCGCTCCTCGCTGATCTCGCGGCCGACGGCGAGCATGCCGAACGGCTTGCCGTTTTCGTCGCGCACCAGGCTCGAGGAAATCCGGGCCGGAAAGCAATGGCCGTCGCGATGCAGACGATAGCCCTCGTTCTCGGCAAAACCCTGTTCGATCAACCGGGCGATGGCGGGGCGGACTTCCTGTTCAATCTGCTCTGCGGTGTGGAATACGCTGAGGTGTTTGCCGGTGACTTCCTCGGCGCGATAGCCGTGCATGCTCGCCCAGGCTGGATTGACGAAGCGGATCACGCCGTCAAGATCGGTCAAGGCGATGCCATCGATGGATTGTTCCACCGCGGTGCGGAATTCCTGCAGCGCGGCGGTGCGCTCGCGAACGGCGCGTTCGAGCGATTCGCGGCGGCGCACCACCAGGCCGACCACGGTGGCGAGCATGAGGGTCAGCAACAGGCCGGCCAGAAGGGTGCCGGCTACGGCCAGATCGGACTGGGCACGCCAATACCCCCGCGTCGGCTCGGCCCGGACCAGAAAGGTTCGGCCGAACATCAGCAGCGGACGCTCGAGCGTCAGTGCCTGAGACTCCGTGCTTCGATTAGCGTCCGAGCGGGCCAGCAGTTCGCGCGTGCCATCTTCATGCAGCATCCAGAGATCCATTGCCAGAGCGTTATCGGAGGTCGAGTCGGCAAGAAAGTCTTCGAACGCGGCGCTGGTCACGACGACCCCTTCGGCAAGGTCTTGTTGCAGCCTGGGCCCCGTTGCCTGAATGATCAGGATCTGGCCGCGCAACTGGGGTGCATGGGTGCCATGCATGGGTGTCGATGCGGTGGGAAGACCGCTGCGGCGGCTCATTTCCAGCGGTTCACGCAGGCGCTCTACCGAGGCCAGATCGAAGCCCCGCAGGGCCAGCTCAGGGAGGTGTTCGGTCTGGCGGGTGATCGGAAAGTGATACCGGCGTCCGGTCGCGCTGGCGGGGGGTTCGGTCCCGGCTTCCCAGATGCGGAAATCCGCGCCGTCCTGGTTGGTGATTTTCTGCTCATGGGCTGTCCGCTGCGCGACCGGCACCGCCGGCGCCCAGGCCCAGTGAAGGGTCAGATTGTTCTGCGCCAGCAGATCGGTGAAGTGAATGAATTCCTCTTCACTGACGAAGTCGCTGGCCTGGAAAAAGCGCACCAGGCTGCCCATGCCAAAGTCGCGCAGGTTGCGCAGGCCGGTGTGCACGCCCTCGGTAGCCTCGCGGGCGAGCAGCTCGAACGAACGCATCTGAGAGGCTCGGGCCTCACCATGGACAATCCAGGCGATCGTGACCGTGAGGGTCAGCCCGATCGCCAGGGCCATCCCTGCTTCCAGCCGCCGGAGAAGCCCCGAGCTTGCAGCAGGGCTGCGACGTCTTTGCAAGGCGAGCAGCTGGCCGCAGGCGACAACGATCATCAGGGTCAGCATGGCCAGGGCAATCGGCAGCACGCCGTGGCGCAGGACCTGGCCGCGCCAGTCGGCCGCGTCGATGTCAATACCCAACGCCATCTGATTCGGTGCGCTGGCCGGCAGGCGCACCGGCACCAGGGCCGAGACCCAGACGCCCCAGCGGTCTTCGCCCGGGCCGCTGACCAGTGACGCACCCGGATCGAAGACCCGAAGCTCCTCGGCACTGAGTTCGCCATAGACTTCGCCGGGCAGCGATTCGTCATCCGAGTCAGGCGGCTCGCTGTCGACCTGGAAGACCACCGTTCCATCCGGCCGGCGGGCCATCAGGTAGACAAAGCGGTAGCGTGGAAAAGCCGGGCGCAAGGCACGAAGCTGGTTCTTGAGACGCTGGTATTCCGATGTTGTGGTATCGGTCTCGATCCCGCTCAATGCGGCCAGCCTGTGCGGGTCCAGGGTCTCGGCCAGGCGTTCGGCCTCGCCCAGCAGTTGCGCCCGCATCTGCCGGTCGACCTGGTTGGCGGTGAACATCATGGTCAGACCGCCGAGCACGATGATCAGCGCCATCCACAGCAGGGTGGAAGTGCTGGACAGGGCGCGGAAATAGCTGGTCGGTGATTCCAAGCCGCCACTATACCGCAGCTTCCGGACCCGGCTTGCAGGGCATTGGCGGCGCCATCGACCTGGCCATTCCGGCCTGGTTGGGTTTCAGCGGCTTGGGGGGCACCGGGCGAGGCGGCCGTCATCGGACTCACGCTGGCCTTGGTCGGCCGGCCCTGCCTGCTGCTGGTGCCGATGCTGATCCTGGCCTGGCGCTACCCGCTGGGCCGGCGCGCCCACGCCATCCTGGCCCGGCGCCTGGCCGGCCGATTTTGACAACGCTATCATTCTGGCTCAAGCTTGACCCACAAGCCACCAACCAAAGCACCCCCGAGATGGTCACAAGCAAGCTGCCAGCACTGCCCGGGAACCGGACACCGGCCGATCCGGCCGTGTTTGGAGTCTAAAGCCATGCCGTCCGCCAGCCACGTCACCGCGCCGGCCGACCGCATCCCGTTCGGCCAGAAACTGGTCTACGGGGCCGGGGCCTTTGTCAATAACCTGCTGGCCGGTGCCATCGGCGGCATGATGATCGTGCTCAACCTGGCCTACGGCATGAACCCGGCCCTGGTCGGTCTGCTCGGTGCACTGCCGCGCCTGACCGATGCCATCACCGACCCGGTCATGGGTTATATCTCCGACAACACCCGCTCGCGCTGGGGACGGCGACGGCCCTACATTTTCTTCGGTGCCATCCTGGCGGGGGTGACCTTCATCCTGCTGTGGCAACTGCCGCCGGGCAAGACCGAGGACTGGTATTTCTGGTACTTCCTGGCCGGGTCTTTCCTGTTCTACCTGGGCTACACCATCTTCGCCACGCCCTGGGTGGCGCTGGGCTATGAACTGACCCCGGACTACCACGAGCGCACCCGGCTGATGGGGGTGCAGAACTTCATTGGGCAGACGGTTTACCTGATCGTGCCCTGGTTTTTGCTCATCATGCAGAACGAGCGCCTGTTTGACGGCATGGCCGAGGGCGCGGCGGGCCTGGCGCTGATCATCGGCCTGATCACGATCATCGTCGGGATCATCCCGGCGCTGCTGTTGCGTGAGCGCTTCCAGGATATCGCCGAGCGGGCCAATGCACCCGATGTTGGTGCAGCCGAGAGCATGGTGCGCATCATTGCGCGCAACCTCAGGGAATTCTTCATCGGCTTTTTCATTACCCTGCGGTTCCGGCCGTTTCTGAAACTGTGTGCGGCGACCTTCCTGGTCTTCAACGGCTTCATCATGGTCGCTGCCTTCCAGTTCTACGTCATCATCTACTATGTTTTTGCCGGCGATACGGTGGCAGGGGCCCGCTACGCCGGTTACGCCGGCACGCTGCAGTCGCTGGCAACCTTCGGCGTGATCGTGCTGGTGACCTGGATGGGAACCCGGATCGGCAAGCGGCGGGCGTTTTTCGTCGCCATCGGGCTGTCGGCAGCCGGCTATGCCCTGAAATGGTTCTGCTATACCCCGGACAATCCCTGGCTGATCCTGTTGCCGGCCCCGCTGATCGCCTTTGGCCTCGGCGGCCTGTTTACCCTGATGCCCTCGATGATCGCCGATGTCGTCGATGCCGACGAACTCGAGACCCGTCAGCGTCGTGAAGGCATGTTCGGATCGATCTTCTGGTGGGTGGTCAAGCTGGGCATGGCCGCCGCGATCGCCGCCGGCGGCTTCCTGCTCAATGCCACCGGCTTTGATGTCGACCTGGGTGGCAACCAGGCGGCGCAGACGCTGACCCTGATGCGGGCCTTCGACGCCTTTCTGCCGGCGATTGCCTCGCTGATCGCGATCTGGGCCATCGCCAGCTTCTCGATCGATGAGAAAAAGGCCTATGCGGTCCGGGCGGAGCTTGAACGCCGGCGCGGCCGTCCGGAAGCCCCGTTGCCCGAACCGGCCTGATCGATCCGGCTTGTCATGACCCAGGAGCCTTCAAACCAGTCTGGCGCGGATCGGATTGCCGATCTACTGGCCCGCATGTCGCTGGAGGAGAAAATCGGCCAGATGGTCCTGGCCCAGCCCGGGGAGGGTCCGGTGGCCGAAAGCCTGGGCCCGGGTATCCGCGCCGGGAAGATCGGTTCGGTGGTCAACGTGGTCGATCGCGACACTGTCGATGAACTGCAACGCATCGCCACCGAAGACAGCCCGCTGGGTATCCCGCTGTTGATCGGGAGGGATGTGATCCATGGTTTCCGGACCGTCATGCCGATTCCGCTGGCCCAGGCGGCCGGCTGGAATCCGGCGCTGGTGGCTGCGGCTGCCCGCTGTGCGGCCACAGAGGCCGCTGCTGCCGGGATCAACTGGACGTTTGCGCCGATGATGGATATCGCGCGCGATCCGCGCTGGGGCCGGATTGCCGAGAGCTTTGGCGAGGACGTTTTTCTGGCTTGCCGGATGGCCGCAGCGATGGTCGATGGCTTCCAGGGCGAGGATCTGTCGGCGCCCGGATCGATCGCTGCCTGCGCCAAGCATTTCGCCGGCTACGGTGCGGTCGAAAGTGGCCGCGATTACGCCAGCACCCACATCCCCGCCAACGAACTGCACAACGTCTACCTGCCCCCGTTCAAGGCTGCCGTCGACCGTGGCGTGGCCAGCCTGATGACCTCGTTCAGCGACCTGGACGGCATTCCGGCCACGGCCCATGATGGTCTGCTGCGCGACCTGCTGCGCGGGCAGTGGGCCTTTGGCGGCTTCGTGGTCAGCGATTGGGACTCGATCCCGCAGCTCTCGGTCCATGGACTGACCGCCGATGACCGCTCTGCTGCAATCACGGCGGTCAATGCCGGGGTGGACATGGAGATGGCCAGTGATACCTACGCGCGTTTCCTGGCCGATGCGGTGCGCTCGGGCGAGGTCGCCGAGGCGCGCATCGATGAAGCCGTTGGCCGTATTCTCCGCATCAAGCTGGACCTAGGTCTGTTCGATCAGCCCTGCAAGGCGGTCGCGCAGGATCCCGCCAGGCTTGGCCAGCAGGCCCTGGATGTGGCCTACCAGTCTGCCCTGCAAGGCACGGTCCTGCTGCAAAACCGCGGCGATTCGCTGCCGCTGGATGCGGCCGCGCTCAACTCGCTGGCGGTGATCGGGCCGCTGGCCGATGCGCCTTACGAGCAGCTCGGCACCTGGATCTTCGACGGAGACCCGGGCCTGAGCGTGACCGTCCTGGCGGGGATTCGTGACCGGGTCGGGGCGGCGGTCGACATCGTCCATGTGCCGGCCCTGGCCACCAGCCGCAGCCGCGACCGGCAGGGCTTCGAGGAGGCCCTGGCTGCTGCCTGCCGGGCCGATGCGACGGTGCTCGTGCTGGGCGAGGAGTCGATCCTGTCCGGCGAGGCCCATTGCCGGGCCGACATCGATCTGCCCGGCGCCCAGTCCGAGCTGGTCCACCACTTGCGCGCAAGCGGCAAGCCGCTCATCGCCGTGATCCTGGCGGGCCGGCCGCTGACCCTGTCAAATATTGTCGAGCATGTCGATGCCATCCTGTATGCCTGGCATCCGGGCAGCATGGGCGGGGCGGCAATTGCCGATCTGCTTCTCGGCGTTGCCACTCCGTCGGGCAAGCTGCCGGTGACCTTCCCGCGCGCGGTCGGGCAGATTCCGCTGTACTACAACGCAAGGAATACCGGCAAGCCGCCGCGCCCGGATACGGTGGTGCATATCGACGATATCCCGGTTGCCGCGCCGCAGACCTCGCTGGGCATGTCGGCGTTTCACCTTGATGTCGATTACACCCCGCTGTTTGCCTTCGGCCATGGCCTGTCCTACACCCGCTTTGAATATGCCGGGCTTCGCCTCAGCGACCAGCGCCTGCGACCCGGTGAGACACTGACAGTCAGCGTGGCGCTCAGCAACCGCGGGCGGCTGCGGGCCGAAGAGGTGGTCCAGTTGTACGTGCGCGACCCGGTCGCGAGCATCACTCGGCCGGTGCGGGAACTCAAGGGCTTCCAGCGCGTTTGCCTGGATGCCGGCCAGACTGTGCGGGTCGAGTTTCACCTCGTTGCCGAGGATCTGGCCTTTTATGGTCGGCGGCAGCAACGGGTGATCGAGTCCGGTCGTTTCGCCGTCTGGGTGGGTGGCAGCTCGGAGGCCCGGTTGTCCAGCGAATTTGAACTGGTTGATTGCTAAAAAAGGAGCGTGATGGTTATGCCTGTTTTCTTGTTCTGGGCCGGGCTTGTTCTGATCAGTCTGGCCGGTGTGGCCCAGATGGCGCAGGCGGACCCGGTGCCGGTCGAGGTGGTCGGCAGCGAGTCCGGCTACCAGTTGTTGCGCGGCGGAGAACCTTACTCGGTGCGAGGTGCCGGTATGGTCGACGATGACCTCGAGCGCTTCGTTGCCCGCGGTGGCAATTCGATCCGGACCTGGACCACGCGCTCGGAAGACACCGACATGCCGGCCCTGCTGGATCGGGCCGATGAACTTGGCGTGACGGTCGCGCTGACCCTGCCGATGCAGCCGGAACGCTATGGCTTCGACTACGACGACGAAGCGGCCGTGGCCGCCCAGCTGGAGATGCTGCGCAATGAGGTGCTGCGCTACCGCGACCATCCGGCCGTACTGATGTGGATCATCGGCAACGAGCTCAACCACAGCTACACCAACCCGCGGGTCTGGGATGCGGTCAATGATGTCGCCCGGATGATCAAGGAGCTTGACCCCCATCATCCGGCAACGACCGCCATTGCGGGCATACGCGACGAGGACATCCTGGAAATTCTCGTGCGCGCGCCGGCGCTGGACTTTATCAGTTTCCAGGCCTATGGCCGGATCTTCGAGCTGCGCGAAACCCTGGCCCGGCTCGAATTCGAACAGCCCTTCATGATCACCGAGTGGGGCACGATCGGCTGGTGGGAGATGGAGAAGACCAGCTGGGGTGCACCGGTCGAGTTGAACAGTTCGGAAAAGGCTGATGTCTTCCTGCGCGCCTACCAGGACATCATGCTGCCGCTGGCCGATCAGTTACTGGGCACTTACGCCTTTTTCTGGGGCCAGAAGCAGGAACGTACGCCGACCTGGTTCGGCGTGCTGACCATGGACGGCGCGCAAACCGAGGCGGCCGACGTGCTCGAGTACATCTGGACCGGCCAGTGGCCGGCGCATCGCGTGGCTCGGGTCGAGCAGTTGCGGCTCGACGGCAAGAGCGCGCGCGACAACGTGATTGTGCAGGCCGGCCGCGACTACCCGGTCCACTTCGAGGTCAGCGGCGCGGACGAGCGGGCGCTGACCTATCGTTGGGAAATCAAGCCGGAAAGCGATGCCACCCAGGTTGGCGGTGATTACGAGGCCTATATTCCAAGCCTGGATCGCGCGCAGGTCTCGGGTAACCTCGCCAGCGGCCAGTTGCTGGTGGCCGAACCCGGCGCTTACCGCCTGTTTGCCTATGCCGAAGACGACCATGGCCGCGTTGCCCACGCCAACATCCCGCTGCTGGTCGAAGACGATCTCGATCAGTGAGCCGGGGCCTGGTCCCGGGCGCGGTCTAGCGCACTTCGGCTATCGGGCCCGTGGATCCGCGGATGCGCAGCGTCCCGGGTACGACGAAATGACCGGAGCTGTCATCGCCGGCGTGTTTGACCAGCATCAGTGCGGCCTGCTCGGCCATGGCCGCAAACGGCTGGCGAATGGTGGTCAGCGGCGGATGCACCTGCTCGGCCAGGGTGATATCGTCGCAGCCGGCGACCGACAACTGATCGGGAATGGCAATGCCGAGCGTGCATGCTGCCCGCATCACGCCGACCGCCATGTCGTCGTTGGCGGCAAAGATCGCCGTCGGCCGGCGCTTGCGCTTGAGCAGTTCCAGGCCGGCCCGTTCGCCCGAGCCGAAGGAATTGTCGCCGCTGGCCACCAGTTCGGGCGAGAAGGCAAGGCCATTGCGTATCAGGCCATCCTGGTAACCAAGCAAACGCTGTCCGACCGCCTGGTGCTGCGGATGGCCGGAGATGAAGCCGATCCTGCGGTGGCCATGGGCAGCCAGGTGATCGACCATCTGGGCGCTGAATTCACGGTCGTTGGTGCTCACCACACCGTCGGCGGGACGCTTGAGGCCGGGCGATAGCCGGATCAGCGGCGTGCCGGTGGCCTTGATGGCGCGCACCACGGGCTGGGTGTTCGACAGGGGTGCCGCCAGCACGATTCCGGCCGGCCTGGCCCGGCGGATCAGCGCGGCGAGTTCGTGCCGGATGCCCTGGCTGCGATAGCTGCATGGATGGATCAGGAGTTCGTGGCCATGCGCGCGGCAGACCCGGAGCACACCCTCCTGAAGGCGGATGATATACCCGGCCGACGGCAGTTCGTAGGCACTGGGATCGTCGTAGATCAGGCAGATCAGGTGCGCGCGGCGGCTGGCCAGGTCACGCGCTGACTGGTTGGGTGAGTAACCGAGTTCGGCGATCGCCGATTCGACCCGGGCCCGGGTCTGGTCGCGCACGCCGGGCTCGCGGTTGACCACCCGCGAAACCGTCTTGATGGAGACACCCGCCAGGCGGGCGACATCGGTAATGGTCGTGTTGGCCATGGCGATGAATTCTACCGGCAGTTTCCGGATCGGCAAGCGGTTTGACCTGCAGCCTGTGGGATACTGCCCGTCACCACGGGAGGAATGCCATGGAATATCGTCGCCTGGGAACATCCGGCCTGAAGGTTTCAGCCCTGTCGCTGGGCTCCTGGGT
The DNA here is from genome assembly GCA_046540955.1 of Wenzhouxiangella sp. Taxonomy (GTDB): domain Bacteria; phylum Pseudomonadota; class Gammaproteobacteria; order Xanthomonadales; family Wenzhouxiangellaceae; genus Wenzhouxiangella. Next base: position 41,457 of record JBKHEF010000013.1, read on the forward strand.
CACCTTCGGCAAGCAGGTTGATGCCAGGTCGGCCAGGGTGTTGCTGGAAACCGCCTGGCAGGCCGGGGTCAATTTCTTCGACAACGCCGAAGGCTACGAGGCCGGCGAGTCGGAAAGAATCATGGGCGCGGCGATCCGTGATCTCGGCCTGGCGCGCGATACCTTCATCATCTCCTCCAAGGTGTTCTGGGGGGGTGACCGGCCGACCCAGCTGGGGCTGTCGGCCAAACACGTGCGCGAAGCCTGCGACCAGGCGCTCAAGCGCTTGCAGGTTGACTACCTGGACCTGTTCTTCTGCCACCGGCCCGACATCGACACGCCCATCGAGGAAACCGTGCGCGCCATGCACCAGCTGGTCATGCAGGGCAAGGTCCTCTACTGGGGCACCTCGGAGTGGAGTGCCCGGCAGATCACCGAGGCCCACGGGATCGCCCGCCAGGAGCACCTGACCCCGCCGGTCGTCGAGCAGCCGCAGTACAACCTGCTCAACCGGCAAAAAGTCGAAGCCGAGTATCGTCCGCTGTACGAACGCTTCGGCCTGGGTACCACGATCTGGTCACCGCTGGCCTCGGGTCTGCTGACCGGCAAGTATCTTGACGGCATTCCCGAGGACTCGCGCCTGAACCTGCCTGGATACGAATGGCTGCGCGATCTTCTGCTCGATGAGGCCGGACAGGACCGGCTGGCCAGAATCGGCCGCCTGCAGCCGGTGGCCGAGGCGCTGGGGATCAGCCTGACCCACCTGGCGATCGCCTGGTGTCTGAAAAATCCGAACGTCAGCACTGTGATCCTCGGAGCCTCCCGCCTCTCCCAGCTGGAGGACAACCTGGCCGCACTCGATGCGGTCCCGAAACTGACCGATGCGGTCATGGCGCAAATCGACGAGATCATGGGCAACCGCCCGGCCGAACCGGAGCGGTTCGGACAGTAAGTCCTGCGGGGCGGATTTTGGCCTCAGCCGGTCAGCTGGTCTTCAAGTTCCTCGAGCGACCGGCGCTTGGTTTCCGGCACGATCTTCCAGATGAAGACCAGGCCGGCGGCGGCAAACAGGCCATAGACCAGGAAGGTCAGGGCATTGCCGAGGGTGGCCAGCTCCCAGGGAAAGACCAGCTGAACCAGAAAGCTGATCCCGGAGTTGATGAAGCCGGCAAACGAGATCGCCAGGCCGCGCACCCTGAGTGGAAACAGCTCGGAAAACATCACCCACATCACAGGTCCGATGGAGACGGCAAAAGAGGCCACGAAAAACAGGATGCCGAACAGGATCAGGCCCGGCCGGATGTCGATGGCCGCGGTGATCAGTTCGGCTTCGTGGGCGCGGGCCAGATCCGGGCTGAGCGTTTCGGCCAGGGCCTGCCGGAAGGCGACATCACTGCTGAAGGTGACTTCGTGCAAGCCAACCAGCTCCATCATGGTGTCGGGCGGTAAGGACAGATCGCGGAGCCTGTCCTCGGTCAGCGTGTAGCTGGCCGAGCCGAAACCCCAGGCCAGGACCATCATCGCCAGGGTGATGCCGGCCATGCCGCCCAGCAGCAATGGCCGGCGACCGATCCTGTCGATGAGCAGCATGGCGATGACGGTAAAGGCCAGGTTGGTCAGGCCGACCAGCACCGCCTGCATGAACGATGCATCGGTGCCGATGCCCGATTGCTCGAAGATCATCGGGGCATAGAAAAATACCGCGTTGATGCCGGTGATCTGCTGCAGCACGGCCAGGACGATGCCGGTGACCAGCACCAGGCGCAGTGCCGGATGAAAGATTTCGCGCAGGGCGACCTTTTCCCGGTGCTGGTCGCGTTCCAGGTTGCGCTGGATGTCGGCGATCTGTTTTGCAACTTCGACCGGCGCGAAGATGCGCTGAAGGGTTGCGGCTGCCTGATCATGCATGCCTTTCATGATCTGCCAGCGCGGGCTTTGCGGAACCCCCAGCAGGCCGCCAAAGAACACCAGCGCCGGCAGGGTTTCAATGCCGAGCATCCAGCGCCAGGCATGGGCATCGAGCAGCAGGGCCTGGGCCCATGCGGCGTCCGACTGGGCAAACTGCAGAATCAGGTAGTTGCTGAAGAAAGCCGCCGAGATGCCGATGACGATGTTGAGCTGGTTGAGGCTGACCAGCCGGCCACGACTGGCCGGTGGTGCGATCTCGGCGATATACATCGGCGCCACGATCAGCGAGGCACCAACACCCAGTCCGCCGATCATCCGGGCGATCACCAGGGTGACAAAGTCCGGCGCCAGAGCTGATCCGATGGCCGAGATGGCATAGAGGATCGCTGCGGCCTTGAGGACGCCGCGCCGACCGTAACGGTCACTCAAGGGACCGGCGAAGATCATCGCCAGGGTAGCGGTCAGGGTCAGCGAGCCCACGGCCCAGCCGATCTGCAGGCTTGAAAGACCAAACTCCGGGCCGATGAATCGAACCACTCCGGAGATCACTGATGCGTCGAAGCCCATCAGGAAGCCGCCGAGCGCCACGATGAGCGCGATCCGGACCACGTAACGCTGACTGCTGTTCATTGCTGGAACCTGGCTGGCCTGCACGCTTGAGGCCTGCATGGTAAGACAAATCTGCCGGCCATGATGCCACCATGGTTGACAACGCTGTCAGCATTCTTTATAAAGCCCGGAAACAAGCGCTGTCAAAAAAAGTTCAAGCACCGGTTTGTAGTGCGGCGCAACAACCTGGGCTTGCCATAAAAAGAACAGCTGCACACCCACAAACTGCTTCGATACTTTTGGCTGAGGAGGGAAGACCCCATGGATTCAAACGTTATCCGCAAGACGCCTTTGGCTGCCGCAGTAGCCCTGGCGCTTGGTACCTGCATGCTTTCGCCGGCGCACGCGCGCCAGGATGAGGAGGCAGCCCAGGACGAAGAAACAACCGAACAATCCACAGAACAGACAACCGACTTCTTCACCGACGACCGTATTCAGGTTGTCGGCGTTCGCGGCAGCCTGATGCGGTCGATGGATCGCAAGCGTGATGCGGTCGGCCTGGTCGATGCCATCACCGCCGAGGACATCGGCAAGTTTCCCGACCAGAACCTGGCCGAAGCGCTCCAGCGTATTCCCGGCATTTCGATCAACCGGACCAACAACGAGGGCTCGCAGATCACCGTGCGCGGCTTCGGGCCGGAATTCAACCTGGTTACCCTCAACGGTCGCTCGATGCCGTCACAGGGTGGCCGTTCGTTTGATTTCGGCGACATTGCCTCCACCGGCATCAGTGCGGTCGAAGTCATCAAGAGCGGTCGGGCTGCGCTGCCCACCGGTGGCATCGGGGCAACGGTCAACATGATCACCGCCCGGCCGCTGGAAAACCCCGGTTTTCGCGGCGTGCTGGTCGGCAAGGCGGTCCATGAAACCTCCTCCAGCGATGGTGATCTGGGCAACCTCGATGAGTTCACCCCGGAGATTGCCGGCATCTACAGCAATACCTTCGCCGACAACACCTTCGGTATTGCCCTGACCGGCTCCTATGAACAGCGCGACAACCGCGAAGAGTTCGCCGCGGTCAACAGCTGGGTGCCCAATTACGGTCTGGACGGCGGTACCGTCAACAACAACAACCAGCGCGATGACGGGGTCTGGTGGCATCCCCAGGATGCCGGTTACGGTTTTGCCGACATCTCGCGCACCCGTACCAACGGCCAGCTGACCCTGCAGTGGCAGCCCAGCGACCGCATCCGCATGACCCTGGACTATACCTATTCGGAGCTTGAGTTCGAGAAGGACCAGAACAGCTTCGGGATCTGGTTTGCCAATCCCAATGTCTCGGCCACGATCAACGAACGCGGCACGGTCACCGACGTCACCCAGGTTGGTGGTGACTACGCGATCAATGTCGCCCGCGACAATACCGTCAAGGAAAACGACTCGCTCGGCTTCAATGTCAGTTTTCAGGCCACTGACAATCTGGAACTGATCTTCGACGCCCATGACTCCAGCTCTAACCTGAAAGGCGGTGGGCTGGGTGACGGCATCCCTGGCAGCTCGGCCAACCTGATCGTCGGCAACACCTTCTGTGACTGGTGTGGCACCGTGCCCGGAGCAGGACCGACGACTGCCACCATCGACGAGAAATTTGCTTCCTACTCGGCCGGGGGCATTCCGATCTGGGGTGCCACCTTCCGCGATCAGGAGACCGGGGAGATCCTGGACTTCCTGCGAAGAAGCGACATGGGTTCGCTGTTCGGCCAGGCTTTCGATGTCGACAACGTCAACGACATCCAGCAATTCCAGCTTGATGGCATCTGGACCAACCCGGGGTCTGGTGCGATTTCGAGCGTCGAATTCGGCGCCAGCATGACCGAGCAGGAGTTCGTCAACCGCAACGCCTTCTCCGGCCTGCTACCCGGCGGCTTCTGGTTGACCTCGGCCCAGTACTGGCCCGACGAACTCTGGGACGAAGTAGGCTTTGGCGGCCTGCTGTCGGACTTCTCCAACAGCGGCAACTTCCCGCTGGATCGATTCTTCGTGACCGACTTCAACACCATGGTCGATATCTATGAATCGCTGGATTGCGTCTCCACCGGCGATCCGGTCTGCAACGATGTCTACTGGCCGTCGTGGGGACCGGAATTCCAGGATCCGTCCGGCGAGCGCGGCTTTTTCTGGCCCGGCCCGCTGGGCAATGCCAGCGGTGGCGGGGTTGAAGAAGAGATTACGGCGGCCTATTTCCAGGTCAATATGCAAGACCGGATCGCCGGGCTGCCATTCAATGCCCGGGTCGGTCTTCGGATCGAAGACACCGAGACCAAGTCATCCGGCGACGAAGTGCCGGCCCAGGCCGTGGTCTGGGTGGGGGGTGATGAGTTCGTGACCGAATTCGGCCCGCCGACCTTCGTCACCGAGACCAGCTCGAATACCGAGTTCCTGCCGAGCCTGGATTTTGACCTGACCTTCCGGCATGACCTGATCTCGCGCTTCTCCTACAGCCGGACCCTGGCCCGCCCGCCGATCGGCGCGCTCAGCCCGGTGCGTTCGTTCGTCGGCAATCCCAACCCGCAAAACCGCGAGGCCAGCTCGGGCAATCCGGACCTGGTGCCGTACGTCTCCGACAATTTCGACCTGTCGCTGGAGTGGTACTACGCACCGGGCAGTTATGCCTCGGTCGCCTACTTCCGCAAGCATGTCGATAATTTCCTGGTCGGCACCACGGTGCGCGAAACCTTTGAAGGCCTGCTTGATCCGTTCCGCGGCGCCCAGGCCGAACTGGCCCGGGAACAGTTGGCCGCCGAGGGCATTCCGCTGAGCAACGCCAATATCTTTGCCCGCATCAATGAGAACCTCGGGGTACCCGCGACCACGCCGGTCCGGGCCCAGCCGGGTGATCCGCTGATCGAGTGGAACGTCTCGACCACCGATAATGCCGAGCAGGGCCGCATCTGGGGCTGGGAGTTCCAGGTCCAGCACATGTTCGCCGACACGGGCTTTGGCGTGCAGGCCAACGCCACCCTGGTAACCGGCGATGTCAAGGTTGATCGTAACGCGGTCGACCGTCAGTTCGCGCTGCCGGGACTCAGTGACTCGTACAACCTGATCGGCTTTTACGAAAACGAGCACATCTCGGCGCGAATCGCCTGGAACTGGCGCGATGAGTTCCTGTCCGGCTTCGACCAGTTCGACTCGCCGATCTTTGTCGAGGACTATGGCCAGTTCGACATCAACCTGTCGTGGTTTGCCACCGAGAATCTGACCGTCTTCCTCGAGGGCCTCAATGTGACCGAGGAAACCCAGCGGGTCTACGTGCGCTATCCCGAGCAGTTGGTGCGTGGCAACCAGTATGGGGCGCGCTACAATCTCGGGGCACGATGGAGATTCTGACCCCCGCCGGCGATCGCTGATCACAAGCCGCTGGCAACAGCGGCTTGTTTCTTTGAGATGACATGACCGACCAGCCCATCAGCAATATCGTCATCGTCGGCGGCGGCAGCGCGGGATGGATCACCGCCGGCCTGCTGGCCAGCGCATATCCCCGTTCCGGACCCGGTGCGGTCGCAGTGACCGTGATCGAGTCGCCCGATGTCAAGACCATTGGCGTGGGCGAGGGCACCTGGCCAACCATGCGGGCCACGCTGCGCCGGATCGGCCTGGGCGAACGAGAGTTTCTCCAGACCTGCTCGGCCTCGCTCAAGCAGGGCACGCGCTTTTGCGGCTGGGTCTCCGGGGCAGACGACGATGTCTATTACCACCCCTTTACCGTGCCCGCCGGTTACCCGGGCAATGGCCTGCTGGCGTGGTGGCAACAGCAGGGTGGTCGGATGCGGTTTGCCGATGCAGTCACCCCCCAGGGCAGGGTCTGCGATCGCGGTCTGGCACCGAAACTGGCCGCTACCCCTGATTACGCGCATGTCCTCAATTACGGCTATCACCTCGATGCCGGCAAGTTCGCCGACCTGCTCAAGACCCACTGCATTGACAGGCTCCAGGTGCGCCACCTGGTCGATCACGTCACCGGCATAGACGGCGCGCCCGATCAGGATATCCGCGCCCTCAATCTGGCCAACAGTGGTCCGCTGGCGGCTGACCTGTTTATCGACTGCACCGGCCAGTCCAGCCTGCTGCTGGGCCGGCACTATGGCATCGAACTGATCAGCCAGGATCATGTCCTGTTCAACGATCGTGCCCTGGCCGTGCAGGTGCCGTATGCCCGGCCGGGCAGTCCGGTCGAGTCGCAGACCAATTCCACCGCCCAGGCGGCCGGCTGGGTCTGGGACATCGGCCTGAGTTCGCGCCGCGGCATCGGCTATGTCTATTCCAGCCGCCACTGCGACGATGACCAGGCCGAACAGACCCTGCGCCAATACCTGGCCCGGACGAGTGCCCTCGACCCGGCTTCGGTCGCGCCGCGCAAGCTTGCTTTCACACCCGGTTACCGGGCGCGCTTCTGGCATCGCAACTGTGTGGCGGTGGGCATGTCGGCCGGGTTCATCGAGCCGCTGGAAGCCAGCGCGCTGGTCATGATTGAGCTGGCCGCCGCTGCCATTACCGACGAGTTGCCGGCTACCCGGGCAACGATGGACACCGTCGCGCGGCGATTCAACACCCGCTTTGGCGAGCGCTGGGAGCGGATCATCGATTTTCTCAAGCTCCATTACGTCTTGAGCCGCCGGGAAGACAGCGATTACTGGATCGACAACCGCCGGGCCGAGTCCATGCCCGAGCACCTGGCCGAGGCCATCGAGTTGTGGCGAGACCGCTTTCCGGGCCCGAGCGATTTTGCCCGCGTCGATGAAATCTTTTCTGCCGCCAGCTACCAGTACGTGCTCTATGGCATGGGCTTTGAAACCCGGCCGCGCCCACGCGCCGGGCAGGCGGTCGAGATCGAGCAGGGGCGCGCATTGCATCTGGAGATCGAACGCCAGAGCCGCCGCCTGCTGGCCCAGCTGCCCGACAACCGCGGGTATTTGAGCGAGATCGCCGGCCCGGCATCCGCGCCCTCCGGCCCGGTGGTGGCCGGTATCTGACCATGCTGACCAGGGATTGACCACGACATGCCGCGTCACGAACCGCTCGACAATATCCGGCACAAGGATCTGCGCATCGACCGTCGCCCCGGCCCCGGCCGCGGTTTCGACGTGCAGCTGGCGCGTGTGTTTCCGGTTGAACTGGGGGCATTGCAGGCTGAGTATCCGCTGTTCCTGACCCGCAATGCCGCCAGCGGGCACTTCGACCTGGTTGCCCTGCTGGGCCTGGAAGCCGGGGAAAATCTGTATCTTGGGGAAGGGGAGTGGCTGGCCCGGATCCAGCCGCTGAGCATCGAGCGCCAGCCCTTCCTGATCGGGTTCCAGCCCGATCAGGATCCAGGCGGTGCTGCGCCGATGCCGGTGATCCATATCGACATGGACCATCCGGCGGTCAGCGATTCGGTCGGCGAGCCGGTTTTTCTGCCGCATGGCGGCGACAGCCCGCTGCTTGAGCGGATGAATACCGTGCTGGCCACGATCCATGCCGGCCACCAGGCCAGCGAGAGTTTCTCGCGCCTGCTGGTCGGGCTGGACCTGGTCGAATCGCTCGATCTCGAAGTGGAACTCAACGACGGCAGCCGGCGTGGTCTGACCGGGCTCTACACGATCAACGAACAACGCCTGGCCGGACTCGATGGCGACAGCCTGGCGACCCTGCATCGACAGGGTTGCCTGCAGCACGTCTACATGTTGCTGGCTTCCATGCCGCAGCTGGCGGTGCTGATCGAGCGCAAGAACCGGAAGCTGGGCGCCCCGGCGCCGGCCTGAGCCCATGCTGCCGGTTCCCCAGCCCATCGAGGAAGCACAAGGCATCAGCGCGGCCAGGGTGCATGCCCACGTGGCCGGACTGGAGCGGCCGCTGGTGTTGCGCGGCCTCATCGCCGACTGGCCGCTGGTCACCGCCGCGCGGGCCTCGATCCGGCAGGCTGCTGATTACCTGCTCAGGTTCGACACCGGCCAGCCGGTGACCGCCTTCATCGGCCAGCCCGGGGACCAGGGCCGGATCTTCTACAACGACGATCTGACTGACACCAACTTTACTCCACAGCGGGTCGGCCTGCCCCAGGTTCTCGAACAGCTCGAAGCGCAGGCCGACAACCCCGGCGCAGCGACCCTGTACGTCGGCTCCTCGGCCATTGACCTGTGCCTGCCCGGCTTGAGTGCCGACAACAGTCTGCCGCCGGGACGCTTTCGGGCCTCGGTCCGGATCTGGCTGGGCAATCGCACCCGGGTGGCCGCGCACTACGATGCGCTTGAGAACATCGCCTGCGTGTGCGGCGGCCGGCGCCGCTTCACCCTGTTTCCACCCGACCAGCTGGCCAATCTGTACGTCGGGCCGATGGAGCTGACCCCGGCCGGTCAGCAGATCAGCCTGGTCGACTTTGAAAACCCGGACCTGGAGAGTCATCCACGCTTTGCCCAGGCGCTGGAGCACGCTGTTACCGCCACCCTGGGGCCGGGTGATGCCGTCTACATCCCGCCGATGTGGTGGCACCACGTCGAGGGGCTGGAGCCGTTCAATATCCTGATCAACCACTGGTGGCGCGAGGTGCCGGACTACATGGGCGCGCCCAACGATGCCCTGCTGCACGCCATCTTGAACATCCGTGACCTGCCGCCCGCCCAGCGCCAGGCCTGGCAGGGGCTGTTCGAGCACTACGTGTTCCATGCCGACGAGCAGACGGCCGAACACATCCCGCCGCACAGCCGCGGCGTGCTCGGCGAGCTCGACGACACCATCGCCCGGCGCCTGCGCAGCCTGCTGCGCAACAAGCTCAACCGCTGAACCACAAGGATTCCGGACATGGCCGCAAGCGACATTGACAGTTTCGGGCGGATCATCATCGTCGGCGGCGGCACGGCCGGCTGGATGGCGGCCGCGGCCCTGGCCAAGACCTTCGGCACAAGCAAGCACATCGAGCTGATCGAATCCGACGAGATCGGCACGGTCGGGGTGGGCGAGGCGACCATTCCGGCGATCAGGAACTTTCACCTGCTGCTGGGCCTGGATGAGGCGGAGTTCCTCGAGGCGGTCAACGGCACCTTCAAACTGGGTATCGAGTTCGAGAACTGGGGCCGGGTCGGCGAGCGCTATTTCCACCCCTTCGGCCCGCCGGGCGCGGATGGCTGGGCGGCGCAGTTTCATCATTACTGGCTCAAGAGCCGGGCCCTTGGCGAGACCGGCAGCCTGAATGATTTCAGCTTCGAGGCCACCCTGGCCCGGGCCGGGCGCTTCGGGATGAATGGTGAGCCCCGCCCGAACTATGCCTATCATTTCGACGCCGGCCTGTATGCCCGGCTGCTGCGCCGCTACAGCGAAGCGCGCGGTGTCCGCCGCATCGAGGGCAAGGTAGTCGACGTCAAGCTGCACGGCGAAACCGGCCTGATCGAGGCGGTGACGCTGGCCTCCGGCCAGGCCATCGCCGGCGATTTCTTTATCGACTGCAGCGGCTTTCGCGGCCTGCTCATCGAGCAGACCCTGGCCACCGGCTGGGAGGACTGGTCGCAGTGGCTGCGCTCGGACTCGGCCGTGGCGGTCCAGAGTGAGTCGGTCGCAGCCCCCATCCCGTATACCCGCTCGACCGCGCGCAGTGCCGGCTGGCAGTGGAAGATTCCCCTCCAGCACCGGGTCGGCAACGGCATCGTGTTCAGCTCGCGTTACCTGAGCGAAGACCAGGCGACCAGGCTGCTGCTCGACAATATCGACGGCAAGCCGATCACCGAACCGCGCTGCATCCGCTTTCGCACCGGCCGACGGCTCTTGCAGTGGAACCAGAACTGCCTGGCCCTGGGCCTGGCCAGCGGCTTTCTCGAGCCGCTGGAATCAACCAGCATCCACATGATCCAGAACAGCCTGATCCGCTTCATCAAGCTGTTCCCGGCCGGCCGGATCGAGCCGACCGAGGTCGACCAGTTCAACCGCGATGTCCAGCTCGAAGCCGAGTACATCCGCGACTTCATCATCCTGCACTACCACGTCAACCAGCGCACCGATTCGGACTTCTGGGTCGATTGCCGCAACATGTCCGTGCCCGACACGCTCGCTCACAAGATCGGACTGTTCGCCAGCAACGCACGCGTGTTCCGCGACCAGTACGAACTGTTTGCCGAACAATCCTGGGTGGCGGTCATGACCGGGCAGGGCATCGAGCCGGCCGGTTATCACCCCATCGTCAACAACCTGGCGGATGCCGAACTGAAGCAACTGATGACCGAAACCCGCTCGCGCATCGCCGCGCATGTCCGGCGGCAACCGACCCACGGCGACTACCTGGCCGGTCTGAAGCCCGCCCGGGCGCGAACCGCCGAGGCGGCCCGATGAGCCCGCGGACCGCCAGCCTGCTGGTCATCTTCGGCGCCACCGGCGATCTGGCCCAGCGCATGCTGCTCCCGGCCCTGCTCGGGCTGGAGGTCGACAAATTGCTGCCCGAGTCGCTGCGCATTCTTTGTTGCGCCCGCAGCGATCTCGATACCGGGGCCTTCCGCCACCAGGCTGCCACTGCCCTCGAGACGTCCGATCATGCCGATGATGCCGCGGTCGGTCGCCTGCTTGAGCGAATGGAATACCACAGTATCGACCTGTCGGCCAGCGATGCCTTCGAACCCCTGGCCAGGGTCATCGGTCAACTGCGCCGTGGCAATGTGCTGTATCACCTGTCCACCGCACCAAGCTGGTATCCCGCCATCTGTGAGGGCCTGAATGCCAGCGGGCTGATCGATGAAGACTGCCGGGTCATGCTGGAAAAGCCGATTGGCCATGACCTGGCCAGTTCGCGGGTGATCAGCGCCGGTACCGGCTGCGTGTTTGCCGAAGACCAGATCTACCGGGTCGATCACTACCTGGGCAAGGACGGGGTCCAGAACCTTCTGGCGCTGCGCTTCGGCAACGCGCTGTTCGAGCCGCTGTGGAATGCCCGCCATATCGAGCAGGTCCAGATCACGGTGGCCGAGACGGTCGGCGTGGAAGGCCGGGCCAGCTACTACGACCGCTACGGGGCCATGCGCGACATGGTCCAGAACCACCTGCTGCAGCTGTTGTGCCTGACCGCGATGGAGCCGCCCTCGCAGTTCGATGCATCGGCCGTGCGCAACGAAAAGATCAAGGTCGTGCAGTCACTGCGCCCGATTGGCGAGCGCGAGGTCGCCGGACACAGCGTGGCCGGGCAGTACACCGCCGGTGCCATCAATGGCCAGGCCGTGCGCGGCTATTGCGAGGAAGTCGGCCACGACTCGACCACCGAGACCTTCGTCGGCCTGCGCGCGCATATCGACAACTGGCGCTGGTCGGGCGTGCCGTTCTACCTGCGCACCGGCAAGCGGATGCCGCGCCGGGTCACTGAAATCTACCTGCAGCTGAAGTGCGTGCCGCATTCCATCTTTCCATCCGCGGCATCCCAGATGCAACCCAACGCCCTGATCATCCGCCTGCAACCCGAAGAACGCATCGCCCTGAGCCTGATGAACAAGACTCCGGGCCTGGATCGCAACGGCGTCAGGCTCAGCCAGGTCTCGCTTGATCTGGACCTGCACAACGCTTTCGAGGACAAACGCCGGCGCAGTGCCTACGAACGACTCTACCTGGATGCCCTGGAGGGCAACGGGACGCTGTTCGTTCGGCGCGATGAAGTCGAGGCGGCCTGGCAATGGGTCGACGAAATTATTGCCGGCTGGCAAGACAGCGGCCTGCGTCCGAAAAGTTATGCCGCCGGCACCTGGGGACCGACCTCGGCGGTGGCCCTGACCGAGCGCCATGGCCACAGCTGGCGCGAGTAGGGCGGGGGGCGCACATGCAATGGACTGAATGCCCCGATCGTGCCGCCCTGGTCGATGCTGTCAGCCAGCGCATCGCGGTGCGCCTGAGCGCCGCCCTCGAGGCCGGGCCGGAAGCCTGCATCGCGCTGGCCGGTGGCGGCACGCCGATGCCGATCTATGCCCGCCTGGCCGGGCTGGATCTGGACTGGGCGCGGGTGGTTGCCGTGGCCACCGACGAGCGTTGGGTAGCGGCCGATCATCCGGCCAGCAATGCCAGCCAGATCCGGCGGCAATTTGCCGGCACCGGTCTGCGTGTGGCCGGTCTGGTGCCCGAGCAGGCCGGCGGCGAGGCCAGCGTGGAGGCGGCCGAACAGACCCTGGCCAGGCTGGGTGATATCTTTGATCTGGCGCTTGTTGGCATGGGCGGTGATGGACATTTTGCTTCGCTGTTTCCGCATGCCCCGGCGCTTGCAACCGGCCTGGATCCTGAGGCGATCGAAAGCGCCCTGGTGGTGATGCCCGACCCACTGCCGCCCGAGGCCCCGTTTGCCCGCGTGACCCTGACCCTGGCCCGGCTGCTGGCCAGCCGCAGCCTGATGCTGGTCATCACCGGCGAGGCCAAGTACAAGGTTCTGCGGCAAGCGCTGCAGCCCGATGCCGATCCGCACAAGCTGCCGATCGCCGCCCTGCTGCGCTCGGCCGGTGACCGGCTGGAAATCTTCTGGAGTCCATGAATGACGATGCTCGACCCGACCATTGAACAAGTCACCGAACGCATCGCCCGCCGCAGCGCCAGGCTGCGCCAGGACTACCTCGACCGGATCGACCGGGCGCGCGATGCCGGTACCGCGCGGAGCCGGATCAGCTGCGGCAACCTGGCCCATGCCTTCGCCGCCTCGGGCGCTGACAAGCCCGTGCTCAAGAGCCTGCAGCGGCCCAATATCGGCATCGTGTCGGCCTACAACGACATGCTCTCGGCCCATCAGCCGCTGGAGAAGTTCCCGGGCCTGATCAAGCTGGCCGCCCAGGCCAAAGGCTGTACGGCGCAGTTTGCCGGTGGCGTGCCGGCGATGTGCGACGGGGTCACCCAGGGCCAGGTCGGGATGGAGCTGTCGCTGTTCTCGCGCGATGTCATCGCCCAGGCCACCGCCGTGGCCCTGTCGCACAACACCTTCGATGCAGCCGTGATGCTGGGCGTGTGCGACAAGATCGTGCCGGGTCTGCTGATTGGCGCGCTGGCCTTTGGCCACCTGCCGGTGATCCTGGTCCCGGCCGGGCCGATGCCCTCGGGGCTGCCCAACAGCGAAAAGGCGCGTATCCGCAAGCTGCACGCCGAAGGCAAGGCCAGCCGCGAGGAATTGCTGGAAGCCGAGGCCGCCTCTTATCATTCGCCCGGGACCTGCACCTTCTACGGCACCGCCAATTCCAACCAGATGCTGATGGAAGTGATGGGCCTGCACATGCCCGGTGCGGCGTTCATCAACCCCAACACCCCGCTTAGAGACGCCCTGACCCTGGCCGCGGCCGAGCGGGCCTGCGACATCACCGCCGCCGGCGAGGCTTATACACCGATTGGCCGAACCGTGGATGAGAAAGCCATCGTCAACGCCATGGTCGGGCTGGCGGCTACGGGGGGGTCGACCAACCACGCCATCCACCTGGTGGCGATCGCCCGGGCGGCGGGCCTTCTCATTGACTGGAACGACCTGGACGCGATTTCCCGGGCCACACCGCTGCTGGCCCGGATTTATCCCAACGGCCAGGCCGACGTCAATCACTTCCATGCTGCCGGCGGCCTGGCGCTGGTGATGCGCGAGCTGCTTGATGCCGGCCTGCTGCACCCGGACATCCGCTGCGTGCACGGCGGCGATCTGTACGCCCAGGCACGCGAGCCGGTGCTTGACGGCGACCGGCTGGACTGGACGCCGGCCGTTGCCGCCTCGCTCGATACCGATATCGTCCGGCCCGTCTCCGAACCGTTTGCGCCTGAAGGCGGCATTCGCCTGCTCCAGGGTCGACTGGGCCGGGCCATTGTCAAGATCTCGGCGGTGGCACCACAGCATCGCCGGATCGAGGCCCCGGCGCGGATCTTCGACTCGCAGGATAAACTGCTGCAAGCCTTTGCTCGTGGTGACCTCGAAGGCGATTTCGTCGCCGTGCTCCGCGGCCAGGGACCCAAGGCCAACGGCATGCCGGAATTGCACAAGCTCACGCCCACCTTGCAGGTGCTGCAGGACCGTGGCCAGCGCGTGGCCCTGTTGACCGACGGGCGCATGTCGGGCGCTTCCGGCACCGTGCTGGCGGCCATTCACCTGGTGCCCGAAGCGGCCAGCGGCGGCCTGATCGGCCGGCTGGTCGACGGCGATCCGGTGATCATCGACGCCGACCGCGGCATGCTCGACACCGGGCTGGACGGCGCCGAACTGGCCGGCCGCCCGGCCTGGCGGCCCGACCTGTCCGAATCGGCCTGGGGTTGCGGCCGCGAGCTGTTTGCCACCGCCCGCGCGGTAGTCGGTGATGCCGAAAGCGGAGCCAGTACTTTGTTCGGTGATCCGGAGTCAATGAGCGATGGCTGATGATGTGGTGCTGGTGGGCGATATCGGCGGCACCAACGCCCGCTTCACCCTGGCCGAAAGCGGACTTGAGCGTCCGCAGTTGCGCGCTCTGGAGATTCTGGCGACCAACGACTTCGCCAGCCTGCAGGCGGCGGCCGAATACTACCTGGGGCAGGTTGCAGTCAGGCCGCGCCGGGCCGCGCTGGCTGTGGCCTGTCCGGTGCGAAGCGACGATATCTGCCTGACCAACCGCGCCTGGTCGTTCAATCGACTCCAGCTGGCAGCCGCGCTGGGTCTTGACGAGTTGCGTGTGATCAATGATTTCGGGGCCGCCGCCCGGGGGATCGCCGCGCTCGGCCCGGATGAATACGAGCTGCTCTGCGGCCGGGCGCGGACCGGGCTCAGCGATCCGGTCAGCGTGATCGGGCCCGGCACCGGCATGGGAGTGGCCTTGCTGGTGCGCAACCCGGACCAGTGCTGGCAGGTCATCGAGACCGAGGGCGGCCACATCAGCCTGGCCACGCTGGGGCCGGAAGAGCGCCGGATTCGTGATTGGCTGGCCGTCCGCCACGGCCGGGTCTCGATCGAGCGGGTCTTGTCCGGGCCCGGACTGTCCGAGGTGCACGCCGCCTTCTCTGGCCTGCCTCCGGCAAGGCAAAGCACGCCGGATTCGGCCCTGCAGGCACCCGCGGATGTTGTCGCCGCTGCTTTGAATGGCACCGACCGCGCCGCAACCTCGACCCTGGCGCTGTTCTGCGCAACCCTGGGCAGCGTGGCCGGCGATGCCGCCCTGTTCCACGGCGCGCGCACCGTCGCCATTGCCGGCGGGATCGTGCCGCGCTTCATCCCGTTCCTTAAATCCAGTGCCTTCCGCCAGCGCTTTCTTGACAAGGGCCGGTTTGCCGCCTACCTGGAGGAGATCAACGTCGTGGTCGTCACCCATCCCGAGCCCGGACTGCTGGGCGCGGCCATCCAGCTGCTGGCGCCGCAGGCGCCTGGTGAGCTGCCGGCATGAATCTGTTCAAGACGGGCCAGTGCCCGGTCATACCGGTGGTTCGGATCGAGTCAGCCGAACGGGCGGTGGGGCTTGCCCGCACGCTGGTCGACGCCGGTCTGTCCACCATCGAGATTACCCTGCGAACGCCGGCGGCCTGCGCGGCCATCGCCCGGATCCGGGCCGAGGTGCCCGAAGCGCTGGTCGGGGCCGGCACGGTGCTCAACGGCGATGATCTTGACCGCGTGAGCGAGGCCGGGGCCAGGTTCGCGATCGCGCCGGGGTGCAGTGATGCCCTCTATCAGGCGGCGGCCAATACATCGCTGCCGTTGCTGCCCGGCGTGGCCACGGCCTCGGAGATCATGCGCGGGCTGGACCATGGCCACGAAATCTTCAAGTTCTTCCCGGCCCAGTCCGCCGGTGGTATCTCACTGCTCAAGGCCTGGGCAGGGCCGTTTCCGAAGGTGCGCTTTGTCCCTACCGGCGGCATCACCCCGGCCAACGCGCCCGATTATCTTCGCCTGGGCAACGTGCTGGCCGTGGGCGGGTCGTGGATGGTGCCGGAAGAGGCTATCGCTGTCGGCGACTGGGCGCAGATTGCGGCTCTGGCCCAAGCGTGCGCGGCCCTGGCCCGGGACGTCTGATCGGCACTTTGCGGCATGGCCACAACCGAGAGAATGCTGCTGGCCATGATCATCATCCTGGCCTTGCCCTACCTGGTCTGGCGGCTGGGCCGGACCGAGCGCTGGGCACCGCTGGTGGTGGTCCAGATCCTGACCGGCATTGCCCTGGGGCCGGGCCTGCTCGGGGCGGTCTTTCCGAGTACCTATCAGGCCATCTTCACCCCTGAAGTCACCCTGATGCTGGGCGGGATTGCCAGCTGGGGGGTGATCCTGTTTGTCTGGGTGGCCGGACTGGAGCTCGACCTGCCCCAGGCCTGGCGTCATCGCCGCGACAGCGTCGTGACCGCGACTTTTGCCCTTCTCACCCCGTTGCTGCTGGGCTCGCTGGTCGGGGCCGTGATCCTGTGGCACGACCCGGCATGGATGGGTTCTGGTGCAATGCCGTGGCAGTTCGTGGCCGGGATCGGCATGGCCTGTGCCGTGACCGCGCTGCCGATCCTGATGCTGTTCATGGAAAAGATCGACATCCTGCGCCAGCCACTGGGCCAGCGCGTGCTGCGCTACGCCAGCCTGGACGATATCGCCATCTGGG
This sequence comes from Wenzhouxiangella sp., assembly GCA_046540955.1. Taxonomy (GTDB): domain Bacteria; phylum Pseudomonadota; class Gammaproteobacteria; order Xanthomonadales; family Wenzhouxiangellaceae; genus Wenzhouxiangella. The sequence continues at coordinate 58,442 of JBKHEF010000013.1, forward strand.
GCGTGCTGGCGCTGATCCTGCTCGACTTCGAGCGCCTCGGCCGGCAACTGGTGTTTCTGGGGCTGTTCATTCTCGCCACCCTGGTGCTGCGCCGCGGCCTGCCGCGTGTGCCCGAATCCGATCGCTGGTTTATCGCCCTGATCTGGCTGGCGGCCTGCGCGCTGGCCGCCGACTGGGCCGGGCTGCACTACATGGTCGGGGCCTTCCTGGCCGGGGCGGTGATGGAAAGCCGCTGGCTGGGCGAGGAGCGGCTGGACCGCCTGCGCTACCTGCTGCTGCTGGTCATGATGCCGGTATTCTTCTTGTCGACCGGATTGCGCACCGAGTGGGCGCTCGGCGGGGCAGCCGTGTTGATCATTGCCGCGGCCCTGCTGGCCGCCGGGGTGGCCGGGAAACTGGCCGGGGTGCACATCGCCGCTCGCCTGCTCGGCTGGCCGGCCGGCCAGGCCCGGGTGATCGGCTGGCTGCTGCAGACCAAGGCCCTGATCATGATCATCTTCGCCAGCATCCTGCTCGACCAGCAGGTCATCGCCAACGAGATCTTTACCGCGCTGGTCCTGATGGCGGCTGCCAGCACCATGCTGACCATGCCGATGGTTGGGCAGAAAAAAGATTTTAAAACAATGCCTTGAATTGATTCTTAAGCGCTGATTCGGGATCATTCCGAAAGCTTCGGCGCGATTTCAGGACGGATCAAGCGGTGGTGCGCAGGATGGAGCGCACATTCACCCCATCGGCCGGAGATCGCGCCATGAACCTGTTCAAGCTCAGCCACGCCAACCCGGTTGCCACGATCGTGGTCTTCCTGATCGTCGGCATCATGGGCTTGGCCGCCCTGGTGAACCTGCCCGTGCAGCTCACGCCGAATCTCGAGCGGCCCAGCATCGTCATTCTCAATTTCTGGCGCTCGGCGGCACCGGCCGAGATGGAATCGGAAATCGTCGAGCCGCAGGAGGAGGTGCTGCGCTCCATCGCCGGGCTGGAGCGGATCAATTCCTCGGTGCGGGCCGGTTTGAGCATCACCACGCTTTCGTTCGAGGTCGGCGCCGACATGCAGGCAAAACTCATGGAGGTGATCAACGCCATGAACCAGGCCCCGCCGCGCCCGCGTGACGCGCGCGAACCGATCATCAGTCTGGGGGGACTGGAGCAGCCGCTGGCGACCCTGCTGATCCGCAAGACACAAGACGGCGCCGACGACGACTTCACCGGCGAGCAGGAACTGATCCGCCAGACCGTGGCGCCCGCCCTGCGCGCCATTGAGGGGGTGAGCGACGTCGGGCTCAACAGCTTCCGCGAACCGCAGCTCGAAATCGTTTTCGACCCCTACCGCATGGCGGCGCTGGGCCTGGACCTGGACAGCCTGATCGCGCGCATCCGCAGCTCCGGCAATGTGTCCGGGGGGTTCGCGCCGGTCGGGCGAAGAGAGTACACGGTGCGCTTTGCCGGCCAGTTCGTCGGCGATCAGTGGGCCGAGATGATCGTGGCCTACAACGACGGACGGCCGGTCAAGCTGGGCGAAATCGCCGAGGTCCGCCAGGGCCACGAGCCCCTGCGCGGCTTTGCCTACCGCGACGGCGCTCCGGCGTTCTACATCCAGCTGTTTGCGGCCACCAACGCCAACACGGTCGAGCTCATGGCCGAGCTCAAAGAGCAGGTGACCCGGCTCAACGCCGATCATCTCTCGAGAGCCGACCTGGAGCTGGTGCTCAGCTTCGATTCCTCGGAGCACATCAAGCGCGCCATCGCCCTGGTGCAGGGCAACCTCGGACTGGGCATCGTGCTGGCCATGGGCCTGCTCTACCTGATGCTGCGCGGCTGGCGGGCGACCGCGCTGATCGCGCTCACCATTCCGTTTTCGCTCCTGGCCGCCCTGCTGGCGCTCGACTGGCTTGGCCGCAGCCTGAACATCATTTCGCTGGCCGGGCTGGCCTTCGCCGTGGGCCTGGTGCTCGATGCCGCCATCGTGGTCCAGGAGAACATCGTGCGCCTGCTGCAGCACGGCAAGCCGCTGAACAAAGCGGTGCTGCAGGGCACGACCGAAGTCGCGCCGGCGCTGTTTGCCTCCACCCTGACGACGGTGGCGATCTTTACCCCGATCGTGTTCATGCAGGGGGTGGAAGGGCAGTTGTTCTTCGACCTGGCCGTGAGCATGGCGGTCGCGGTCTGCGCCTCGATGCTGGGTGCGTTCTTCCTGGTGCCGGTCGTGGCCGGCGTCATCCTGCGTCGCCGCGACGTCGGCGCCCAGCCGCCGCGCTTCTGGCACCGCCTGGCCCGGCGCTACCTGGGCCTGGCCGGCAGCGACCGGCGGGCGCTGGTCTGGCTGGTGCTGCTCGGACCCGGCGCGGCGGCGCTGATCTGGGCGCTGCTGCCCGAGACCGACTTTTTGCCCGAGGCCAAGTGGGAGGGCATCATGACCGTATTCTCGGTGCCGCCGGGGGCCAGCTACGAAACCCTGGACAAGGAAATCGGGCGCACCGTCGTGCGTCGGCTCGAACCCTATCGCACAGGGCAGAAGTCACCGGCCATTCGCGGCTACAACCTGGCGATGAGCGAGGGTGGCAAGGTCCTGTTCGTCTACCCGCAAGATCCGCGCGAAGTCCAGGCCGTGCTTGATCTGCTGCGCAGCGAAATTCTCGTCAACCTGCCCGACACCCGCGCGTTCGCGTTCCAGTCTTCGCTGCTTAGCCTGAACGTCGGCGGCGCGCGTTCGGTCTTCCTGAACTTCACCGGCGAACTCGACCGGGCTTCGCGCCAGGTGGCCGCCCGGACCATGCAGCGCATCAGCAGTGAGATTCCCGGGTCTGTGATCCGGCCGCTGCCGGGCCTGAACGATGCCCAGCCCGAGCTCATCCTGACCCCCCACGATCATGCCGTTGCCCAGGCCGGCCTGAATCGCAACCAGGTCGCCGACATGGTTCGTGCGGTCACCGGCGGCCTGTATGTCGGTGAGCAGTTCGACGGCAACCGGCGCCAGGACATCATCCTCAAAGCACCCGACTGGACCACCCCCGAGCAGCTCCAGGCGATTCCCATGGCCACGCCCTCAAGCGGGGTGCAGACCCTGGGTCAGCTCACCCACGCCAGCCGCCAGGCCGGTCCCAGCCAGCTGCGGCGCGATAACGGCGAGCGCGCGCTGACCCTGGCGATCACGCCGCCGGCGGACATGTCGCTGGAAGCCACGCTGGCCAGGCTGGCCCCGATCATGGACGAGGTCAGGTCCCAGCTCAGCCCCGGCATCCACCTGCGGCTCTCGGGCGGGTCCGACGACCTGGCCGACACGATCGCAACCATGACCTGGAACTTTGCCTTTGCAGTGCTGGTGCTGTTTTTGCTGATGACCGCGCTGTTCCGCTCCGCGCTCGACAGCCTGGTCGTGCTGGCCTCCATGCCCATGGCCCTGGCCGGCGGCGTGCTGGGGCTGCGCGCGCTGAACCTGTTTGCCTTCCAGTCGCTCGACCTGCTGACCATGATCGGCTTCGTGATCCTCATGGGGCTGGTGGTCAACAACGCCATCCTGCTGATCGACCGGGCTCGCCGCGGCAGGATCGAGGGGCTGTCGGCCGAAGAATCGATCCGCATGGCGGTCGAAACGCGGGTCCGACCAATCTGGATGAGCACCCTGACCTCGGTGGTCGGGATGCTGCCGCTGGTGCTGGTGCCGGGGGTGGGCAGCGAGATCTACCGCGGACTGGCCGTGGTCATCGTCGGCGGCATGCTCGCCAGCACCTTGTTCACCGTCCTGTTCATGGCCTCGGCGCTGCGCTGGCGCGCCATCTTTAGCACGCGCCGCGTCCGCACCGCGCCCCGTTCCGTTCTTCAGACTTCCTGACGCTTTGAGGAGATCCATCATGAAACACGTCCAAATGATTACCTGTGCCGTTGTTGTCGCCGTCGTGGCCGCCCTGTCGCCGGGCGCCCCAAAAGCCCTGGCCGCGCCGAAGTCGGTGGTGTCGGTGGTCGCCGTTGAATCCGAGCAGGTCAGCCCGACCCTGATGGTGACCGGCACCGTTCAGAGCCGCCACGACTCGGCGGTCTCGGCCGGCATTGCCGGCTCGCTGGTCTGGGTTGCCGAGCCCGGCACCCGGGTGGCCATTGGCGAGCCGGTGGCCCGGCTGGATGCGCGTCCCTTCGAGCTGGCCGTGCGCGAGCTCGAGGCCCGCCTGAGCCGCAAACGGATTGAGATTCGGCGCCTGGAGCGCGACCTGGACCGCTACCGCCGACTGCAGGAGCAGCAGTCGATCTCGGCGCGCGAGGTCGACGCCCTGGAGGCCGACCTGGCCATGGCGCGTACGGATGCCGAACTGCTCGAGGTCGAGATCGATCGAGCCCGCGATGACCTGGACCGGACCCGCATCATTGCGCCCTTCGACAGCGTGGTTGCACGGCGCTTCCAGCAGCAGGGTGAGAGCGTGTCCGCGACCCAGCCGGTGGTCAAGCTGGTCAGCACCGACGCGCTCGAGGTGCGTTTCCACGGGCCGCTGGCCCACAGCGCGCTGCCCGACGCGCTGGGCAAGCTGCGCGTGCACTGGTCAAGCGGCAGCGCCGAGATGGCCGTCCGCGCCACGGTGCCGGTCAGCGACGAGCAGTCGCAGAGTTTCCTGGGCTATCTGAGCGTGCCCGGGGAGTTGGCGGCGCAGTTTCGCATCGGCCAGCTGATCAGCGTGGCCGTGCCGACGGCGCTGCCGTCAACCCAGTTCATCGTGCCGCGTGATGCGCTGGTGCTGGGCGAGAAGCAGATTCGGGTGTTCGTGCTCGATGACGAGGGCCGGGCGCTGGCGATACCGGTGGAAGTGGGCGCCGATCACGGCGACTACATCAGCGTCAGCGGCGCGCTCGCCACCGGCCAGCAGGTCATCGTGCGCGGTGCCGAGTCCATTCGCAGCGGCGACCTGGTCAGCGTGCTGTCTCCGGAAGAGTTTCCGGTGACTACCCTGGAAAGCTAGCGGCCCACTACCCGGATACCGGATTGCCTGCCCGCGGCGGCAGGCGATCCAGCAACGCCCGGAAACGCCGATCGTTGCGCAGCGGCTGGTAGATCGGATCGACGTTGAGCAGCAGCACCGGCGGCTGGCGCTCATCGACGGCCTCGTTCAGCCAGCGGAAAGCGGCCTCGTGGCGGCCGGAGTGAATGGCGTACCGGGCCCAGCTGATTGGCGGGATGTAGTGACCGATGTTGGCTTCCAGGCGCTCGTCGAGAAAGCGCGCGAAGAGCGCGGCCATGCCGCGTTCGCGATACCAGCCGGCATACTGCGCGATCTGCGACTCGTCGATGCCGGCGTTGTCCATCAGCGTGACCAGCTGCTCGAACGCCAGCTCGTCCTCGCCCAGCAGCAGCGCGATCCGAAGCATCATGCGCTGAAAATAACGCGATTCCGGCTCACTCATGATCAGGCGCTTGACTTCGGCCAGCGCCCGCTCCAGCTCGCCGCGCATGTAATAGACAAAGGTCATGTTGACGAACCGGTAAGAGGCCGGATTGGTCCGGCGCAATTCATTCAAGACCTCTTCGGCGCGTTCGAACTCGCCCAGCATGAGCAGCAGCTCACTGTAGGGCAGGTAGCTGCGGGGGTTGTCCGGGTCGATCTCCAGCGCGTGCAAGAATGCCTGCTCGGACCGTTCTATGTCCCAGTCTGCCAGCAGGTAGACCTCGCCCTTGAGCAGCCAGGCCTCGGTATTGGCCGGATCCAGCGCCAGCACCCGATCGAGCAGGGCGTGGGCCTCCTCGGCAAAGAGCTCGATATCCAGATGACCATCGAGCGCGCTGAGCTGCATTTTGGCCTGGGCAATACCGAGGTAGGCGGCGGCCGCGTCGGGATCCTCTTTCAGGACCTCGCGGAAATCGGCAACCGCCTGGCGGAGATCTTCGGCGCTGTCGCTGCCCAGGCGTTGTTGCGCCTGCCCCAGCAGCGCGCTCAGCTCGCCGGTCGGGGCCTCGACGGTCGGCGCTGCGGCGGCCACGTCCGGCTCTATCGCCGGCTCCCGGCTGGTCCACCAGGCGCCGGCGGCTGCAATCAGCAGCGCAGCCAGCGCCAGGCCTGAAAGCATCTTTCGTCGAGGATGCGGCGTTTGCGGGGTGGTCGTGCTTTCAACCGCCGCGTCGACCCGGTCGACCCGGGGCAGCCACAGGTAGCCGGTCCCGGTTACCGTGCGGATGTATTTCGGCGCCGCGGCGCGGTCGCCCAGCACCCGGCGCAGCTTGCTGACGGCCACCGACAGGCTGTCCTCGTTGACCACCCGCCCCGGCCAGATCTCTTCCATCAGCCAGGTCTTGGTCAGCACCTGGCCCGGCCGGCGGCAAAAGGCATGCAGCAGATCGGCGACCTTCTGCTCCAGAATCAGGTCCTCGTCCCCGCGCCGCAGCCGGCCTTCGCTGGGCGCGAAAGAAAAGTTTTCAAACCTGTAAAGCGATGGCTTTTCCATGGGCGTTTACGGCCGGGCGGTGACTTTTCTCAGCAGCTGGGCGCGTTCCGGAAAACTCCGGACCAGCCGTTGATCAGCAGTGACCAACGGAATCTCCAGATATTCCGCCAGCGCTACGAACTCGCAATCATAAGCCGAACAGCCCGATTTCGCCGCCAGCCGGAGCACCTCTGCCGAGTCCACCGCAAAAGCCTTTTGCAGCAGCAACTGTTCTGCCTGCTGCTGAATGGCCTGGGCATCGGCCAGGCGCAGGCGTTGGGCGCGAAGCTGGGTAGCCAGAACATTGCGAAGTCCGCTTTGCCAAAGCAGCGGTGCAACCCAGTCCGAATCCTGCCGAAACAGGGCCTCGGCGGCAGTGGTTTCATCGCCCGGCAGATAGAAGTAGGCGATGACGTTGGTATCGACGACGATCACTCCCGGGTCCGATCGATCGCTGAGTCAATGTCCTCGAACTTCAGCGGCGGGCCGATGTAGCGCTCGCGCAGCCGTCGGGCTTCGGCGATCCGGGTTTCGAGATCGACCGGATGCGGTGTCAGTGACTGCTCCAGGCAGGCGATGATTTCGTTGTTCATGCTGCGGTGATTGCGCTTAGCGGCCTGCTTGATGCGCTGGTAGACCGGGCCCGGGATATTTTTTAGCGTGATGGACGTGCTCATGCGGCGATGCTCGATACCAGATTGGTTGCTATATGGTATTGAGTGGCCCGGTCTGTTTCAAGGATCAAGAGACAACCGAGCTCTTGGGTGCATCGAAATCAGTCGCGCGCCCGAAACGACCGCTGCAGGGCGAGCCCGGTCACGATCAGCGCCAGCCCGACCCAGGTAGACGGCAGGATGGTTTCACCGACAAAGGCGCGGATAAAAAACAGCGACAGGAACGGGGATAAAAAGATCAGGTTGCTGATCCGGGCCGTGCTTCGGGTGAGCCGCATCGCGCCCAGCCACAGGGCAAACGCCAGCCCCATCTCGAACACGCCGACATAGGCCGCGCCGGCCAGCCCGCGCCAGTCCGGCACGGCCAGCCCTTCGGTCAGCGCGCAGGCCAGCAGCACGAAGGGCAGGGCCATCGCGAAGTTGGTAAACAGGGCCACCAGCGGGTCGCGCTTGTCGCGGGTGCTGAAGATCCAGTACAGCGCCCACAGCACGGTACTGGCCAGGGCCAGCCCGACGCCGACCGGGTTGGCGAACTCCAGCGCCAGCACCTGGCCGCGGGTGGCAATCGCCCAGACCCCGGAATAGGCCACCAGCCCGCCGATCACGTCCATGCGCGTCAGGCGCTGGCCGAGCAGGGGGACGGCCAGGATGGCCAGGGTAAATGCCCAGGTGTAGTTGAGTGGTTGGGCTTCCTGCGCCGGCAGGCGATCATAGGCCTCGAACAGGACCACGTAGTAGGCCAGCGGGTTGATCAGCCCCAGTACCAGCGAGTACAGGTAATCGCGCCGGCTGCCGCGCAGCACCTGGCCCAGGCGGCCGGTGACGACCAGCAACACCGCCAGCGTCATCACCGAGGCCACGCAGGCCCAGGCCAGCAGCTGGATCGGAGCCAGATGCTCCAGCGACAGCTTGAAGGCGGTCGCCACCGTCGACCACATCAGCACCGCGCCCAGGGCGAACAGCAGCGCGCGCTTTTCGTTGCCGGCTTGCATGAATTCCAGTCGCTGCGGTCAGGGAGAACTGCGGCAGTCTAGCAGGGCGGACTCTGGTTGCTGCTGGCATCAAGCCTGGCCGCGCCCCTGTGGCAGTGGATAAATGACTGTCTGTCTGAGCAATATTCAGCGGAAATCGGATCGATCAGATCGGCCAGGATTGTCTGGATCAGGCATTTCGCACGCGTCCAGCCCGCTACCTTGTTGCGGTCCTGACGGCGCCTGGCTGGCGTCCGCCCCCGGTCTGTCAGGCCACACGCTCTTGAACGTGATACCAGCAGGGAACAAACCGCATGAACAGACGCTCATCTGCAGCCGCACGCTGGGGCCGCCTGCTTGCTGCAGGCATGATCCTGATACTCGGTGCCAGCGCGGTGCTCGCCGAGCCGGCCGATACGGTCTATCGCAACGGATCGATCATCACCATGGTTGGCGAGGCGCCGGAGTACGCGCAAGCCCTGGCGGTCAAGGAGGGAAGGATCGCCTTCGTGGGCCCGGAGGAAGATGCCGTGACCTGGATTGGGGAGTCCACGCAAGTCATCGACCTGGACGGCAAGACGCTCTTGCCCGGGTTTCTCGACAGCCACAGCCACTACATCAACGCGCTGCTGGTGGCCCGCCAGTGCAAGCTGTACGCACCGCCGGCCGGGCCGGGCAAGGACGTGCCCAGCATCATCGCCGAACTCGAGCGCTGTGCCGAGGATACCCAGATCGCCGACGGCGAGCTGCTGATCGGCTACGGCTATGACGACACGGTCATGCCGGACGGTCGCCTGCTCAACCGTGACGATCTCGACGAGGCCTTCCCGAACCACCCGGTTCGCGTCGACCACGTCTCGATGCACGGCGCGGTCCTCAACAGCCTGGCCCTGGAGAAATATGGATTCAGCGCCGAGACCCAGACGCCGCCGGGCGGCGTCATCGTACGCAAGCCGGGCACCAACGAGCCCTGGGGGCTGATCATGGAAACGGCCTTCCTGCCGGTCTTCGAACAGACCGAACCGATGACCGCGCAGCAGGAAATCGAGTTTACCCGGGCCGCCCAGATGCTGTACGCGCAGGCCGGCATCACCACGGCCCACGAGGGCGCTACTCACCTGCCGCAGCTCCAGACCATGCTGCGGGCGACCGAGGCCGGGGCCAATATCATCGACGTGGTGGCTTATCCGTTCATTACCGACCTGGAAAAGATCCTGGCAGAAGTGCCGCGCGAGCAGTGGGGCCAGTATGATCGCGGCTTCAAGCTGGGTGGGGTCAAGATCACCCTGGACGGATCACCGCAGGGCAGAACGGCCTATTTCACGACGCCGTACCTGGCGGGAGGGCCTGCGGGCGAAGAAAACTGGCTCGGCGAACCGACCTTTCCGCAGGAACTGGTCAACCAGGCCTTCAAGCGCGTCTTCGAGCTGGGCCTGCCGCTGAACGCGCACACCAACGGCGATGCCGCGATCGACATGTTCCTGGCCGCCTACGAAGCCGCTCGCAATGGTGACTTCAGCACGCCTTGGAACGTGACCACCATCCACACCCAGTTCATGCGCCCTGACCACATCCCCCGGTTCGTCGAGTACGGGGTCCGGCCATCGTTCTACACGCTGCACACCTACTATTTCGCCGAAGCGCATCTGAACAATCGCGGCCCGGAGCAGGCGATGTACATCAGCCCCATGCGCGATGCGATCGATGCCGGGCTGCGCCCGACCAACCACACCGATTTCGTCGTCGCCCCGCTCGACCAGATGTTCGTGCTCTGGTCGGCGGTCAACCGGACCTCGAGGGCCGGCGCCGAGATCGGCCCCGACCAGCGCGTGAGTCCCTACGAGGGCCTGAAGACCATGACCGCCTGGGCGGCCGAGCAGTACGGCGAGCAGGCCAGCAAGGGCACCCTGGAGGTCGGCAAGCTGGCCGACCTGGTGGTGCTCGACCGCGACCCGCTGACCGTGGAACCGGCCGAAATCATGGAGATCAAGGTGGTCGAGACGATCAAGGCGGGGACGACCATTTATCCAAAACCTGAGGGCACGACCACCCCCGTGGCCGCCGGCGACCCTTCGAAGACCTACACCTGGCGCGCCCATATCTGCGACAAGGCCGACGTCAACAGCGCGGCCGGTCGGGAGTGGACGCTGCGCACGCTCAACGGGCAGCGTGTGAGCACCGAGCAACCGCCGACCATGATGTTTGCCGGCGGAAATCTGTCGATCTTCGGCGGGGTCAATCGCTTGAACGGCCTGTATGCCCTGATCCATGACCGGGTGGTGATGGGTGATCTGACCGCCACCCGGATGGCCGGCCCGCCCGAATTGATGGAGCTGGAGGCTGAGTTTGCCAGCACCCTGAAAACCGTGGACCGCTTCCGCGTCCATGGCCCGCGGCTTCAACTGCTGAGCGGAGAGACCGTGGTGGCGACCTTCCAGACCAGGGATTACGGCTTCGGGACGGGCAACGGCGGGTCAGCAGACTGAGTTGGCAGGCGCCATGCGAAAGCCAGGGGCCGGGATGAGCCTGACGGCACCCAGCTCGCCATCCTGGGGACTTGACAATGCAACAGTATGGCCATACTGTTTCCGCATGCCGACCACAACGATCAAATCGACCTATTCGCTTGACCCTAGCACGGTGCGCGACCTGGAGCGACTGGCACGCCGGTTTGGTACATCGAAGTCTGAAGTCTTGCGCCGGGCCGTGCAATCCTTGGCAGGCCAGGAAGCCGAACCGGAGACGAATGGCATTCAGGCTCTGGGGGCGCTGCAAACAAGCCTCGGATTGAGCGAGCAAGGTGCCCGGGACTGGACAGATCGCATCCAGAAAGAACGTGCCGCGATGGGGCGCGAACCAGCGGATGGCTGAGACGGCCATTCATCTGGATACCTGCTTTTTGATCCGGGCGCTGGTTCCGGGAACGGAAGCGGACGCTAGTCTGCGAGAATGGTTGCGGGAACAACGCCGGCTTTGTATGGACGCCATTGCCTGGACCGAATTCCTTTGCGGGCCCTTGCAGCCGGAACAGATTGAGCTTGCCCGACGAATCGTGACCGAACGCATTGACTTCAGCGAACAGGATGCGCATCGGGCTGCCGAAATGTTCAATACAGCCGGCCGTCGTCGCGGCATGCTGGCCGATTGCATGATCGCCGCGTGTGCCCGGGAGCGCAATGCAATGCTGGCGACACTGAACCGAGAGGATTTCCAGATTTTCGAGTCGTCAGGATTGCGGTTGATCTAACCCTCGCGATTTCAGCGAAAAGGTTCACCACTTCACCGCTTGCGCCTCGGCCAATAGCGGATGCCGTCCAGGTCCTTGAAATCGCGATCCTGCGTCCAGACCGTCGCGCCCGTCTGTTGCGCGGTGCCGAGGAGTCGACAGCGTTCATGAACTAAGGCCTATTCACACGCGATCTTCATCGCGCTCGACCCGTGTATCCAGCCCCGGTAGCGATCCGCGCAGGCTTTCAGCGCTGCGCAATTGAATCAGTTCGATACGGTCGCCGAACGGC
>JBKHEF010000014.1:0-63367 GCA_046540955.1 Wenzhouxiangella sp.
GGAATGCCGCGGGTACGGATCTCGACCACCCCGCCGCCGAAGTCACCCGGCATGTCGGGCGAATAGCCCTTCTGGACCAGGATGGAGCGGATCACCCCGGTCGGAAACAGGTCCAGCGGCACCACCTTGCGCGTCGGGTCGGGACTGGGCACGTTGGCGCCGTTGACGAGGGTTGATGAGTAGCGCTCGCCCAGGCCGCGGATATAGATGAACTGACCATCAACCAGGGTCAGGCCAGTGACTCTCGAGAGCGCGCTGCCGACGTCTCCATCTCCGGCGCGCGAAATCTGTTCGCCCCCCAGCACGTTGGCCACGCTGGCGGTCCGGCGCTGCTCGTCGATCACTGCGGTCAGGCTGCCTTCGATAAACGGCTCGATGACCACGAACTCGGCCAGCTCCAGTCCGGCAGGCGGGATTTCGAAATCACGCTCGGTTTCGCTGTCGGCGGTCACCAGCACGCCGCGCACGGTGCGGGTGGCAAACTCGCTGTGCAGTACCGAGATAGCGTATTCGCCGGCATCCACTTCCAGGCGGTAGCGGCCCTGGTCATCGGTGCGTCCCTCGACCGGCGTGCCGCTGACGAAGATCCGGGCACCGACCACCGGCGCGCCGTCCTCGCTGGAGACCACCTGCCCGGTCAAAACCCCGCTGCCGACGCCCTCGGGGGTTTGGGGGGTGACCTGCTCCCTGGCCATGGCCTGGCGCTCGTGCGAGCTTTCCATGCTGACCATGGCGCGCCGGTCCTCGCCGGTCAGGGTGACGATCAGCTGCAGGCTTTCGCCCGGCTCCAGGGCCAGCGGCAGGGCCAGCAGCGGCAGGCCGCGATCGCGCACCTCCAGCCGCCCGCCACCCGGCGAGACGGTCGCGCGCCAGGCGCCATCAACATTGGTGCTGCCGCGCGCCTCGCGCAGCTCAACGGTCAGATCCGGGACCGGGCGGCCGCGCTCAAAGACAAACAGGCCCACCCGGGCCGGATTCTCCGGCTGATCAGAAGACGCCGCCGGATCCTGGGCCCGAACCGGACCCGGCAGAACCAGCAACAGTCCCAACACCATCCCGGCAACCCGGGCCATTGACGAAGATGCATCCGTCCAGCGCATCACTGAGAACCTATCCGCACAGCCAGGGCTCATCGGCACATTGCTCCATCGCCCGGCGCAGTTCGATCGCCTTGCGGAACAGCTCATCGCTGCTCAAGCCGGCCAGATGGCGCTCGGCCTGATCGAATTCGCCGGTCTTGAAGTAGGCAAAGGCCAGTGCGTAGCGGATTTCCTCATCATCCAGCAGTCCGGTGCGAAACAACGTTTCTTCCATGGCTGCGGCCTGGTCGAAACGCTCCAGCTCAAGCAGGATGGCCAGCCGCTGGCGGAACTTTCTGGGCTGGTCGATGACCTGACCGTTGAGCATCAGCGCCTGGATCAGCCAGCCTGAACGGCGATACAGTTCAGCGGCCTCCAGGACAAACTCTGGATCCCGACGGGCGGCCGCATTGAGCAGATCGGCCGCCGGCAGCGCCTGCTGCCGGCCCAGCCAGGTATGGGCCAGCACCCGGGTCAGCTGGATATCCTCGGGATCGCTCAACCGGGCGGCCTCCAGCACCTTGAGCGCCTCGTCGAACTGGCCGGCCTGGCGCAATGCGTTGCCGATGGCGACCAGATCCTCGGTGGTCGCCCGTTCGCGTTCGAGAAAGGCCAGACCGATATCGGCCGCCTGCTGATAAAGCCCCAGGTCGACCAGCCAGAAGACCTGCCGTCGGACGAATTCACCGGCCTGGTCCGGAAAGGCAGCAGCGCCGGCGCTGAGTACCTGCCAGGCATCCTCGACTTGTTCAAGCTCCCAGTGTGACTGGGCGCGCATCAGATAAACCGATGGCAGTTGGGTGGTTTCGCCGGCCGCGCGGTCGAGCGAGCGAATCACGGACGCGAAGTCTTCCTGCCCGAAATAAGCCTGCGCCAGGTACAGCCAGACCACTTCCGGCACGGCCTGTTCCTGCTCCCCGGCGGCTTCAACCACTTGCTCAAACGCCGCGGCCGCGCGCGGCAGTTCGTCGAGATTGAGCGCGATCAGCCCTTCCAGCGAATGAAAGCGCATCCGGTCAAGCGTTTCATCGGCCAGGTCCACGCCCGCCAGCACGGTCCGTGCCCGCTCGAAATTGCCGTCACCGATCAGCAGAGCAGCCAGCGAGAGTCGGTCAACATCGTCACCCGCTTCGGCCGGTGACTGCGCTGGCGTGGCGGCAGCCGCAAACAGCAGCCCCAGGGCCAGCGCAAGCGGCGGAAGTATTGACCGTGGAAGCGCGATCATCATGAAAGATCGAAGCGGATGCTTTGCCGGGCCCAGACCCGAACGTTGCGGCCCTGGTACTGGGCCGGCTCGAAACGCCAGCTGCGCACGCCTTCGATGGCGTTCTGATCGAAAGTCCCGGCGGGGTTGGATTCCAGCACCTCGACCTGTTCAATTTCCCCGGTCTCGCTGATCAGCAGTGACAGCACGACGTAGCCTTCCACCCCCCGGGCACGCGCGCCGGGCGGATAGGCAATCGGCTCGCGATGACGCGGCCGCGGCGGCAGATCGACCGAGTCATCAGTCATGATCACATCGCGGGTATCACCCAGCAGATCATCTCTGAGGCTGCCCAGATCGTCGCCACTGATCCCGGGAATGCCCAGGTCTATGCCACCCAGCGAGGTATCCAGGTTGGCCAGTGGCGGGTTGGGGTTGCGGCTGCGCCGCGGCGGTGGCGGCTCCTGGCGCTGGACGCGCGGTGGCGGCGGCTGGGACTGACGCTCGATCTGGAAACTGGTCTGGCGCTCCAGCTCGCGCGCATCGGGGCCCTGGGCAAGACGGTTGATCACCAGCAAGGCACCGATGATCACGACCGAGCCGCAGACCATGAAGACCAGGCCAAACAGGAGCTTTCTGAAACGCGTGGGCATGGGCGATCTCGCTGCTCTTTAACTTCAGCCCGGGCCCGCTTCGGCCACGGTGGCCACACCCACATCACCGGCCCCGGCCCGACGGGCCTGGTCGACCACCTCGACCAAGCGGCCGGAAGCGACGTCTTCATCGGTCACCACCAGCACCTGTTCCGAGCCCGAGGCCTGCAGCATTTCCCGCAGGCGGCTCTGGATCACCCATAGCCGGACCGGCTGGCCGTCCAGGTAAGTGTCCCCGTTGCTGTCGATGTACAAGCGGATGGCCTTGGTGGAAGCCACTTCGGCACTGCTGGCCGACGGCCGCTCCAGATCCAGGTTCATGTCGCGCACAAAGGTGGTCGAGACCATGAAGAAGATGAGCAGAATAAAGACCATGTCGATCAGTGGCGAAATGTCCACGCGCTGCTCTTCTTCCTGGCGGGGGCGATATCTCATGCCGGTTCTCCCTGGATGACACGCGCACAAAGAATGTCTTTGACCTGCGCAAGTTCAAGCCGAATCATGTCGGCCCTGCGATTGAGCAGGCCGCCGACAATCAGGCCCGGGATGGCCACCGCCAGGCCCATCTGGGTGGTAAACAGGGCCTGCGAAATGCCACCGGCAATGCCGCCGGACTGGGCAAACAGCGACATGTCGGCCAGCGAATCAAAGGTCTCGATCATGCCGACCACAGTACCGAGCAGGCCCATCAGGGGGGCAACAGCGACGATGATCATGATCAGCTTCTGGAACCGGCGCACGTCCCGCTCCAGCGGCCAGAACGCATCATCCAGCAGGCGGCGCAAGTTGGCACCACCGCGCCGGGCCAGCGGGATGCCGTCGGTCAAGGCCTTCTCGATGACGCCGCGCGGGGCGTGGTCGAGTCCGTCGGGATACTTCTCGATGATGGCGCGCACGCTTCTGACGTTGCCGCGCTTGAGGGCGGCAAAGCGATAGCCAATGGCGAACCAAAGCACCAGGGTGGCAAGCACCAGCGGCGGCATGACGTAGCCGCCAACCTCAAAGTAGTAGCCCAGGTCGCTGATCAGCTCGCCCATCATCAGCTGACTACAGGCTCACCTGCACTCGCGGCTTCAGCGTACTGGTTGGAGACGCGCAGCGCGGCCTGTTCCATATCGTCCTTGATCCGCTCGGCCCAGCTCGACAGCAGGGTGCCCAGCAGCAGGGTCGGGATGGCCACGATCAGCCCCATCTCGGTCGTTACCAGGGCAATCGAGATGCCGCCGGAGAGCAGCTTGGGGTCACCGGTGCCAAACTCGGTAATGACGTCGAAGGTCGAGATCATCCCGGTCACCGTGCCGAGCAGGCCCAGCAGCGGCGCGACCGCGGCGATCACCATGATGAATGCCCCCAGCCGGTTCAGGTGGCTGCTTTCGTGCAGGATGGCCTCGGAAACGATGTCTTCCAGGTGCTCGCGATCACGGTCCAGGTTCCGGATCGCGGTCGCGACTACCCGCGCGGTGGCACCCTGGCGCTTGTCAAGCACCGCCAGGGCCGACTCGCGGTCGCGCCGGCGGATGTGCTCTTCAACCCGGTCAACCACCCGGGCGGTCGAGCGACCTGAGCGCCACAGAAACAGCGCCCGCAGAACAACCAGCAGCAGAGCCACCAGACCCAGCCCGAAGATAACCCAGCCGATCACCCCGCCCTGGGCGACCTTGCCGAACAGCCCGCGCGAGACGGCCTGTTCGACCTCGGTGCGCAGGTTTTCGTAGATGAATATCGGTAGCGTGCCGACGGTCTGCCCGGCGGCCAATGCGCGCGCTGCATCCGCCGATGTCTCGTTCCACAGTTTCAGTTCACCTTCGCCGGCCGGGGCCAGCACGCCGGCGCCGCGATCGCTGATCCCGTAGCTGGCGATGCGGCCGACCTGAACGATCTGGCCGCTGACCCGGGTGCCATCAAGCAGGAAAAACTCGCCGTTTTGGCGATGGACCTGGCCTCTGTCGGCCAGCGCCTCGGCCACGGCGCCAAACAATGCTTCGACGTCGGACTCGGCCGGCACCGCATCCACGCCCAGGGCAGGGCCCTGGTAGCCATCGAGCGTGGCTTCGGCCTGCTGGAAGGTGGTGGCGAGCAGGTTGACGTTTTCGGCCGCCGCATCCACCGAGCGTTCCGATTCAAACACCTGGTCTTCGAGCAGATCAGCCTGCGCGGTCAGTTCGATCAAGCGCCGTTCCAGCGCCTCGATGTCCGCCTGCATCCGACCTCGCTCGCGGCCAGCCGTCTCCTGAAATGCGGCAAACCGGCGCTCCAGATCCGCCTTCTGACCCTGGAGGAAGGCAAATTCACGCTGGTAGGCCTGCCTGAGTGACGGCGCTTGCTCGATCAACCCGGCACCTTCGTCCGCAGCGCTCGGCTGGGCGGTGGGATTTTCCTCAACGGGGGTCTCAGGGGGCTGGGCCGGTTCGGCATCCTGGGCGTATGCCAGGGTCATGCCGGCTGCCAGCCAGGCCGCAATCATGAGGGTCATCAGGAGGTATCGCATGATCAGGACTCCGGCCGGATGGCCGCATTGGGCAGTTCGAAGTAGCCGGTGCGAATCTGTTTTTGCAGCGAATCGAACAGGGTTTCGACCTGGCGCACGGCGTCCCGGTCCTGCAGCCGTTCGAAGCGCCACTGATCACCGTTCCGGGCCACCTGGCCGAACTCGCCATCCCGGGTGCGGAAATACATCGCCACCGTCCCCAACCGGGCCACGTCAGCCAGCATCCGCTCGCCATCAAGCTCGATGATCTGGCTGTGCAGGCCGTTTTCGCGGGTCAGGCGCAGTTCGTCTTCATAAAAGCGCCAGATCTGGTTGATCGCCCGCGCCGGCGTCAGGGCACCGGCGGCAATCCGGGCCTCGATCTCCTCGATCGCCTGCAGTCGCTCACCGGGCTTGAAGGGCAGCGAGGCCGCGATGTGCGTTTTCAACTCAACGATCGCCGCTTCGGCGATCGGCAGCAGGGACTCACCGGCGATACCGGCCTGACGCGCCCGCTCCCGGTTGCGCGCCAGGTCAGCCTCCAACTGTTCGACCCGCAGGCGCTCGCGGCGAACGGTCGCTTCCTGATCGCCTTTCTGCAAGGCCAGCGAGTTCATTTCACTGCGGTGGCGATCCTGGGCCTGGTTGAGCTCGGCGTTGAGTTCCTCGACCTCGCCACGCAGCCGGACCAGCTCCTGGGCCAGCGCTTCTAGATCGTCGCCGTCGGCAGTCGGCTGGGCCGCCAGCGAGGCCGCCATGAGCAAGCCGGCCGCAGTCAGCCCCCAGTGAATCATTCGCCTCACGATGGATACTCCGAAAAATGGCGTTGGATCGAGCCTCCCTATTGGGCCGGCAAAATGCGAAACATTGATGTCATGGCGGTTAAAGAAATATGACCGCTGGCGGCAGCCGGCCTTATCCGTGAACACTGCCTTACAATGAGAGGATTTTCCTGATCTCAGCCCCAAGACCCATGCAACTGTCCGAAGACATCGAATTGCTCCGCGACACGGTCCGCCGTTTCGCCGCCGAGACCATCGCGCCGCAGGCCGCCGCGATCGACCAGGCCAACGAGTTTCCGCAGGCGCTGTGGCGCCAGCTGGGCGAGCTGGGCCTGCTCGGCATCACCATCCCGGCCGAGTACGGTGGCGCCGACATGGGCTATCTGGCCCATCTGGTGGCGATGGAGGAGATTTCCCGCGCCTCGGCCTCGGTCGGACTGTCCTACGGCGCCCACTCCAACCTGTGCACCGACAACCTGTGCCGCAATGGCACGCCCGGGCAGCGCGCGAAGTACGTCCCGAAGCTCATCTCGGGCGAGTGGGTCGGCGCCCTGGCCATGTCCGAGCCCGGTGCCGGCTCTGACGTGGTCGGCTCTATGGCCTGCCGGGCCGAGCTGAAGGGCGATGTCTGGGTGGCCAACGGCTCGAAGATGTGGATCACCAACGGCCCCGAGTGCGATGTCGCCGTGGTCTACATGCGCACCGCAGGCCCGGAAGCCGGCAGCCGCTGCATGACCGCCTTTATCATCGAGAAGGATTTGCCCGGCTTTTCCAAGGCCCAGAAACTGGACAAGCTGGGCATGCGCGGCTCGAATACCTGCGAGCTGGTGTTCGACAACTGCAAGATCCCCGCCGAAAACGTGCTCGGCGAGGTCAACCAGGGGGTGAAAATTCTGATGTCCGGGCTTAACTCGGAGCGCCTGGTCCTGTCCGGCGGGCCCATCGGAATCATGCAGGCCGCGCTCGATGAAGTCCTGCCCTACATCCGCGAGCGCAAGCAGTTCGGCCGAACCCTGTCCGACTTCGGCCTGATGCAGGCCAAGATCGGTGACCTGTACACCCTGCTGCAGTCATCAAGAGGATTTTCCTACCAGGTGGCTGCCGCCTACGACCAGGGCGATCTGTCGCGCATCGATGCCGCCGCCTGCCTGCTGCACGCCTCGCGCAGCGCCGTGACGGTGGCGCTGGAAGCCATCCAGGCCCTGGGCGGCAATGGCTACATCAACGACTACCCCACCGGCCGCCTGCTCAGGGACGCCAAGCTCTACGACATCGGGGCCGGCACCAACGAGATCCGGCGCATGCTGATCGGGCGGGAACTGGCCGAAGGGCGCGCCTAGAACAAGTCCAGTCTCAGTCGTCCAGCCGGGCCGTGACCCGGTCCCAGTCGATCGCGATCTCGGGCAAGTCGATCACCGCCGTGATGCCTTCCAGTTCCTGGATCTCGGGCCGGCCATAGCGACCGTCGACCAGGCGATAGCGGGTCAGCATGCGGTCGGTGGGATGGACCAGCCAGACCTCGGCCACGCCCGAGCGCTCGTAGACGGCCAGCTTGCGGGTCTGGTCGTGGGCCGCGGTCGACGGCGAGAGCACTTCGACCACCCAGTCCGGCGCACCACGCAGGCCGGCCTCGTCGAGCTTGTCACGATCACCCACGACCAGCACGTCGGGCTGGACCACGGTGTCGATGGCATCATCAGCCTCATCGCCGCGCGGCAGGCGAACGTCAAAAGGGGCGACATACGCCCGGCAACTCTCGTCTTCCAGTGCCTGGCGCGCCTGGTAGTAGATTTCCCCGACCATTTCCTGGTGCCGCCGGCCCGGCGCCGGGGACATCAGCCAGGCGGTCCCGTCGATCAGCTCGTAGCGCACGTCCTCCGGCCAGGTCCGGTAGTCGCCGTAGGTGTAGTAGTGGTTGTCGCGTTGCTGCAAGGCCATGGACCGCTCCTGTCTGCGAAGGCTACCCGCCGGATTCTACCGACCCTGCTCCGGGCCTGCCAGCGCCGGGCAGATCCGCGACCCGGGCCATTTAACAGGGCTCGTGCCGGCCCGGCAGTGGCTGCCCCGCGATGAACCTGCGATAATGCCGGCAAATTCTGACAAAGAGAGGGTTTTTGATCATGTCCGATGATGTCGTATTTGTTGCCGCCCGCCGTACGGCGATCGGTTCCTTCCAGGGTCAGTTTGCCCCGGTCAAGTCACCCCAGCTGGGCGCGGCCGTGATCGCTGCGGTGATGGCCGATACCGGCGTGGCCGGCGAGGATGTCTCGGAAGTGATCATGGGCTGCGTGCTGCCGGCCGGCACCGGCCAGGCGCCGGCCCGCCAGGCCGCCCTGGGCGCCGGCCTGCCGATGAGCGCGGGCGCGACCACCATCAACAAGGTCTGCGGGTCGGGCATGAAGGCGGCGATGCTGGCCAGCGACCTGATCCGCGCCGGCAGCGCCGAGGTCGTGGTCGCCGGCGGCATGGAGTCGATGACCAACGCCCCTTACCTGATGGACCGGGGCCTGCGCATGGGCCATGTCCAGGCCCTGGACCACATGTTCTACGACGGCCTGCAGAACCCCTATGACGGCGCCATGATGGGTGGTTTCGCCGAAAAGTGTGCCGCCAAATACGCCTTCAGCCGCGAGGACCAGGACGCATTTTCCAGGGCCTCGGTCGAACGCGCCATGGCGGCCATGGCCAATGGTGCTTTCAGCGACGAAATCGCGCCGGTGACGGTCAAGACCCGCAAGGGCGAGGTCGAGATCACCGCCGACGAGGAGCCACCGCGCTGTAACGTCGACAAGATGCCCGCACTGCGCCCGGCTTTTGCCAAGGACGGCACCATCACTGCGGCCAGCTCATCGAAGATTTCCGACGGCGCGGCGGCGTTCGTGATGATGAGTGCCTCCGAGGCCGACAAGCGCGGCTTGAAGCCGCTGGCCCGGGTGGTCGCCCACGCCACCCACAGCCACGAGCCGGAATGGTTCACCACCGCGCCGGTCGGTGCCATTGCCCAGTGCCTGGAAAAGGCCGGCTGGAGCGCCGGCCAGGTCGACCTGTGGGAAATCAACGAGGCTTTCGCCACCGTCACCATGGCGGCGATGAAAGAACACGCCCTGGACCACGCCAGGGTCAACGTCAACGGCGGCGCCTGCGCGCTGGGCCATCCGATCGGTGCCAGCGGCGCGCGCATCCTGGTCACCCTGATCCACGCCCTCAAGGCCCATCAGCTCAAGACCGGGGTGGCCTCGCTGTGCATCGGCGGCGGCGAAGGCGTGGCCATGGCCGTGGAGCTGCTGTAAGACTCCGGGCCAGAGACCGTGAGCGGTGATGTCGTCAAGATCGTGGAGGTGGGCCCGCGCGACGGGCTCCAGAACGAGCCTTACACCGTGCCGACTTCGCTCAAGCTCGACCTGATCGACCGGCTTGGCCAGACCGGCCTGAAGGTCATCGAGTCGACCAGCTTCGTCAGCGATCGGGCCATCCCGCAGATGGCCGATGCCGAGGAGGTGATCTCGGGGCTTGAGCGACGCCCGGGCATCCGCTACCCGGCCCTGGTGCCCAACGAGCGCGGCTACGACCGCGCCCGCAGCGTCGGGGTCGACGAGGTCGCCCTGTTCACGGCCGCCTCGGAGGCTTTCAACCGACACAACATCAACTGCAGCATCGAGGAATCAATGCGCCGGTTCGCGCCGGTCGTGCACCGCGCGCGCCAGGACGGTGTCCGGGTCCGCGGCTATGTCTCGACCGTGCTCGGCTGTCCCTACCAGGGTGAAGTCCCCATCGCCGATGTGGTGCGCGTTGCCGAGGCCCTGTTCGAGGCCGGCTGCGAGGAGATTTCGCTCGGCGATACCATCGGGGTCGGCACGCCGCGCAAGGCCGGCGACATGCTGCGCGCGGTCAGCCAGTCGATTCCCATGGCCCAGCTGGCGGTGCATTTCCACGACACCTACGGACAGGCGCTGGCCAATATCATGGCCTGCCTGGAGATGGGCGTGCGCGTGGTCGACAGCGCGGTCGCCGGGCTGGGTGGTTGCCCGTATGCGCGCGGTGCGACCGGCAACGTGGCCACCGAGGATGTGGTCTACATGCTCGACGGCATGGGCATGGAGACCGGCATCGACCTGCTGGCCATGGCCCGGACCGGCGACTGGATCGCCGGCGAGCTGGGCCGGCCGCGCTCACGCGCCGGCCAGGCGGTCCTCAAGCGGCACTGAAGCAGCGCGAAACACCCAACCAGGCAAAGGAAAAGCATGCAGCCCGCATCTGTCAAGGCCGTTATCACCGGGGGCGTCTCCGGCCTGGGACTGGCCGTCGCCCAACGACTGGTGGCCACCGGTGCCCGGGTCCGTCTGTTCGACGTCGATGAGAAAAAAGCGCCGGCCGCCATCGCGTCGCTGGGCGCGGATGTCGCGGGATTCATGGCCGTGGACGTCACCAGCGAAACGGCCGTAGCTGAGGCCATCAAACAGGCGGCCGAGGAGATGGATGGGCTCAACGTGGCGGTCAACTGCGCCGGCATTCTGGGTGCCGGTCGCGTCCTGGGCCGCGCCGGGCCGATGCCGCTGGACCGCTTTGCCGGCACCGTCATGGTCAACCTGGTCGGCAGCTTCAACGTGGCCAAGGCGGCTGCTGAGTGCATGCAGCACAATCTGCCGGGCGAAGATGGCGAGCGCGGGGTGATCATCCATACCGCCTCGATCGCCGCTTTCGAAGGCCAGATCGGCCAGGCGGCCTACGCCGCCTCCAAAGCAGGCGTGGCCGGCATGACCCTGCCGATGGCACGCGAGTTCGCCCGCATCGGAGTGCGCGTGATGACCATCGCCCCGGGCGTGTTCCACACCCCGATGGTCGATCTCATGCCCGAGGCCGTTCAGCACGCACTGGGGGCGTCCATCCCGTTTCCCAAACGTCTCGGCCGGTCAGAGGAATTTGCCGACCTGGCCGCCCATATCATCGAAAACTGCTATTTCAACGGCACCGTCATCCGCCTTGACGGTGCCGTCCGCCTGGAACCCAAATAACAACATCATGCAAACTTTTTCCGAAATCGAAGCCTACATTCGCAAGCACTACTCGGTAGTCCACGCGGAACCATTCATGCTGGCCGTCGACGTCAAGGTCGGCTCGGATGGCCGCAGCCAGGACATTTTCTTAGCCGAGCTGAAAAACAGCGACGAGCGCCGGGTCCTGCGACTGGAAACCAACATCGCCCCACTGCGCGAACATGACGTCGAGAAGTGCCTGCGGGTCAATCTGATGCTGCGCGTCGGCTATCTCGCCGTCGGCGATCTTGATGGAACGCCGTTCATCAAGCTGTGCCACAACCTGACCTACGACCTGCTCAGCGAGACCTCTCTGCGCTATGTCATCAACCACCTCGCCCTGCTCGGCGACAGCATCGAAGACACGCTGACCGGCGGCGAGGATCTGTTCTGAGAAAGACACCTTAAGGGAGAATAAAAAAATGGACATGAGCAACGTTCAGCAACTGCTGGCCGACTACAACATCATCGATATGGCGACCCGCCTGATCGGTGCCATCCTGATCTTTTTTGTGGGTCGCTGGATCGGCAAGCGGGTGGTTCGCGGCATCTCCCGCGGCATGGAAAAGCGTGGCATCGACACGCTGCTGGTCACCTTTGTCGGCAATATCCTCGGCGTGGTCCTGCTGGCCGTGGTGATCCTGATCGCAGTCAGCCATCTCGGCATCCAGGTCACCCCGCTGATCGCCATCCTCGGCGGCATGGCGCTGGCCGTCGGGCTGGCCCTGCAGAGCAGCCTGAGCAACTTTGCCTCGGGCATCATGCTGGTCATCCTGCGCCCCTTCACCAAAGGCCATTTCGTCGAGGCAGGTGGCGTATCAGGCACGGTCGAGTCGGTCGGCATTTTCCATACCCACCTGCAGACCCCCGACAACCGGCTGGTCATCGTTGGCAACAGCGCCATTACCGGCAATCCGATCACCAACTACTCGGCGTTCGACACACGCCGGATCGACATGGTCATCGGCGTGGCCTACGACGACGATCTCAAGCTCGCCCAGGCGATCATCCGGCGGGTCGTCGAGGCCCACGAGAAGGTCCTCAAGGATCCCGAACCGGCGATTCTGCTGCTGGAGCTGGGCGAATCCAGCGTCGACTTTGCCATTCGGCCCTGGGTGCTGGCCGAAGATTACTGGACTACCCGCAGCGAACTGCTTGAAAGCCTCAAGTTCGAGCTGGAAGCCGCCGGCTGCTCGATCCCCTTCCCGCAGCGCGACGTGCACCATCACAATGCAGCCGAGGAGAAAGAAGCCGCCTGAAGCGGCCAGCCGGCGTCCATCGAAGCGGCGGGCGCGGATGCCCGCCGCTGTCACTGCACGAACGCCAAACGGCTGGGGCGCTAGTCGTCGCTGCCGTAGCCTGTGATGATGTAGCCGCCTGATTTTTCGTCGTGCTGGAGTTCCAGCAGGCCGAGTTTGGCCGCTTCCTGAAGCAGGTGGTTAAAGCTTTTGAAGCCGTGGTAGCTTTCCGAGAAACCCGGCTTGCGCCGCTTGAGGGCCTGCTTGATCATCGAGCCCCAGACCTTTTCTTCCGCGTCGCGATCGGAAAACAGCGCCTCGGTGGTCTCCAGGACCAGGTCGAAAGCTTCCTGGGCCTTGGCATCGACGCTGGCGGTTTCGGCTTCCGGGGGCGCGACCGGCTGGCCCTCATCGGTCGCGGTCTTGCGCTGGGTCTTCTTCGCGGTCTTTTTCTTGCTGGCCTTTTTCTTGGCCGCCGCGGTCTTTTTCTTCTCGCTGTTGCGGATCAGATCGTCGTAGAAAATGAACTCGTCGCAGTTGGCGGTGAGCAGATCGGAGGTCGAGCTCTTGACCCCCACCCCGATGACGGTCTTGTTGTTCTCGCGCAGCTTGGAGACCAGCGGCGAGAAGTCCGAATCGCCGCTGATAATCACAAAGGTATCGACGTGAGACTTGGTGTAGCACAGATCAAGCGCATCGACGACCATGCGGATATCGGCCGAGTTCTTCCCCGACTGGCGCAGGTGCGGAATGTCGATCATCTCGAACGCCGCCTCGTGCATGGCGGCCTTGAATTCGCGGTAACGGCCCCAGTCGCAGTAAGCCTTCTTGACCACGATATTGCCCTTGAGCAGCAGGCGCTCGAGCACCTTCTGGATATCGAAGGCGGCGTACCTGGCGTCGCGCACGCCCAGGGCGATGTTTTCGAAGTCGCAGAACAGGGCAAGGTTGCGGGTCGGGGTGGAAGCGTTCAAGTTGGGCTCGTTGTCGTGGATTGGTATGATCGTCATGGTAATCGCTGGCGCGCAGGTTTGCAGACGCATCGGCGCCCGCCAAACGCCCGGCATGGGTGGACCTCAAGGACAGCAAGCGCGAACGGAACCCCGACATGCACCTGATTTTCAGCCACGGCCACGTCTCCAGCCCCGCCTCGCACAAGATCCGCACCCTGGCCCCGCTGGCCGAAGCCGCCGGCCACACGACCGAAGCCATCGACTACCGCGATCTGCGCGACGACCCGGCAGGCCGGGTTGAACGCCTGTGCGCGCGCCTGGAAAAGCTCGGCGAACCCGCTGTCCTGGTCGGCTCTTCAATGGGCGGCTACGTATCGGTCGCGGCCGCCTGCCGCATGCCGGTGCAAGGGCTGTTTCTGCTTGCCCCGGCGGTCTACCTCAACCACCGCTATCCCGATGTCGGCCTGATCGAGGAACACTACCCGGTGCGCTGCAACACCGTCAGCGTCATCCACGGCTGGCGCGATGAGGTGATTCCCTGGCAAAACGCCCAACGCTTTGCCGAGGAACGCCGGGCCGACCTGCATCTACTGGATACCGACCACGGCATGCATTCGGCCATCGGGCAAATTGCATGGCTCTTTCAATCCTTTCTCAAGGCGATCTGACCTCCCGAAATCCACCATAGCGAGGTTGCGGAGGGGATGACCTCCTGAGACCCTCGCCACGCATCGAACCGAAGGAGGTCCTCCTCATCACAGGGCGGTTGCGGTGGGGAGGACCTCCTGAAGGCCTCGCCACGCGTCGAACTGAAGGAGGTCCTCCCCACCGCAACCGCCCTCGAAGCCTCCCAAACCGACCGCCTACTCCCGCAGCACTCCCAAATCCCGGTAGTGCTCCAAAGCCTCCGGATTGGCCAACGCCGAAGTGTTCCTGACCTCGCGCCCATGTATGACCTGGCGCACCGCCAGTTCGGTGATCTTGCCGGAGACGGTGCGCGGAATATCGGGCACGGCAATGATTTTTGCCGGTACGTGGCGCGGGGTTGTGTTGGCGCGAATGGTCTTGCGAATGCGCTCTTGCAGTTCATCGGTCAGCTCGACCCCCTCGCGCAATTTCACGAACAACACCACCCGGACATCGTCGTGCCAGTCCTGGCCGACGCAGATCGACTCGAGGATTTCGTCGAGCTTTTCGACCTGGCGGTAGATCTCGGCGGTGCCGATGCGCACCCCGCCCGGGTTGAGGGTGGCGTCGGAGCGGCCGTAGATCACCACCCCGCCGCGCGGGGTCAGGCGGGCGTAGTCACCATGGCTCCAGATGCCGGGCCAGGTCTCGAAATAGGCGGCCCGATACTTTTCCCCGGCCGGGTCGTTCCAGAAGGCGACCGGCATGGACGGAAACGGCAGCGAGCAGGTCAGCTCGCCGGTCTCGTCGGTGACCACCCGACCATCGTCGGCGCGGATCTCGACCTTCATGCCCAAGCCGCGGCACTGCAACTCGCCCTTGTAGACCGGCTTGAGCGGATTGCCCAGGGCAAAGCAGGAGACGATGTCGGTACCACCGGAAATCGAGCTTAGCTGCACATCGGTCTTGACCTCGCGATAGACGTAGTCGAACGACTCGGGCAGGAGCGGTGAGCCGGTCGACAGGATGGTCTTGAGGGTGCCCAGATCATGGCTGGAGCGCGGCTTGATGCCGGCCTTGTCGCAGGCTGCGATCCACTTGGCGCTGGTGCCGAAGACGTGGATGCCGAGCTCGTCGACCAGGTCCCACAGCACGTTGCCGTCGGGATGAAACGGCGAGCCGTCGAACAACACCAGGCTGGCCTCGGCGGCCAGGCCCGAGACCAGCCAGTTCCACATCATCCAGCCGCAGGTGGTGAAGTAGAACAGGCGCTCGTCGGACTTCAAGTCGGTGTGCAGCATGAGTTCTTTCAAGTGCTGCAGCAGGGTGCCGCCGGCGCCGTGGACGATGCACTTGGGCACCCCGGTGGTGCCGGAGGAATACAGGATGTAGACCGGGTGGTCGAACGGCAGGCGCTCAAAGCGGATGTTGACCGCATGGTTGGCGCAGAAGTCGTCCCAGCTGAGCACCCGGGCCAGCCCGGTCAGATCCGGCTCGCGGGCCATGTAGGGCACCACCACCAGTCGCTCGACCGTGGGCAGCTGCGGCAGCAGTTCGCGCACCCGGCCCAGGCAGTCGAAGGTCTTGCCGTTGTAGCGGTAGGCACCACAGACGAACAGGACTTTAGGTTCGATCTGGCCGAAGCGGTCGAGCACGCCCTGGACGCCGAAATCCGGCGAGCATGACGACCAGACCGCACCCATGGAGGTCGCGGCCAGCATGGCGATCACGGTCTCGGGCAGGTTGGGCAGGTAGCCGGCGACCCGGTCGCCGGGCTGGACCCCGGCGTCCTTGAGCGCCAGTGCGGCCCGGGCGACGGCCTGGTAGAGCTCGGCGTAGCTCAGCGTCCGGCGCGACCCGTCCTCACCGGCAAAGAGGATGGCGGTACCTTCGTCGCGGCGCTTGAGCAGGTTTTCGGCAAAGTTCAGCCGGGCCTCGGGAAACCAGCGCGTGCCCGGCATGGCCGGCCAGTGTTCGGTCGCCACCTCGCCGGGAGCATCGCCGATCACCCCGGCGAAGGCCCACAGTTCACGCCAGAAGGTTTGCGGGTCATCCAGCGACCATTCATACAGGCTGTCGTAGTCGACGACCTCGCCGGTCAGTCCGTCGCCAATACGCTCGATGAAGCGCTGCATGTGGCTGGAGATCATCCGTGGTCTGGCCGGAATCCAGAGGGGTTCGGTCATGGCTTGCATCCGGGAGTCAAGTCGGTGTCAGGGGAACCCAGCCTAACCAATGGCCGGGGCCGGTGTCACCTGGACCTTCGATCAGCCACCGGCGGCAACGCCGGAACCCGCCCGTCCCGGCTCAGGCGATAGACAGTCCATTCCGACATCGCCTGGGCACCCAGCGACTGGTAGAACTCGATCGCCGGCTGATTCCAGTCCAGCACGCTCCACTCCATGCGCCCGTAGCCGCGCTGGCGCGCCAGCTCGGCGAGCCGACCCAGCAGCGCCCGGCCAATGCCCCGGCCGCGCTGAGATTGGCGCACGTAGAGATCTTCCAGGTACAGGCCCGGACGACCAAGAAAGGTCGAAAAATTCCGGAAAAACAGGGCAAAACCGACCGCCTCACCGTCGATCTCGGCCAGCAGGGCCTCGGCCACCGCGTCCTCGCCAAACAGGTGCTCGGCCAGCAGCGCCGGGGTGGCGGTCACTTCGTGCGCCAGGCGCTCGTACTCAGCCAGTTCCCGAATCAGGCCCAGAATGCCGGCTTCGTCGCCAGGTTCCGCCCAACGAAGCGTGAAAGCTGGATTACTCATAGCTAAAACACATTGGAATCATCATAACAATCACTTGGACAAATGATAGCGCGGGCGTAAACTCTTAGCATGTGCTAACAAATTGACCGCCGAGGAGGCCGCCCATGGCACGCTACAAGACACTTTCTTTCGCCCTCGTCCACATGACCGTGGCCTTCAGCGTGGTCTACCTGATGACCGGCAGCTGGGCCTTGGGCGGTGCCATTGCCCTGATTGAACCGGCAGCCAATACGGTGGCCTACTTCTTCCACGAGAAGGCCTGGGAACGGATCGGCGCCCGTCGTCACAGGCCCGCGCCAGATCCGGAATGGCTGCCCGGCCGGGCAGCCTGAATACCCTTTACCGGCCGCGACCAGAGCGCTCTACAGCGCCTGCTCCAGTTCCGGGACCAGCTCGAACAGATCACCGACCAGGCCGAAGTCGGCAATCTCAAAGATCGGTGCCTCGGCGTCCTTGTTGATCGCCACGATGGTACCGGCATCCTTGATCCCGGTCAGGTGCTGGATGGCACCCGAAATGCCGATGGCGAAATACAGGTCCGGGGCGATGATCTTGCCGGTCTGGCCGACCTGCAGCTCGTTGGGCACGTAGCCGGCATCGACCGCCGCGCGCGAGGCACCGACCGCAGCACCCAGCTTGCTGGCCAGGCTGAAGATGATACTGAAGTTGTCAGCCGAACCCAGCGCCCGCCCGCCGGAAACCACGACATCGGCCGAGGCCAGGTCCGGACCCTCGCCGCTACTGCCTTCTACCCGCACAAACCGGGTATGCCCCGGATCTTCGGCCCGCGGCGCGATCGATTCGATGGCCGCATTGCCGCCTTGAGCAGCGGCAGCAAACGAGGCGGTGCGGATGGTGCCGACCACCGGGCCGCTTTCGGGCACCTGCACGGTAACGATGGCGTTGCCGGCATAGATCGGTCGCTTGAAGGTGCGCGCATCAATCACTTCCATGATGTCCGAGACCTGATTGACCCCGATCAGTGCTGCCGCACGCGGCAGCAGGTCCCTGCCGAAGGTGGTCGAGGCGGTGAGGATGTGGCTGTAGTCGCCGGCCAGGGCGGCGACTTCAGGCGCGATCCGGGCAGCCAGCGGATGGGCGAAATCAGCGTGGCTGCAGGTCAGCACCCGGGTCACGCCGGCCAGCTCGGCGGCCTGGGTGGCCACCGCGTCCAGTTCGGTGCCGAACAGGACGATATCGACTTCGTCGATGCCAAGGCCCGCCGCACCCTGCACGGTCTTGGCCGTGGCCGGGTTGAGGGTCTGGCCGTCGTGTTCGCCAATGATCAGTACGTTTGCCATTACAACAGTCCCTTGCTTTTGAGTTCGCCGACCAGTTCGGCCACGCTGCCCACCATCTTGCCGCCGCCGCGCTTCGGCGGCGGCTCGTAGGCGATCGCGCCCAGCTCGGCGGCCGGCTCCACCCCCAGTTCGGCCAGCGCGATCACGTCCAGCGGCTTGCGCTTGGCCTTCATGATGTCGGGCAGCTTGACAAAGCGCGGTTCGTTCAAGCGCAGGTCGGAGGTCAGGACCGCTGGCAGATCGACTTCGTTGACCTCCAGGCCGGCATCCACTTCGCGCGTGACGGTGGCCTTGCCGTCGGCCAACTCGACCTTCGAGGCGAACGTGGCCTGGGGCCGGTCCCAGAGCGCGGCCAGCATCTGGCCGGTCTGGCTGCAGTCATCGTCGATCGCCTGCTTGCCGAGCAGCACGAGGCCGGGCTGTTCCTTCTCGATCAGCTTGAGCAGGGTTCTGGCGACGGTCAGCGGCTGGACCGCCTGGTCGGTCTCGACCTGGATGGCACGGTCGGCGCCCATGGCCAGCCCGGTGCGCAGCTGCTGCTGGACCTCGTTGCTCCCGATCGAGACAACGATGACTTCGTCGGCCTCACCGCGCTCCTTGATCCGCAAGGCTTCTTCCAGGGCGATTTCGTCGAACGGGTTGATCGACATCTTGACCCCGTCGGTCTCCACCCCGGAGCCGTCGGGCTTGACGCGCACGCGGACGTTGTAGTCCACCACGCGCTTGATCGTGACCATAATCTTCATCGTTTTGTCAGCGTGTCCGCCATCGGTTGGAAGTCCCCGTTATTGTAGAGGCTTGCGCCGGAGCCAATGGCGCCGATCGTTGACGGATTCAGCGTCCCGCTGCAACCTGGCGACAGGCATCGCGCTCAAGCAGGAAGACCCCGTCACCGCCTTGGGCGAACGCCAGCCAGGTCAGCGGCAGGTCACCCAGCCAGTCCTCCAGCGCCTCGGCCGCCTCGCCGACCTCGCAGATCAACACCCCGTGCGGGGTCAGGCAGTCGGCCGCCTGGACGATCAGGCGGCGGACCAGGTCCAGACCATCGCGGCCTGCCACCAGGCCGCTGGCGGGCTCCCAGGCATACTCCGGCGGCAGGGCGGCCATCGAGGCCTCGGGCACGTACGGCGGGTTGGCCAGGATCAGGTCGTAGCGTTGTTCGGTCAACGCGACTAGCAGGTCGGACTGGTACAGGTGGACCCGATCGCTCAGGCCATGCTCGCGCACGTTACGTGCGGCCACCGCCAGCGCCGCGGCAGAGATATCCACCGCATCCACCTGGAGCCGCGGGTGGTAATGCGCCAGGGCCACGGCGATGCAGCCCGATCCGGTGCCGACATCGACGGCCCGATGCAGGCGGTCTTCGGCCAGCCACGGCTCGAAGCCATCGACAATGAGCTCGGCCAGCGGCGAGCGCGGCACCAGCACGGCCGGATCGACCCGGAACTTCAGCCCGGCAAACCAGGCCTCGCCGATCAGGTAGGCCAGCGGCTTGCGCGATTCGATGCGTTCGGCCAGCAGCCGCTCATAACGGATCCTGGCGGCCTCCGCGACCGGCTGATCGAAGGTCTCGGGCGGAAAATCAGGCGCCAGCTCAAGCACATGGGCGGCCATCCAGCAGGCCTCGTCAAGGGCGTTGTCGGTGCCATGCCCGAAGTGCAGGCCGGCAGCGGCCATGCGCTGGGCGGCCGCGCGCACCAGTGCGGCCAGATCGTGGTCGGTCATCAGCGTCGTTGACGGTGGCAGGTTTGCGCAAACGTTATACTATCGCAATGATCAGATATCCCCTGCCCGGCCGCCAGCGTGGCCGCATTTTCCTCATCGCTGTCATCATGGTTGCTGCCCTGGCCGCCGGCCTGGTCGCCTCGCGTTTCATGATCGAGCGCACCCAGGACCTGCGCGCCGCCCAGCTGTTTCCGACCCCGCGCGCGCTGACCGATTTCCAGATGGAAACCGCAGCCGGCGAGCCGTTCACGCGGGCCGATCTGGAAGGCCAGTGGAGCCTGTTGTTCTTCGGCTTCACCAACTGCCCGGACATCTGCCCGGACACCCTGGCGATGCTGTCGCAATCAATGGAGCAGCTGCGCCTGATGCGACGCGAAGAGCTGCCCCAGGTGGTGTTCGTGTCGGTCGACCCGGAGCGTGACCAGGGCGAACTGCTGGCCGATTACGTCCAGTGGTTCGACCCCGAATTCGTCGCCGTCACCGGGCCAGAGGAGCAGTTGCAGGCACTGACCCGCCAGCTCGGCATTGTTTACTTCCGCGAGCAGCCCGACGAGCAGACCGGGTTTTACAACGTCGATCACTCGGCGGCAGTGCTGATCATCGACCCGCAGGGCCGCCTGCATGGCCGCTTCGGCCATCCGCTGGTGCCCGAAGACGTGGTTGCCGACCTGTTCCGGATCAGTTCGTGAGCGCCTCGCTGGCCGACCGCCTGGCGGTCTGGCCGCAGTACCTGCTGCCGCAGCGGCTGCTCACCCGCCTGGCCAACCGGGTATCGAACTCGCCTTCGGGGTGGATTCGCCGGCCGCTGATCGATGGTTTTCGGAAGCTGTTTCCGGTCAACCTGGCCGAGGCCGCCGAGCCGGACCCGCACGCCTACCCCAGTTTCAACGCCTTTTTTACCCGTGCCCTCAAGTCCCAGGCCCGGCCACTGGCAGAACCTGCCCATCGCCTGGTCTGCCCCTGCGACGGCACGCTGAGCCAGCTGGGCCGCATTCGCAACGGGCAGATGATCCAGGCCAAGGGAGTGGACTATACCGCCGCGGCCCTGTTAGGTTCAGCCGACTGGGCCGGGCACTTCGACAGTGGTCACTTCGTCACGGTTTATCTGGCCCCGTACGACTATCACCGGGTCCACAGCCCGATCGCCGGACGACCGGTCGAGGAAATCCGTATTCCGGGCCGGCTGTTCAGCGTCTCGGCCCGCACCAGCCGCGCCGTACCGGGCCTGTTCACCCGCAACGAGCGCCTGGCCGTGCTGCTGGACACCGCGCATGGGCCGGTCGCGGTGGTCATGGTCGCCGCCCTGCTGGTGGCCGGGATTGAAACCGTCTGGGGCAGCCGCGGGCCCTACCGGCCGGGCCCTGTGGTCACGCGCAACACACTGGAAACGCCGCCGCTGGAGCGCGGTGAGGAACTCGGCCGCTTCCACTGGGGCTCGACCGTGATCGTGCTCACCCCCGAGCACTTTCCGCCGTGGCACTCCTCCCTGCTTCCGGGCGCGACCGTCCGGCTGGGTCAGGCGCTGACCGTCGCTGAAACCGAGCGCACATCCGAGTAAGCCAGGGCCTGGCCGCCGGCCCGGATCCAGCCACTGAGCGAGTCGGCCAGGCGCAGGTCGAAATCAAACGGGTGAATACCCAGCCGCAGCGGCCGGTGACCGGCGCGCGCCCAGACCCGGTTGAGACGGTTGAAACCGGCCACGAAAGCCGCGCGCACCACGGTATCGGTTTCGAATCCAGCCATCGGCAGGCGATGGAAGTGTTTTCTGCGGGCATCATAAACCCCGGCCAGGGTTTCGTGAAAATCGAACGGCAGCCGGTCGAGCATGCGGTTGGGCACCGGCCCCATCGCCCAGGCCGGCGGCACGTAGAGTTGGGGTGTCGGCAAGCCATGGCGGCCAAACCAGGCCCGGTTGCGCAGCATCAGCCGGAGCACTCCGGTCCGCGACAGGGCCAGGTGTTCGGCGGCCCGGCGCGAAATCAGCCGGCTGTGGAGCCAGTGTTTCGGCCCGCGTATGCGCCGGATTTCGTGACACCAGCCGTGACCGGCCAGTTCGGCGCCAGCCGCGACCATCGACTTGAGGCGGTCAATCCCATGCTCATCCCAGCCGCTGCCGGGCACGACCAGCAGGGTCACCGGCAGCAGGTCAGCCGTGGCCAGGCGCTCGAAGATCGCCTCGCTGCGATCCAGGGTTGCGGGCATCACGTCATGAATGGAGACCAGCAGCCGCATCAGGAGCCCGTCTCTGCGGTCGATCGCAACAGCATCTGCCACTCCGACAGACTGCGGGCATTGAGGCGGTGGGCGGCGTGACCGCCTGCCCGGGCACGCGCCAGACGGCCAGCTTCAGGTTCGGCCAGCAGACTGGTCAGGACCGTATGGAGCGGGGTTGCCCGCTCGAACACGATCAGATGCTCGGCCAGCTCCGGCCAGTTGGCGATGCCGCAGGTCTCGGTCACGCAGACCAGCCGCTGCCGGGCCATGGCCTCCAGCGCGACCGAGCCGAACGATTCAAGCTCCGACGGCAGTACCAGCACATCGCTGGCGTCCATTTGCGCCAGCAACTCGGCGCGACTGAGCCAGCCGGTGTAGTCGAGGTTGTCCAGTTCCGCTGCAGCGTGCTCAACCTCGGCGCGCAGCGGTCCTTCACCGGCGATCACAAAATGCAGCCCAGGCAGGCATCGGGCCGCCTCGAGAACCTGCTCCAGGCGCTTTTCCGGCGCCAGCCGGCCAGCGAACAACACCCGGCGCAATTCGGGGCGGGGCGGCGAAACCGGGGTTTCCAGCACACCCGGCGGCAGCAGCGTGCCGATCCGGGCCGTCTGTCTCGCCCCCAGGGCCTGGGCCAGCTCGATCATGGGTTCGGAGTTGCCCAGGACCTGTTCGGCGCGACGGAACATCCAGCGATCCACCCAGCGACAGTAACGGCGGCTGAGCGCGCGCAACAGCGGATGACCGTAGACATCGGTCACCGCGGCATAGTCGGTGTGAAAGCCAATCAGCAGGCGGATCCGGTTCCTCCAGGCCCAGCGTGCGCCGAGCAGCCCGAACGGTCCCGGCGTGGCGCAGACCACCACGTCCGGACGGTGGGCTTTAAGGGTATGGCTGAAATCTCCTGGCGATGGCACGACCACCGCCTGGGTTGCGTCACCCGGCAATGGCAGGCACAGCCACGATTTGACCGGCCCGCCCGGTCCCACGCCCAGACAGTCGAACTCGGTCGGGTCCAACTGTGCCGCCAGATCGCAATAGTAGGCACCAACGCCGTTGCGCTCGGGCGTGGCATCGGACACGAACACCACCCGGACCGGTTGTCGGGCCGATTCAGTCATCCAAAGTCCCTGGAGCCGGCGACGGGCCAACGGCAGCAAAGCGTCGGCGGATGCCCTCGCTGGTCAGGCCGTAGTCGGCCAGGCGGTAGCGATGGGCGGAACGAAACAAGCGTGAACGCTGATCGGCCTCGGCCAGCGCCTGCTCGAAGGTCGGATCGATCGGTAAACCGAGCCGGCGGTAACCGGCCAGCACGGTCTCGGCCAGGTGCTGGTGCAAGTTCTCGTTGGTCACCGTGACCATCCGATCCGGATGCCGGGCGGCAAATTCAGCCAGGTGGCGGTAGTAGAAGGCCAGCAACTCGATCAGACGGTCCCTGACCGCCACCGGCACGCCATTGAAACCGGCCAGGCGCAGCGCCGGCTCGATGCTGCTGAGCTGCGACGGCACCGTGGCCACCGGATCGCGCTGGCAGGCAAAAAAACGGGCATCCGGAAAGACCGCCAGCAGGCTTTCCGGCGAGCCGGAAAACGAAGCGTTCTTGGACAAGAAACGCTTGTCGGCACCGTGCACGTAGAGATGTTTTTTCACGCATGCAGCATAAAAGTCCATCAGCCGCACCCGCTCATCCGCCTTCAACTCATGATCCAGCCGGGCGGTGCGCCACAACCAGCCGGCGTTGGGAAACACCGCGATCAGGATGAAACACTGCATCGCCGGCAACAGGACCAGGAAATCCTCTTCCGGTGCGTCCAGGGCCAACGGGTGAACATCGGCCATGCCGGCCCCCAGTCTGGCCCCCAGAAAGCGGCCCAGTCGCGCCAGCGGCCGTCCGACCCGGCGGTCGGCAGCGACCAGCAACCGCACCAGCCGCCGCGCGCTCACCGAAAGCCCGAACAAACACTCCCACAGCCGAAAGGTCGTGGTCGACGGATCCTGAGCCAGCACGTGATGCAAGTGGGTCGTGCCCGAGCGGGGCGGCCCCAGCACGAATACCGGCTTGGCCACCTCGACATGCCTCCAGTCGCGGAAAAAAATCTCATCAAGGGCAAAGCCGGCCCACTGCAACAGCTGCAAAACCATGAAAACCGGCCAGCCGAGCGCGACCAGCAGCGCGCCGAGCAGCGATCGGCCCTCGCGCAACGGCGAGACCAGAACGCTCAGCCACAAGCGACTGGACAGAAACAGGCTGGACAGAAAAAGACGAAACATCCCGGCACGGTCGCGGCAGACGCGGGGAGTATCTCACAGCCTTCACTTGCAGCGCGCCCAAGCGATGGGTCTTCATTCAGACCATCACCTGCGCCACTTCGAAAGGCCAGCAGATGATTGAATCCATGCATCCGGTCAAGCGCCTGGTCAGGCAGGGTAAGAAAAAGAAGAGCCGGCCTGTAAGCCGGGTTCTGTCGAGGACAGTCATTCATCTGGGACAACCGTCACCGGTTGCCTCGTGCGGCCTACCCGGATGCGGCGCGGGCCACGCCATCGCATCCCTATTTGGCCTTGCTCCAGGTGGGGTTTACCATGCCGTGCCTGTTGCCAGCCACGCGGTGCGCTCTTACCGCACCTTTTCACCCTTGCCTGATCCCTCCTTGCAGAGGGTCATCGGCGGTCTGTTTTCTGCGGCACTTTCCGTAGCCGCACCGTCACCAGTGCGACCCCCAGGCGTTACCTGGCACCCTGCCCTGTGGAGCCCGGACTTTCCTCCATGCCTGCACGCAGGCACAGCGACTGTCCGGCCGACTCTTCAGCTGCCATGATAGACCATCAGCCTGGCTGCCGATACAACTGGCCGGCAAACACCAGGGCCCGCTCGCCAGCCCGGCTCAGCGCGCTGATGACCAGATAGGGTGCGGCTTCCGACGCCGGCCAGGGCAGTCGACAGCTGAAGCCGCAACACTCCAGCCGTGGATCGCCGAGCACCCGGGCAACATCCGGGCTCGGCTGGTCGGCAGCAATGCACAGCGACTGCCCGGCAAACTCAATCTCAAGCGACTCCAGCTCAGCGTCATCGATCGACGCGGCCCAGCCCTCCAGCAACAGGGTGTCATTGTCCTGGCGATGCACGTCCAGCCAGCCGCGCGGGCCACGCCGGAAATCTTCCAGGCCGGTCAGATCGGGCCCGGCCGCGCCGGTACAGATATAGACATCCTGTTCATGGGCCAGCAGCTTGCGAAACCGGCGGCAGCGCAGCCCCGGACCAAACGCCGACGCCGCGGCGGCCCGGACAAAGTCCTCGGAGACAAAGCTGGTGCCGTAGATCTGGCCGTCCAGGGACTCGTTTTCGCTGCGGTCATAGTAGAGCAGGCCGGATTCGGGCAGCGCTGCAGGCTCGGGCAACAACGCTTCATCGTGGACGCTGAAGCACAGGATACCGCCGGGTTTCAGCAGCCCGGCCAGCCGCGCCAGCCAGCGTTGAAACAGCCCGTCGGGGAGGTGCGAGAACAGCGAGGCGACCCAGATGACATCGAAGCGCTGATCCGGACGGAAGTCTTCCGGTACGGCAGTGGAATAAAGCCCATGGACGCCGTATTGCTCGACGACATGATCGACCGCCTCTGGCTGGATCTCCGCCGCCCAGATCAGCGCCGGCTCCAGGCTATGCCGCAGAAAACGCAGCAGGCGGCCATAGCCGCAGGCGAAATCCAGCACCTGGAGATCGGTTCGATCGCCGAAAACCCGCTTGATAATCTGGCGCACCGTCTGGTATTGCTGCAACGCCACGGCGAAATACTGGCTGACCGACAGCGCCGCGTCCTGGTGATGGCGCAGGGAAAACTCCAGCATCTGGCAGCCGGCCGGGATTCCGGTCGCCAGTTGTTCCGGCCGCACGGCGTCGGGCAGGTAGGGGCAGTGCTGGTGGAGCACGCCAGCCAGGCGCCGATGAGCCAACTGGCGATCGGCGGCCCTGCGCAGTTCGGCATCGGGACGCTCAGGCAGCATCATGCGGGATTCCTTTTGCAAAGCTGTTCAGGGCGCTCGAATGCTACCATCGCGGGGCAGTCGCCGAAGACCACCATGGATACCAGTCACGCCATCAATCAACTGCTGCGCCAGGCCGCAGTCCTGGAGACCCGCCAGCCGGAGCAGGCCGGGGACCTGTATGCCGAAGCCCTTCGTAAGGAGCCCGGCTGCCTGCAAGCACACAATGCGCTCGAGCGGCTGGGTCATCGCGAACGCTTCAGCCACTGGATGCGGATCAACTGCCGGATCCATCCGGATGACGACATCTTTGCCTTCATTGCGCGCTCTCCCGGCTCGACCAATCCGATCCGCGACTACCTGGCCGACGGCTGGCGCACCCTCAGCGAGCTGATGCTGCTGCTCGAAGCGCTTGACCGGCCGTTGCTGAAGACCGAAAACATGCTGGAGTTCGCCTGTGGCTTCGGGCGCTTCACCCGCCACCTGGCCCCAATCCTGCCCGGGCGGGTCAGCTGCGCCGATGTGCTGCCGGGCTCGGTGGATTTCGTCGCCGAGCAGTTCGGGGTCACCGCGTTCCCCTCAGCCTTCAAGCCAGATCAGGTGCGCTTTCCCGACCGTTACGAGCTGGTGTTCGTGCTGTCGCTGTTTACCCACCTGCCGGTGCCAGCCTGGCGGGCCTGGCTGCAGGCGCTGGCCGGCGCCGTTCGTCCGGGTGGGCTGTTGCTGTTGAGCTTCCACAACGAGCCGGCGGCTGCCGAGTTCGGTGTCAATTTTGACGACAGCGGCATCTTCTTCCAGCCCAGCAGTGAATCTCCATGCCTGGATACCGCCTGCTACGGAACGACCCTGACCACCCGAGCGGTCGTCGAATCCGAGATCACCGCCGCGCTCAAGACCCCGATCTTGCTCTATCGCGAGCGCGCTTTTTGGGTCGGCCAGGACGCCGTGGCCATCCGCATCGACTGACCGACCGAACCCGCGATCAGGGTCGCAGGACCCGAATCCAGTACCAGAAATTGAGCAGGCCGGTCAGCGAGGCGGCGACATAGGTCAGCGCCGCTGCAGTCAGAATACGGCGGGCATGGCGACGGTCTTCGCGCCGCAGGTAATCACCCTTGACCAGCAGCGGCAGGGCGCGCCGAAAGCTGGCGTCAAGCTCGGTCGGCAGGGTCATCAGATGAACGACGATGCCCGAAGCCAGGCTGGCCAGGCCGACCACCAGCAACGCCACCCCGGCGCTGGGCAGGCGCAGGGCCAGAATCACCACCGGCATCAGGGCGATCAGGATCACGCCGACGCGCTGCAGCTTGTTGAGTGACTTGACCATGCGCGTGCGCCACAGCAGCGGCCGGTAGCCGTCGGCGTGCTGGACGGCGTGACCGACCTCATGGGCGGCGACCGTGATCGCCGTCAGCGAACCGAAGTCATAGTGTTCCGGACTCAAGCGAACAGCGCGCTCTTCGGGATCGTAGTGGTCCTGGCCCGGTTCGGAGCGCTCGACTCGAACCGCTTCCAGGCCCAAACGGGAGAGCAGATCGCGGGCCAGTTCAGCGCCAGTGCCCGGATAGCGGTCGCGCGGAGTGCGATAGCGCGCCAGCACGCGCTTGACCCACCACTGGGGCAGGAAGATCACGGCGGCAACCAGAGCCAGAACGATCAGGACCATGCGCCGGATTCTAGCTGTGTCCGGGTGAGGACGCTTGCTCGCGAACCCGCTCGATCAATGCCCAGGCCTCGCGCCGACTCAAATGGGTCAGCCGGGCCAACATGCCGGCCGCGCGCGAGGGTGCCAGTTCCGCGGCCAGCTCGCGCGCCAGGGCATGGGGATCCACCGCAGCCCGGGGTTCGTGCTGTGCGCCGCCGACCAGCAGGACCGCCTCGCCGCGCGCCTGATTGGCATCTGCGCGACAAAACGCCAGCAGTTCGGCCAACGGTGCATGGCGCACGGTTTCATGCAACTTGGTCAATTCGCGAGCCAGGGCCGCCGGTCGATCCTCACCCAGCGTGGCGACGCAGTCATCCAGCACCGCGACCAGATCACGCGCCGGCACGTAGAAGATCAGGGTCGCCGGGAGTGCGTCCAGGGTTTCCAGGCGGCGCCGGCGGGCGCTGGTCCGGGCAGGCAGAAAACCCTCGAACCAGAAATGATCGGACGGCAGGCCGGCAACCGACAGTGCTGCAATCGCCGCGCATGGCCCGGGCACGGGGCTGACCTGGATGCCGGCCGCGTGGGCCGCACACACCAGCCGGTAGCCCGGATCGGAGATCAATGGTGTTCCTGCATCCGAAACCAGCGCCACGTCCAGGCCTTCGGCCAGCCGGGCCAGCAGATCATCGATCTGGCGCACTTCGCTGTGTTCGTTGAGCGCGACCATCTGCACCGTCCCCCTTTGCCGGTCCAGCAGGCGCACGCTGACCCGGGTGTCTTCGGCGGCAATCACCGGCACCCTGGCCAGCAACTCGGCAGCGCGCCCGGACAGGTCCTGCAGGTTGCCGATCGGTGTGGCAACCACCCACAGGGTGCCGGGGCGGGCGGGCATCAAGGAACTCATCGGGCCATTGTAGGGTCTCGGGCTTTCGACCCGATGGTTTATCATCGCTGCCATGACTGTCCGCCCGCTGCTTGCCCTGCTCTGCCTGCTCACCCTCGCCGCCTGCGCGCCCGAGCCCCTGGTCCGCTCGTCAGACTCAGGCGGCCAGGCCAGTGGCGAGATTGAAGCCCTGATCGAGGATGGCGATTACCAGCGTGCCCTTGAGGTTTTGCAGGGGCGCCTGCCGGGGCTGGATGACACGGCCCGGGCCGGCCTTCAGCTGCGCAGCGCCGAGCAGTTTCTCGCCGTCCGTCGCAGCCTGGAAGCCCGGCGCCTGCTTGATGAGCTGCGACCGAACGATCTCCGCGGCTTCGACGGTCTGCGCCTGACCCTGGCGCGGGCCGAGCTGGCCCTGCTCGATCGCGATCCCGACACCGCGGCCTGGCTGCTGGACCAGATCGAAGACCAGCTGCCCGCCTCGTTGCGCGCCCGCCACCAGACCCTGCGCCAACGCCTGGGGCAGCCCCTTGAAGATTCGACCAGCGAAGTGCTCAAGGCCCTGCACGCCGAGCTCGGCGGGGTCTCGGGCGATCCGGAACTGGCCCTGGCTGCGCTGATCGAATTCCCGCTGGCACGCCTCGAAGCCCTGCTGGCCGACCCGGATCAGCCGCCTGAACTGCTGCCGTGGCTGGATCTGGCCGCAACCGCGCGCAGCGCGCTGCTCGACCCGCCCCTGCTGGAACCCCTGCTGGAGGCCTGGCAGGCCCGTCACCCTGAGGCCGGATACACGGCTGCAGACGCGAGTCAGTGGCTGGCTGCCTGGCGGCAACTGCAGCTGCCGCCGGCGCGGGTCGCGCTGATCCTGCCCGGTGCCGGCAGCAACCTGGCCAGACCGGGCCGCGTCCTGCGCGACGGCATGCTGTCGCGTTGGCTGCAGCTGTCGCCGGAGCGACGCCCGGAGCTTCGTTTTTTCTATATCGACGACGCCCCGGATGCGGCCATTGCGGCCTGGTACGCCGCCCGCGACGCCGATGCGGATCAGGTCGTGGGCCCGCTCCAGCGCCAGCAGGTCGAACACCTGGTCGAACTTGGCGATGCCAGCGTCCCGGTGCTGTTTCTCAACCATCCCGCGCGGGTCGACGGGCTGAACGATTTTCCCGGGCTTGCCGCCGCCTACGCCCTGACCCCGGAAGAAGAGGCCGAACTGGTCGCCAGCCGCGCCCTGCTCGACGGCCATCGGCGCGCCCTGGTGCTGCGCCAGGACAGCGACTGGGGACGCCGCGTCGCTGATGCCTTCAGCGCCATTTTTCAGGCCGGCGACGGCATCATCCTGCGCGACATGAGCTACCCGCCCGACCAGGTCGATCACAGCATCCGGCTGGAGGTGTTGCTGGAACTGGACCGCTCGCGTGCACGCGGCGAGGACCTGGCGGCCATGCTCGGAACGCCGCTGGAGTTCGAGCCGGCCCGGCGTACCGACGCCGACCTGATTTTTCTCGCCGCGCGCGCCGACGATGCCCGGGCGCTGCGCCCCCAGCTGCGCTTTTTCGGGGCCGGCGACCTGGCCGTGATGGCCACCTCGCACGTCCTCGCCGGCGCCCCCGATCCGCGCCGCGACCAGGACCTGGACGGGGTTGTGCTGCCGGTGGCGCCGTGGTTTCTTGACAACGGTCCGGCCGGAAACGAACGGCGTCGGGCCGCGAACCGGTATCCGGATCTCGACAACCCGACCCTGTCGCGCCTGTTTGCGCTGGGTGGCGATGCGTTCGATCTGCTGCCCTGGCTGGACCAGATGCGCAATGATCCCGATCTGTACCTGGCCGGTCTGACCGGCCGCCTGCGCCTGACCGAACGGGACCTGATCGAGCGCGACCTGCCGTTTGTGCGGATCGTCGACGGGCAGGCCGTCCCCGAATGAACCAGACCCAGCGCCAACTCAGCGGCCAGCGCGGCGAGACCGCCGCCGAGACCCTGCTCGGCCGGGCCGGTCTGCGGGTGGTCGAGCGCAATTATCGTTGCCGGGCCGGGGAAGTCGACCTGGTGATGCTCGATCCTGATGCCGCCGATGGCGAGGTGCTGGTGTTCGTCGAAGTCCGGCTGCGCGCCGCCGGCGCCCTGGTCGAGGCGGTCGAGACCGTTGACCGCAACAAGCAGCGCAAGCTGATCCAGGCCGCGCGCCATTTTCTGATGAATCATCCGGTCTTTGCCCAGCACCCGTGCCGCTTTGACGTGGTCGCCATCGATGACCCAGACACCAGCCCGGTCTGGATTCGCAACGCCTTCGAGGAATGACCCCATGTTACGAGTGATCCTGGTTCTGCTGCTGGCCGGCCAACTGATCGGTTGCGCGGCCGTGGTGGTCGGCGGCGCGGTCGTCACGGGCATGGCGGTCCACGATCGCCGCAGCGTCGGCACCGTGATCGACGACAACGTTCTTGAACTGCGGGTGCGCGATGCGCTGTTCGGGCAGGAGGCCTTCGACGGCCGCTCGCGCATCAAGGTCAGCGCCTTCAATGGCTGGGTTCTGCTGGCCGGCGAGGTACCGACTACCGAACACGTCGAGCAGGCCACCAGCCACGCCGCCGAAGTCGAGGGCGTTCAGCGCCTGTTCAACGAGCTGATGGCCGGCGAGCGGGCCAGTTTCGGCCAGGCCAGTAACGACCGCTGGATCGCCAGCCGGGTCAAGGCCAGTTTTGCCGGCATCCGCGGGCTGCCCGATTTCGATCCCACCCGGGCCCAGGTGACCGTCACCCGCGGCGTGGTCTACCTCCAGGGCCTGGTCTCCCCGGCCGAAGCCGATGCCGTCATTGAACAGGCCCGCACGGTGCGTGGGGTCGAACGGGTAGTCACGATGTTCGACCTCGACGAGGAGGTCGCTGACTGACCCATGAGCGGCCGCGACCGCCCACCGCCTGGCGACGATCTCAGTCCGACCCGTTTCGAAACCCTGATCGAAGCGGCCGCGGCGTTGAGCGCGGACGGCGATGAATCCAGCCACTGGCGCCAACTGCAACTGGACCGCTACCAGTTGCAGCGCGAACTGGGTCGGGGCGGCATGGGCCTGGTCTTCCTGGCCCGCCAGACTGAACCGGTCGAGCGCGAGGTCGCCCTGAAGCTGGTCCGGCGGCGGGTTCTGAACCGCTCCACCCTGGCCCGCTTCGAGGTCGAACGCCAGGCCCTGGCCCGGATGCAGCACCCGGCCATCGCCCAGGTCTACGATGCCGGCACCACCGACGAGGGTTATCCCTATTTCGCCATGGAGTACGTCGACGGGATTCCGCTCGACGCCTTCTGCCGCGAGCACCGGCTGTCATTGCCCGAGCGCCTCGACCTGTTTGGCCGCATCTGCCAGGGCGTCCAGCATGCCCATCAGAAAGGCATTGTCCACCGCGACCTAAAGCCAGCCAATATCCTGGTCACGCGCATCGACGGGCTGGCCATGCCCAAGATCATCGATTTCGGCATCGCCACCACCGCTGGCGCCGGGGAAGCCCGTTCGGCCCGGCGCGCCGAGACCATCGGCACCCCCGAGTACATGAGTCCCGAGCAGTTCCGCGACCCGCATGCGGCGATCGATACCCGCAGCGATGTCTACTCGCTGGGGGTGATCCTGCATGAATTGCTGGTCGAAGAACCTCCGGTGGCCCATGCTCGCGGCGCGCGCACCGGGCAAACCGAAGATCGGCTGCGCGCCCTCGATCAAGCCACGCTGCAACCCTCGGCGCGCCTGACCCAGGCCACTGCGCGGGCCATCGCCGAGCAGCGCCGGACCACGCCGGCCCGCCTGCGCCGCGCCCTCAGACCCGATCTCGATGCCGTGGTGCTCAAGGCCCTGGCCGACCAGCCCGAACAGCGCTACGCCTCGGCCGGCGACCTGGCCGCCGATGTCCTGCGCGCCCGCCGCCACGAGCCGGTCACCGCCCTCCCGGCCACCTGGCACTATCGGGCCAGTCGCTTCATCCGCCGCAACGCACTGGCCCTGGGCAGCGCCAGTGCGGTGCTCCTGGCACTGCTGGCCGGGCTGACCGCAGCCACCCTGGGCATGTTTGAAGCCCAGCGGCAGTTCCGCATCGCCGAGCAGCGCCAGCAGGATCTTGAACAGGTCGCCGGCTTTCAGCAGGCCATGCTCGAGGGTCTCGACCCCCAGCAGATGGGCGCCGGCATCGTCGCCGAAATCGACCGGCAACTCCGCACCGGGCTGGCGCGCAGCGGCACTGACACGGCGCCGGCAAACCTGGTGGCCGAGCAGATG
This sequence comes from Wenzhouxiangella sp., assembly GCA_046540955.1. Lineage (GTDB taxonomy): Bacteria > Pseudomonadota > Gammaproteobacteria > Xanthomonadales > Wenzhouxiangellaceae > Wenzhouxiangella. The sequence goes on from JBKHEF010000014.1 coordinate 32,799, forward strand.
GATGCCCACGTCAACGCCACCGACCTGGCCCGTCAGACCATCGAGCGCTTCGTGCTTGAACGCGCGCTCGCCTCGGTCGAGCGCGAGTTCGCCGACCAGGCGCGCCTGCAGGCCGACCTGTATACCGCCATCCTTGCCGTCTATGGCGCCATCGATCTGCCCGGACCGATGCCTGGCCTGGCCCAACGCATCGTCGCTCTGACCGGCGCCGAGTACGGTCGCGATGCGGTGCAGACCATCGAAGCCCGCCTGCGCCTGGGTGATGCGCTGTACCGGGCCAACCGGCTTGATGAAGCCCGGAATGAACTTGAAGCGGCCCGGGCCGTTCTCGATCCCGACCGGCCCGAGCATCGCGAAGCGCTGATCGACGCTGGCAACACTCTTGGCACGGTGTTGGTTGACAGTGGCGAGTTGGATACGGCCATGGCGGTGATGCGCCTGACCGCCGAGCAGGCCGGCCAGTGGTTCGGCCCCGACCACCCGATCACCATCGGCACGGTCAGCACCACCGGTTTCGTCCATGCCCGGGCGCGCAACTTCGAACAGGGCCTGGTCTATTTCCAGCAGGCCCTGGAGGCAATGCGCGAGACCCTGGAACCGGACGATCCGCAACTCGGCCGGGCCCTGCTGAACGTGGCCTCCAGCCTCGGCCAGCTCGGCCGCCTGGAAGAGGCACTGGCCATGGACCGCCAGATCGTCGAATTTTTCAGCACCACCGAAGGCCGGCGGAGCAGGAACGCCATCCGGGCCATGAACAACATGGCCAACAACCTGTCGGGACTGGGCCGCACCGAACAGGCGCGCGCCTTACTGGTCGAGGCCAGCGAACTGGCCACCGAGGCACTGGGCCAAGACCACCCGATCACCCTGCGTACCCGCCTCAACCTGGGCAGCCTGCTGGCCCGGATGGACCAGCGTGCCGAGGCCCAGGCGATTCTCGAGACGGTGGTCGCGACGCGTCTGGACCTGCTCGGGCCCGACCACCCCGAAACGCTTGGTGCCCAGGAAATACTGGCCAATATCCTCATCGACCGCGGCGAGAGTGACACCGGATTGACGATCATCGAACCGGTCCACCAGCGCCGCACTGCCCTGTTCGGTCCGGATCATCCCCAGACCATGGCCGCCGCCCGCCTGCTCGGTCAGGCCCTGGTCGACACCGGACAGCCCGAACGTGCCATCGAGGCTTCATCTGCCGCGGCCCGCTTCTTTGCCGAGCGGCATGGCCTTGACCATGGCCTGGCCCTGAGCAGCGCACTGGACTGGTACCGTGCCCTGCGCGCCCTGGGACGCGGCCAGGCGGCCGCCGAAGTCAGGCGCGAGCGCCTGGCCGCGCTGGACCAGGCAGAAGCGGCCGATCATCATCCGGACCTTGTCGCGCGTTTGTTGGCCACTGCAACCATCGTGGCCACTGAAGTCGACAAGCCGGCTGAAGAAGCTTCAGGCCAGTAAACGCGCCAGCATCCATAGCACGACCATGGCGTAGACTGCGGCCAGCACGTCGTCCAGCATGATCCCGAAACCGCCCGCAACACGCTGATCCAGCCAGCGGATCGGCCACGGCTTGAGAATATCGAAGACCCGGAACAGGACGAAGCCCGCCAGCCACCAGGCGGGCTGAAGCGGCACCACCAGCAGCACCAGCCACAGGCCGACAAACTCATCCCATACGATGCCGCCGTGATCGTGCACCCCCAGGCGGCGTGCGGTCTTGCCACACAGGTAGATGCCGACCAGGAAGGCCAGCATTACCACCGCGGCACCGGCCCACAGCGGCACTGCAGTCAGCGCAAGTGCCGGAACCAGTGCGGCCAGGCTGCCGGCCGTGCCCGGTGCCAGCGGGCTTAAGCCGCTGCCGAAACCGAACGCCAGAAAACCGCTCGGCGTGGCCAGAGCAACTTCTCTGGTTTTATCACAATCAGCGCTCAAAATGATCCCACCCGTACCGATCAGGTGCGTAAATACCCCCATCAGGCTGACGACAGATGATCCCGGAAGAAGCCTTGATGCGACCGATTTCGCTGATCTCGACGCCCTGTTTCAGCAGTCTCCGGCGACCCGCATCCAGCCGATCAGAATCCAGCGTGAACAGCAGTTCGTAGTCATTGCCGCCGGCCAGCTGCAACGCCCAGCGGTCCCGTTCGGACGGGATCGCGGCACGCAGGTCCGGGCTGGTCGGCAGGCTGGCCAGGTGCAGTTCGGCCCCCAGGTCGGGTCCCACAAGGTGGCCCAGGTCGGCCAGCAGACCATCGGAGATATCGATCATGCTGGTCGCCAGGCCGGCCAGGGCACGGCCGGCCGCCAGGCGCGGCTCGGGCCGATGCAGGCGATCGACCAGCGCCGGCGGTGCTGCAGGGCCAAGCGCCAGCGCGGCCGCGGCATCGCCTAGACTGCCAGTGACCACGATCGACTGATCCTTCCCGGCACCGCTTCGCCGGACCATTGTGTCCGGATCTCCCTGGCCGATCAGGGTGACGCCGATGTTCAGCGGCCCGGCCGCGATATTGCCGCCGATCAGGCGGGTACCGCTGGACCCGGCCAGGGCCAGAAAACCGTCCAGGAAAGCTTCCAGCCAGGCGGCGTCGGATTCGGGCAGGGTCAGCGACAGCAGCGCCCAGCGCGGCGTGGCGGCCATCGCGGCCAGATCGCTCAGGTTGACCGCCAGGGCGAGATGACCGATGTCAGCGGCCGGCCAGTCGGCTGCGAAATGCCGCCCGCCGACCAGCGTATCGGTGGTCGTGACCAGGGCCAGGCCGGGCTCGGGCCGGACCACTGCGGCATCGTCGCCGATCCCGACCAGCACGGCAGGATCCGCACCCGCTGCCGACACGCGCGCAGCCAGGCGCGCGATCAGGTCAAACTCACTGCTCACCTTGCTCGGCGGCCCGCTCGACGGCGCGGCAGGCTGCGGCCAGGCGATCAAGCACGCCGTTGACGAAGGTATGGCCCTGCTCGGCGCCGAAACGGTGGGACAGCTCCAGGGCCTCATCGATCACCACCCGGTATGGCGTTTCGGGATGATGCAGCAGTTCGTTGGCGCCCAGGCGCAGGATGACCCGCTCCATCTGATCGAGGCTGGCCTGGACCCGCTTCAGGTAAGGTGCGACGGCGGCATCCAGTTCCTCGCGCCGGCTGACCACCTCGCGGACCAGGGCTTCGAAGTAGTCCTGATCGACGCCGGCAAAATTCTGCTCCTCGCGGAACTGGGCGATGATGGCGGCGGCCGAGTCATCGTTGAGTTGCCACTGGTACAGTGCCTGCAGGGCCCGTCGCCGCGCCCGGCGGCGCGGCTCGAACGGATTGCCGCCGCCCCTGGCCGGACCCTTAGCCACGCCGGATCGCTCCGGCCAGGGCCATCATCTCGAGCGCGGCCAGGGCCACTTCACGGCCCTTGTTCTTGCGCAAAGGATCGGCCCGCTCCAGCGCCTGCTCGGCGTTTTCCGGTGTCAGTACACCGAAGGCCACCGGAATGCGCGCCTCCAGCGCCACCTGGCCCAGGCCACGGGCGCATTCGGCGCTGATGAAGTCGAAATGGGCGGTCTGACCGCGGACCACCGCACCCAGCGCGATAACCGCATCGAAGCGCTCGCTTTCTGCCAACCAGCGGCAGGTCAGCGGCAATTCAAAGGCACCCGGAACGCGGACCCGGGTGATCTCGCTGACGCCACCGGCGATCAGTGTCGCCTGGCAGCCGGCCCACAGCAGCTCGGTGACCTCGGCATTGAAACGAGCCACGGCGACGGCGACGCGGCGTCCGTGACACTCGGGCTGACAAGCGATCTCCTTGATCACGATATTCAGCTATCTCCTTCCGGGACCAGGTACTCGGTGATTTCCAGGCCGAAGCCATCGAGCGCGTGCAGCCGGCGCGGGGCGCCGAAGACCTGCATGCGGCGAATGCCCAGCTCGGCAATGATCTGCGCGGCCAGGCCGTAGCTGCGCAGTTCGCGCGCGGCCCGGTCGCGGTCAAGCGAGGCATCACGGGCGGCTTGCAACAGACCGTCGAGGCGCGATTGATCGTCTTCATCATAGCCCAGCACCAGCGCCAACCCACGGTCGCGTCGGGCAATGTCGGCCAGCGCGGCATCCAGCGGCATGCCGAAACTCGGCTCAGTGATGCCGATCACATCGCCGAGCAGTTCGGGCACATGGACCCGCACCGGGAATGGCCGGTCCGGCTCGATCTCACCCCGCAACAGGGCCCAATGGAGTTTCTGGTAGATGCTGTCACGGAACACCTTGAGCCGGAACGGACCGTGGGCGGTGCCCACGGTCTGCTGGTGAATGCACTCGACGGTTTTTTCGGTACCCAGGCGGTGTCTGATCAGGTCGGCCACGCTGCCGACCTTCAGCCCGTGGGTGCGGGCAAAGGTCTCCAGTTCCGGGCGCCGGGCCATGGTGCCGTCATCATTAAGAATCTCGACCAGCACCCCGGCCGGCTCCAGCCCGGCCAGCAGGGCCAGGTCCATGCTCGCCTCGGTGTGCCCGGCCCGGGCCAGCACCCCACCGGGCTGGGCCATCAGCGGGAAGACGTGGCCGGGCTGGGTCAGGTCATCGGGGCGCGCATTGGGTGCGACCGCAGTGCGTATGGTATGGGCGCGGTCGTAGGCCGAAATGCCGGTGGTCACCCCTTCGGCGGCCTCGATCGAGACGGTGAAATTGGTCTGGTGATGGCGGTCGGTATCGCGCACCATCAACTGCAGGCCAAGCTGGCGGCAGCGCTCGCGGGTCAGCGACAGGCAGATCAGACCGCGCCCGTAGCGGGCCATGAAATTGACGTCCTCGGGGCGGGTCATGCTGGCGGCCATGATCAGGTCGCCCTCGTTCTCACGGTCCTCGTCGTCCAGCATCACCACCATCTTGCCGGCACGAATATCGGCCAGGATCTCGGGAATGGGGTCGAACTTCATGTCAGGCCTCGCTGTTGCAGCAGCCGGTCCAGGTAGCGGGCCAGCAGATCGATTTCGAGGTTCACCCGATCGCCCGGGACCAGGCTGCCCAGGGTGGTGACCTGCCAGGTATGCGGAATCAGGTTGACCTCAAACTCCGGGCCGTCGACAGCGTTGACGGTCAGGCTGACCCCGTCCAGGGTCACCGAGCCCTTCTCGGCGACAAACTTCGCCAGGGCCTCGGGTACGCGCCAGCGCACCACCCTGGATTCACCGACCGGCCTGACCGTGACCACCTCGGCCAGGCCGTCGACATGGCCGGTGACCAGGTGGCCGCCGAGCCGGTCGCCCAGGGCGAGGGCCGGCTCCAGGTTGACCCGGTCGCCGGGCCGGAGCCGGCCCAGGCTGGTCCGGGCGAGGGTTTCGGCCGACAGGTCGGCGCTGAAGCCCTCGCCATCGAGCGCCAGGGCGGTCAGACAGCAGCCGGAGACGGCCACGCTGTCGCCTTCGCGCCAATTGTCCGGGCCAAGCTCCGGACAGGCAATTCGCATGCGAATGCCGGCCTCCATGGGGTCAATGGCAGCAACGGTGCCGGCGCTTTGAATGATTCCGGTAAACATATCAGCCTGTGTCGGTCGGAAGGCGGGCGGATGGCCGTAGCCGCAGCACGGTATCACTGCCGAGGCTTTGCTGTTCAATCGGCTGAAGATGGAGGCGCTGATCGAAGTTTTCCATCCCCGGCAGGTGCATCATCGGCGATCCGCGCCCGAGCAGCACCGGTGCCTGGTAGACCAGCAACTCGTCGATCAGCCCGGCGGCCATCAGCGTCCCGGTCAAGGTGGGGCCGGCCTCGACATGGATTTCGTTGTACTCCAGGCCGGCCAGCCAGGCCACCAGCGCCTTGAGATCGACCCGACCATCAGCGGCCGACGGCAACTGCTGCCAGGCCAGCCGGGCATGTTGCCATGGCGCCGGGTCGATCGATGCCACCCTGACCAGGCCACCGCAGTCCAACAGGCGTGCCGTTTGCGGCAGACGGGCGCGTGAATCGACCACGATCCGCGCCGGCTGGCGCTCGGTGCCGGCCAGGCGGACATCCAGGCGCGGGTCATCGGCCAGAACGGTTCCGATCCCGGTCAGTACGGCCGAGGCGCGAGCCCGCCAGCGCTGACCATCGGCCCGGGCCTCCGTGCCGGTGATCCACTGCGAGCGGCCATCGGCACCGGCAGTCAGGCCGTCCAGGCTGACCGCCAGCTTGGCCCGCAGCCACGGACGGCCGCGCTCGTGGCGGGCAACGAAGCCGATATTGAGCTCGCGCGCAGCCTCGGCCATCAGACCCGAGCGGACCCGGATTCCGGCGGCTTGCAGCCGCTTAAGCCCGCTGCCGGCCACCTGCGGGTTGGGATCGATCGTGGCGACCACCACCTCGGCCACCCCGGCCTCGATCAAGGCATCGGCACACGGCGGCGTGCGACCGGTGTGGCTGCACGGCTCCAGGGTGACGTAGGCGGTCGCGCCGCGGGCCTGTGGTCCGGCCTCGCGCAGGGCCAGGACCTCGGCATGGGGCCCGCCGGCCACTCGATGCCAACCGCGCCCGACCACCTGCTCGCCACGGGTGAGCAGGCAGCCGACCCGGGGATTGGGATCGGTGGTCATCAAGCCCTTTTCGGCCAGTTGCAGGGCCTCGGCCATGCAGCGCTTATCGAAGGCTGAAAAACCCACCGGGGCCTCAGTCGTCCGGTTCACCGGCTTCGCGCAACAGCGGGATCTGGCGCCGATCGAGACTGCCCGGACTGCCCCGCTCGAGGCGCTCGATTTCCTCGCGAAAGGCCTGGACATCCTCGAACCGCCGATAGACCGAGGCAAAGCGGACATAGGCCACCTGGTCCAGCCGCGACAACTCGGCGGCGACCCAGTCGCCGATCTGCTGGCTGGACAGCTCGGCCTCCTCGAGGGTGCGGATGCGCCGCAGCAAGGTGCGCAGGGCACGCTCGACTTCCAGCGTCTCGACCGGACGTTTTTCCAGCGCCTTGAGCATGCCGCCTCTGAGCTTGTCTTCGTTGAAAGCCTCGCGCGAGCCATCGGACTTGATCACGTTGGGCGCCTTCAGCGCCGGGGTTTCCAGGGTATTGAAGCGCGCCCCGCACTGGCCGCATTCGCGCCGGCGCCGGATCTGGAAACCATCCGAGGTCAGCCGCGAATCGACCACCCGGGTATCGGTGTGATTGCAGAAGGGGCACCACATGGGAAAGAACCGGGTTCAGGGTTCAGGCCGGAGCAGGAGGCACATGCCCGAGCCACCTTTAACCTGAACCCTGAACCCCGAACCCCTCACCCCGAACAAGAACTCACCCATAGACCGGATACCGCCGACACAGCTCGAGCGCGGCGGTCCTGGTGGCCGCCTCGACCCCGGCATCGCCCATGTTGTCGAGCACATCGCAGATCAGCCCGGCCAGGGTGGTGCAATCCTCGGTGGTAAACCCACGCGTGGTCACCGCCGGCGTGCCGATGCGCAGGCCGGAGGTCACGAACGGCGAGCGCGGTTCGCCGGGAACAGTGTTCTTGTTGACCGTGATGTTGGCCCGGCCCAGCGCTTCTTCGGCATCCTTGCCGGTGATATCGGCGTCGATCAGGTCGACCAGGAACAGATGGTTGTCGGTCCCGCCGGAGACCACCTTGTAACCGCGTTGCATGATCACCGCGGCCATTGCCCGGGCATTGTCGATCACCCGCTGCTGATAATCGCGAAAACCGGGCTCCAGGGCCTCGCGGAAGGCCACCGCCTTGGCCGCGATGACATGCATCAGCGGCCCGCCCTGACAGCCGGGGAAGACCAGCGAGTTGAATTTTTTCGTGATCGCCTCGTCCTGGCCGCGAGCCAGGATGATGCCGCCGCGCGGCCCGCGCAGGGTCTTGTGGGTGGTCGAGGTCACGGCGTGGGCATGCGGCAGCGGGCTGGGATAGACCCCGGCGGCAACCAGGCCTGCGACATGGGCCATGTCGACCATGAACCAGGCATCGACCGAATCGGCAATCTCGCGCATCAGACCCCAGTCGACCAGGCGCGAGTAAGCCGAAAAGCCGCCGATCAGCAGGCGCGGGCGATGTTCCTCGGCCAGCCGGGCCATGGCATCGTAGTCGATTTTGCCGGTGGTCCGATCCAGACCGTAGTGGACGGCATTGAACAGCCTCCCGGAAAAGTTGACCTTGGCGCCGTGGGTGAGATGACCGCCTTCGGACAGATCCATGCCGAGGATGGTATCGCCGGGCTTGAGCAAGGCCAGGAAAACCGCCTGGTTGGCCTGGGAGCCCGAATGCGGCTGGACGTTGGCATAGTCGCAGTCAAACAGCTGCATGACCCGGGCCCGGGCCAGTTCCTCGGCCACGTCAACGTGCTCGCAGCCGCCATAGTAGCGGCGGCCGGGATAACCTTCGGCGTACTTGTTGGTCAACACCGAGCCCTGGGCCGCCATGACCCGGGGACTGGCGTAGTTTTCCGAAGCGATCAGCTCGATATGTTCTTCCTGGCGACGTTCCTCGGCGGCGATCGCGGCCGCCAGCTCATCATCGAAACCCGGGATGGTGAAGCTGCGATCAAACATGGCAGAACCCGCAGATTGGCTAGCGCTCCATGATAGCAGAGCGCCCTGTCAGCCACCGTTCAGAACAGGCCCTGCGCCGGTTGCATCCACTCGCCCGGCACCGGACAATAGGGGTTGGCCAAGGTATTGATCAGCTCGATGGGGGCAATCATGAATCCGGACATTCCTGCTGCAGCATTTCGATGGCATGCGGTGTTCTGCAAACCGCGCCAGGACGAAAGGGCCGAATTCCACCTGCGCAACCAGGGATTCACCATCTTCCGCCCGCGCCTGCGCGAGCGCCGGACCCGCAACGGTCGCCGGCGCCTGTTCGTTGAATCGATGTTTCCGCGTTACCTGTTCGTGCAGCTGGGCGCCGGTCTCCAGGACTGGGGCCCAATCCGCTCGACCCGTGGTGTGGTCGGCCTGGTCCGGCACGGCCAGGAAGCCGCGATCGTGCCCGGCGCAGTGATCGACGAGTTGCGCCGGCGCTGCGACGAACACGGCATCGTCCAACTGGCCGGCGCCATCGACTATCAGCGCAACGATGCCGTTGAAATTACCGATGGCCCGCTGGCCGGCTACCGGGCGCTGTTCCAGGCCCGCACCGGCAGCGAGCGGGTTGCAGTGCTGCTGACCCTGCTCAATCGCGAACGGCGGGTGGAAGTGCCCGACACCGCCATCCGCCGCGCCTGACCATTGCCTGGACCGACCCAGACCATGCCCAAACTTGCCAACAGCCCGTTCAAGGCCTACGACATCCGCGGCCAGGTGCCGTCCCAGCTCAACGCCGACCGCGCCCGCCGCATCGGCCACGCCTATGCCAGCGTGGTCCGGCCCAGCGGCCCGGTCGTGGTCGGGCGCGACATGCGCCTGTCCAGCGCAGAGCTGACCGAGGCGCTGGCCCGGGGCCTCAATGAGGCCGGCATCGACACCCTCGATATCGGCCTGTGCGGCACCGAACTGGTCTACCACGCCGCCTCGCTGCCCGACATGGGCGGCGGCGTGATGGTCACCGCCAGTCACAATCCGGCCGACTACAACGGCATGAAGATGGTCCGCGAGCAGGCCATCCCGATCAGCGCTGACACCGGGCTGAAGCAGATGGAGCAGCTTGTGGCCGCCGAGTCAGCCGCGCCGACGGCGCCAGCGCCGGGCCATCATGGCCATCTGGACGTCGTCGATGGCTATATCGAACGCCTGCTGGCGATGATCGACAGGGCTGCACTAAAGCCCCTGAAAGTGGTGATCAACGCCGGCAACGGTTGCGCCGGACCGTTTTTCGATCGCCTGGCCGCCGACCTTCCGCTGGATGTCGTGCGGCTGCACCACCAGCCCGACGGTCACTTCCCCAACGGCGTCCCCAATCCGCTGCTGAGTGAAAACCGGGCCGAAACGGCCGCCGCGGTGGTCGCCGCCGGGGCCGACTTCGGCATCGCCTGGGACGGCGACTTCGATCGTTGTTTCTTCTTCGACCACCAGGGACGCTTCATCGAGGGTTACTACCTGGTCGGCCTGTTCGCCTCGCAGCTGCTGGCGCGTCATCCCGGCGCAAAGATCGTGCTCGACCCCCGCCTGACCTGGAACACCCTGGCCCAGGTGGCCGAAGCCGGTGGCCAGGCGCTGATCAACAAGAGCGGACATGCCTTCATCAAGGAGCGCATGCGCGCCGAAGACGCCATCTACGGCGGCGAGATGTCGGCCCACCACTACTTCCGCGACTTCTCCTACTGCGACAGCGGCATGATTCCCTGGCTGTTGCTGGCCGAGACCCTGTCGACCACCGGCAAGCGTCTGGCCGAACTGGTCGATGAGCGCATCGAGGCCTTCCCGTGCAGCGGCGAGATCAACTTTTCGGTCGACGATACCGACCGGGTCATCGAGCGGGTCCTGGACCACTACGCCGGCCGCGATGGCGAACTCGACCGCACCGATGGCATCAGCCTGGCGTTTCCCGAATGGCGCTTCAACCTGCGGGCTTCCAACACCGAGCCGGTGATCCGGCTCAACGTCGAAACCCGTGCCGACCCAGCCCTGCTTGAGCGCCAGGTGGCCGAACTGAGCGGGCTGATTCAGGCCTGACCGGCCCCGTCGCTGGCATGGCGCTTGCGGTTGAACGCCTCTGTGGCGCCGAGTCGGAGCCCTGGCTCGATGCGCTGGCCGAGTTGCGCATCCGGATCTTTCGCGCCTGGCCCTATCTGTACGATGGTTCGGCCGACTACGAGCGCAGCTACCTGGCCGATTACGCACGGTCACCGGGCAGCGTCATCGTCCTGGCGCGCAATGGCCGCGAGGTGGTCGGCTGCGCCACCGGCCTGCCCCTGACTGACGCCGACGCGGCCTTCAGGCAGCCTTTCGTGGCCGCTGGCATGGCGGTCGATGAAATCTTTTATTTCGGCGAATCGGTGCTGGATACGGCCTGGCGTGGCCAGGGCATCGGCCATCGCTTTTTCGATGAACGGGAGGCCCACGCCCGGCAGGCGGGGTTCGCGGTGACGACCTTCTGCGCCGTCCAGCGGCCGGTCGATCATCCGCTACGGCCGCTCGATTACCGCCCGCTGGATTCTTTCTGGCAAAAGCGCGGCTATCATCCCGGGGCCGGACTGGTCACCCGCTTTGCCTGGAAGGACATCGACCAGCCCGGCGAAACCGACAAGCGCATGCAATTCTGGCTTCGGGGCCCGTGATTCCCGTCCTGCCGGGGAGTGATACCATGCCGGCCATGAGTCGAATGCCGCTGGATCGAGAGGAAATCGCCAACGCCCTGACCCATGGGCTGGGCGTGGTGCTGGCCGTCGGCGGCGGGGCGGTATTGATCTCCCAGGCGGCACTCCACGCCGGGGCACGCCAGATTGTCGGGGCCAGCGTGTTCGTGGCTGCCCTGATCCTGCTCTACAGCGCCTCGACACTCTACCACCTGGCCCGAACCCCACGGTTCAAATCACGCCTGAAAGTGCTCGATCACTGCGCGATCTTCCTTTTGATTGCCGGCACTTATACCCCGTTTACCATCGCTGCCATGCGCGGCGGCTGGGGCTGGTCGCTGTTCGGGGTGATCTGGGGCCTGGCCGTGGTCGGCATCGTGCTCAAGCTGTTCTTTACCGGCCGTTTCCGCTACCTGTCGACGGCCACCTACATCGGCATGGGCTGGCTGGTGGTGGTCGCGTTCGTGCCCCTGACCCAGGCGGTCACGCCAGCCGCGCTGGCCTGGCTGATTGCCGGCGGCGTGTCCTACACCGCCGGAACACTGTTCTACCACAACCATCGCCTGCCCTATGCGCATGCCATCTGGCACCTGTTCGTGCTCGGCGGCAGCGTGTGCCATTTCACCGCCGTGGCACTGCAGATGCTCGATCCCGGCTCCACCATATCCTGAGTAAAATACCGTCGATGAATGTGACTGCCCGCCTGTTGATTCTTGTGATCGTTGCCCTGGTCGTAACCGCTTGCGCCAGCACGCCTTCCGATGACCGCATGCTGCGCGAATCGCGCGCCATCCTGGACCGCTTCGTCGAACGCGACCCCGGACTGCGCGAATGGGTCGACAATGCCCATGGCTACGTGGTCTTTCCGGAAATCGCCAAGGGCGGGTTCTGGGTCGGCGGCGGGTTTGGCCGGGGGGTGGTCTTTGAGCGCGGCGAGGTGATCGGCCGGGCGACGACCTCGCAGGCCACGATCGGGCCGCAAATCGGTGCCCAGACCTACAGCCAGGTGATCTTCTTCCGCGACCAGGCCGCCCTGCGCACCTTTCAGCGCGGCAACCTGGAGTTTTCCGCCCAGGCCACCGCGGTGGCAGCCAGCGCCGGGGCTGCCGCCACCACCAGCTACGAACGCGGTGTGGCCGTGTTCAACATGACCCGCGGCGGCCTTATGGCCGAGGCCTCGGTCGGCGGCCAGCGCTTCAGTTACGAGCCGCTTTAGGCTGATTCACGCGGCTGGCTTCGGACCGCGTCGTCGAGGAACTGCAGGCGGGCCAGGCGGGCATACAGCTCGCTGTTGTCCAGCAGTTGCTCGTGCGAGCCTTCGGCGATCACCCGGCCGGCCTCGAGCACCAGGATGCGGTCGGCACGGCGGACGGTGGCCAGGCGATGAGCGATGACCAGCACGGTGCGATCGCGGCTGAGTTCGTCGAGTGCGATCTGGACCAGGCGCTCGCTTTCGGCATCCAGGCTGGCGGTCGCCTCATCGAGCAGCAGGAGCGGCGGCTGCTTGATCAGCGCGCGGGCGATCGCGATGCGCTGGCGCTGACCGCCGGACAAGCGAACCCCCTTTTCCCCCAGGAAAGTCGCGTAACCATCCGGCCAGCGTTCGATGAACTCTCCGGCGTGCGCGCTGCGTGCGGCTGCCTCGATCAGGGCAGCACTGGCCTGCTCGACCCCGTAGGTGATGTTGTCGGCCGCTGAGCCGGAAAACACCGTGACATCCTGGGGTACGAAGCCAAGGCGCCGGCGCAGCTGGCGCAGATCAAGCCGGCGCAGGTCGACACCATTGAGCTCGATCGCACCTTGATCGGGGTCATAGAAGCGCAGCAACAGCTGAAACAGGGTCGACTTGCCAGCCCCCGACGGCCCGACGATGGCCACCGTTTCGCCCGGTTCAACGGTGAAGTTCAACTGGCGCAGCACCGGTTCATCGGGGCGTACCGGATAGGCGAAGCTCAGGTCGCGAACTTCCAGCGCCAGCGGCCCGGATGGAAACGGCACGGGCGTTTCCGGCGAGCGGATCACCGGTTCGATGGCCAGCAACTCGGCCAGCCGCTCCATGGCGCCGGCGGCGCGCTGCAACTGCGACCAGATCTCGCTCAGGCTGGCGGTCGCACCGGCAGCGATGGCCGCGTACATGACGAACTGCCCGAGCTGGCCGGGGCTCATTGCGCCGGTCAGTACCGCGCGCGCGCCCAGCCACAGCACGAAGGTGATCGCCCCGAAAGTCAGCAGAATGACCAGCACGATCAGTACCGTGCTGGCCGCGATCCGGCGGCGCGCAGCGGCCACTGCCGCCTCGACCGTGGCATCAAACCGGGCCTGCTCGCGTCGTTCCTGGGCAAATGCCTGGACGGTCTGGACGGCATTGATGGCCTCATCACCCAACGCGCTGATATCGGCGATGCGGTCCTGGGCGGTCCGCGACAGGCGCCGGACCCAACGACCCAGGATCAGCACCGGCAGGATCAGCAGCACGATCAGCAAGCCGATGATCCCGGCCAGGTTGGGTGCGGTCAGGATCAGGGCAATCGAACTGGCGGTCAGCATGACCAGGTTGCGGATGCCGAACGAGATGGTCGAGCCGACCAGGGTTTCGACCAGGGTGGTATCGGTGTTCAGGCGCGACAGTACCTCCCCGGTCCGGGTCCGGGCAAAGAATTCCGGGCTCATGCCCAGGACCCGCTCGTAGACCGCCATGCGCAGATCGGCCACCACCCGCTGGCCCAGCCAGCTGACCCAGTAAAAGCGCAGCCCACCGCCCACCGCCATGACCGCCGCGGCGGCAAACAGCAACCAGAACCAGCGATTGATGCGAGCCAGATCGTCGGCCATGAAACCGCGATCGATAACCTGGCCCACGGCCAGCGGAATGGCCAACGCGCCAGCCGCCGAAACCAGCAGGAACAAAAAGGCCAGAATCAGCTGCACCCGATAGCGAATCAGGAACGGTTTGAGGGCCGCCAGCGATGAGACCTTGCGACTGGTAGGACGTTGCACAGCAGACTCGGGCATGAAAAGACGTCAGGCGTGGGCGCGAACAGAAGGACTGCGCTGAAATCCGGCCCAGAAAAACAGGACCAGACCAAGCCAGACCAGGCCGAAAGTCACGGCATGGTCCATTGTAAACGGCTCGCCGTAGACGAACACGGCCAGCGCAAAGGTCAGACTGGGCGCCAGATACTGCATCAGCCCGATCGTGGTCAGCGGCAGGCGCCGCACTCCGGCGGCGAACAACAGCAATGGGGCGACCGTCAGCACACCGGTACCGGCCAGCAACAGCGCTGTTCCCGGCGCGGCGGGATCGAAGGCCAGCGCACCGTCACTGCCCAGCCGCCACAGCCAGATGATGGCCAGTGGGCTGACGATCAGGGTTTCCCAGAACAAGCCGACCATCGGGCCGACATCCAGCAGTTTGCGGATCACCCCGTAAGCAGCAAAAGTCGCCGCCAGGCTCAGCGAGATCCAGGGCAATTCACCGATCCGCCAGGCCATGTACGCGGTTCCGACAGCGGCAATCATGATCGCCAGCACCTGGACCGGCACCAGCCGCTCGCGAAAAACGACCAGGCCCAGCAGGACTGACATCAGCGGGTTGATGAAATAACCCAGCGATGTTGACAGGACGCGGTCGGTATTGACTGCATGCACAAAGATCAGCCAGTTCACGCCGATCAGCCCGCCGGTCAGGCACAGGGCCAGAAACGCCCGGGCCGGGATACGCAAATGACCCAGAACACCGCAACGCTTGCGCAGCAGCAGGACCAGCCCCAGAAAGACCACCGACCAGACCACGCGGTGAGCGATGATTTCGTCGGCCCCCACCTCGGCGAGCCACTTGAAGTACACCGGCGCGAGGCCCCAGATGGAAAACGCACCCAGCCCGGCGGCCAGCCCCAGGCGCCCATCTTGCGCTCTTGTCGCGGGCTTCACTGGGCCGGCAAAGGCTGATCGACACGGGCAAAGCGCGGCTGAGCCAGCGTGCCGGACAGCACCACTCGCTGCCGCGGCACCCGATCCTCGATCAGCTCGGCGCTACCCGAAACGGTTTGAAATCCATCCAGCGACAGATCGCCGAAGACCAGGTTCTCACCACCTCGACTGACCACGAGCCGGGAGAATGCGAGCCGATCGGAATGGACGGCGAATTGACCTTCCAGGACGTCGAAACCGGCGCCCGGTTCAGCGCCCAGCAACCGTCGCAGATCGACCAGTTCATCCAGCCGACCGTCGAAAAAGCGCAGCCCGCCCCGGACCCTTACGCCCGGGTCTTCGTCCCCGGCCGGCTCAATCAGAACCTGCCCGACCCCGTCACCAGCCAGCGCAACCCCGGCCCATGCCAGGGTCGAGGACAACTGATCGATTTCGACACGGGCCTGGGCCGACAACAGGCTGGTCTCGGCATCAACAAGCAAATCGCCGATCAATTCCAGCGTACCGCCAGGCAGGGTTGCGCTGGCCTGCTCGATCCGGGCCACACCTTCGCTCGCCGTGACCTGCACCAGCGCGTCAGTCAGCGGCCACGACGCCAGGTTCAAACGCGCAGCATGCACGGCCAGGTCATAGTCATGGGCAGCCGTCCAGCCAGCCAGCATCGCCAGGCCATTCTCCTCGCCCGACCATCCCAGTGCCCCGGCCAGTACGCTGGCATCCAGGCTGTCAGTGGCCAGATCAAGGGCAAAGTAAGGCCGCTGGCCAGCCGCGTAAAGGCCCTCGACCAGCAGTTCCTGGCTGGCGGTCGTGAGCACTCCCTTGCTGAGTTTCATCTCCAATGGCGCGATCGCGGAGAAATCCAGCTGCCCGGTCAACTCGAAGCGCTCATCAGCCCCGACCACCCGCCCGGACATCGTCATGTCAGCCAGGCGAAACTGGCCGCTGGCCGCTGGCACAAACAGCAGGCCGTCGACACGGACTTCATCGACCATGGTCGGCAGACCCAGCGCACCCTCAAACACCAGCCGCAGCGCCCGATCAAAGGCCAGCCCGTCCAGTTCCATGCGTTCGACCGCCAGGTGATGCACTGCCCGGGTGCCCATTGCGCCGATCTGCAGGGCCAGATTCTCCAGCCGTAGCGGACCATTGACCATCACGCCGGGTGCCCCCTCGCGACCGTGACGGGCCAGCAGGCCGGAAAAATTCGCTTCACCGGTTTCGTCGAACAAGAGGTTCAGCCGTGCGCCCTCAAGCTCAACCTCTCCTGTTTCAACCCGCCCGCTGATCAACGGCAGCAAGCGGATCTGCGCCGAGACCTGGTCGACGTCGAGAAGGTCACGCTCAGCAAAGGCATCGAGCCCCGACAGGCGCACACCACCGGCTTCAATGCGCAGGCGGGGAAAGAAACGCAGCGATACATTGCCCTCGATCTGGAGCTGCCGGCCAAGGTGGTTTTCGGCGTGGGCCGAGAGCAGTTGCTTGAGGCGATCCTGGTCGGTCAACATGGCCAGACTCGCAACGAAGCCGCCGACCATGATGATCAGCGCGACAATGACCAGGCTGAGCCGGCGCATCAGAACAGAACGGGAATGGATGCCATCTGCCGATTGTAGCCAATGCCGGCCCCAGACGACAAAAGGCCCGATGCTGGCATCGGGCCTTTGGGTCCTCGAACGCCGGAATGCCTACTCGCCCTGGGCCGCCCCCGGCGCGTCAGGACGATCGACCAGTTCGACATAGGCCATCGGCGCCTTGTCGCCCGCCCGATAGCCACACTTGAGAATGCGCAGGTAGCCGCCGGGACGCGTGGCATAGCGCGGTCCGAGTTCATTGAACAGCTTGCCGACCGCTTCCTTGTCGCGCAGGCGGGCAAACGCCAGCCTGCGGCGGGCCACCGTGTCCTCCTTGGCCATCGTGATCAATGGCTCGGCCACCCGCCGCAATTCCTTGGCCTTGGGCAAGGTGGTCTTGATCAGCTCATGGTGAATGAGGCTGGAAGTCATGTTCTTGAACATCGCCCGCCGATGCGAGGAGGTCCGGTTGAGCTTACGCCCTGCTTTGCGATGACGCATGAGTAGTCTCCTTAGCTGCCAGGCCGGGCCAGGCTGGCCGGCGGCCAGTTTTCCAGCCGGGTACCCAGCGACAGGTCATGAGAGGCGAGAACCGTCTTGATCTCGGTCAGCGACTTCTTGCCCAGGTTGGGGGTTTTCAGCAGCTCGGTCTCGGTCCGCTGGACCAGGTCACCGACATACTGGATATGTTCAGCCTTCAGGCAATTGGCCGAGCGGACAGTCAACTCGAGGTCATCGATCGGCCGCATCAGAACCGGGTCGAACGATTCCGGGCTGGAGACATGGGTATCTTTCTCTCGCGCCACGAAGTCGACAAACACCGACATCTGATCGACCAGGATGCCTGCCGCCAGCTTGACCGAGTCCTCGCAGCTCATGGTCCCGTTGGTCTCTATATCGAGCACCAGCCGGTCAAGGTCGGTGCGCTGGGCCACGCGAGCACTTTCGACCGAGTAGGCCACCCGGTGCACAGGACAGTACGATGCATCCAGCTGAAGGCGACCGATGGGTCGGGATTCTTCCTCGTTGAAGCGCAGCGCAGCCGCTGGCTGGTAGCCCACGCCGCGGGTCACCTTCAGGCGCATGTTCAGCGGCGCATCCTTGGTCAGGGTACAGATCACGTGGTCGGGATTGACGATCTCGACGTCGTGATCGAGCTGAATGTCACCGGCGGTCACCGGACCGGCGGTATTCTTGCTTAAGGTCAGCAGGGCCTCGTCGCGCGAGTGCATCCGCACCGAGACTTCCTTGAGATTGAGCAGCAGCTCGACGATATCTTCCTGCAGGCCTTCAACCGAGGTGTACTCGTGCAGCACGCCGTCTATTTCCGCCTCGGTGATCGCGCTGCCGGGAATCGATGACAACAGCACGCGCCGCAGGGCATTGCCCAGCGTGTGCCCAAAGCCGCGCTCAAGCGGTTCAAGGGTGATGCGCGCGCGGCGCGGAGAAATCTCGTCAACCACGAGCCCCTTCGGCTTGAGCATGGTGCCGATCAGTTCGCTTATCTGGCCAGCCATCAGGTGCCTCTCTTTACAAATTCTTGCAGTGAACAGTGCCGGCAAACGGCCGGGCACTCGAAATTACTTGGAATACAGTTCAACGATCAGGTTCTCGTTGATATCCGGCGGCAGGTCATCGCGATCGGGCAGTGCCTTGAACACCCCCTCCATCTTGTCGGCATCCAGTTCAATCCAGCCCGGGACCATGTCAAGATCACGGGCCATGGTCAGCGCTTCCTGGATGCGCAACTGCTTGCGTGCCTTTTCACGCACCGAGATGCGATCGCCCGGCGCGACCTGGGCCGACGGGATGTTGCAGACCTTGCCGTTGACTTCGATGCCCTTGTGCGAAACCAGCTGGCGGGCCTGGGCGCGGGTAACCCCGAAACCCATCCGGTAGACGACATTGTCCAGCCGGCCTTCGAGCAGCTGCAGAAGGTTCTCGCCGGTTGCGCCCTTCTGGCGCGCCGCTTCCTTGTAGTAGTTGCGGAACTGACGCTCGAGCACACCGTACATGCGGCGCACTTTCTGCTTTTCACGCAACTGCAGCGCATAGTCCGACAGCCGCTGGCGGCGGCTGTCGCCGTGCTGGCCGGGCGGCTTGTCCAGCTTGCACTTGGAGTCAAGGCCGCGAGCCGGACTCTTGAGGCTCAAGTCCATGCCCTCGCGTCGCGCCAGCTTGCAGGTAGGTCCTATATATCTTGCCATGTTGCTCTCTGATTCGTATCGAAAGACCGCGCCGGTCAGACTCGGCGCTTCTTGGGTGGGCGACAGCCGTTGTGCGGAATCGGTGTCACGTCGATAATGTTGGTGATCTTGAAGCCGACCGCGTTGAGCGAGCGGACCGAAGATTCCCGACCCGGGCCCGGGCCATTGACCCGAACTTCCAGATTTTTCATCCCGTATTCCTGCGCGGCCCGGCCGGCGTTTTCGGCCGCCACCTGGGCGGCGAACGGCGTTGACTTGCGCGAGCCACGGAAGCCGGAACCACCGCTGGTTGCCCACGATAAGGCATTGCCCTGACGGTCAGTGATGGTGATGATGGTGTTGTTGAATGACGCATGCACGTGGGCAATGCCGTCAACAACCACCTTTTTGACCTTCTTCTTGCCCTTGCTGGTCTGCTGCTTGGCCATGAATGCAGTTCCTTAACGAATCGGACGACGCGGGCCCTTGCGGGTCCGGGCGTTGGTACGGGTGCGCTGGCCGCGAACCGGCAGGCCGCGTCGATGGCGAAGACCGCGATAGCAGCCGAGGTCCATCAAACGCTTGATATTCATCGCGACTTCGCGTCGCAGGTCACCCTCGACACTCATGCCACCGATGGTCTGGCGAAGCTTTTCCTGCTCGGCCTCGGTCAGATCGCGCACCTTGGTCGACGGATCGATGCCGGTCACTTCGCAGATCTCATAGGCTCGGGTGCGGCCGATGCCGTAAATGTGGGTCAAGGCGACCCAGGTATGCTTCTGTACGGGCAGATTGACGCCTGCGATACGAGCCATGCTTTAATTCTCCAAAAACCTGTGACGTCTGGTCAGCGCAAACCGGCAATTATAGCTTGATTTGCTATTCAACTCAAGCCCGATATTCGGGCCACGATGCGCCGGTCAGCCCTGGCGCTGCTTGTGCTTGGGATCACTGCAGATCACGAACACCACCCCGCGGCGGCGGACGATTTTGCAGTGCCGGCAGATTTTCTTGACCGAAGCCTGAACTTTCATTGCATATTCTCCAAACGACCGCTGTTGCGTTACGAGCGGCGAACCGAACCGGCCCGGCCGTAACCCTTGAGATTCGACTTCTTGAGCAGGCTGTCATACTGGTGGGACATCAGATGGGCCTGCAGTTGGGCCATGAAATCCATGGTCACCACCACGATGATCAGCAGCGAGGTTCCGCCCAGATAAAACGGGACGTTCCAGCGCATGATCAGGAATTCCGGCATCAGGCAGACCGCGACCAGGTACAGGGCGCCGACGGCAGTCAGGCGGGTCAATACGTAATCGATGTACTCCGCCGTCTGTCGGCCCGGGCGAATCCCCGGGATAAAGGCGCCGGACTTTTTCAGGTTATCGGCCGTCTCGCGCGAATTGAACACAATCGCGGTATAGAAAAAGCAGAAGAACGCGATCAGAAACCCGAACAAGGCGATGTAGATCGGCTGGCCCGGGCTGAGCTGCTGCGCCACATTCTGCAACCAGCTTACCCCCTCATTTTGCCCAAACCAGGTCGAGATCGTCGCCGGGAACAGCACCAGGCTGGAAGCGAAGATGGCCGGAATCACCCCGGCCATGTTGACCTTCAGCGGCAAATGCGTGGACTGGCTGCGGTAGGCCTGACGGCCCTGGCGCTGCGCATAGTTGACCGTGATCCGACGCTGCCCACGCTCGACGAAAACCACAAACGCGGTCACCGCCAAAGCCATCAGCAGCAGAAAGGCCGCGGTCGTGATGCCGAGCTGGCCGGTATTGACCAGCTCAAGGGTGGCACCGATGGCCGAGGGCAGTTCAGCCACAATACCGGCGAAGATGATGATGGAAATACCGTTCCCGATGCCGCGCTCGGTGATCTGCTCACCCAGCCACATCAAAAAGACGGTTCCGGCAGTGAGGGTCACTACCGCGGCCAGCACGAATCCAGGTCCGGGCGCGATGACCACCGGCAACCCGGCGCCAGCCCCTTGGTTCTGCAGCGCCATCGCCACACCAAAGGACTGGAACAGCGCCAGCACCACGGTGAAATAGCGGGTGTACTGGGTGATCTTGCGGCGCCCGGCCTCACCTTCCTTGCGCAATGCCTGCAGTTGCGGGATCGCGTGGCTCATCAACTGCATGATGATGGCCGCCGAGATATACGGCATGACGCCAAGGGCGAAGATCGAGAACCGGCCGAGCGCACCGCCGGTAAACATGTTGAACATGTCCACGATCGTTCCGCGCTGCATATCCATCAGCTCGATCAGCGCCAGCGGGTTGATCCCGGGGACCGGAATAAAGGTGCCCAGGCGATAGACCAGCAACGCCACCAGCACCAAAAACAGGCGCTGGCGCAATTCCTTCATGCGCCCCAGGCCGCCGAGCATACCCGCCATTTGCGAGGCATTGGCAGACATTACTCGACCTTGCCTCCGGCCGCTTCGATGGCCTTGGCCGCACCGGCGGTCACGTGCAGCCCGCGCACCGTCATGGCACGAGTGAGCTCGCCGGTGTTGATGACCCGTACTTTGCGGGTGTCGTTGCGCACCAGCCCGCTGGCCTTGAGGGTCTCGAGATCGACCACCTCGCCTTCCAGGGCATTGAGCTGGTAGAGGCGGACTTCACGGGTGTGGCGGTTGGCTGCCGAGGCGAACCCGACCTTGGGCAGGCGGCGCTGAAGCGGCATCTGACCACCTTCAAAGCCGACCTTGTGATAGCCACCCGAACGTGACTTCTGGCCCTTGTGACCGCGGCCGCCGGTCTTGCCCAGGCCGGACCCGATGCCCCGCCCGACGCGCTTGCGCTTGGACCTGCTGCCTTCCGCGGCCTGAATCGTGTTGAGCTTCATGATGAATTCCCGATGATGTTGGCCAAACCGGTTCAGGCCTGCTCGACCCGAACCAGGTAATCGACTTTCCTGATCATGCCGCGCACCGCCGGCGTGTCTTCCAGTTCCACCGTGTGATTGATCCGCCGCAGACCGAGTCCACGCACGGTTTCACGGTGCTTGCCGATGGTGCCGTTGATGCTGCGCACCAGGGTGACGCGCACTTTTGCCGGGTTGCTGTTAGCCATGATGTTCCAGAATCTCCTCGATCGGCTTGCCGCGCTTGATCGCGACCTGCTCTGGCGACACCATCGCCTGCAGGCCCTTCATGGTGGCGCGGACCAGGTTGATGGGGTTGTTGGAACCAACACTCTTGGCCAGGACATTATGGACCCCGACCGCCTCGAACACCGCGCGCATGGCACCGCCGGCGATCACGCCGGTCCCTTCCGAGGCCGGCTGCATGTAAACCCGGGAGCCACTGTGGCGCGACTTGATCGGATGCCACAGCGTGCCTTGGTTGAGCGAAATCCGGATCATGTCGCGGCGGGCACGTTCCATGGCCTTCTGGATCGCCAGCGGAACTTCGCGCGCCTTGCCGTAGCCGAACCCGACCTTGCCTTCACCGTCACCGACCACGGCCAGGGCGGTAAAGCTGAACTGACGCCCGCCTTTGACCACCTTGACCACGCGGTTGACGGCTACCAGTTTCTCGATCAGGTCGTCCGTGTTGGTTTCTCTTGCCATGTTGAATACCGTTATCCCAGTTAGAACTTCAGACCGGCTTCGCGGGCGGCATCGGCCAGCGCCTTGATCCGTCCGTGATACTTGAAGCCGGAACGATCGAAGGCCACGCCCTCGATGCCGGCGGCGAGGCTACGCTCGGCGATGGCTTTGCCCACCGCCTTGGCCGCTTCGACATTGCAGGTGCCGGCCAGGCCCGCGCGCAGGTCCTTCTGGACCGTCGAGGCTGCCGCCACGGTATGCTCGCCATCCGCGGCAATGACCTGTGCATAAAGGTGCCGGCCGGACCGGTGAACGGTCAGCCGGGCGACTGCGGACCGGCGAATGCGGGCCCGATTCTTGCGGGCCCGGCGCAGCCTGGATTCATTTTTTCCCTTGTTCATGATGATTCGATCCTTAAGCCTTCTTGGCTTCCTTCATGACCACGCGCTCATCGGCATAGCGCACACCCTTGCCTTTGTAAGGTTCGGGTGGACGGAACGCACGGATTTCAGCGGCCACCTGGCCGACCTGCTGCTTGTCGATGCCGCGCACGACGACTTCGGTCTGGCTCGGACACTCCACGCTGATACCGGCGGGAATGGCAAAATCCACCGGGTGGCTGAAGCCGAGCTGCAGATTGAGCGTCTGCCCCTGGACCGCGGCCCGGTAACCCACGCCGACCAGGCTGAGCTTGCGCTCGAAACCATTGGCCACGCCTTCGACCATGTTGGCAATCAGAGCACGCATGGTCCCGGCCATAGCCATGTCCTCTTCCTTGATCGGGCTGACCGTGACCACCCCGTCATCGACACTCAGCGTGACCGCCGGATGCAGGCTCATTTCCAGGCTGCCCTTGGCACCCTTGACCCGGATCTGTCCTGCGGATTCGGACAATTCAACGCCCGCAGGAATCGTGATCGGGCTTTTGGCAATTCTAGACATCGTGCATTCCTTTCCAGAGTTCGGCCCTTAAGCCACCAGACACAGGACTTCGCCGCCCTGGCCTTCGGCGCGCGCGCGCGCATCAGTCATCAGGCCCCGCGATGTGCTGATGATGGCAACACCCAGACCGTTGAGAACGCGCGGGATATCGTCCTTGCCGAAGTAACGCCGGCGACCCGGCTTGCTGAACCTTTCCAGCCGGTCGATGACACCACGGCCTTCGACATACTTCAGGTCGACGACCAGCGTGCTCTTGACACCCTCGCTCTCTACCCGGAAATCTAGAATGTAGCCTTCGTCCTTCAATACCGCTGCCAGCGCCGCCTTGATGCCCGATGAGGGCATGGCAACGCTGCGCTTGCGCACGGCCTGGGCGTTTTTGATTCGCGCCAGCATGTCGGAAATAGGGTCGGTCATGCTCATCTTTTTTCTCCTTACCAGCTGGCCTTGCGCAGACCCGGCACGTCACCGCGCATGGCTGCTTCGCGCAGCTTGTTGCGGGCCAGACCGAACTTGCGGTAGTAACCCCGCGGGCGTCCGGACACGCGACAGCGATTGCGTCCACGCACCGCGCTGGAATCGCGCGGCAGCTTGTTGAGCCGATGCATCGCGGCCTGTTTTTCTTCGTAGTCCGCTTCCGGATCGGCGACGATGCGCTTGAGTTCGGCGCGCTTGCTGGCAAAGCGTTGAGCCAGCTTGGCCCGCCGCTTCTCACGTTCTACCATTGAAATCTTGGCCATAGCGGGTAATTCCTTTTAGCGAGCCCGGAACGGAAAGCCGAACGCCTTGAGCAGCGCCAGCCCTTCCTCATCAGTTTTTGCGGACGTGGTAATCGCGATATCCATGCCGCGGATCGAGTCAATCTGGTCGTAGTTGATTTCCGGAAAAATGATCTGCTCCTTGATCCCGAGGCTGTAGTTACCGCTGCCGTCAAAGGACTTGCGCGGAATACCACGGAAATCGCGCACCCGCGGCAGGGCGACATTGACCAGGCGATCAAGAAACTCGTACATGCGATCGCGGCGCAAGGTGACCTTGCAGCCAATCGGGTAACCATCGCGAATCTTGAAGCTGGCTACCGACTTGCGGGCCTTGGTCACCACCGGACGCTGTCCGGCGATCTTTGCCATATCGGAGACCGCGTTGTCGATGACTTTCTTGTCACCCACGGCTTCACCCAGCCCCATGTTGAGGGTGATCTTCTCCACCCTGGGTACTTCCATGACGTTGCGATAGCCGAATTCCTCGGTCAGTTGACCGATGACCGTATCGCGATAGTATTGCTGCAGCCTGGCCATAGCTCTTATCTGCCCTTAGATATCGACGACTTCGCCGGTGGAACGGAAAAACCGGACCTTCCGACCATCTTCCAGAAACTTGAAACCGACCCGATCACCGCGATCGGTCGCCGGGTTGTAGAGCATCACGTTGGATGCCTCGATCGGCGCCTCCCGCTCGATAATCCCGCCGGGCTTCTGAGCCTGCGGATCCGGCTTCTGGTGACGCTTGATCATGTTGACGTTCTCGACCAGCAGTCGAGTGTCCTTGAGGACTTTGAGCACGTGCCCGCGCTGGCCCTTGCTGCGACCGGCGATCACGATGACCTCATCACCCTTGCGTATACGTTCCATCGGGATCTCCTTAAAGCACTTCCGGCGCCAGCGAAACGATCTTCATGAAGCGTTCCGAGCGCAGCTCGCGAGTCACCGGCCCGAAGATACGGGTACCAATCGGCTCGAGCTTGTTGTTCAGCAGGACGGCCGCATTGCCGTCAAAGCGGATCAGCGACCCGTCGCGCCGGCGCACGCCCTTGGCCGTGCGCACCACCACCGCGTTGTAGACCTCACCTTTCTTGACCTTGCCCCGCGGGATGGCGTCCTTGACCGTGACCTTGATGACGTCACCAATGTTGGCGTAACGACGCTTGGACCCACCGAGCACCTTGATGCACATGAGTTCGCGCGCACCGCTGTTGTCGGCGGCCGAGAGTCTGGATTGCATCTGAATCATGCCGATATGCTCCGCTTACTGAGCGCGCTCGACCACTTCGATCACGGCCCAGGCCTTCGTCTTGGAGACCGGCCGGGTCTGCGCGATGCGAACGGTGTCGCCCTCGTTACAGTCATTGTTCTCGTCGTGCGCATGCACCTTGCTGGAACGGCGGATGTACTTGCCGTAAAGCGGATGCTTGACCAGCCGCTCCAGGCGCACGGTCACGGTCTTGTCCATCTTGTTGCTCACCACACGCCCGACCTGGCTGCGCTGGACCCTGTTTTCGTTACTCATGCTGATTGTCCCTGGATCTGGTTGAGCACCGTCTTGATGCGCGCGATGTCGCGCCGCACGTGACGCATTTCATTACGATTGGTCAGACTGCCATTGGCGTGCTGGATGCGCAGGCCGAACTGCTCCTTGCGCAGCTTCAACAACATTTCCTCAAGCTCGGCGGCATCCTTGCCGCGCAGTTCCGAAGCTTTCATCACATCGACCTCGCAACAAAATTGGTCTTGACACTCAGCTTGGCCGCGGCTCGCCGAAACGCTTCGCGGGCCACGTCTTCACTGACGCCCTGGATTTCATAGATCATGCGCCCGGGCTGGATCGGGGCGACCCAATACTCGACGTTGCCCTTGCCCTTGCCCATACGCACTTCGACCGGCTTCTTGGTAATCGGCTTGTCGGGGAAAACCCGGATCCACAACTTGCCGCCGCGCTTGACGTGACGGGTAATCGCGCGTCGGGCAGACTCGATCTGGCGCGCGGTCAAAAAGCCGCGCGTGGTCGCCTGGAGACCAAACTCTCCAAAGCTGACCCGGTTACCGACCAGCGCCAGGCCGCGGTTGCGTCCTTTCTGCTGCTTTCTGAATTTGGTCCGTTTCGGCTGCAGCATGATCAGCTCTCCTTACGACCGCCCCGGGCGGCCGTCTTGTCGGCGCTGGCTTCGGCGTGCAGATCGAAGACATCGCCTGTGTAAACCCAAACCTTGATCCCGATGACCCCGTAGGTGGTGGCCGCTTCGGCAACCCCGTAGTCGACGTTGGCGCGCAGCGTGTGCAGCGGCACCCGACCTTCGCGATACCACTCGGTACGCGCGATGTCGGCGCCGTTGAGACGACCCGCAACCTGCACCTTGATGCCCTGGGCGCCCAGGCGCATGGCATTGCCGACGGCCCGTTTCATGGCCCGGCGGAACATCACCCGGCGCTCGAGCTGCTGGGCAATGCTTTCGGCGACCAGTTTGGCGTCCAACTCAGGCTTGCGGATCTCGTTGACCCGGATATTGGTCGGCACTCCCATGATCCGGGAAACGTCCCGGCGAAGCTTTTCAATGTCCTCGCCCTTCTTGCCGATGACGATCCCAGGCCGTGCAGTGTGCACGGTGATCTCGGCCGACTTGGCTGGACGCTCGATATGAATATGACTGACCGCGGCATGCGCAAGCACCTTGTTGAGATAGGCGCGCGCCTGCAGATCGGTATTGAGGTAGTCGGCGAACTCCTCACCTTCGGCGTACCACTTGGCAGACCAGTCCTTGGAGATGCCTAAGCGAATACCGTTCGGATGTACCTTTTGACCCATGGTTTGTCCTTAGCTCTCTGCCAGCACGACGGTGATATGGCTACTGCGCTTGAGGATCCGCGTATAGCGGCCCTTGGCACGCGCTCGGCCGCGCTTCATCGTCGGCCCTTCATCGACCCAGATGCGGTCGACTTTCAATTCATCGATGTCGGCGCCGACGTTGTGCTCGGCGTTGGCGACCGCCGACAGCAGCACCTTGCGCACGATTTGGGCGGCCTTCTTGTCGCTGAACATCAGCAGCTCGTCGGCCCGTTCCACCGGCAGACCGCGGATCTGATCGGCCACCAGACGGGCCTTCTGCGCCGAAATCCGGGCGCCCTTGAGCTTTGCAATCGCTTCCATCACCGTCTCTTCCCGTTACTTGGTTTTCCGATCGCCCGAATGACCCTTGAAGGTCCGGGTGGGAGCAAACTCGCCGAGCTTGTGACCGACCATGTTCTCATTGATGAGAATCGGCACATGCAGGCGCCCGTTATGCACCGCGATGGTCAGCCCAACCATGTCCGGCAGAATCATCGAGCGGCGCGACCAGGTCTTGATCGGACGCTTGTTGTTGGTCTCGACAGCCGCTTCGACCTTGGCCACCAGGTGGTGGTCGACGAACGGGCCTTTCTTGATTGAACGTGGCATCGTGAATCCTTCGACTTATTTACGCTTGCGCGAACGCGTGATGTACTTGCCGGTGCGCTTGTTGGTGCGCGTGCGCTTGCCCTTGGTCTGCTGACCCCAGGGCGTGACCGGATGCCGCCCACCGGAGGTGCGTCCTTCGCCGCCACCGTGAGGATGGTCGACCGGGTTCATGGCCACACCGCGCACCGTCGGCCGAACACCCCGCCAGCGCTTGGCGCCGGCCTTGCCAAGCTTTTCCAGGTTGTGCTCGGAATTGGCCACCTGGCCGATGGTCGCGCGACAGCGGGTCAGGATCTTGCGCATCTCACCCGAGCGCAGCATGACCGTGGCGTACTGCCCCTCGCGCGCAACCAGCTGGGCCACCGATCCGGCGCTGCGCGCCAGCTGGCCACCCTTGCCGGGCTTGAGCTCGACATTGTGGACCTGGGTTCCAACCGGAATCGAACGCAACGGCATCGCGTTGCCGGGCTTGATCGGCGCTTCGCTGCCGCTCAGAACCTCGTCGCCGGCACGCATGTAACGCGCAGCGAGAATGTAGCGACGCTCTCCATCAAGGTACTTGACCAACGCGATATGGGCGCTGCGGTTCGGGTCATACTCAATCCGCTCAACGATGCCCTTGACGCCATCCTTGTTGCGCTTGAAGTCAATGACTCGGTAATGGTGCTTGTGCCCGCCGCCCTTGTGGCGCGTGGTTATACGGCCCGCGTTGTTGCGGCCGCCGGTCGAATTCTGCGACTCCAGCAACGGCGCATAGGGGCGTCCCGACCACAGGTGATCGTGACGCACGGAGACCTTGCCGCGGCGGCCCGGTGAAGTGGGTTTTGCTTTGACGATTGCCATGTCTGTTCAATCCCGGCTGTCAGTTCCAGGCCTCAGTCGGCCTGCAAATCTTCAATGACCTGTCCGGCGCGCAGGCGCACGTAGGCCTTTTTCCAGTCGCGCTGACGTCCGGCGCGAAAACGAAAGCTCTTGCGCTTGCCCTTGACGTTGACTACGCGGACATCCTCAACTTCGACATCGAACAGGCCTTCAACAGCCTGGCGAATCTGCTGCTTGTCGGCATCCTTGAGCACTTCAAAGACGTACTGGTTGCATTCAGCCTGCAAACGAGCGGTCTTTTCGGAAATATGCGGATACCGGATGATCTGATACATGCGTTCGTTGTTCATGCCAACCACTCCTGCACTTTCTCGACCGCCGCACGGGTCATGACGACTTTTTCAGCGCTCACCAGGCTGACCGGATCGATTCGATCGGCGGCCAGCACAAAGACCCCGCGCAGATTGCGCGCACCAAGATACAGATTGCCGTCCGGCTCAGCATCGATCAGCAGCCCGCTGCCCACATCGAGCCCATCGAGCAGGCTGCGCGCCAGGCGGGTCTTCGGCTCAGCGAGCTTGAGCTCATCGACGATGACCAGCCGCTCCTGGCGAACCAGTTCGGAAAGAATCGCCTTGATCGCGCTGCGGTACTGCTTGCGATTGACCTTCTGAGTGAAATCACGCGGGCGGGCAGCGAAAGTCACACCACCGGTCCGCCAGATCGGGCTGCGGATGGTCCCGGCGCGTGCGTTGCCCGTCCCTTTCTGGCGCCACGGTTTGCGACCGCCGCCGGAGACATCCGAGCGATTCTTCTGCGCCTTGGTGCCGGCACGCCCGCCCGCCAGATAAGAAACGACCACCTGGTGGACCAGCGGCTCGGAAAAATCACGGCCAAACACCTGGTCGGAGACCTCGATGTTCGAACCACCGGCGACTGCAAGTTCCATCAATCCAATCTCCTGAAACGTTAGGCCTTGTTGGAAGGCCGGACGAAGACATGCCCGCCCGGGGCACCGGGAACGGCCCCGCGGATCAACAGCAGGTTGCGTTCCGGATCAACCCGCACGACCTCGAGATTCTGCGTGGTCACGCGCTCACCCCCCATGTGACCGGCCATTTTCTTGCCCTTGAAGACGCGTCCCGGCGTCTGGCACTGACCGATCGAACCCGGCGCGCGATGCGACAGCGAGTTGCCGTGGGTGGCATCCTGCATGCGGAAATTGTGGCGCTTGATGACGCCGGCAAAACCCTTGCCCTTGCTGGTACCGGTGACATCAACGCGCTGACCGGCTTCAAAGCGATCAACGGCGATCTCGCCCCCCACCTCCAGGCCCGAGATTTCCTCGGCGGAAAGGCGGAACTCCCACAGACCTTCACCGGCTTCCACGCCGGCACGGGCATAGTGACCGGCCTGCGGCCGGTTGACCAAAGACGCACGGCGGCTGCCGCTGGTGACCTGGACGGCGGTGTAGCCGTCGCCGTCGGCGGTGCGGATCTGGGTGATCCGATTGGGGCTGACCTCGACCACGGTGACCGGCACGGAGGTTCCGTCCTCGACAAACAGCCGCGTCATGCCTTTTTTCTTTCCAACAAGTCCGATCTTCATGTCTGCTTCTCCGGCCACCGTCAGTACAGCTTGATCTGGACGTCGACGCCAGCGGCCAGGTCCAGTTTCATCAGCGCATCAACGGTCTTGTCGTTGGGGTCGACGATATCCAGGAGCCGCTTGTGGGTCCGGATTTCGTACTGGTCGCGCGCGTCCTTGTTGACGTGCGGGGAGATCAGGACGGTATAGCGCTCTTTCCGGGTCGGCAACGGGATCGGTCCCCGAACCTGAGCGCCGGTGCGCTTGGCGGTATCCACGATTTCCTGGGTCGAACGATCGATCAGTCGATGATCGAACCCCTTCAAACGAATACGGATTTTCTGTTCGGCCATTGCCGTACGCCTTTAGTCTGTAAAAGAACTCGAACCAGCCGCACTTTCGCGCAGCCACTGCTTTGATCCGAAGATCAAGAGCCCCCTCAGTCCCGGACTGAGAGGGCCCCTTAATCCGAGCCGCCCATTATAGCAACGGCCCCTTGGGAATTACCAGAACTATTCGTGGATTTTTGCCACCACACCGGCGCCAACGGTACGGCCGCCTTCGCGGATGGCAAAGCGCAGGC
>JBKHEF010000015.1:0-60707 GCA_046540955.1 Wenzhouxiangella sp.
GCCTCCGGCCACTCCGCCTTCCTCGGATTGATATACACCTCCACCGGCAGCTGGGCGGTCTCATCCGGGATGTCCTCGCCGGTGGTGGGGCTTTTCTTGTAGGTCTTGCCGTCCCAGCGCATCGCGGGGCGGCCGTGTTCGTCGAGCTGGTATTCCCGGCGGTCGTAGGCGAGCACGGCGTCGCGGCATTCGATGTTGGCAAAGGCGCGCAGGACCGGCTGGGGCGGGTTGATGTGGCCGTGGGTGCGGAAGTGCCACTGCAGGTAGCCGATCCACAGGACCATTTCGGCGATGGCGGCGGCTCTGGGGTTGATCTCTATACCTAAGAACTGGTGCGGGTCGATGGTGTTGCCCTGCATTTCCAGCAGGTTCTGGCCGGCGCCTAAGTCAGTCAGGGTGTTGAGCACTTCGCCTTCCAGGCGCTTCATGTGTTCCAGGGTCACATACAAGAAATTGGCGCTGCCGCAGGCCGGGTCCAGAATGCGGATCTCGCACAGCTTGCGGTGAAAGGCGCGGATTTCTTCGACGGCTTTGTCGGGTTTGCCCTGGTTTTCGAGTGCTGCGGCAGCGGCCTGGACGTCTTTCCACTCATCTCGGAGCGGGTCGATGACGGTGGGCATCACCAGGCGTTCGACATAGGCACGGGGCGTGTAGTGGGCGCCGAGTTTGTGGCGTTCTTCCGGGTCCAGGGCGCGCTCCAGCAGCGTGCCGAAGATGGCCGGTTCGACCTGGCTCCAGTCGTGGCGGGCAGCGTCGATCAGCAGGCCGATCTGTTCGGCGTTGAGCGGAATGGGGTTGATGTTTTCAAACAGGCTGCCGTTGAAGCGCAGGACCTTGGCGTTGAGCACGCCGCTGTATCCGCCGTCGTGCATGGTCTCCCACAGCGAGCCGATGGCGTCGGGGAAATGCTCGGGTGTTTTCTGCAGGCGCTGGAGCAGCTCGGTGAACTGTCCCCGGGGCAGCAGGTCGACGTCTTCGGCAAACATGGTAAACAGGCAGCGCTTGATGAAGTGGGCCACGCGCTCGACCTCATAGCCGTCGCGCTCCAGGGCGCGGGCCAGCTGGGCCAGGGTTTTGCTCAACTCCCGGGTGACGCGGGCGGCGTGCCTGGACGGGTCGAGCTGGTCGGGCTGGGTCCAGATGCCTTTCAGGCGCGCCTGGATGGTCGGGTCGCGCAGGTCTTCCAGTTGGATGCGATGGGATCGCGGGTCCGGGAAGGGCACGTAGGTCGCGCCTGAGCGGGTGAATTCGGCATAGACCTCAATGGTCTGGCCGACATCGCAGGTCAGCAGAAACGGTGGCCGGCCTTCTTCTGCGGGCAGGGCGCGGATGTAGGTGTCGGCTTGCGCTGCGGCGCGCAGCATGGCCTTGTCCCAGCGGCTGGAGGCGTGCTGCTCCGATACGCGCTTGGCCTCGAGCACGAAATGCCCGCGCTTGTACAGGTCGATGTAGCCGCGCGTGGTGGTGCCGTCGGGGTGGTGGATATCGACCCGGCGCTCGAAAACGTAGGCGTCGTCGGCGTCGTTGTCGCCGGCCGGCTCCGGGCCGGGCAGGTCGAGCAGCTGGCACAGTTCGGTCAGAAACAGCTGGTAGTTGGCGCGCTCCTTGCCGCGCGCGTCCTGCCAGCGGTGGATGAAGGCGTCAATGGCCGCCGATGTCGGCTGGGTGCTGTCGTTCATGGGTGGGTACTGCCAGGTCCCCGAATCTGCTCAGCATCAAGACTAGCAGGATTGGGAATGGGGCGGAATCGCCCCCTGTTGTTCGAAGACCTGCCCGACGCCAGGGGGCGCGAATCCAACCCGCATGAATTTGCAGGTTTGTCAGCGCCTGATATGACGAATTAACGGTTGCTATACCAGGTTCGCTCAGGTCAGGCACCAGCCGACATTGGTTTTGAGTACTGGCTGTTGAAGTCCGACGGGGTCAGTAACAACAGGGACAAAGAACTCGCGGATCCCCAGGGTTATGGGGCCATTGAGTATGCTTACTCCAGAATGGCTCAGGACGCGGGGATTGCCGGGATGCCTTGTCGGCTGCTCGAGGAAGGGGGACGACGCCATTTTCGGTTCAGGCCCCGATCCCCGAATACGCCGAGGCCACCGGTTGGAAATGTGAGCCTGCCAGGTTCAAAATATACGCCAAAACAGATATGCTGTCGGCCGACGAGCTCCTAAAAAGCCCTTGCCGACCCCACGCGGGTGGCCTGTGACTGAGAAGAGCACCATGCGAATCCTGCTGATCCCAATCAGAACGGCGAGCTTATGACCGACTCCCTCGGCAAGAAAATGTCCTTCCTTGCCTGATGATGTACCCGCCGCTGGCCAAGGTGAAGTGCGAGCAGATGCGGTAATCCTGGGGATAAGTCGAAATCGAGCGCGTCTCCAGGCTAGGCGTGTACCATTCGGATGCTGTCACCGAATGAATCTGGAGATGCTCTATGCCTCGACTCGCCCTTGTGCTTGTAGCGATAGCAATGCCTTTTGTTGTATCGGCCCAGCACGGTGGCCATTCCCCTTATGCTGGGATGGAAACACGCGCGATCAAAAGCCTGTCTGAAACCGATATCCAGGAACTGCGCCGCGGAGGAGGTTGGGGACTGGCGTTGTCGGCAGAGCTGAATGGAGTCCCAGGGCCTGCCCATCTCCTCGAGCTTCGGGATGAAATCGGGCTCTCGGACCAGCAGGTCGCTGAGCTAGAGAGTATCTATGAAAATATGCAGGTCGAGGCGAAAGCTCTCGGTGAGCGTCTGATCCGCGCCGAAACGGCCATAGAGGATGCTTTTCGCGCCGGTGACCTCAATGACGAAAGGTTACGTGAGCTGATTGAAAACGCAGAAGCCATACGAGCGGATCTTCGTTTCGTACATCTTTCCCGTCATCTTGATACTCCACCGCTTTTGACCGAAGCCCAGATCGCCGACTACAAGCGTCTGCGCGGATATGGTTCGGATCCGTGTGAAAGGGTCCCAGAGGGCCATAATCCGGAGATGTGGCGGCGCCACAATAACTGCGATTGATTCTGCCTGACCGCAGGCGACAAGTTATGGCTCAAATACACCATGTCGGCCAATGCCAGCGATCAGGCTGCGATGGTCGATGCCTACATGCTCAATCGCCGCCGGCGTAATCGCGGTGATGCAGGCTTGCCTGCATGAGCACTTCGGCAACCCGTGCAGTCAGCACCGGGCCGATCTTCCCGCCAGTCGCGAGATCATTGCCTACTGCCGCGGACCCTAACTGCGCTTTATCAGTCGAGGCGGTGAAAATGCTCGGCAAGCACGGCCTCAAGGCCGGCCGGCTCGATGACGGTTACTCCTCCATGGCCCGGCATGCCTCGGCGGGCTGAGGCCGTGGCGCACATGGGAGGCATCAGGCTAAACCTGCCCGTGCCAGCCTGCTCGAACTGCAGGAGCGAGCAAAATGAGCCACCGCCAAAGCCCAGGGCGGTTCCCTTTTTGTACGTTTGATCGTGGAAGCGTTGGGCAGTATTGGTTTGACCAAAAAGGAGAACACGAGTATCATTGATAATTATTCGTATTAGACTTCGTTAACCTAAGAGCCCCTGATGATGACACCTACCTTCCGGTTGTCCGCGCTATTGGCGCTGCTGTCCTTTCCCTTCGTGCTGGTCCATGCTCAAGCGAGTGAAGCCTCTGATTCAGCGGATTCAGAGGTGTCGGCCCAAACCGCAGAGCCAAGCCCAGGCAGTACGGCTGAACCGGATCGAATCCAGGTCATCGGGCGGGCTCAGCGTCTTTATCGCATCGAGGATTCCTCGTTTGCGACAAGAACCGATACGCCGCTGGAGGAAGTCCCCCAGTCGATACAGGTGCTTCCGCTGGAGCTGATTCGTGATCAGGCCGCTCGCCAGATCACTGATCTGTACCGTTCGATCAGCGGCGTGAGCGCCTTCAGCTACTCTGGCGTGACGTTTCGCGGGTTTCGCCAGGACGAAATTCTCTACGACGGGGTTCGCGGTGACCCGTTCAACGGCTTCGCCGTGCCCCAGCTGTTCAATATCGAGCGCATCGAAGTCCTCAAGGGACCGGCTGGTGCGATTTACGGCAGCGGCCAGCCCGGCGGCATCCTCAATTACGTCACCAAGAAGCCGACTCCGATGCCGGTCCGGCGAGTCACGCTGGGTGCCGGAAACCAGAGCTTTTTTAGCGGCAGCGCGGAGTTTTCAGGACCGCTCGACGACGATGGCACCTGGCAGTATCGCGCTGGAGCCTACATCGATCAGGAGGACACGTTTCGCTTCGTAACCCAGCTGGAGAACCGGATTGCCGATGTGTCGCTGCGACGAGCAGGCGCTTTCACCGATCTGACCTGGCAGTTCACCCGGCTTGAGCAACGATTCGACGGGGCCCGTCTGCGCGGGGTGCCGGTGACCGACGAAGGACGGTTTCTTGCCGATCGCCGCTGGAACCACAACGAGCCCACGGATTTCCAGGACCTGGAAGCCGACGTCGCGCAATTCCGGCTCGACCATGAGTTCAGCGCGTCTACGCGCGGTGATCTGACCGTGCGCTGGTATGAAAACGTTGAACTCCAGAACTACCATGAGCCCATTCGGCTGCTGGACCTGGATCAAGACGGCGTTGTTGACTTCAGCGCGCGCCAGTTTCGTGACCAGCGCAGAGACAACGAAAGTCTGAGCCTGACCGGCAATGTGGTCACAGACATCAAGTGGGGGGATGTCAATCATCGCGTCCTGTTTGGCGGCGACTGGGCAGAATTGAGCGCTGAGCTGAGCAATCGACTTCTGGCTCCGGAGGAACTCGGTGGCATCGTGCCAGGCATCAGTCTGCGCAACCCGGTCTACGGGACGGTATCGGCCGCCGACTACAATCTGGAACAGTTCCCGGCTGCCGCGCGACAGCTGGAATTCGAACGCTATGGCCTGTATCTGCAGGATCAGATCGAGTTGGGCGAGCGCTGGAACGTGCTGGCGGGCTTGCGCTGGGATCAGTTCGAGGATGCCAATCTGTCTGCCGGCGATCAATTCAAGGACTCGGGTTTCAGCTATCGCATAGGCTCAACCTATGCGCTGACCCCATCGATCCGCGCTTACGGCGTCTATGCAACCGGTTTTGTCCCGCAGTCTCCCGGCAGCCAGGATCCGCTGGTTGGCGGGCCATTTGACCCTGAACGCAGCCGGCTGACCGAGGTCGGCATGAAAAGCCGCTTTTTCTCCGACCGTCTGGCGATCAACGTGGCGGCCTACCGCATCGTGCGCGAAAACATCCTCCAGCCCGATCCGGCCGGCGACCAGGGTGACGATGGGCTGGATGACCTGATCGCGGTCGGCGAGGTCACCAGCGAAGGCGTGGAAATCGACTTTCTTGGCGACCTGACCCCCAACTGGGCGCTGAACGTTTCCTACGCGTATAACGACACCCGGGTCACCGAGGCGACCGGCAGCATAAGCAATTCGGTCGGTGGTCGCTTTGTCAATGCGCCGGAGCACCAGGTGGGTCTGTGGACCCGATACGACTTCCCCGCCATCAATTCAGCCATTGCAGGCGGTGTCGATTATGTCGACGACCAGATCAGCTTCAGCAATCAGCGTGTTCGCAGCTACACCGTTTTTGACTTGAGCTGGCAGACCCGTTTTGAGGACTGGCTGATTCAAGCCAACGTCAAGAATCTGTTCGACAAAACCTATGCCCAAAGCGGGTTTCTGTCCCGGACAGGGCATTTTCCCGGTGAACCAAGGCGGCTTTACCTGACCGCGACGCTGGAGTTCTGAGGCCGGTCGTTGTCGCAATGACGCGTCGCAACTGGTTCAATCTGCACAGCTGGGCCGGGCTGAAGCTCAGCGTGTTCATGTTTTTCATCTCGATCACGGGGACGCTGGCCGTTTTCGCCCACGATATCGACTGGCTGCTCAACGAGAAGATCAGGGTCAGTGTGGGCGACGAGCGCGCCAGCCATGGGGCCATGATTGACGCCGCCCGGGCGAGTTATCCGGACTGGACCTTCTTCATACTGTACGAACCCGTCGAGCGCTGGTTCGCCGCCGAACTGATCGCCTTCACCCCGGATGGAGAATTGCGGCGCATCTATATCGATCCTTATCGCGCCGAGGTGACCGGCGATGCCGGGTGGCTGAACGCGCACCGAATCCTTCGTGAAACCCACAGAAACCTGATGCTGCCGACCAAGATCGGCGTCCCGTTGGTCAGTTTGCTGGCCATACCCCTGCTGATTTCTGCCGTCACCAGCCTGAAAATCTACAAACGCTGGTGGACCGGTTTCTTTCAGCGACCCAGGACGCAGCGCAAGCGTCGCTTCTGGGGCGACGTGCACCGCTTGACCGGGGTCTGGTCACTGGCGTTCATTTTCATCATTGCCGTGACCAGTGTCTGGTATCTGGTCGAGTCTCTCGGTGCGCATGCGCCGCCGGCTGCGAGCATGCCAAGTGGCAACCCCGATCTGCCGCCGCCGCAAGTCGACGGTGCTGCGCTGGATGAAATGATCGCCAATGCTCGCCAGGATTTTCCCGAGCTGGTGGTGACAAGAATCATGTTCCCGAGACGGGCTGAGCAGCCCCTCGTCCTGCAGGGCCAGACCGATGCCTGGCTGGTGCGGCCTCGAGCCAACGCCATTGCCTTCGAGCCCGGGTCGGGCGTTGAAGTGCATCGGCACCGGGCCGGCGAACTGAACCTTCATCAGCGCATCAGCGAAGCGGCCGATCCCCTGCATTTCGGCTACTTCGGTGGCCTGGCCACGCGCATAATCTGGTTTGTTTTCGGGCTGGGCATGAGTGCATTGAGTTTGACCGGCATCTATTTGTTCGGCCTGCGCGTTGTCGGGAAATCCTCATCGCCGCGTCGAGCGGTGGCCGTATGAGAATCTGGAAGGCGGCCTGGCGGGGAATGGGCTGGTGGCGCTGGCTGTGCCTGGGCATACTGGTGGTCTGGCTGGCGGTTTTTTCCGCCCGGCTGGTGCTCGATATTGGCGTGTAGTTCGCGCCAGGCTTTGGCCGCGTCATGTACCATCAATATCCTGTGACTGATGGCCTGTTCATGCCAGAAAATCGCAACCCGCAATTCCCGAGAACTTGCTCAATTTCCGCCAGCCTCGCGAAGATCAGTTGACCCTGCCTCCACGACGCCTTCGAGCCAAGCATGCAGTCGCCATCACATTCCGACGCCGTCCATTCGCACACCTTCGGGCAAGACCAACGGCGTCCCGGAGAGAATCGAACCCTTCTGGTGATCGCCCTGACCGCCTCGATGATGGTGGTGGAGATCGTCGCCGGCATCGCTTTCGGCTCCATGGCCCTGCTGGCCGATGGCCTGCACATGGCTTCACACGCCGCAGCCCTGTCGATTACCGCGGTTGCCTACTGGATGGCCCGGCGCCACGCATCCAATCCGTCGTTCAGTTTCGGTACTGGAAAAATCAACGCCCTTGGTGGCTTTACCGGCGCCATTCTGCTGGCCGGATTCGCCCTGTTCATGGCCTGGGAGAGCCTGCATCGGCTGGTCAACCCGGTCGAAATCGTGTTCAACCAGGCCATTCTGGTGGCCATTGTGGGGCTGGTTGTCAACGGGATCAGCGTATTCATTCTCGGTGTCGGCGGCGGCGACCATGGCCACCACCATCATGATCACCATGCCGGTGCCGATCACCATCACCACCATCATGAGCATGACCACAACCTGCGCTCGGCCTATCTGCATGTGCTGGCCGATACGCTGACCTCCCTGCTGGCCATTTTTGCCCTTCTGGCCGCGAAATACTTCGGCGCTGTGTGGATGGATCCGGTGATGGGCATTGTCGGCGCCATCCTGGTCTCACGCTGGTCGTGGGGTTTGATGAAGTCCACAAGCGCGGTCCTGCTCGATCGACAGGCCCCGGACGATTTGCTGCGAGAGGTTCGCACCAGCCTGGAATCGGATGGGGACACGAAAGTGACGGACCTGCATGTCTGGTCGATTGGCCCCGGGATTCATGCCGCCATCGTTGCAGTCATGGCTGCACAACCGGCCAGCCCTGACGCCTATCGGGCACGCTTGCCGGAGGGGCGTGGACTAGTTCATGTTTCTATAGAAGTCACGGCACAGAGGCCGTTGTAGACAGCTTGCAGGCAGGTCGACAGCAGCAGGTTTTTGACCACCAGGATGTTTGATTTAGCGCAAAGGCCACTCTGACTCTTCGCGATAGCATGGAGGGATGAATGATTCTCTCTACCGCTTTGCTGCCGGATGCTCTGGGACGTACTGACATGAAAGCCAAAACAGCTTTGCTGACGCGTCTTTTCGCCCAGGCCCAAAGTCTGCGTTTTGGCGCGATGCTGCTCAATGAGCAGATGGCCAGCACGACTGAACGGGAGGCGCTGTCGATCGACGGTCAGCGTCGATTCGCTGACCATCGACGGCGCACACTCTGTCCCGGACCACGATGTGCTTCGGGCTTGTCAGCACGTCTTGACCCTCTTGATAACAAATAGCGACCCTGTTGGTACAGGTACCTTTTGCGCGGCCGTGTTCCGACTGATCGCGGCCCTTATTCAGGCCACGGGATCAGATCGACAACGACGGGCAGGTGGTCCGAAGCAGCGCTGTCGGCTGAGTCGAGTTGCAGGGCGTTCAGCGCGCTTTGTTCCAGAATGCCCGTATCCAGCACGAAGGCCCTGGCGAGCTGCAGCGAGTGGTCAGAGTAGGTCAGGTAGTCCAGCCGGCTTCGCAGTCCCTCGCGTCCGAAGGTGTAGAGCAAAGCGGGGTCGCCCAGCACCGGCGCTTCGATTCTCGTCAGTGGACTACCGTCCTGGTCAAGCATGCGACCGACCCGGTCGACCACGGCAGGATCACCGAGCAGATTGAAATCGCCGCCCAGAATGACGTGATCGGGCCGGGCAACGCTCTTCATGCCCACCAGGATGCGGTTGATGGCGTCGGCTTCGGCAAAGCGCCGCTGGTCTTCAGGCGTGTCGATGGCACCGGAAGCCTTCAGGTGCAGACTGCCCACCAGTACATCACCGATCGGGGTGTCGGCAACGGCTGCGGCAAAGCGCGCCGGGAAGTCCCAGCCGCCGGCGTCTACCGGCGTTGTGCGCGGGATTCTGCCCATCAGCGGATAACGGCTGACGATCAGCGTGCCGCTCCACGAGCCTGCCGCACCGGACACCATGCTGTGCCAGGCCACGTCGCCATCGATGTGTTTTCCAAACCAGTCGGTGATCTGCTTTTCGGTCAGCCGATCACGGGACCATTCCTGGAACAGCAAAATGTCTGGATTCAGTGCCTGAATCACCCGGGCAAATGGTTCGGGCGTTTCCAGTTGGGAACCCCAGAGCGTATTCCAGCTGATGACCCTGAGCGCGCCGTCGAGGGGTGGAGGAATTGACGCCGTCCGGCTTGTGGCCGGCGCGATCCCGCGGACATCAGGAAGTGCGACGGCATCGCTTGCAAGCACTTCAATCCTGTCGCTCTCCTTGTCACGGGCATAGACGGCCAGGCCTGCCTCGCCGCCAGTGCCGGAGGCGCTCAGAACTTCCGCCAGTTTTGCCCTGGACAGGCGCAGTTCGAACCAGCTTGAAGCATGTGAGGGCCCGCTGGCCAGGTCCATGTCAGCGGCGACCAGAATGGTTTCATCGGGCAGATAACCGGTGATGCTTGGCCGCCACCCGCGCTCACCCGGTGCTCGGGGCGGTGAGAAGACGATTTCCATGTCCGTACCGGGCTCGAGAAAATGGTCGATACCGGTCTGATCGCCATCAAAGTCAATCGCTATATGGATGGCTCGGGGACTGCGCGTCAAGGTCGTTGGCTCAAGCGCCGGAAAGCGAATGAACAGGTGTTCGCCGGAGACTGCCATGAAGTGGGTGCCTGGCCAGTCATCGATTTTTCCATCGACCGTTAGATCCGTCTCAATGGCTTCGGGCAGGACTGACCCGCTGCTCTCGGAGCGCAAGCCGGGTGCCGGATTTCGTTTCAGCGACAAGCTGCTCAGCGGCAGGACCTGGCGAATCGGCTTTTGCCCTTGCTGGTCGATGATGTTGAGATGGATCAGCGGATCCGGCTGGTCCCAGTCGACTTCAACCATCCCGTAGTGATGGCCGCGGAAGATGCGACCCACCCGATAGCGATTGGGCTCGGGTGATAGGGCTTCGGCACCGGTCGGACGGGGTCGGCTTTTGTTCAGGCCGCTGGATGTCAGGTCGAACAGCGGGTAGAAATCAGGCTGATCCAGCCGCGAGAGTTCGGCGTGGTGGCGGTCACCGCTGAGCAGGATGACCCCTTCGGCCTGCGTGTCCTTGAGCAGATCCAGCAGGCGCCGCCTTTCCTGCGGGAAATTCATCCATTTCTCGAAGCGATGCTCGGAGGCAAGGACCTGAATGCTGCTGACAATCAGTCGGAGTTCAGCTGGCTTCAGGAGCTGGCGCTTTAGCCATTGCCACTGTTCCTCACCCAGAATCGTGGCCGCAGGATCGGAGTCCGGCCAATAGACCCGAGGCTGCGAGTCGTCATCGCGGGGATAGGCGCGCAAGGGGCTTCTGTGGTAACGGGTATCGAGCATGATGATCTGGACACGCTGGCCCGCCTCACCATGGATTTCTGCGTGATAAACGCCTTCCCGATCACGACGGGGGTCGTCATCAGCGACGCCAAAAAAGTCCAGAAAGACCCGTTGGGACGCCTTTTTGTGCGGGTAGTCCGTGCCGCCGTCATTGGCGCCAAAGTCATGATCATCCCAGGTTGCCAGTATCGGAATGCCCGACGAGACCAGCCGTCGATAGCCAGGCTGTGCCGCCAAAAGACTGTACTTCTCGCGCATGACCGCCATATCGTCGGTGTCGCCGTAGATGTTGTCTCCGGCCCAGATCCAGAGATCCGGGTTGCCGGCGTTGACCGATTCCCAGATCGGCTGCGGTTCATCTTCGGCCGCGCAGGAGCCGAAAGCGATGCGCGAGAGTGGTTGAGCGCTGGCCAGAGAGACTGCGGCAAGAGCGCCCAACGCCACAACCAGTTGAAAAGCCGGTTGAAATAGTCTGGTCGATTGAATCATGTCAGACCTGTAGTCGGAAAATTGTGGACGATGATTGAAGAATGCGACTCAGGCCTGTGTGCACTTGCAGTCAGCGCGTGGGGATGAGTCGAGCCCTGCCAGAACCACGTGCCTGGATGATGTGCGCCATCGGCTGTCGTACCAGCAAAAGCTTAAGTTTACCGGTCAACGCCGCCGCGCGGGAGCGAATCTCTGGGCCCCGGGCTGATTGAAGAGGCCGGTGAACGGTTATCATCCAGCAGGCCCGAGTATTGATGGAGACTTGAATCATGCTGCGTTTCTTGATTGGCGCAAGCGCGGCCGCGATGTTTGCAGGCACCGCGTTTGCGCAGGACTTTTCGATCGATCGGATCGATCATCACATCCGCACGCTGTCTGACGACAGCTTTGAAGGTCGCGCGCCGGGCACGGTCGGTGAACGCATGACCGTGGCCTACCTGTCCGGCGCATTTGCGGCCGTCGGCCTTCAGCCCGGCGGGGACCTGCGTTCGGACGGCACGCGCGCCTGGACCCAGGACGTGATCCTCAACCGCTCGACCATGGTCGATGATCCGGTGATGTTCCTCAACATCGGAGGCGAGCGCGTACCCATGGTGCAGGAGCAGGACCTGGCCGTCCGCGCTCCGGTCAACGGCAGCGAGCGCGTCGAGCTCGAAAACGTGCCGCTTGTCTTTGTCGGCTACGGCGCCCATGCGCCCGAGCGCAACTGGTCTGATTTCAAGGACACGGATGTCACCGGCAAGGTCATCGTCGCGCTCGTCAATGACCCCGACTTTGAGACCGGCGAGGGTGTTTTTGGCGGTGAGGCGATGACCTACTACGGACGCTGGACCTACAAATATGAAGAAGCCGCCCGGCGCGGGGCAGCCGGCGTGCTGGTGATCCACGAAACCGCGCCCGCCAGCTACCCCTGGGGTGTCATTGCCAACGGCAACCACACCACGCTCGATATTGTCCGTGATGACCCCGCAGCCGCCCACAGTGGGCTCCAGGGCTGGATGCATGTCGACATCGCCCGCCGCGTGTTCGAAGCCGCAGGGACAACCTATGAAGACGCCAAGGCGATGGCGCAGCGGGCCGACTTCCAGCCGATGGATCTCGGTGCAACGATTGATGCGACGCTGGTCAGCCGCAAAGAACGGATTACTGTGAAGAATGTCGTCGGCCTGCTGCCCGGATCCAGCCGTCCGGATGAGCATGTTGTCTTTACCGCCCACCATGATCATCTGGGCGTCGGCCAGGCCGACGAGACCGGCGATACCATCTACAACGGTGCCATCGACAACGCGACCGGGCTGGCGCTGATGATCGAACTGGCTCGGGCCTTCGTCGAGACCGATGGGACCGGGCGCAGCCTGGTTTTTCTGGCGGTCGGGGCCGAGGAAAGCGGCTTGCTGGGCGCGAGTTATTACGCGGCCAATCCGCTGTATCCGCTCGAAACGACGGCCGGCGTCATCAATATGGACGCGCCCGGTGTCCATGGGCGCACGCGTGACTTTTCGATCTCGGGCAGCGCGAAGCTCGGCTTGCTCGATCTTTTGATCGACGAAGCCGCTGAGCAGGGCCGGCGCTACAGCCCCGACCCCAACCCCGCTGCAGGAAGCTTTTTTCGCTCCGATCATTTTCCCTTTGCCCAGGCCGGTGTCCCTGCCGTCAGCTTCCGTTCGGGCAGCGATCTCGTTGATGGTGGGACTGAGCGAGCAGCAGCGATTGCCGCTGCCTATTCGGCCGAGGATTATCACCAGCAAAGCGATGAATGGTCTCCAGACTGGGACTTGTCAGGGATCGTGGCCGATGCCGAGCTGATCTACGCGGTGGCCGGGCGACTCGGCAACAGCGGCGCTTGGCCGAACTGGGCCGAGGGCAGCGAATTCAAGGCACTGCGGGATGCCAGCGCGGAGGCCCGCTCGGGCAGGCAATAGCCTGAGCATTGATTTCATGGCCCGGCGCGCGTAGGCTACGCCGGCATCCGCATCGATCGTCAAGACGGTGACGGGTAAAAACATGCTCAATTTGCCAGCACGGACTTGA
Source organism: Wenzhouxiangella sp. (assembly GCA_046540955.1). GTDB lineage: Bacteria > Pseudomonadota > Gammaproteobacteria > Xanthomonadales > Wenzhouxiangellaceae > Wenzhouxiangella. Next base: position 13,050 of record JBKHEF010000015.1, read on the forward strand.
TCCGAAGGACAGGTACCGCATGAACCAGCCCATAGCCAGGGCGCCCGACCGTGCCTGCGTGCCCGGTCGGCGCATGACAATCCCCGAATTCCGGCAGCGCAAGCAGACCGGGCAGCCGATCTCGATGGTGACCTGCTACGACGCCTGGAGCGCTCGACTGATCGCCGGGTCGCCGATCGACTGCGTGCTGGTCGGCGACAGCCTGGCGATGGTGGTCTATGGCCACGACTCGACACTGCCGGTGGATATCGACACCATGGCTGCCCACACCGCTGCGGTCCGCCGGGGTGCGCCTGAAAAGCTCATCGTCGGCGATCTGCCGTTCCTGTCCTATCGCTGTGGCCGCCATGAGGCGGTCAGGAATGCCGGCAAACTGATGCAGGCCGGGGCTGAGGCGGTCAAGCTCGAGGGGGCCGACGGCAACCTCGAGACCATCCACTTCCTGGTCGAGTCGGGTATCCCGGTGATGGGGCATGTCGGGCTTACGCCGCAATCGGTTCATCAGTTGGGCGGGTATCGCGTGCAGGGGCGGGAGCCGGAGGGCTCGGACCGGATCAAGGCCCAGGCGCAGGCCCTGCAGGAGGCCGGCTGCTTCGCGCTAGTGCTCGAAGCGCTGCCGTCGGTGCTGGGGGAGGTCGTCAGCGCTGCCCTTGAGATCCCCACCATTGGCATCGGCGCTGGACCCGGGACCGACGGACAGGTCCTGGTCCTGCACGATCTGCTGGGTTTCAACACCGCCTTCAAACCCCGGTTCGTGCGCACCTGGCTGGATGGGGCGAGCGATGTTCAGGGTGCCCTGGCCGGCTTTCACCAAGCGGTCCTGACTGGTGATTTTCCCGCCGAAGCGGAGTGTTATTGATGATCGAGTGTCTGCATTCGGTCGCCGAGGCCAGGGCGCGAGCGCGAGGGCTGTCAAGCGATGGGCGGCGTCTTGGCCTGGTGCCCACCATGGGCGCCCTGCACGAGGGGCATCTGAGCCTGATCCGCCGCAGCCGGGCGGAAAACGATGCCACGGTGGTTTCGATTTTCGTCAATCCGACCCAGTTTGATGATCCGGCAGATCTGGCTGGCTATGCTCGCAGGCACCAACGCGACCTGGCAATGGCAGCTTCAGCAGGGGCCGATCTGGCTTTTGTCCCCGCAGAAAACGACCTGTACCCGGACGGCTACCGCTATCGGGTCACCGAGACCCGATTTGCCTGCACGCTGGAGGGTGCTCACCGCCCGGGCCATTTCGATGGTGTGCTGACCGTTGTCCTCAAGCTGCTCAACATCTTCCGGCCCGGTCGGGCCTACTTCGGCGAAAAGGACTGGCAGCAATTGCAGTTGGTCCGCGACATGGTGGCCGCCTTTTTCATCGATACCCGGATCGTGGCCTGTCCAACCGTGCGCGAAGACGATGGGCTGGCCCTGAGCTCGCGCAACGAACGGCTGGCCCCTGACCAGCGCCAGCTCGCGCCGTTGCTGTACCGTGCCCTTGGCAGTGCGAAAAGTGAGGCCGAAATCACCCGGGACCTTGAGTGCGCCGGCTTTGTCGTCGACTACATCGAACGCTGCGCCGGACGCCGGCTCGGCGCGGTCAGGTTGGGTGCCGTAAGGTTGATCGACAATGTCGAAAGCTGACATCCTGCTTGCTGTGAGCGGCTCGATTGCGGCGTTCAAAGCCGCTAGCCTGACCTCGATGCTGGTGCAGAATGGCTACGACGTCCAGGTCGTCCTGACCCCGGGTGGACGTCATTTCATCGGTGCGGCCACCTTCGAGGGCCTTACCGGTCGCGAAGTCCGCTGTGATCTGTTTGCGGCCGGACAGGCTATGGACCATATCCAGCTGGTGGACTGGGCCGACCTCGTACTGGTCTATCCCTGTTCTGCGAGCATGCTGGCAAAACTACGTGCCGGCCGGGCCGAAGACCTGACCAGCTCTCTGTTCCTGGCCAACAACTTTCGCAAGCCATGGTGGCTCGCACCGGCCATGAACAGCAACATGTTCGCCCACCCGGCTGTGGTCGAAAATCTCGAGACCCTCACCGGCTGGGGCTGTCGCCTGTTGCCGCCGGCGGCCGGGCGCATGGCCTGCGGCGATCGCGGGCCAGGCCGTTTGATCGAGCCGCAGGATGCCGCCGCGGCAGTCATGGAGGCATTCTCGTGAGAGTGCTGGTGACCGCCGGCGGCACCGAAGAACCCATTGATGGCGTGCGCTTCATTGGCAATGCCTCAAGCGGTGCGACCGGGCTGGCGATCGCCCGGGCACTCGAAGAGCATGGCTGCCAGATCTGCCTGCTCCACAACTGGCGAGTGGCAGTCGCCGGGCTGGCTTGTCAGACGATCGCGTTTCGGACCTTTGACGACCTCGCTTTGGCCTTGCAGGCTCAGTTGCAGCGGCGGCATTTCGATGCGGTCGTCCATCTGGCTGCCGTCAGCGATTACCGGTTGGTGGCCATCGAACTCGACGGCGAACCTCGCCCCGCCGGTGCGGACGGAAAAATTGCCAGCGGACACAACCTGATGCTTCGCCTCGCACCCAACCCGAAATTGCTCGATAGCCTGAGACGGTGGTCTTCCAATCCGGTCATTCGGGTCGTTGCCTTCAAGCTGACCCACGACGCCGATCCTGTCGCCCGCCGGCAGGCGGTCGAGGAACTTTTCGTTCGTGGTGCAGCGGATATCGTCGTCCACAACGATCTGGCCGAGATCGGCCCGGAGCACCACCAAGCCACCATTCACCGGCCAGCCGGGCCGGTCGCTACAACCCATACCAGGTCCGGGCTGGCCCGGCGCCTGGTCCATCTTCTTGATCAGGACGGTCGTGCATGAACCTGAGCATTGATATCGGCAATTCCCAGATTTACGTCGGCTTGTTCCGCGGCGAGGAGCTGGTCCTGCGTTTCCGGCGGGTCACCGAGCGCGGGGCCTCATCGGATGAACTGGGCCTGTTTTTCCGTCAGGCCGTGCGGGAAAACGGTTTTGATCCGGCCCGGATCCAGGCGGTCGGATTCTGCTCGGTTGTGCCCGACCTGAACCACGCGATGATCAACGCCTCACGACGGTATTTCGGCACTGAACCTTTCGTGCTTCGCGCCGGGGTCAGGACCGGGCTGAAAATCCGCTACAAGAATCCCGCCGAGGTCGGTGCCGACCGCATTGCCGGGGCTGTCGGCGCGGTCCGGCGATATCCGGGCAGGGACCTGATGGTCATCGACTTCGGCACGGCCACGACCGTGGAAGCGGTCAATGCCGCCGGCGAGTACCTCGGCGGTGCCATCGTTCCCGGGCTGGGCATTTCCATGCGGGCCCTGGAGCAGAATACCGCCCGCTTGCCCAAGGTCGAAATCGTGCGGCCGGCCCAGGCCTGCGGCCGCTCCACCGTCGAGAGCATCCAGTCCGGCCTGTACTGGGGACATGTTGGCCTGATCGGCGAGTTGCGTGATCGGATCTGCAGGGAATGTTTTGGCGATGCCAGCCCAGTGGTGATCGCGACCGGCGGCTTTTCCAGCCTGCTGGCGGGCACCGGGCTGTTTGATGAAATACAGCCGGATCTGGTGCTTGAAGGGATCAGGGCCGCACAGGCGTTGAACGAATGAAAATCGAGATGCTGAAATCGAAGATTCACCGGGCGACGGTCACCGGTGCTGATCTTGACTATGTCGGGTCGGTCTCGATTGATCCGGCACTGTGCGAGGCGGTCGGCCTGCGTGAATGGGAGAAGGTCGACGTGCTGGATATCGACAACGGTGCCCGTCTGACCACCTATGTCATCTTCGGCCAGCCCGGGGAGGTCTGTCTCAATGGTGCCGCGGCGCGACTGATCCACAAGGGTGATCGGGTCATCATCGTGGCCTACGCCCAGTTCAACTCCGAGGAAGCCGCCACCCACCGGCCGCGGGTGGTGATGGTTGATGACTCGAATCGGGTGACGAGCACGTGCTAGTCGATCACGCGCAAATCATGGCCATCGTCAGCCAGTCGTCTCGGCAAACAGCATGTTGCGGGGAAAGCTCAGCTCCAGGCGGCTGATGGTCCCGTTGCGGCCGAACAGTTCGGCACTGATCTCGGCGTCCAGCGCGGGATCTGGGCGGGCCTGGCGGCTGCCGTCGCGGCGCTGGACGGTCAGGCTTGCCGGGCGGGTGTCGTCGAGCCGGTAGACGATCGGCACCTGGCACCAGGTAAAGGCGAGCGAACCGCCGGGCAGATCAATGGCCTGCCAGTCTCCGGTCACGTCCAGGTAGCGGAACGTCCGCGGCCGCCTGCTGAATTCGCAGGGTCGAAGCAGGGCCGGGTCAAAACGGGCCCTGCCATCCTCCACCCGAACACCCAGCTCGCCGAAGCGGGTGATGATTTCTTCTTTGACCTGGCCGGTCATGCCGGGCTGCTGCGCCCCGGCATGACCCGGCGTGTGCGAGTATGGATCGGTCGGGAATGCACCGTATTGTGCGGGTGTCTTGTTGAAGCCGAGGCCGGCGCGAATGCGGTAGTAGAGCTCACCCAGGCGCCGGCCGGCGTCGTGGTCACCGATCTTAAGGGCATGGAAGAAATTTTCCTGTACCGCCAGCAACAGCTTGGCCACCATGTGCCAGTACACCGAGCCCAGGCCCTCGAACCCGAACATGGTGCCGGAACGGCCGGTAAAAGCCGTGTGGTTGAAGACCTTTTCATACAGGGCCGCCAGCGGCTGCCGTGCGGCTTCGGCCCGATCGCCATAATCGGCTACCAGTTTGTCGATGGCCGCGTGCAGATCATCGGCGTTGCGGAACTCGGCGCTGAAGCGGCACACATGGTCGGCATCGCGCAGCACGATCCGTTCATCGCCAGCTTCGAGCATCTGGCCGATGAAGGGCAGGGCAGTGACCTGTGCTTCGCTGATCCGGTTTTTTTCCAGGAAAGAGGGCAGTTGGCGGTCGGGGTAGAGCATGAAGGTGCACTGGTCGGGCCGGTAGACCGCGCTGTCGAACAATGCCTCGATCACGCCAACGGCATCGGCTGGCCCGATCGCGCCGGAACTCAGCACGGCGACCTGGCCTTCCAGCATGGGGTAGAGCTCGCGGATTTCGATCCTTTCGCCATTGACCTGCATCAGGTTGTAGGCATTGAACAGCCCGTCCTTGCGGCGATTGCCGGCAATGCAGCGATCAATGACGTCCAGCACATCGGCCAGCATCGCGCGGATGTCCTCGACCGGCTGGTCTTGCTGGCCGGAAAAGCCGCCCTGGCCATAGACCGATGCCCGGTAGCGGCTGGCTGCCTCGCCCAGTGCTGCCAGGGCCTGGTAGCGGGTTCGCGCATCAGTCCGGGTCGAAGCTGTCTGCTCCCGCAGCTCTGCCAGCGCGGCGGCCGTGTCGGTCAACCAGCGCGCTACCTCCAGTGAAAGCGGGAATGGGTCATGTTCGTCTGCGATCAGTTGGTCCAGGAAGGCCACGTAGCGGCGCATGTAGTACAGCGTGACCATCGATAGCCCGTGGCCGACCAGGGCATTGTTGGCATCGTTCCATTCCGGCCGCTGGGTATTGAGCCAGATGCCGCCGTCGATGACCAGGTTGCCCAGCTTGGCCAGCAGCGGCACCAGCAGTTTTTCGGCCAGGTTGACCTGGTAGACCTGGTGGTCGTCGTTGAGCACGAGCTTGCCGTCGGCACCGATGGCGGCGACCCGCCGGTCGATCTCCCCGGCCAGTTGTTCGTCGAAAATCACCGTGCTTTTGGGGTTGTCCAGCAAGGCTGCGAAGGGTTTGATCCGGTACGGCACATTGGCATAGCAGAAGCGCGGCTGGCGCAACAGCTGACCGAGCTTTCGGGGATGAAAGCGGTTCGAGATCTCCAGCAGTTTTTGCAGATAGATGATCTGGTGGTCACCCCAGTAGCCGATATAACTCCACGGGTCGTCGGCCTCTTCGACCTCCCAGTCAATCCCGTCTTTCATGATCCGGTAGGGGTTGTAACCGTCGACGGTCGAGGCGTTGACAAACTTGGCAACCATGCTTTCGATGAACTCCGGGAAGCTCAAGGCCAGGGCCTCCCAGTTCTGGAAGATATCGCGCCAGTTGCCGGCATAGCTCAAGCGCGGATTGCCATCTTCGTCTTTCAGGCGGATGGCGAAGTGATTCCAGGGTCGGCTCGGGTCGCCATGACGCCGGCCAAAGGTGATTGGCAGGTATTCGCCGGCCAGCCGCGCCAGCTGCAGGTCTTCGCAGTCCGACACTGCAGCGCGAAGGGCCTCAAGATCCAGTCGCTGCGGCAGTTGATCGAGCCGGTTGCGATGGCGGTCATGAACCCGACGATTGAAGTGGCGCAAGGTGGCGGCGAAGTCGGCAGTCACGATGTGGTACTGGTCGTGGAAAACGCCGCCCCGGAGGACATTGAACAGCACATTGGCGCAGTGGTGGACGTCGACGGTTTCGACGGCGCTGGCCTGAAACCCGTCGCTGCTGGCCAGAACGCGGGCCAGGCGATCCGAGCCCTGGGCCACATCCGCGGTGACGGCGCGGGCGAACTTCTCCGGCGCCTGGAGTACCCGGCGCAAGGCCACGACGTCTTTCTGGGACTGCTGGGTATCAGCGATGATCTGCCAGTGCTGCCTTGCGCCGGAGGACAGTGCCAGCCTGGTATTGACCAGGTAGGCAGCCCGGATGCCGCGTTTGTGGTGTTCGGCTTGCAGCGCCCGGCCGCGGCGAAAAGCCTCGATCTGGGTCGCCGAGAGCAGGATGCACGATGGATCGAGCCCGACGCAGCAAACGGTTGTCGCCTTGAGCGATTCGGCCGGCTCCGCCCGGTCGCTGATCGCCGAGTAAAGTGACATGATGCCCAGGCCGGTTTGCAGATCCAGTTCGGTCCACTTGTAGGCATCGACCAGATTGCTGGCGCCGGTCTGGGTGGCCAACGGTGTGTCGGCCGGCAACAGGTTGAGCAGGCCATCGAGTATCTCGATCTGTCGTTCCCGGGTGCTGTAGTTGACCAGCTCGCAGGCCCGCACGAAACCGTATTGCGGGCTGGTCATCCAGGTGTAGCGAAAGCTGAGCTCGAGATCGTGGTTGATCTCTTCAAAGCACAGCTTGTCGCCCAGCGTATTCTTGTAGAGGTTGCGCGTGACCCGGTAACGATCAAACTGCTCGTTGTTGTAAGGCTCCCACAACAAGGGGCCGTGCTCGTCATGGATCCGCAGCAGCGTGCGGCTGCCGGTATGCAGGCTGCATTCATGAATCCGGTCAACCGGCAGATAAGGAAACAGCGCGGTATCGGGCGAAACGCGACCTGCAGTCAGGCCGCCGGTAGAGGAGGCGAACAGCCAGTGATCATCGCTGGAGACCACGCTGATAAAAAACGGCGGCAGGGCATCGACGTGGCGAATGGCGTAGTAGCGCTCGGCATCCAGGTGCACGAACTCGCCCCGGACGCGCAGGTCGGCTGGTGCAGTCCCGTACTCGGTGTCCATTTCGTTGTCCTTTGGGGGCTCTCTCGCCCGTGGCCTTGTTATGTTCGTTTTCGGCGGCCACCATTGTAGGCAATGCTGACAACGCTGTCAGCATTGCCTGCTTGCCCTTTTTCTCGCCCCACCGGGTACAGTCTGGTCATGGACTATTCAGAATTCCGCCTGAGCCGGCATCATCTTGAGCAAGCGCTGGACGACATTGCTGTCCGGGATCGGGATATTGCCCGGGCTCTGGCGCTGGTCGGCTATCCCGACGAGCGGCGGCGCGGCGGACCCTGCTTTGAGCAGTTTCTCAGGATCATTGTCGGCCAGCAGTTGTCGGTGAAGGCCGCAGCGACGATTTTCGGGCGCATCGAGTCGGCCCTGGCAGGCCAGATCGAGCCGCAGCGGGTCCTCGCCCTGAGCGACGATGAACTGCGCGCACTGGGCCTGTCGCGCCAGAAAATCGCTTATGCCCGCGGACTGGCGGCCGCGGTGCTCGAGGGCCGTCTGGTCCCGGATGCCCTGGCGAGGCTTGCCGACGACGAGGTCGTCGAACACATCACCCGACTGAAGGGCTTCGGCCGCTGGAGCGCGGAAATGTTCCTGCTGTTCTCGCTCGGCCGGCCTGATGTCTGGCCGGCTGATGACCTGGCCATCCAGGCCGGCATCCAGCGCCTGAAGAGCCTGCCCGCGCGCCCGGGCCGCCGACTCACGATGACCCTGGCGGAACCCTGGCGGCCCCATCGTGGCGCGGTCGCCCTGCTGGTTTGGCATTACTATGCCCGCGCACCGCTTGCCACCTGATCTTCGGCCGGCGGTTGCGATCGGGGCATTCCAACGGGCACGCCTGCCCGTCGCCGCCGGTCTGGCGGACACCGGCCAGGCGTTTTCTCCGGCTGCTTGCCGTGGCCTTGGCTTGGGTATGCTGTAGCCATGAGCGCTGCAGCGCGGATCGATTCAGAGTTGCCCGCCGGCCTGGCCATCATTCAGTCCAATCGGCCCGAGCGGCTGCGCCAGCTGCTGCTGGCGCATGTCCGCCGTCATCCGCTGGCACCGTTGGAAGAAGAAGTGATCCTGGTCCAGTCGGCCGGGATCGGTCGCTGGCTGCAGCTGGGGATGGCTGAAGATGCTGGCCCTGGGGTTTTCGAAGGGGGCCTGGGCATCAGCGCGGCAGTGCGCTTTGAGTTGCCGGCGCGATTCTTGTGGGCAGCCTACCGTGCGGTTCTTGGAGCTGCAGCCGTGCCCGAATCCTCCCCTTTCGATGCTGGACGGCTGCGCTGGCGACTGTACGGCCTGCTGCCGCAACTGCTTGGGGAGGCCGGCTTTGCACCCCTGGGTCACTATCTGGCCGCTGACGGCGAGCCATGCCGGCGGCGCTGGCAACTGGCCGGTCAGCTGGCCGGGCTGTTCGAGCAATACCAGATCTATCGGGCCGACTGGCTGTTGGAGTGGGAGCAGGGTCGGGATACGGTAGCTGATGTGCATGGCCGCGCCCGGGCGTTGCGTGATGACCAGGCCTGGCAGCCCGCCCTGTGGCGCCGGCTGCTGACCAGCCTGCCGCCGGACCAGCAAGCGCTGTCGCGGGCCCATCTGCACCGGGCTTTCGTCGCCCGTCTGCAGGCTGCCGGGGAGACCGGTGAGTCCATCGTCGGGTTGCCGCGCCGGGTGATCGTGTTCGGGATCAGTACCCTGCCGGCGCAGATGGTCGAGGCGCTGGCCGCGCTGGCCGAGCATGTCCAGATCCTGGTCTGCCTGCACAATCCCTGCCGCTACTACTGGGCCGACATCATCGAGGGCCGCGATCTGTTGCGCAGCCGGCCGGGCAGGCGGCTGAACCGGCGCCTGGATTGGCCGGCCCAGCTCGATGACGAAACGGTCCACCGGCATGCCAACCCGCTGCTGGCCGCCTGGGGCCGGCAGGGTCGGGACTTTTTCGCCCTGCTCGATGACCACGATCGGCCCGAACGCTACGCCCACTGGTTTGAGCGTATCGATCAGTTCGAGGACTTCGCCGGCCCGTCGGGGTCCGGCTTGCTGCAGCAGGTTCAGCAGGGCATTCTCGACCTGGCACCGCGCGTCCGGGATGGTGATGCGCGCCCGGCGATCGATCCGGCCGGTGACCGCAGCCTGCGTTTCCACCTCGCCCACAGCCGCCAGCGCGAGGTGGAAATCCTCCACGATCAGCTGCTGGCAGCACTCGAGGACGACCCCGGGCTCGAGCCGCGCGATGTCATCGTCATGGTGCCCGACATCGATGCCTATGCCCCGCACATCGATGCGGTGTTCGCAGCCGGCGACCTGCCGTACTCGATCGCCGATCGGCGTGAGCGTCTGAACTCGGCCACGCTCAAGGCCTTTGTCACGCTGCTCGACCTGCCGCGCCTGCGCCTGACCGCCAGCGAGGTGGTCGACCTGCTCCAGGTCCCGGCGCTGCAGCGGCGTTTTGGCATCGAGGCCGACCAGATCGAGCGCATCAGCGCCTGGCTGACCCGGTCGGGAATCCGCTGGGGCCTGGATGGCCGGCACCGGGCCGGCCTGGGCCTGGAGCGCGGGTTCGAGCCGTTCAGCTGGATGTCGGGGATCCGGCGCATGTTGCTGGGTCATGCCAGCGGCCAGGCCGATGCCTTCGACGGCATCTTGCCGTTCGCCGAAGTCGCCGGCAGCGAGGCCGACCTGGCCGGTCGCCTGGCCTGGCTGGTTGACCGGCTCGGCCATCACGCCCGCGCACTGCAGGGCGAGCATGGCATCGATCAGTGGGCCCTGCGCCTGCGTGCGCTGATCGATGATTTCCTCGACCCGGGTGCTGCTGAAGATGAACTGATTGCCTGCCAGCTCGACGAGGCCATCGATGCGCTTATCGAGGCCGCCACGGCGGCCGGCCCGAAGCTGTGCCTGCCTCTGGAGGTGGTGCGCGATGCCCTGATCGAGCAACTCGATCAGGGCCACGTCTCGCATCGTTTCCTCGGCGGCCGGATCAATTTCTCCACCCTGATGCCGATGCGTTCCATTCCCTTCGCCATGGTTTGTCTGCTGGGCATGAACGACGGTGACTATCCGCGCACGCGCAAGCCGGCCGATTTCGACCTGATGACGCGGCCCGGGCTGGTTCGGCCGGGTGATCGCTCGCGCCGCGAAGACGATCGCTATCTGTTTCTGGAGGCGCTGCTGGCCGCGCGTCGTCGCCTGTACATCAGCTGGGTCGGACGCAGCATCCACAACGACCAGCAACAGCCCCCCTCGGTGCTGGTCGGGCAGCTGCGCGACCATATCGCCGCCGGCTGGCGGCTGGCCGGCCAGGCCGACGATGGCCCGGATGGCGGACAGGCCCTGCTCGATGCATTGACCACCGGACACCCGCTGCAGCCGTTCAGTCCGCGCTATTTCACCGGCGACGAGGCCTTGTTTACTTTCGCGGCCGAATGGCGCCGGGCCCACGATGGTGCCGACCACCGGCCGCCGCCGGAGCTGCCGCCGGCACCGCTGGACGGGCCATTGACGATGGACCCGCTGATTGACTTCCTCAGGCAACCGCTCAAGGGCTTCACCCGCCAGCGCCTGCAGGCCAGCCTGGAGCGAGCCGAGGATGGGCTGGCCGACAACGAGCCGTTTGCCCTGGACGGACTGGAAAGCTGGTCGCTGGACAATGAGCTTCTGGCGGTCTTGCTGGACCATCCTTCAGCCAAAGATTGGCCGGTGCAATTGGCCCGGGCGGCCGACAGGCTCCGCCTGGACGGCCGCCTGCCGCGGGGTGCGGCCGGCGTCCGCCTGGTCGAGGCAGCCGGTGAGCGCGCCGAAGTGATCGCCGGGCACTGGCGGGCCGCCGACCAGGCCTGGCCGGAGCGCGTCCTGCCCGGCCCGGCCGCACTGACCCTGGCGGGCCGCGATGGACAGCCGGTAACGGTCGAGCAGTGGTTGCCCGAGATCCGGCGCAACGCGGCCGGCGAGCATGCCTGGATCACGGCCAGCGCCACCCGCCTGCTCAACGGCAGCAGTGCCACCGCCCCGCCGCGCTGGGACAAAGTGATCGCGTACTGGCCCATGCACCTGCTGATCAATGCCGCCGGCTTTTCATTGCACACCCTGGTGGCCCATCGCAATGGCCTGTTCGAATGGGCCCCGCTGCCGGCCGAGCGGGCCCGGGCCGGCCTGGAAGCGCTGGTCCAGCATTGGCAGGAGGGCTTGCGCCGGCCGCTGCCGGTGGCGGCAGCCAGTGCAGCGGCTTATCTGAACGCGATCCGTGCCGGCAAGACTGATGGCCAGGCGCTGGCGGCCGCGGGCAAGGCATTCGACGGCACCCTGCATCAGCCTGGCGAGGCGACGCAAGATCCGTACGTGGCCCGCTGGTACCCGGATTTCGACCGGCTGCAACAGGCCGGATCGGATGGCGATGACTTCCGCTTCTGGGCAGTGGCGCTGTATGGTCCGGCGGTGGATCACCATGGCTGATCCGACCTTGCCCGACCTGATCCGGACTCTGCCGCTGCACGGCCGGCGCCTGATCGAGGCCAGCGCCGGGACCGGCAAGACCTACACCCTGGCCGGGCTGTACCTGCGCCTGGTCCTGGGGGTGGGCGGGACGGCGCGGATGCCCCCGGATATCCTGGTCCTGACCTTCACCCGGGCCGCCACCCGCGAGCTGCGCGACCGGATCCGGGCCCGGCTGGTCGAGGCCGGGCGTGCTTTCGGCGCCGGCGGCAGCCCGGATGACCAGCTGCAATGGCTGGTCGATCAGTTTCCGGCCGAGCGTCACGCCAGCTGCGTGCGCCTGCTCGAGGTGGCCGCCGGCTGGATGGACGAGGCCGCCATCCACACCATCCACGGCTGGTGCCAGACCATGCTGCGCCAGCATGCCTTCGACTCGGGCAGCCTGTTCGACCAGGAAGTCGATGCGGCCGATCCATCGCTGTATCGCAATGCCGTGGCCGACTACTGGCGCGACCATATCGTCATCGACCATCCCCTGGCCGACGCGCTGGTCGAGCAACTCGGCGATCCGCTCAGCCTGGGCGAGCGCCTGGCCCCACTGCTGCGCCCGGGCGTGGTTTTGCAGGCTGGTGGACAGACCCTGGGCGATGGCTTGCCACCATGCCAGGCGCTGGATCGGCTGGCCGCGTGGCAGGCCGAACGCGACCGCCGGCTCGAGCCGGTGCGGGCCGGCTGGCTGGCCGAGTCCGGCGTTATCCGGGCGATCGTGTTCGAGGCCCTGGAGCGCGGCGAACTCAACGGCAACAAGATCGACCCGGGGCGGGCCGAGCAGTGGTTCCAGGCGGTGGACGACTGGGCGGGGGCAGGCGGACCGGTTCCGGATGTATTGATCGAGAAGTTCCGGGCCGGCTATGTGGAGACCCTGCCGAAGGCCCGCCAACCGGTGCCCCGCCACCCCTGGTTCGAGCAGGTCGAGCAGGCCGCCGGCGAGCTTGATGCGCTGGGCCCGCCGCCGGACTGGCTGGCACCGGTGCTGGCCCATGCCGCCGGCCAGGTAGCGGCCCGATTGCGCGAGGAGAAACAGCGGCGCAACCGGATCGATTTCGAGGACCTGCTGCTGGAGCTCGATCGCGCGCTCGCAGGCGCCGGTGCGGAGCGCTTGCGGGCCACCATTCTGGCCCAGTACCCGATCGCCCTGGTCGATGAGTTCCAGGACACCGACCCGGTCCAGTACCGGATCTTCGAGCGGATCTGGGGCGCCTGCGGCAGCGAGGATCCCGCCCGCGGGCTGTTTCTGATCGGTGATCCCAAGCAGTCGATCTACAGCTTCCGCGGCGCCGATATCCATGCCTACCTGGCCGCGCGGGCTGCCACCGGCAGCCAGCACACCCTGGGCCGCAACTTTCGCGCCACCGAAGGCATGGTCGCTGCGGTCAACCACCTGTTTTCGATCGGCGAGCGCCATCCACGCGGCGCGTTCGCCTTCTCCGAGCCGGGCGGGCCACGGCGTCTGCCGTTCGAACCGGTGCAGGCCGCCGGCCGGCCCGAGGTCTTGCTGATCGATGGCCGGCCAGCCTGCCCGCTGACCCTGTGTTACCTGCCTGCAGGGCCCGGCAGCAAGACCGTCGGTCTTGGCGAGTATATCGACGACATGGCCGAGCGCAGCGCTGAGCAAGTGGCCTGCCTGCTGCAGCGGGCGAGTCAGGGCCGGGCATTGTTCGAGCAGAGCGATACCGGCCGCACGGTCCCGCTGCAGGCCGCCGATATCGCGATCCTGGTGCGGACCGGCAAGCAGGCCGGACTGGTTCGCCGGGCGCTGGCCGCGCGCGGGGTCGGCAGTGTCTACCTGTCCGACCAGGCCTCGGTGTTCGATGAGCCGCAGGCGGTCGAGCTCAGCCTGGTGCTGGCCGCCGTGATCGATCCTGGCAGTGAGCGCAAGCTCAAAAGCGCCCTGGTTACCCGCCTTTTCGGCGGGTCGGTGGCCGCGCTGGATCGGCTCAACCATGACGAGCAGCAGCTTGAGGCGCTGTTCGAACGCTTCACGGCGCTGCGCGAGTGCTGGCAACGCCAGGGCGTGCTGGCCATGATCCATGCCTTGCTGGCTGATTTCGACCTTGCCGCCCGACTGCTGGCCGATCCCATCAATGGCGAGCGGGCGTTGACCAACGTCCTGCACCTGGCCGAACTGCTCCAGGCCGAAAGCCAGGTGGTGGACGGCGAGCGCGCGCTGCTGCACTGGCTCGATGAGCAGATCGACAACCGGCAGCGCGGCCGTTGCGATGACGAACTGCTGCGCCTGGAAAGCGATGCCGGGCTGGTCAAGGTCGTGACCCTGCATGCCGCCAAGGGCCTGGAATACCCGTTGGTGTTCGTGCCGTTTGCCTGTCACTACCGGGCCGAAAATTACATTCATTCATGGATCGCCCACGGACCGGGTGGGCAGCGCGTGGTTGACCTGGCGCCCGACCGGTCATTCAGGGAGCAGGTCCTTCTGGAAACCCTGCAGGAGGACCTGCGCCTGTTCTATGTCGCCCTGACCCGCGCGCGCCATGCCTGCTGGCTAGGGCTGGCGCCGGTGCTCAGTGGTTCGGGCAAGAACAAGCCTCCGGCGCTGGACCGTTTTGCCCCCGGCCACCTGCTGCTCGGGCTGGCCGACGATCCGGAATCGCCGCAGGACATGCCTGCATTGCTCGAGCGTTTGGCCGCCGGCGCGGCCGATGCGATCCGGATCGAGGAGGCCAGCGGCCCGCCGGCCCTGACCCGCCTGCCGGATGCGGCTGGCGCGGTGCTCGGCCCGGCGCGCGTCGCCCACCTGAAGCCGCGGCGGCCATGGTGGATTGCCAGCTACTCCGCGCTCGGCCAGGCCAGCGACCCCGGCGGGGCCGAGGCGCCGCAGGATGCCACCGAGGATCAGGCCCGCGAAGAGATCGCCGGGCCGGAACAGACGCCGGGCGCCGATGCGCCCGTCCCCGGTCGCCCGAGTCTCGGCCGCGGCGTGCACGCGTTTCCACGCGGCCCGCGGCCGGGCACGTTTCTGCACGGCCTGCTGGAATGGGCCGGCCGCCAGGGCCTGGCCGAAACCGCAGCCGAGCCGTCCGGATGGCTGGATCAGATCCAGCGCCGCTGCCAGCGGCGTGGCTGGGGCCACTGGGCCGGCCTGGTGCAGCGCTGGATGCTCGATCAGCTGGTGCTGCCGATGACGCTGGGTAAACACACCGTCCGCCTGGCCGGGCTGGCGCGCGGCCATTACACGCCCGAGCTGGAGTTCTGGTTCCAGGCCAGCCGGGTCGAGGCGGTTGAGCTCGATCGCATGGTGCGGTCGCAGACCTTTGGCGGAAAGCCGCGCGCACCGCTGGCGGCGCGCGAACTCAACGGCATGATGCGCGGCTTCGTCGACCTGGTGTTCGAGCACGGCGGTCGTTACTACGTGCTCGACTACAAGTCCAATCACCTCGGTGACCGGCCGGAAGATTACCGCTGCGAGGCGATCCGGGCCTCGGTCCTGGCCAAGCGTTACGACCTGCAACTGGCCATCTACACCCTGGCCCTGCATCGCCTGCTGCAAAGCCGCCTGGCCGACTACGACTACCAGCGCCATGTCGGCGGTGCGGTCTATGTCTACCTGCGTGGTCATGCATCGCCCGGCGGCGGGGTGTTTCATTACTGCCCCGATCAGGCCCTGATCGAAGCGCTGGACCGCCTGTTTGCCGGCCGGGAGCGTGATGATGCGGCCTGAGGCGGTGATCGAGCGTTTCGAGTTGTGGCGCCGTCTGGGCTGGATGCGGCCACTGGAAGCCCGCTTCGTCGCCTTTCTGGTTGAACTTGCCCCCGACGCCGACGGCCGGGTGGCGCTGGCCGGCGGGCTGGTCAGTCATGCCCTGGCCGAGGGCCATGTCGGTCTTGATCTGGCAGCACTGGTCGAGAACCCGGCGCGCTGGCTGGCCCTGCCGCCGGACGAACCCGCCGCTGTGCTGGCTGAACGCTTCGACGACCAGGAACTGGCGCTGGCCGTTCGGGCCGTGGACGAGGACATTCGCGCCCTGGATGTGGAGGACTGGCTGGCCCTGCTCGGGCAGTCGCGCCTGGTTTCCAACGGGCCCGGCACGACCCCGCTGGTCCTGGACGGCACCCGGCTGTACCTGCGGCGCAACTGGGCCGCCAGTCGCGAGGTGTATGCCGACCTGGCGGCGCGTGGCCGCCCGCAGCCCTTGCCGCTGGAGGCAGACCGGCTTGCTGTCCTGTTCGACGAGCTGTTTCCACGCGGCGCGGACGAGTCCGGGCCTGACTGGCAGAAAATCGCCTGCGCGGTGGCCCTGCGCCATGGTTTTTCCATCATCACCGGTGGGCCCGGTACCGGCAAGACCTGGACCCTGGTCAAGCTGCTCGCCTTGCTGCAGGCCGTCAACCAGGCCACGGGTGCCGAGCGCGCCCTGCGCATTCTGCTGGCTGCACCGACCGGCAAGGCCGCGGCTC
Source organism: Wenzhouxiangella sp. (assembly GCA_046540955.1). GTDB lineage: Bacteria > Pseudomonadota > Gammaproteobacteria > Xanthomonadales > Wenzhouxiangellaceae > Wenzhouxiangella. Next base: position 29,347 of record JBKHEF010000015.1, read on the forward strand.
GCATGACCGAGGCGGTTCGGGAAAGCTGGAACCAGTTGCCGGCGCAGTTCCGGGTCGAGGCCTGGCGACCGGAAGAGGCGCGCACCCTGCATCGCCTGCTCGGCACCCGCAACGGCAGCCGCCGCTTCCACCACCAGCCGGCCAACCCGGTCCAGGCCGATGTGGTCATCGTTGATGAGGCCAGCATGATCGATCTGCAGATGATGCATGCGCTGCTCGGCGGCCTTGATGGGCGCACCCGGCTGGTGCTGCTGGGTGATAAGGATCAGCTCGCCTCGGTCGAGCCCGGCGCGGTCTTCGGCGATCTGTGCCGCGGTGCCGACCGGGTCAGCTTCGAGCCCGAACTGGCCGCCTGGGTGGGCCGGGTGACCGATGAGACGGTGGCTGGCGCTTCACCGGACCCGCTGCCAGCCGCCCCGGGGCCGAGCGTCATGCTGCGCCAGCCGCGCCGCTTCAACACCCGCATCGCCGCGCTGGCGGCGGTGGTCAACGCCGGACGGGCCGACGCGGCCATCGAATGCCTGGATGCCGGCGCGCCGGTGCTGGCCCGGCTGCAGCCAGCCAGCCCGGAAGATGAAACACTCGGGCGCTTGCTGATCGATGAGGGCTATCGTGGCTACCTCGCCGCGCTCGGGCGAATGCCGAGCCCGGAGCGGTCCGGGGCGGTGGCCGACTGGGCCGGCGAATGTCTGGCCGAACTGGGCCGTTTCCAGGTCCTGACCGCGACCCGCGCCGGCCCCTGGGGCGTGGAAGCCCTCAACGAAAGGATCCGGCGCCGGCTGGTTGCCGCCGGGCTGATTGACGATGCCCGAACCTGGTTCCACGGCCGGCCGGTGATGATCACCCGCAACGACTACCGCACCGGGCTGATGAACGGCGATGTCGGCCTGTGCCTGGATTGGCCGCAGCCCGATGGCCGGGACCGCTTGCGGGTGGTCTTCCGCAAGGCCGACGGCCTGTTGCATCACTACGCGCCCAGCCGGATTGGCCACTGCCAGACGGCCTGGGCGATGACCGTGCACAAGGCCCAGGGCAGCGAGTTCGACCACGCCGTGCTGATCCTGCCCGACCGGCCCAGCCGGGTGCTGAGCCGCGAGCTGATCTATACCGGCCTGACCCGCGCCCGATCGCGCTTCACCCTGGTCGCTGCCGAGCCGGTCGTGCTGGAGCGTGCCATTGCCCAGCGCAGCCTGCGCTCCGCGGTCCTGCCCGAGCCGGGCTGAAGGCGCGATCTAGCGCGCGGCTTGCGGCTCGCTACCGTTCCCGGACTCGCTATCGGCCAGGCCACTGACCAGCAGGGCGAAGCTATAGTCCTGGGCGCGTTCGCGCAGCGAGTCAAAGCGTCCGGACGCCCCGCCGTGGCCGGCGCCCATGTTGGTCCTGAGCAGGGTCAGGCCGTTGTCGGCGCGCAGTTCGCGCACCCGGGCAACCCACTTGGCCGGTTCCCAGTAGGTCACGCGCGGGTCGGTCAGCCCGGCGGTGGCGAGCAGGTGCGGGTAGTCCCTGGCGTCCACCTGATCATAAGGACTGTAGGAGAGAATGGCATCGTAGGCGGCCTCGTCGGTGATCGGGTTGCCCCATTCGTTCCATTCCGGCGGGGTCAGCGGCAGAGTGGCATCCGAGATGGTATTGAGCACGTCGACGAACGGCACCGCGCCGATCACCCCGGCAAACAACTCGGGCGCCTGGTTCATTGCCGCGCCCACCAGCAGGCCGCCGGCCGAGCCGCCGAAGGCGATGATCCGGCCTTGCCCGGTATAGCCGGCCTCGATCAGCGCCCGGGCGACGTCGACATAGTCATTGAAGGTATTGATCTTGCGGTCGAGCTTGCCGTCGAGGTACCAGCCATAGCCCTTGTCGGTACCGCCGCGGACGTGGGCGATGGCGTAGATCATGCCGCGGTCGACCAGCGACAGGTTGCTGATCGAAAAGCTGGCCGGGATCGAAATGCCGTAGGCACCGTAGCCGTACAGCAGCAAAGGCGCCGAACCATCGATGGCCGTGTCGTTGCGGTACAGCAGCGTGACCGGTACGGCTTCACCGTCGCGCGCCTCGACCAGGATCCGGCGCACGGTGTACCGGTCGGGATCGTGTCCGGACGGGATGTCCTGCTCCTTGCGCAGGGTGCGCTGGCGCGTGGCCATGTCGAAGTCCCAGGTCTGGGCCGGGATTGACGGGCTCTGATAGCTGAAGCGCATCTGGTCGGTGGCAAATTCGTAGCCGCCGCTCATGCCCAGCGAGTAGGCTTCCTGATCAAAATCAATCGCATACTCCTCGCCGTTGTCGACATTGCGAACGACAATGCGGGGCAGGGCGTTCTCGCGCTCCGAACGGACCAGCCAGTGTTCGAAGCCCATCAGTCCGGTGAGGTAGACCCCGGGCCGATGAGCGATGAAGGGCTGCCAGTTGGGCCGGCGGGGATCGCTGACCGGGGCCTGCATGATCTGGAAATCGGTGGCGTCGTCCAGGTTGGTCAGAATGAACATCGCCCGGCCCGTTTCGGTCAGCGCATACTCGACCCCCTCGCGACGCTCGGCGACCAGCAGTGCTTCTGCGGACGGATCATCGGCATCGTAGAGGCGAATCTCGCTGGTCGTGTGGCCGCTGGTCTCGACCATGATCCAGGTATCTCCGTCGCTGCGGTCGACGTTGATGAAAAAGGCATCATCGGTTTCTTCGTAGACCAGCTCTGCGTGCGCGGCGTCGATCGCCTGACGGTAAACCCGCTTGGGCCGCGCGCTGTCGTCGCGCCAGACCCAGTAGATGGTGCGCGAATCATTGGCCCAGACCAGCGACCCGTAGCCTTGCTCGGTCAGGGTGGCGATGTCTTCACCGCTGGCCAGGTCGCGGATATGGATGGCGTAGTACTCCGAGCCCTGGGTGTCGACCGCCCAGGCGACCAGGCGCTGGTCCGGGCTGTGCTCGAAGGCGCCGAGGCGGAAGTAGTCGTGCGGCTCGGCCTCAGTATCCCCGTCGAACAGGATGATTTCCTCACCGGAGATCTCACCGTCGGCATCGGCCGGCCGGCGAGCGAAGATCGGATACTGGCCGCCTTCGCGAAAGCGCGAGTAATAGAACCATTCCCGATCGCGGGTGGGGACGGAACTGTCGTCTTCCCTGATCCGCCCGCGCATCTCCTGAAAGATGCGTTCCTCGAGCCCGGCCAGCGGTGCCATGACTTCGCCGTAGTAGGTGTTTTCGGCCTCCAGCACTGCCCGAATATCGGCCTCGAGCACCGAGGGGTCGCGCATGACCTGCTGCCAGTTGTCGTCGCGCAGCCAGCCGTAGGCGTCGATCCGGGTACGGCCGAGTTGTTCGATCTGGATCGGGCGGGCCTCTATGGACGGGGCTTTCAGGGCCATGGCGCGTTCGATCAGGGGTGGCGGGGATGGACTTTTCTCGGTCATTGCGATGATGTATCGATGAAGCTTGAAGGAACAGGTGAGGGAAAAACAGGCCCGAAACTATAACCGCCCCGGTCGGACGGTGGGGTGGTCATTGGCCGGGCAGGTCGTGATGGCGATGCATAATGGCAGGTCGATGTCTTTCTGGTTGTCACGAATGCAGGTGCTGTTCTGGCTGGGGTTTGTGCTGCTTCTGCCGCAGGCGCTGTGGGTGCGTCGGCGGGCGCGGCGATTTGCCGATGCGGCCGGCGATCCGGCCGGCCGGGTGCCGGGGCCGGACCCGGTGCGTCTGATCGCCATTGGCGATTCCATCATCGCCGGGGTGGGCTGTCGAACACTTGAACAGGCCTGCGTGGGCCAGACTGCCGTGTGCCTGGCCGAGCGTCTTGATCGGGGTGTTGAATGGACCAGCCTGGGGCAGACCGGGGCCACGACGGCTGCGGTCTTGTATCGTCTGGTGCCGCGTCTGCCTGCCGCGCCGGCCGACTACCTCCTGATCTCGGTCGGGGTCAACGATATCACCGGCCTGAAAAGCATTGATTCATGGCGCGAGCGGTTGGCTGCCCTGATCGACGCGCTCCACCGGCACTCTCCGGGCGCCCGGATTGTCCTGCTCGGGGTACCGCCGCTGCAGTGTTTCCCGCGCCTGCCGCAGCCGTTGCGAGCGCTGTTCGGCCTGCGCGCCCGGGCGTTCGATCGGGCGGCAGCGCAGGTGTTTGCATCCAGGCCCTGCGCGGTCTACGTGCCTTTCGACCAGAAGCTTAGCCCGGAGCAGTTTGCCCCCGATGGTTATCACCCCTCGGAGGCCAGTTGCCGCGAGCTGGCCGGGGTGCTGGTTGATGCCCTGCTCGGCCGAAATCGCTGATTGAGCGCGCAAGAGCCACTCGATGGGCCGGGGGCGGGTTAGGATGAACGCCGGTTTTCTTGCCACCTTGAGGTCATACCATGCGCCATGTATTGCCGTTTGTTCTGCTGCTTGCCCTGAGCGGTTGCAATGCCGATCCGGGTGTTGCCGAGTCGGATTCGAGCCGGGCCGCTGAGCCTGCCCGCGAGGCCCGGGCAGCTCAGCCAGCCGCGGAAGAAACGCGCCCGCCCGAGAGCGATTACGAGCCGGCTTTTGCCGGTCAGACGCGCGCGCCCAGGCCCGCGACCACCGCAGACTGGACGACCGAAACCCTGGCCCAGGGGCTGGAGCATCCCTGGGCGATCGATTTTCTGCCCGACGGCGCCCTGCTGGTCACCGAGCGGCCCGGCCGCCTGCGCGTGGTCAGCGCCGATGGCGATATTTCCGATCCGGTTGCCGGCGTCCCAGAGGTCGATGCGCGCCGCCAGGGCGGGCTGCTCGACGTGGCGCTCGCGCCCGACTTCGAGTCCAGCCGGACGCTGTTCCTGAGCTTTTCCGAACCGCACGAGGACGGCACCAACAACACGGCCGTTGCCCGCGCCCGGCTGAGCGCAGACGCCAGCGCGCTGGAGGAAGTGGAAATCATCTTCAGCCAGTATCCCAGCGTTGAATCGGTCGGCCACTACGGCTCGCGCATCGTGTTTCAGGATGCCGATACCCTCTGGGTGGCCATGGGCGACCGGCAGGGCCATCCGGTGCGCCAGAATGCCCAGGACCCGACCAACCTGATCGGCACGGTGGCGCGCATCCATACCGACGGCTCGATACCCGAAGACAATCCTTTCGTCGACCATGAAGAATACGCACCGGAAATGTGGTCCTGGGGCCACCGCAACATCCAGTCGGCCGACGTTCACCCGGAAACCGGCGAGCTCTGGACGGTCGAACACGGCCCGCGCGGCGGCGATGAACTCAATCTGACCGAGGCGGGCAAGAACTATGGCTGGCCGGCCATCTCCTACGGCATCGAGTACCGCGGTGGTGAAGTCTACGAGGGCAAGACCGAACAGGACGGCATGGAACAGCCGGTCTATTACTGGGACCCGGTGATTGCGCCTTCGGGCATGACCTTTTACACCGGCGAGGCCTTTCCCGAATGGCGCGGCGACCTGTTTGTCGGCGGGCTGCGCTCGGCCCTGGTCTCGCGGCTGGTGATGGAAGACGCTCGGGTCGTGGCCGAGGAGTGGCTGGACGTCGGCCATCGCGTGCGCGAGGTCGTCGAGGGCCCGGATGGCTACATCTACCTGGCCACCGATGAATCCGACGGTCGCATCATGCGCATCGTTCCTAAGAGCTAAAAAGTGACCTACCAGCAGCGCCAGCAGCAGGTCGGCCGGCACAGGCATTAGCCTCAGGCTATGGCGGCCGGTCGACCTGAATCGCTGCCGGCCAGGGGCGGGCCGTATCCGCCGGCCGGGGAAGAGCCGTGAGCGGTTCAGACAAGGCCGATGCGGCCAAGCGCGCGGCACGGCGAACCTCGATTGCCGGCGCGCTCACCAACCTGACCCTGACCGGGGTCAAGGGGGTCGGCGGTTGGATGTCCGGCTCGCAGGCGCTGATCGCCGATGCAATCCACTCCCTGGCCGATCTGCTGACCGATCTGATTGCCTTCGTGGCGATTCGCCTGGGCCGGGCCGAAGCGGATGAATCCCACCCCTACGGCCACGGCAAGTTTGAAACCTTCGGCACGCTGCTGCTTTCGGGGTTTCTGCTGGCCACGGCCCTGGGGCTGGGCTGGAATCTGCTATCCGACCTGCTGGCCGGCAAGACGGCCCGGAACCTCGGCACGGTGGCACTGATCGCGGCGGGCTTGTCCGTTGTGCTCAACGAGGCCCTGTTTCGCTATGCGCTAAGCCAGGGCAAGAAAGTCGACTCCAGGCCCATCGTCGCCAACGCCTGGCACCACCGCGCCGACGGCCTTTCTTCGGTTGCCGTCCTGGCCGGCATCGTCGCCAGCCTGGCCGGCTTTGTCTACGGGGATCAGCTGGCCGCCGCGGTCGTCGTCGTCCTGCTGCTCAGAGTGACTTACCGCCTGGGCCGCGACGCCTTTGACGAACTGGTCGAGGCGGCCATCGATCCACAGCATCGCCAGGCGATCGCCGAAACCATCGCCCAGACCGAAGGTGTCGATGACTGCCGGATGCTGCGGGCACGCCGGCTGGCCGGTGAGATCGTGCTGGATGTACAGGTCAAGGTCGATGCGCTGATATCGGTCAGCGAGGGCCACAGAATTGCCGAACTGGTCGAGCATCGCGTACTGCACGAGCATGCCGACGTCACGGACGTGACCGTCCACATCGGCCCGGCCGGGCACGCGCACGATCCGGCCGGCGCGGCCGAGGCCCCGATGCGGGATGAACTGGAAAAGCTTGTCGAATCGAGGGTGGCCGCGATCTGTCCGGGGGCCGAGATTGCAGACCTCGTGTTCCATTTCGTCGGCAGCGAAATCCACGCCGAGCTTGTTTTTGCCGTCTTTCCCGACGACGATGCCGGCAAGCGTCGGCTCGAGCAGGCCTTGACGGCAGACGACGCGCCGTTTGCGGCGGTGCGCTTGCTGCAAAAACTCTGACCGCGCGCGACGGCGGGCTTTTCGGTTCGAACCCGGGGCAATTTTTACCGATATCGGCTCAAGCCAGGCAGGCGGGCCAGCGATGCAATAGGGTAAATGACAGACGCCACTGGAGGGTGCCCGTCATGCGCTGGGTCAAGTATGCCATCGTCGCTGCCATTCTGATTCCGATTTTCGTGATCGGTTCATGGGCCATTACCGATGTCGTCGTCCACGAGACCGGCGACGCCGAGTTCTGCCGCACTTGCCACGCCATGCGGCCGATGGTGGCCGCTTACCGCGAGGATGTCCACGGCGGAGCCGGCGAGCAGGGCATCCAGGCCGCCTGCACCGATTGTCACGCCCCGCACAACAATCCGCTCAACTACATGTGGGCCAAGGTCCGCTTTGGCAGCCACAGCCTGTGGGCGCAGTTGACCTACGACATCGACGAGATCGACTGGGAAGCCAAGCGCGAGGAGCGCGAACGCCTGGTGTTCGACTCCGGCTGCCTGCAATGCCACAGCGATCTCGAGCGCGCCAGCGAAGGCAATCCTTCAAGCTTCATTGCCCATCGCGCGTATTTCCAGGGCGAGACCGAGCGCCAGTGCGTGACCTGTCACGCCCACGTCGGTCATGAAAACCTGAGCGCGCATCTTGATCGATTTTTCGGAGAATGAGGAGGGCAACTGCCATGCGAACGATTCACCAACTGATCCTTCTGGCCATGTTCGCCTGCCTGGCCACCTTTGCCGCGGCCCAGAACGAAGACCCCGGCGACCTGACCCAGATCAAGACGCTGGCGATCGATCGCGGCTTGACCGAAGCGGGCAAGAACTGCGTGACCTGTCACGCCGAGGTCAGCCCCAACGCCACCAACGACTGGCGCCACAGCCGGCATGGCCATGTCGGCGTGTCGTGCATCGATTGCCACGCCGTGCCGGCCGATTCCGAGACCGCCGTCCTGCATGAAGAAGTCTTCGACATGTCCGACTATGACGCCTCGATGCTCGATGACGAGGTCCATATTTCCGTCCTCGTTCCGCCCAGCACCTGCGCGCGCTGCCACGCCGTCGAGCACGAGCAGTTCACCGAGAGTGGCCACTATCGCTCCTATCACCAGATTGTTCCGAAAGACAACCTGCATGCCCTGACCGACGTGCACGAAGGTCAAAACCACCCGGAGTTGGCCGGAGCGCCCAACGAAACCGGCTGCATGCAGTGCCACGGCACCGAGATCAAGCTCGACGAAGACGGACGACCGACGCCCGAGACCTGGCCCAACGCCGGGATGGGGAACGTCTATCCCAACGGCAGCACCGGTAACTGCACCGCCTGCCACTCGCGCCACCGATTCTCGATTGCCGAGGCGCGCAAGCCGTTCGCCTGCGCCGAGTGTCATCTGGGCCCGGACCATCCCAACATCGAGATTTTCGAAGCCTCCAAGCACGGCCATATCTACAACACCCGCAACGACGAGGAATGGAACTGGGACGTCGCCCCGGGCGCCTGGGAAGTGGGCGATTTTCGCGGGCCGGTGTGCTCGACCTGCCACATGGCGGGCATCGGCGAGCTCAAGACCACGCACAATGTTTCCGAGCGCCTGCACTGGGTCTCATGGGCCCAGCGCTCGTCCGTGCGCGACTCCGACGATCCGATGAGCCCCATCCTGGGCGACGGCCCGGCCGGGCGCGAGAAGATGGAGCAGGTCTGCAGCGCCTGCCACAGCAGCCTGCATACCGACAGCTTCTTCCAGCAGGCCGACAAGGCCGTGCGTCTGTACAACCAGGCCTATTACGACCCGGCCAAGGAAATGAGGGACGAGCTCGAAGAAAAAGGCCTGCTCAAGGACAACCCCTGGAGCGACGACTTTCAGCTCACCTTCTACCATATGTGGCACCACCAGGGCCGGCGGGCGCGCATGGGCGCGCTGCATGGTGCGGCCGACTACGCCCACTGGCACGGATTTTTCGAGCTGATGCAAGATATCTACGAGCTTGAAGAAATCTATGAACAGCGCATCGAGACCGGCGAGATCGAATAGTCCGGTCGCGCGCTGCGCTGGCCGCCAGTGCGCCGATCCGGTGCCGCCGCATGCGAGTGGGCCGTTGGATCGATGAGCCGTCGATCGGACACGGCGTCGTCGGGGTCGGGTCGTCCCTGGCTTCGCCAGCTGCTGGCTTCGCTGGCGGTGCTCGCACTGGCCGTGGGCCTGGCCGCCTATTTTCTCCTGACCGGATCGTCGGCCCCGCGCGGCGAATCCAGGTCTGCGGCCGTGCTGGTCGAGGTCATCGATGCGCCCGCCCAGGCCCTGCGGCCTTCGATTGACGCCCACGGCGAACTGCAGCCGGCGCGGGCGCTGTCTTTGCCGGCCCAGGTCGGCGGCCGGGTGGTCAGCGTCCACCCGGCGCTGGTCCTCGGCGGACGGGTGGCGGCCGGTGCGACCCTGGTCGAGCTGGAGAAAGCCGATTTCGAGCTGGCTGTCGCCCAGGCTTCGGCGCGCCTGGAGGACGCGCGCGCCGAACTCGAGTTGGAGCAGGGCCGCCAGGCCTCGGCGCGCCAGGAGCTGGAATCGTTCCGGGAGTCTGATTCGAACGTGGAGGCCGACGACAAGCTGAGTCTGATTCTGCGCGAGCCCCAGTTGCGCCGAACCCGGGCGGCGATCGAGCGCGCCCAGGCTGAGCTGGAGCAGGCCAGGCTCAATCTGGCCCGGGCCACGGTGACCGCGCCCTTCGACAGCATTGTCGATGGTGAGGAGATCGAGATCGGCCAGGTCCTGCAGCCCGGCAGTCCCGTAGCCGAGCTGCTGGGTACCGAAACCGCCCACGTCCTCGTCCCGATCCCGGCCCGCCATCTGCCCCACCTCAAGATTCCGGGCTGGAACGCCGAGAACGGTTCGCGCGGCACGGCCCGCTACCGTCTCGGCGATATCGAGGTCGACCGACCGATCCGCATCCTGCATCTGGCCGGGAGCCTGGATCCGGCCGGCCGCATGCCCCGGCTGGTGCTCGAGATGGACGATCCGCTGGGGCTCGAGCAGGCCGCCGGCGAGCGTGATGATGCGGGGTCCGACCCGATCCGGCCGATGCTGTTCGGGGCCTTTGTCGATGTTGAAATCGAGCTGGCCGCCGAGCGCGAGCTGGTCGAGCTGCCGGCCGGCGCGATACGCAACCGGGACCGGCTGTTCGTGATGACCGACGACGGCACGCTGGCCATCCGCCAGCCCGAGATTTTCCTGCGCCGCGATGAGCGGGTCTACCTTTCCGACGGTCTCGAGCCCGGAGACCGGGTGGTCACGAGCATGATCGCCAACCCCATCGAGGGCATGGAACTGCGGACCGACGCCGCGGACGACGCGTCCGAAGCCCAATGAGCGCCGCATCCCGGGACAGCGAGACCGATCGCGATGGCGTGATTGGCTGGGTGATCGCCAACCCGGTCGCGGCCAATCTGGTGATGCTGGTGTTTCTCGTAGGCGGCCTGCTGTCGCTGTCGCGTGTCCAGCAGGAGGTCTTTCCGGAAGCCGTGCTCGACGTGGTACGGGTGACCGTGCCCTATCCCGGCGGCACGCCGGAAGAAGTGGAAGAGGGCATCGTGCTGGCCGTGGAGGAGGCCATGCGCGGCATCGACGGCATCGACGAAATCCGATCGGTCGCGCGCGAGGGCCAGGGCCAGGTCAGCGCGGAACTCGCGCGCGGGGCGTCCCTCAACCAGGCGCGCAACGATATCGAAAGCGCGGTCAACCGGATTACGTCGTTTCCGGAAAACGCCGAGCGGCCGATCATCAGCGCGCCGACCAATCGCCGTCAGGTGCTGTCTTTGGTTCTTTACGGCGAAGTCGGTCGACAGACGCTGCGGGCAAGCGCCGAGCAGGCCAGGCGCGACCTGTTGCGCGACCCGCGGCTTGCCCAGGTCGAGCTGGCCGGTCTGCCCGAGCCCGAGATCGCCGTGGAGGTCGAGCAAGCGGTGTTGCGCAAGTTCGGCTTGACCCGATCGGAACTGGCCCGGCGCATTGATCGGGCCTCGGTCGAGCTTCCGGCCGGCGATCTCGAGACCGCGACGGGCGATTATCTGCTGCGCATCATGGAGCGACGCGACCGCGGCGAAGCTTTTGCCGACATAACGATCATCGCCCGACCGGACGGGACCCGCATCACCCTGGGCGAGATCGCCGAGGTCGTCGATGGCTTTCGTGAAACCGCGCAGGCCACTTTGTTCAACGGCCGCGAGGCGGTGCGCCTGGAAGTCTATCGAAGCAACCAGCACTCGCCGGTGGAGGGCTCGCGCGCGGTGCGTGAGTACGTCGAGCGCATGCGCCGGGAATGGCCGTCGACGCTCAAGATGCACATCTGGGATGACGCGTCGATCATTTTTGAGGATCGGATCAATCTGCTGGTCAAAAACGGCCTGCTGGGGCTGCTGCTGGTGCTGCTGATCCTGACCCTGTTTCTGCGCCCCAGGCTTTCGTTCTGGGTCACGGTGGGACTGGCCGTGGCGCTGCTCGGTTCGTTTTTGGTCATGCCCTGGCTCGGCGTGTCGATCAACATGATTTCGCTGTTTGCCTTCATTCTGGTGCTCGGCGTGGTGGTCGATGACGCGATCGTCGTCGGCGAGGCGTCGTTTCACTACCTGCAGCGCGGCGACAGTGCGCCCCAGGCCGCGCTCAAAGGCACGCGCGAAGTGTTCAAGCCGGTGGTGTTTTCGGTCTTGACCACCATCGTGGCGTTCGTGCCGCTGCTGTTTCTGCCGGGCGTGCTCGGCGAATTCTTCCGCGTCATCCCGCTGATCGTGATTCCGATCCTGCTGCTTTCGCTGATGGAGTCCTTCCTGGTGCTGCCCGCCCACCTGGCCCACATGCGAACCGAGGAGCGGGCTTCGTGGCTGCGCCGGGCGGCGCGCTGGCAGCAGACGTTTTCCGAACGCTTCCAGGCTTTGGTTGAGCGCTATTTCAGGCCGTTCGTCGGCGCTGTGGTCGAGTGGCGCTACTTCACCATCGTGGCCGGTTTCGCGCTGCTGCTGATCGCCATCGGCTACGTCGCCAGCGGGCGCATTGCCTTCCGGTTCATGCCCGAAATCGAGTCCGATATCGTCACCGCCAACATCCAGCTGCCGGTCGGGGCGCCGGTCAACGAGACTCGGCGGGTCACGCGCCTGGTCGTCGACGCCATCGATCGGCTGCAGGAGCAGGCCTTCGAGGCGCCGGTGGTCGAAGGCGTTCTGGCGACCATCGGCTCACAGGACGCGGCCCGCGAGCGCGGGCTTTCGCAAGCCGCCGACAGCGCCCGCCATCTGGCTGCCGTGGCGGTTTCGCTGGTGCCCGCCGGCCGGCGCGAGGTCTCTGCCGCCGAGGTCGCGCGCGGCTGGCAAGAGCAGATCGGCGAGATCGCCGGCGTCGAAAAACTGTCGTTCTCCTACCGGGCTGGTCCGGGACAGGGGCCGGATATCTCGTTCCGCCTGGCCCATGAAGACCTCGGGGTCTTGCGCGAAGCGGCCGGGCAATTTGCCGAGGCGATCGGCGGCTATGCCGGGGTATCGCAGATCGACGATGGCTTCGACCCCGGAAAGCCCCAGATCGAGCTGCGCCTGTTACCGGCGGCGCGCGCGCTGGGGGTGACCGAACTGGATCTGGCGCGCCAGGTTCGCGGCGCGTTCTTCGGTCAGGAGGCGCTGCGCACCCAGCGCGGCGCCGATGAGCTGCGCGTTTATGTGCGGCGGGCCCAGGATGATCGCCGCCAGGTTGGCGATCTGCTCGACAAGATCATCCTGACGCCGGACGGCGGCGAAATCCCGTTGCGGGAGGCGGCCGAGATCGACTACAGCTTCTCGAGCACCGTCATCGAGCGCGAGCAGGGCCAGCGCGTGGTCAATGTCACTGCCCGCGTCGACCGCGCCGTGACCTCGGCCGGCCAGGTCAACGCCGCTTTGCGCAACAGCGAGATTCCCGAGCTGCAGCAGCGTTTTGACGGCTTGCGTTTCGACGTGTCGGGCATTCAGCAGGATCAGCGCGAATCGCTGCAGGCGCTGGCCTACGGCATGGTGCTGGCGGTGATCGTGATGTACGGCCTGCTGGCCGTCGTATTTTCCAGCTACGCCCAGCCGGTGCTCATTTTGCTGGCAGTGCCCTTCGGCTTTCTCGGCGCTCTGCTGGGGCATCTGCTCATGGGGTTCGATCTCAGCCTGATCAGCATGTTTGGCCTGGTGGCACTGGCCGGTGTGGTGGTCAACGATTCATTGATCCTGATCGTGACCATCAACCAACGTCGCTCAGAGGGTCAATCCATTCGCCAGGCCGTCATCGACGGCACCCTGCGTCGCTTTCGGCCCGTGCTGCTGACGTCGCTGACGACGTTCTTCGGGCTTGCGCCGATGATCTTCGAAACCTCGCTCCAGGCCCGGTTTCTGATCCCGATGGCGCTGAGCCTGGGTTTCGGAATTCTATTCGTCACGGTTATTGCGCTGATCATGGTGCCGGCGCTGTATTGCGCGCTGGAAGATGCGCGGGCCTGGTTCGGTGACGGAGGTGCCCGTCGACAGAGTGCCTGAGCGATCCGCTCTGGCATCGACTAACGGCGGGTGTTCTCAGCAGGGCACCGATTTCGCTCCAATCCGGACCTGGCGGCGTGAAGTTGATTAAGGTTGACGGACAGACTTGCTGCAAAAACTCGAAATGGAGAACAAGCCATGACTGATAAACCATTCCTGACCGACGTCAAGACCCTGCGCGATCGGGCCCGCAAGCACATCGAACAAGGCGCGGTGACCGAGGGCTACAGCGCCAATCGCGAGAACGTCATCAAGATTCTCAACGAGGCGCTGGCGACCGAAATCGTTTGCACGCTGCGCTACAAGAGCCATTACTTTCGCGCCGACGGCATCAAGGCCAACGTGGCGGCCGAGGAGTTTCTCGAGCACGCCAACCAGGAGCAGCAGCACGCCGACTGGATCGCCGAACGCATCGTTCAGCTCGGCGGCAAGCCCAATTTTTCGCCCGAAGGGCTTTTGAGCCGATCGCACGCCGAGTTCGTCGAGGGCGAGAGCCTGAAGGAAATGATCGAGGAAGACCTGGTCGCCGAACGCATCGCGATCGACAGCTATCGCGAGGTGGCCCGCTACCTGGGCGACCAGGATCCGACCTCGCGGCGAATCATGGAAGACATCCTGGCCCAGGAAGAAGAGCACGCCGACGACATGGCCGGCCTGCTCAGGGATCTGCCGGCCGGCGCATGACCGCAGCCGGCGGCCGCGCGGCTCAGCCCTTGAGCGGGTGCTCGTCGGGCAGGGCGTCGCGGTCGCTGTCTGTCAGCGGCTCGACGGCCGCGGTTTCGTCGAACCAGATGTATTCGTCGAACTGTTCGGGCAGTACCGCCTGGAAGTAATGACTGATGCGCTCGGTCTCGGGCCGGTAGATCACGCCGATGGCGCGCTCCAGACGCGGTGTGGACAGGGCCTCGCGCAGGTCGTCGTCGGCGCGCAGCGGCAGCTTGAACTGGCGCACCGCGCTTTGGTGGCAAACCTGCTCGTAGCTGTCGCGATGCGAGCGGCGGACCTCCATGACCTGCATCGGCTCGTCCCAGTTCGAGGCCGCCGCCACGGTCCCGCGATCGGTGCCGAAGCCGATCAGGTAGGCCTCGTCTCCCCAGGCTTGTCTGGCCAGGTGGCCGATATTGGTCTCGCCGCGCAAGCCCATTTCGGTGGCCGCGGCGTTGCCGACATGGCTGTTGTGCGCCCACACCACGGCCCGGACGTTTTCGCCGCGGTGGCGCATGACCGCCTGTAAGGTGGTGAACATGTGCTTGTCGCGCAGGTTCCATGACTCTCTCGAGCCGTGGTACATGACCCGGTAGTAGCGCTCGGCGCTTTGGATGACGCGCGCGTTCTGCTCGGAGTCGAACAGCGCCTCGCCGTCGGCCGTGCGGTAGTCCATGCGCCGGGCCAGCAGATCCCGCAGGGTGGCGATGACCTCGTCTTCGCAGTCTTCGCGCTGGCCGGAAACGGTGGCGCGCCCGTAGGTGGCCGGCTCCTTCTCCCAGGGCGAAAAGCAGCCATAGCGCTGGCGCGCGCGGTCGGCGGCTGCCGGATCGACGCGATCCAGATACTCCAGTACGGTCTGGATCGAGTTGTACAGGCTGTAAAGGTCCAGCCCGTGAATGCTGGTCCGCTGTTCGGGGTCGGCCAGGCCGCGATTGTGCTCGGTCAGCCAGTCGACGAATTCCAGCATCTCGCGGTTTCGCCACATCCATCTTGGGAAACGCGCAAACGGCGGCTCGGGCAGCGGCGGCCCTTCCCAGCCGCGGGCCCAGCGATCGAGCATGCTGGTATCGGGCCAGTCGGCCTCGATGCCGATCACGTTGAAATCGGCCTGCTCGATCAGCTCGCGCGTGATGCGCGCGCGCATCCGGTAGAACTGTGAGGTGCCGTGACTGGCCTCGCCAATCAGCACCACGCGCGCCTTTTTGGCGCGCTCGACGATGGACTCGACGCTGGCTGAGTCGATGGCGTCGAACGGCTCGCAGGCCTCGGCGATGCGGCCCGACAGGCGCTGGCGCTTGAGCGAAAATTTCGGCCCGCGCGGCGGTTTCGGCAGCTCCGGCTCGCCGGCCTGCCAGCCTTCGCTGCCGACCAGCGGCACGAATTGCACCCGCCCGAGCGACTCCTGCTGGTACTCGTGGTCGTCGATTTTTCGCACCCGCAGCAGCTCCTGGCTACGGGTGCGGTCGCCCACCGGAATGACCATGCAGCCGCCGACGGCAAGTTGTTCGAGCAGCGTCGGCGGTACATCCGGGCCGCCGGCCGAAACCAGGATGGCGTCAAACGGCGCTTGTGAAGGCCAGCCGCGGGTGCCGTCGCCCTGGGTGATTTCTACGTTGGCGTAGCCCAGCGTCGCCATGCGTCCGGCGGCCAGGTCGGCCAGTTCATCGTGGTATTCGATCGCGTACACCTCGGCGGCGATGCGGCCCAGGACCGCGGCGGCATAGCCCGAGCCGGCGCCGACTTCAAGCACCCGATCGGTGGCCTCCAGTTCCAGCGCTTCGGCCATCAGCGCCACGATGTAGGGTTGCGAAATGGTCTGGCCGGCTTCGATCGGCAATGGCCCGTCGCGATAACTCAAATCGCGCTGGCGCCTGGGTACGAAGCGCTCGCGCGGCACGGCGCACATGGCTTCGAGCACGCGCTCGTCGCGGATGCCCCGCTTGCGCAGCTGGCTTTGCACCATCTCCTCGCGCTGCTGATTGAAGTTGCTCATGATGAAGTCTCCTGTTGCGATGGGCGGTCTGGCCAGGCCTTCAAGCAACGGTTCAACTTGTTCCAATCATGCCGCGTCGAACTACCTTTGCAGCCGCTTTCGGCAGGTCACGGCGGACGCAGTATTTTCCTGCTGCACGTTTCAGCATACGCCGCCGACTTAAGCGCTGCGCCGAAATCCCGGATTTCAGGCATTGCGCCGGGGCTTCGGCGTGCCCCGGCCACTTTGCGGTTGCAAACCATTCGCATTCGTATTACAGTGATTTCCCGACACCGCTCAGCCAGTATCCTTCGCGATACCCAGCCAGGCCGACAACCCCCGCGCTGCCCGCGGCAGCGCATTTTCATCGGACTGGAGATCTTGCGTGTTCAAACGATTCATCCCCGCCTTGATGCTGCTGGCCTGCTCGAGCCTCGCCGCCGACGAACCCGGACCGACCGCAGCCCCTGAAAGCGAGCGATCCGAGGCCGCATCGTTTCCGGTCACCGAACTGTTCCGGCTCGACCGGATCGTGGTGACCGCGACCCGGACTGAGCGTCTGGCGTTCACCACGCCGGCCTCGGTCAGCCGCATCTCGCGCGACGAGATCAGCCTCGTCCAGCCGTATGGCTTCCAGGACGTCTTCGAGGCGGTGCCGGGTGTCAGCATCTTCGGTGGTCCGCGCCGAATCGCCGAGGAACCCTCGATTCGCGGCTTTGCCGACGAGCAGGTTGTGATCCGGGTCGATGGCGGCCGCCTCAACTACAACAAGGCCCACGGCGGCCGCTTCCTGCTCGATCCGGCGCTGATCGACTCGATCGAAGTGCTGCGCGGGGCCGGCTCGGCGCTGTACGGCAGCGGGGCGCTGGGCGGAGTGTTCGTGATCGAGACCAGCACCGGGCGCAGCCGCATCGGCGAGCAGGACGGCCTGGGCCTGCGCCTGGGCGGCGGCTACGACGACAACGGCGATCAGTGGCAGGCCAACCTGACCGCCTATGGCCAGCACGGCGGTTTTGACTGGCTGGCGGCCGTGACCCGGCGCGAGGTCGGCGAGGACCTGGTCGATGGCTCGGGCAGCGACATCCTGGCTACCCGCGACCAGATCGACAGCCAGCTGCTCAAGCTGGGTTTCCAGCCGGGCTCGAATCAGCGCTTCGAGCTCAGCGTCGAGCGCTTTGACAACCAGGGCCTCAATCCGACCAACAGCAACGAGACGGCGACCGCGACCAACCTGGTCGATCGCCTGACCGAGCGCCGCCAGACCCGCCTGAGCTATCGCAACGATGACCCGGCGCTAAGCTGGCTGGACCTGACCGCCACGCTCTACCGCAACGAGGTCGAGGCGACCGAGTTCCGGCTCGACGACGGGCGGGTCGATTTCACCGACTTCGACACCCGCGGGCTGGACCTGGTCAACTCGATCGAGCTCGGCCGGCGCGGTGACGAACCGCTGCGGCTGACCGTGGGGACCGAGCTCTACCGCGATCGCCAGAGCGGGCTGCGCAACGGCCAGGCCCGGCGCCAGTTTCCGGATGCCGAGGTCGACTACCAGGCCGTCTTCGCTCAGCTCGAGCTGCCGCTGGCCGGCGGCGTGTCGCTGATTCCGGGGGTGCGCTACGACGACTTCGGCTACTCGGCCGACGGTGGCTTTCCCGATCGCGACGAAAGCCAGACCACGCCGCGCCTGGCCCTGGGCTGGCAGCCGGCCGATTCCACTTACCTGTGGGTGGAGTACGCCGAGGCCTTTCGCGCCCCCAGCCTGACCGAGCTGTACGCCGATGGCGTACATTTTGTCGTGCCGCTGGGACCCGGCCAGGTCGTGATCAATGAGTTCGTGCCCACCCCGGAACTTGCGCCGGAACAGTCCAGCCAGTTCCAGGTCGGCGCGCGCTGGCGCACCCCGCGCCTGGCCGAGAGCGATTTTTCCCTGAGCCTGGAAGCGACCGCCCACCGCAGTGATGTGGATGACTTCGTCGACCAGTTCGTGATCTTCATCAGCGGCCAGCCTGCGTTTGATCCGATCACCCGGACGCTGGTGTTTCCCGGCATCACCAGCAACCGCAACGTCGATGCCCGGATCGAAGGCGCCGAGTTCAGTGCCGAACTGGCCCATGCGCGCGGCTATGTGCGGCTGGGCCTGACCCTGCTCGACGGCGAACGCCGCAACGGCGGCGGCGAACTGGCCAGCCTGCAGTCCGACCGCCTGAGCCTTGCGGCCGGCCTGTACCTGTTCGACCGTCAGCTTCGCCTGGGCGGCGAATGGATTGCTGCCCGCGCCCGCGACGATGTGCCCGAAGGGGCGCTGACCACGCCAGGCTACGGCAAGGTCGACCTGAACGCCGCCTGGCTGCCGCGCACCGGCGCGCTGGCCGGCTTCGAGTTTCGCCTCGGTTTCGACAACCTGCTCGACAAGGACTACCGCATCCACCCCAACGCGATCGACCAGCCGGGGCGGTCGCTGCGCCTGAGCATGGCCCGGGAGTTCCAATGGCTGAAATGACATCCCCTCGTTGCACCGAGGAAAGGAAAGCCGACAAGGTTCCCGCCGATGCGGTGAGCGAAATCGACAGCCGCATGCTGCTCGGGCGCGATGGCCGCATCCTGATCCGTCACAACGGCCACCGCTACGAACTGCGCGAAACCCGCTTCGGCAAGCTGATCCTGACCAAATGACCGACCGACCCACAAGGAGAGTATCCATGCGACACCTTATTGTTGTCCTGCCCGCCGTGCTCTTGCTGACCGCTTGTGCCGGCAGTCTCCCGCGCTCAGGCGCCGACAGCGAGCCGCGGGTCGAGCCGGCCGGCGAGCGCGCCAGCCAGGTGGGCGCCGAGGCAGCGCCGCCGGCGGCCGATCGCGCGGCCATTCTGGCCATGGCCGGAGAGTACGTGGTGACCTTTGCCTTCGACGAGACCGTGGCCCTGGCCGAGGGCTACGAGCGCAAGGAGGCCAAGCGCAGCGGCGCTTCCGAAGTGGTGATCGTGGTCGAAGACGAACCCGATCGCATCGTGCTCCAGCACCTGCTGCTGGTCGGCGGTGCCGACGGCGCCCAGGTCATCAAGCACTGGCGCCAGGACTGGACCTGGCAGGCCAGCCATCGACTGGAGTTTCTCGACGATCAGACCTGGCGCAAGGTAGCGGTGGATCCGGAGATTACGCAGGCGGCCTGGACGCAGTGCGTGTTCGAGGTCTCCGACGCGCCGCGCTACTGCGGGACCGGGCGCTGGAATCATCGCTACGGTCATCCAACCTGGACCTCGGACCGCAGCTGGCGTCCGTTGCCGCGCCGTGACTACACCACGCGCGATGACTACACCGCGCTCAACGTGGAAAACCGTCACACCATCACCCCCGAAGGCTGGACCCACGAGCAGGACAACTCCAAGGTGGTGCGGGTCAATGGCGACACCCGGCAGGTGCTGGTGCGTGAGTTCGGCTTCAACAACTACATGGCCACCGACGAGGTCGACTTCACCCCCGCCTACAGGTACTGGGAAGAGACCAGTGCCTACTGGGCCGAGGTCCGGGCCGCCTGGCAGCGGCTGTTCAACAACGGCGGGGTGGTGCTCAAGACCGAGATCGACGGGATGCCGATCATCGATGGCCTGTTCGAGCTGGCTGAGCAGGTACGGGACGGTCAGGCGATGCCCGGCAGTGAAATCGCGCAAGTGTTCGATCGCTGGGTCGAGCCGATCGTCGCACCCAGGCAGGTAGCCGGCCGCTCAGGGTCCGTCGCCGACGGATCAGCCGGACCGTGAATCGAGGATGGCCATGGCGGCATTGCGGCCGGGAATCCCGCTGACGGCGCCGCCGCGCCGGGCCGACGAGCCGCAGATCCACACATGGGGCTGGCCGGTCTCGACGCCATAGCGGCCGATCTCGGAGTCGTCTTCGGCAAAGAACCACGACAGCCCCTTGTGGAAGATGTTGCCCCGGGGCAGGCCGAGCTCGCGTTCCAGGTCAACCGGGCTGTTCGCTTCCAGGCAGGCCCGGCCTGTGCGGTCGCGGGCCAGGCAGGTTTCCAGCGGTGTGGCCAGATGACGATTCAGGCCGGCGAGAAATCGGCTGACCACGGTCTGTTTGGCACCCTCGTTGTCGGCGACAAACAGTGCATAGGGGAGATCCAGGCCGAACCAGGTCAGGGTGTGGTAGCCACGGTCATGCAATTCGGGCGACAGGATGCTCGGATCGGTCAGGGTGTGGCAGTAGACCTCGCCGGGCAGTGTTGTCGGAATCTGGCCGGCCAGGGCGTCCCGGCGGGATGCCGCCAGCTGGCCATAGCCTTCGTCGATGTGGAAGGTGCCGGCAAAGGCCTGTTCGGGGGTGATCCGCGGATCGGCCGGCTGCGGCAGGCGCTCAAGCAGCATGTTGATCTTGAACGAAGTGCCCTCGTCGATCCCCGATGGGTCGGGCGCCCGGCGATCGGGCGGGGTGGCATTCCAGAGCAGGTCGCGGGCCTCGACCTCAAGTTCCCGGTCCTTTTCGCGAAAGGTCACGGCGATCCGGCCCGATGACGCGGCCTGGCTTCCGATCACCTCGGCGCCCAGCCGCCATTCGACGCCGGCGCGCCGCGCGCACTCGGCCAGTTGCCCGACCAGCCGGCCCATGCCACCCTCCGGCACCCGCCACTGCCCGCTGCGATTGCCGATGACGTGGTACAGGAAGGTTCGGTTCTGCAGCAGTGAGCGGTCGTGGGCGCCGGCCGAGCTGCCGATCTTGCCGTCGGTAAAGACCGTCCCGCGCAGCAGGTCGCTGGCCAGGTGGGTTTCGAGCACTTCGCCCAGGGGACGCTCGACAAAATCCTGCCACAGCTGTTCGTGGCCGGCCGAGCGGAAGATCTCTTGCCAGGCCCGGCGCGATCTGAGCGGTTCGAGCAGGCTGTCCCAGACCAGTTCGGCGAACGCGCGCTGTTTTTCCATCAAGGTCCTGTAGCCGTGCCACTCATCCGGGCCCAGGGCGGCGATCTGGCGCTGGTCCGAGGACGCATCGCCTGCGCCCAGCAGCAGCCCGCCACCGCGGCCATCGGGCGTGTAACAGGCCACCGGCCGGTCGATCAGGCGAAAATCCAGACCGAGCTCGCGCCGAATCCGTTCGGGAAACAGGCTGACCAGGTAGGCATAGCGCGAGATGCGCGCATCGAAATCCGGGAACAGGCGTTGCGAGACGCTGGCGCCGCCGAGCTGGTCCTGGCGCTCCAGGATCAGCACGGACCGTCCGGCCCGGGCCAGGTAGCAGGCCGCTACCAGGCCGTTGTGGCCGCCGCCGACGATGACGGCATCGTATTTGTTGCGCATGTTTTCCAGAGTGTGATCAGCGTGCTATCTTTTAGCCTTCAGGGTATCGGTGACCGAGGCATCTGCCGGTCAGTTGAGCTCATGCCAACGGAGGAGAGAATGGTGAATCGAGTGTGCGCTGCAGTCATTATGCTGGGGCTGGCCTGGCTGGCCGTTCCGGCGCTGGCCGACAACGATCAGTGCCTGATGTGTCACCGGGCGATGCAGGAAACGCCGGTGCAGGCCCACCAGAACTGCATGGTCTGCCATCGCAACGGGGCCGACGAGCATCTCGCCAATGTCCGCGTGCCGCCCGAGCCGGTGCCCGACGAGACCTGCGCCATGTGCCACCGGCCGAACGAGGATTTCATGGCCATCTCTGCCCATACCATGGAGCTGGAGTGCGCCAACTGTCACCTCATCCACGACAAGTAAGCTGCCATCGGTCGGCTAGCGCAGCCGCTGGCTGTAGCTGGCCGCGCGCAGGGTTGCATTGGCCAGCAGACCCTGCAGACCATCGAGGTAGGCGCGCACTGCCGGGTCTTCGGTAAATCCGATAACCACACCGAGCTGGCGGCGCTGGACCACCACGAACGGCTTGTAGGCCAGCTGCCGGCGATTTTCTTCCCACAGCTGGCCGCTGGCCAGCAGTTGATCGGGGCCGGCGTAGCGGGCGACGGTCGCACCCTGGTCGCGATCAAGCGGGGCAAAGATCCGGTCGCCGCGGACCAGGACCTGGACGGTCTCGGCGATGCCCGCACCCAGCCAGTGTTCCTCATCCACCTCGGCGCGCACCAGCACGCCGCTGACTGAATCCGGGTTCTCACCCTCCGGCCGCATCGCTGCATCCAGTTGCTCGGCGTTTTCGATCAGGGTGCCGGGCACCCGGGCCGAGTCCTCGCCTTCATCACTGCTTGATTCGCCATCGTCGGCAACCGCCTGGTATTCAGCGCGCAGCGCCAGCAGGTCGATCTCGGGTCGGGCGGCCCACTCGGTGGCCCCGGCCAGGGTCACCAGTACGCCGCCGTTTTCGACCCAGTCGGCCAGGTGGCCAGCACCTGATTCGCCCAGTACCGAGGCATAGCTGCCGAAGCGCCCGCCGCCGCTGTCGGGCAGGATCAGCACGTCGAAATGGTTCAGATCGGCGCGGGCCAGGGTGCGCCCGCGGATGGGGGTGACCGGGTAGCCGATCTGGTGTTCGAGCACGAAGCGCACGGCCCCGGCGCTGTAAAAGTCGGTCGAGGCGTCCCAGGCCATGGCAATGCGCGGCGCGATCAGCGGTCGGACCTTGCCGCTGCCCAGGCTGGGGCCCTCGCTGATCCAGCTTGAATCCAGCCCGACCGGCCGGGCACCGGTCTGTTCGGCCAGCGCGTTGATGATATCGACCAGGTCATCGGGATTGCCGGCAACCGGCACGATCAGGCTGCCGGACGGGTAGCTCTGACCCGCCTGGACAAAGGCTTCCTCGTTGGACAGAACCTTCAGCCCGCGCCGCAGCGCGGCGGCCAGAAAGCGCGGATTGGCGGTGGATCCACCCGGCACCACCCA
The DNA here is from genome assembly GCA_046540955.1 of Wenzhouxiangella sp. GTDB lineage: Bacteria > Pseudomonadota > Gammaproteobacteria > Xanthomonadales > Wenzhouxiangellaceae > Wenzhouxiangella. The sequence continues at coordinate 52,247 of JBKHEF010000015.1, forward strand.
GGCCACGGCCGCCTCTCCATCCAGGGCCTGGACGGCAGCATGGTCGTCGGCGCTGATCGCCGTCAGCCCGTTGACGCTCAGCGAGCGATTGCATTCCAGCACGTCGACGTTGAACATCAGCGGCAGCGACCAGGCGGTGACGTCGTAGATCTCGTCGGGCAGGTCGCGGGCGCGACGCTGTTCCTGGGCAGCCAGGAATTCGCTATCCATTTCGACCCGCTCATCGAGCAGTACGCGCAGCTTGCGATGGGAAGGCTGGGCGCCGGGGATCAGGTAGCTGCCGGCCGGCAGATCCCGGCCGCAGGTGTTGATCTCCTGATCGGCCCGGAAGACCTCGGCACCGTGGCGGGCCAGCAGGGTGGCCAGCCGGTCAGCGCCGCCCTGGTCCTGCTGCACCGGAATCACCCAGCCGCCAGGGCTGTCGCTGCCGGCCATGGCCACCGCCTCGCGCCGGTAGGTCGCGAAATCGCTCCACAGCCGGTCGCGCTCGCGGGCCACGGTCTGGGCGGTGGCGAGAGCGGCGATGAAATATTCCTCGACGGTGTCGAGAAAGGTGAACTCCTCGCCGCTTTGGGTGCGCGCCAGCAGCCCCCGGGCCGAGCCCTGCTCGTAGGTCATGGCCACGCCGCCGTAGTACGACGGCCAGCTGGCGCCATAGCCGGGATAGAAGGCGTCGTAGACCTCGCGGGTGAAGTAGGGAAAGCCGAAACGGTCGAACCAGCGCGCATTGTTGCGGCCGAAGACTTCCAGGCTGGCGCGCTGGCCGCTGGCCAGCAGCGGGTTGTAGGGGACCGCCTCGGGGGCAAAGAAGAATGTCGCATCCGTGCCCATTTCATGGGCATCGACGAAAGCCAGCGGGTACCAGTCCAGCAAGGCATCGGCGTGACCCCGGGTTTCGGGCTGGGTCATGGCCAGCCAGTCGCGGTTCAGATCGAACAGGTAGTGGTTGACCCGCCCGCTCGGCCACGGCTCGTCGTGCTCGGCCGCCAGCCGGCTGGCAATCGGTTCCAGCCCCAGCCCTTCTTCGAATGCGTGGATGAAACGGGCCAGTCCGTCCGGGTTCTGAACCGGGTTGATGAATACCAGGCTGTGGGCCAGGATCTCGTCGACCACCGGGTCTTCGTCGGCGGCCAGCAGGTGCAGGGCCAGCTGCATGGCCGACTCCGACGGCGAAATCTCGTTGCCGTGCACGGTGGCGGCATACCAGTAGGTGGCCGGCACGCGCTCCAGCGCCCGCTCTACGGCCGAAGATGCATGCCGGTGCGGGTGGGCGATGACCTGGATGTCGGCCCGGATGTCGTCGAGTGAGGCGATTCGCTCCGGCGTGCCGATGACGGCATAGAACAGCTCGCGACCCTGCCAGCTTTCGGCATACGGCACCAGCTTGATCCGTTCCGGCCAGGTCTCGGCCAGGGCCTCGAACCAGGTCCGGATCTGGGCCGGCGTGCTGATCCGCTCGCCGAGCTTGTGGCCGACCACGTCCTCCAGCGACGGGGCCTCATCGACATAGCGGGTCTCGGGGAGAAACGGACTCTCGGTGGCGAAGGCCAGCGAGGAGACCAGCAAAAGCAGGGCGATCAGGACAGCGGGCATGGCGTGCGACGGGATTTTGGACAGGCGCACAGGATACCCAATCCGGCGCTGTCAGTCCTCGACCTTTTCCAGGATCGCGCTGACGATGTCGTGCATGGTCAGAATACCTTCCAGCTCGTTGTTGCTCGAGACGATGACGCGCTTGATGTCGAGGTCCAGCATCATCTGGACGGCATGGCGGACTTCGAGCTGGCGCGGCACGGTCACGGCCGGCTTGCTGGCGATGTCGTAGACGTTGATCAGGTCGACATCGCCTTCTTCCTGGACCACGGTACGCAGGATGGTGGTGTAGGTGACAATGCCCCAGGCATCGCTGTCGTGGCGTTTTTCGACCACCAGTGACTTGACCCGGCGATCGCGCATCTTTTCCATCGCCTCGCGCAGCGTTGCCATGCACGAGATCGTGACGACGTCGCTGACCATCATGTCCCCGACCAGTTTGCGTGAGGCCTCGTTTGCCATGGTCTGTTTCTCCTAGACTTCGTCTTCAAGATGTTTGGTGAACTGGTCGACATCCCGGGTATCGATGCCGCCAAGATGTTCAAGCGGAAGGGTAAACGCAATGCCGCGCGGGTTGTTGTCCAGCTCCAGTTCCCGGATCAGGGCCTTGAGGACCTGGAGCGAGAGTTTTTTCTCCAGCACGAACAGCAAGACCGACTGCGCGCCCTCGTAGGTCAAGCCGAAGAAGGTCTTCTTGACATCCGAGGTGATGCCGCGCGCATTGAGCAAGGTAACCGATCCGGCGCCCGTTTCGCGCGCGATGTCGATGGCCTTGTCCTCCATTTCTTCGGCCAGGATTGCCACAAGAACAGAAAATTTCATGGTTTATCCACCTCTGGTTCGGGCCAGGAATTCGGCCGTGATTGCATACAGCATGACGCTGACGATGGGGAAAATCGAGGCAAAGGCGATCAGCCCGAAGCCGTCGATCATGACGTTGCGCCCTTCGATCTGGGTGGCCAGGCCGATCCCCAAAGCCGTGATCAGCGGCACGGTGACCTCCGAGGTGGTCACGCCGCCAAGGTCATAGGCCAGCGCCACGATGTACTTCGGCGCCAGCCAGGTCAGCGCGATGACCAGTGCATAGCCGACCATGATGTACAGGTGAATCGAGTCTCCGGCAATGATCCTATGAACGCCGATGGTAATGCCCACGGCAACGCCAAGGGCGACAACCAGCCTGATTGCGTTGCCGTTGATCTTGCCCTTGGCCGCCTGTTCGGCTTTTCTGCCCACGGCGATCAGGGCCGGTTCGGCCATGGTGGTGGCAAAGCCGATGGCGAATGCGAACAGGTACAGCCAGAACACGCTGCCATGGGCGATGAGCTGTTCAGCCATGCTCTCGCCGATCGGAAACAGGCCGATCTTCAAGCCGATGACAAAGGCATACAGGCCGACAATCACCAGGGCGAAACCGAATATCACCATCGGCAGCCGGGGCAGGGCCTTGCGGATGACCAGGTACTGGAAAAACAGAATCACCAGCACGATCGGCAGTACATCGCGGACCATCCTGAGCAGGTCGCCCAGCAGCCCGGCAACCGCGCCGGGCTGATCGTTCTCATCGGGCGCTGACCAGGTCTCCAGCAGGGACGAACTCGTCCCGCTACTCTCATCAGCGCTGCCGAAGACCAAGATGCCATAGGCCTGGACCGTAATCATCGGCACCATCACCGCCAGGGCGACCAGGCCGAAACCATCGATCAGGGGGTTGCGGCCACGGATCGAGGCTGCCAGCCCAAGTCCAAGGGCAGCGATCAAGGGGACGGTGACGATGTTGGTGGTCACGCCGCCGGAGTCGTAGGCCAGGCCGACGATCTCGGGTGGTGAGAAGAAGGTCACCGTGACCACGGTCAGGTAGCCGCCGATCATCATCCAGTGCAGTGGCCAGCCCAGGATGATCCGCACCACTCCGACCGCGATCACCACGCCGACCGAGGTGGCGACCAGAATTCTCAGCGTCCATGGATCGATCCTGCCCTGGCTGATGATTTCAGCCTGTTCAGCCACCGCAATCAGGGCCGGTTCGGCAATGACGGCTGAAAATCCCATGCAGAAGCCGAACACCATCAGCCAGGGCAATGAGCCCTTGGCCGCGAATTCATCGGCCAGGCTCTTGCCGACCGGAAAAATGCCCATCTCCAGACCCTGCAGGAACAGCGCCACGCCCAGGACCACGATCGCCAGGCCGCCCAGCATCGGCCCCAGCCCCTCGGGCATCTGCCGGAGGACGGCAAACTGAAAAACCGCGACCACGATGATGATCGGCAGCAGGTTGCGCGCGGAGTGGAGCAGCGTGTCCAGGAACTGTCGGACCAGAGGATTCATGCCAGGATCAACTGCGCCACCACCTTTCAGCCAGCCCTCATTCTAGGCCAGGCGACCGGCATCGACGACGCCCAATCTGGCGAATGTTGTGCGGGCTGATCGACAGATCGCCGGATCAGGCAGGCGAGGGGCCCTGACCCAGCGCGTGCAGCGCATGCCCGGCCATACTGACGCCAGCCTCCTGCATGGTCAGGTAGGTCTCGTCGGCGCCGGCCTCACGGATCAGGGCAGCGTTTTCCTCGTAGAGCGCGTGGGCGATGATCGCGCCGGTAAAGCCACGTCGGCGCAGTTGGCGTGCGGCAATGAGCTTGGATTCGAGGTCATCGATGGCCAGCACCGCAGCCTCCAGGCGATCCAGCCTGATGCTGTTCCAGAAGTTGCTGTCCTCGGCATCCGCCAGATAGACGTCCCGGCCTTTGTTGCGGTGGTCATCGACCCGGTAGGGATCGGCCTCGATACCGGCGATGGCGTCTACTTTCGGAAAAATGGCATTGTAGGCGGCCGTGCCGGTGCGGCCCATGCCGAAGATCAGGACACGGATCTTGCTCAGATCCGGCGGAATTTCGTCGGGGTGGGCGTCATCGCGCTGATAACGGCACAGAAAGCGCTCGAATCTTTCAAACAGCGGATGGGCCAGATGGTTCAGCGGCGCGGCCAGCGCGAAGGACAGGGCAACGGTCAGGGCCAGGGGTACCAGCCAGTCCGACAGGACCGGCAGCCCGGCCGCCACGATCAGGCCGAATTCGCTGTATGCCGACAGGGTCAAGGCGCCAAGGAAGGCGTTGCGTGCCCGCAGGTGGAAGCGGGTGAGGATGACGAAGAACAAAAGACCCTTCAGCGGCAGGATCAGGGCCATCACCAGCGCAAACAGCCAGTCGTTCAGGTCGGGCAGGCCGGACATGCCGATTTGCAGGAAAAATCCGACCAGGAAGAGTTCTTTCAAGCCCCATAGCGACTCTGAAAGCGCGCCGGCCTGCGGATGGTTGGCCAGCAGCATGCCCATGACCAGCGCGCCCAGCTCCGGGCTCAGGCCAACGGATTCAAAACCGATCCCGCCGAGGACCAGGGCGAGCATCATGCCCATGAGCACCAGCAGCTCATCGTGGCCGGCGGCGTTGATCAGCCAGTACAGGATGGGCCGAAGCAGGGGTACAGCAAACACCAGCAGCGCCCAGGGCGACGGTTCATGACCTCCGCCCAGGCTGAGGACGGCCAGGGCGATCAGGTCCTGGATGATGAGGATGCCGATGGCTACACGTCCATGAAAGGCGGTGAGCTCGCGCTTGGACTCCAGCATCTTGGCCGCCAGCACCGTGCTGGAGAACGCCAGTGCAATGCCAATGGTGATGGCCAGCTTCCAGTCCAGCCCCAGGAACAAATGGAGCCCCGGGGCGAACACCGCGACGGTGATGCCAAAGTGCAGCACGCTGCCGCCGAGGACCTCGGGCCGGACCAACTGACGCCATTTCAGTTTCAGCCCGACCGTAAACAGCAGCAGCAACACGCCCAGGTGGGCCACATGATCGAGGACATCGCCGGTAAAGGCCGGCAGCAGACCGAAGCGCTGGCCAAACCAGTTCAGCCCGAAGCCGGCGGCCAGAAAGCCCACCAGCGGGGGCAGCCCTATGTGCTTGACCGCCAGCCCGAACACAAAGGCAAGGGTGATACTGAATACTTCGAGCGTCGCCATGCCTGAAGGATAGCCTAGTGCTTATTGGCAGGTGGCTGGAAATCTGCGCCTTGCGCTGTGCCGGCACGGCCCCACTCCGGCGGACTTGCCATACTATTGATCGATCCGGCGACCTTGAGCCATCGCAAAGTCTTGGGACAGCACCACCTTCTTTATGCTCAGCTACCGCCACGCCTTCCATGCCGGCAACCCGGCCGATGTCTTCAAGCACGCGGTGCTGATTGCGCTCGTGCGCGCGATGCAGGGCAAGAACAAGGGCATCCGCTTCATCGACACCCATGGCGGTGCGGCGATGTACGACCTGTCGATGGATTTCGCGCAGAAAAACCGCGAGTTTGAACGCGGCATTGGCGCGTGGTGGAATGCCGAGGAGGTGCCCGCGCCGCTGTCGGACTATCTTGCCGCCGTGCGCCGCCACAATCCGGATGGGGTGCTGCGCCATTACCCCGGATCCCCTCGGTTGCTGGCCGATCTGATGCGCGCCCAGGACGAGCTGGTGATCTGCGAGTTGCATTCCACCGAGCAGCGCGCGCTTATTGAGCATTTCAAAGACCCGCACAAGGTCTGGATTCATCCCGGCGACGGTTATGCCGCCCTTGCGCGCTGGCTGCCGCCGCCGACGGGCCGGGCACTGGTGTTGATCGACCCGCCCTACGAACGCAGGAGTGAACTGGCCGACCTCGCCAAGGCAATGGAAGGCGCGTTGAAGCGCTGCGCGCATGCCGTGTTCGCCATCTGGTACCCGGTGATCGAGGGTCGAGAGACCACGCCGGATGGCATCCCTGGCGCTCTCGGTCTTGATGGCGAGCGCTGGCTGGATCTGCGCATCACCTTGACCGACCGTCAACGGATGGGTCGCATGACCGGATGCGGCATGGCGATCGTCAACTGCCCCTACCGGGCCCGGGCAGAGCTGCTCGCGCTTGCCGACGGCTGGCCATTCGGCATCGAGTGATGGTCGGTCGATCACCGTGTACCCCGGTGATCTCCGCGCGTCTTCCGCTGTTTAGCCCTCCATGTCCGGTTTGCCCCGCGTCTGCTTGATTCGCCCGCGCTCGCGCTTGGTCTCGAGCCGCTTGCGTTTTGCGGTCTTGCTCGGGCGGGTGGGGATGCGCCGGCGCGGTTGGCGGCTGGCCTGTTCGATCAGCTCGGCCAGCCGGGCGCGGGCGTCTTCGCGGTTGCGGCGCTGGCTGCGGTGGTTTTTGGCCTCGATGGTGAGCACGCCGTCGCTGTCGATGCGGCGGCCGGCCAGGTTGATCAGGCGGGCCTTGGTGGCCGGATCCAGAAAATCCGAGCCCGCAACATCGTAACTCAGCTGCACCCCGGTTTCGGTGCGGTTGACGTGCTGGCCGCCCGGTCCCCCGCTCAGGATGAAGCGCTCGGACAGTTCCGATTCCGGCGGCAGAAAGCGGCTTTGCGGAAAAGAACTCATCGCCTGGGTCTACCCGTTCAGCGCAGGCACAACCCGGTCGAACGCCTCGAACAAAACATCTGCCTCGGCCAGCGCATTGGGCCAGTGCGGCGACAGCCGCAGCCAGCCATCGGGGCTGCCGCAGCTGACGCCATGCGCGGCCAGCCCAGCGGCCCAGGCCGGGGTGGTGTGCGGATCGGCCGGACGTACGCTCAAGATTCCGGAGCGTCCGGCCGGATCGATCATGCGCGCGCTCTCGAACCCGCGCTCGATCAGGCCCGGCTCGACCGCGTTGTGCCAGGCCTGGACGTGGTTGAAGATGTTCTCGACCCCCAGCTGCTCGATCAACCCCAGGCTGGCCTCCAGCCCGGCGGTGGCGAGCACGTTGAAGGTCCCGGCCTCGGCCATGCGCGCGCTGGGCACGATCGGGCGGTCGTAGCGCAGCTGGCCGGGGCCGTCGGTCAGGAACGCGAAGGGTTGTTCGTGGCTGAGCCAGGCGGCGACGTTGGGCTGCAGGCGCTCGGCCGCCTGCGGGGCGGCATAGAAGCCGGCCAGCCCCTCCGGCGCCATCAACCACTTGTGGCTGCCGGCGGTCAGATAGTCGATGCACATGGCCTGGACGTCCAGCGGCACCACGCCAGCGGCCTGGATGGCGTCGACGAAAAGCTCTGCTCCGTGGTGCCGGCACATCGCGCCGATCTCGGCCAGCGGCATGCGCTGACCCGTCGTGAACTGCACCGCGCTGACCGCGACCAGGCGCACGCCGGTGCGCAGCTGGTCTTCCAGCCGCTCCAGCGCATCTGCGCGATCGTGGCGAAACGCCTCGGCCTGCATCCACACGATCTCCAGGCCGTGGCGACGCGCGGCCTGCTGCCACGGCGTGATGTTGGTCGGGAACTCGCCTTCGAACAGCACGATCCTCTCACCGTGCCGCCAGGGCAGGCAAAGGGCAACCGTCATCACCCCGGCCGAGGTGTTGGGCACCAGCGCCAGGTCGGGGGCATCCGCCCCGATCAGCCGGGCCAGCTGGCCGCGCACGCGCTCGCGCCGGTCCATTTCCTCGCTGTACCAGGCCATCCCGCGCCGGGCATAGCCGTCCATGGTGCGGTTGACCGCAGCGCGCACCGCCAGGCTCGGCGGGCTGACCGAGGCATGGTTGAGGTAAACCGGCACCTCCAGGTCGGGAAACAGCGCGCGCGAGCCGAGTTCGGCCCGATGCGGCCTGGCTGCCGAAGCTGCAGGACGGCTATCCATGAGTGCTTTCCAATGTCCGAAACGAGTTGCCACGATACCGCCTCCGGCGGCTGGATTGAAGACCGCAAAGTCGATCTTGCACCGGCCTGGACCTTACAATGAATGCCTGGTCCGCACCTTGAGCAACAACCGAGATGAGTGATGAGTAAAGAACTTCAACACGTCGACGTGGCCGTGGTGGGCGC